>NZ_JBIVRB010000004.1:219358-429551 GCF_044755465.1 Streptomyces sp. NPDC092296 | reverse complement strand
GGAACCCTCTCACAGGCTCCTCCGGGCGCTTCCCTTCGGTTTCACCAGCTTATCAGACCCGCTTACCGCGTTTCCGACCCCCGCTGGCGGGGTTCTTTTCCGAACTTCGCTCCAGAGCCTATCAGAACCTTGGAACTCCGTTTTTCGGATTCGCTGCCCCGGGGCGCACGTGACCGCATCGAATTTTGGGATTCTCTGCGAGTCAGCGATGTGCCAACCGGACCGGCGATGTCGTAGACATTAACGCCTGCTCTCAACCGTGTCCAGTCGGAGGCAACCGTTCAAACCTACTCGCACACCGGACCGCTGTCAATGGCTCGGTGGCGTGATCATGAGACTACCAGGTCAGCGGGGTCGCCTGCACATCGCCTCAGGCGGCGACCGGCAGCTCATCGGTACGGTCGGCCGCCTCCACGTCCCCGATGTCACCCGCCAGGTGCGCCCGGCGGCCCGGCAGGAAGACGTAGGCCAGGAAGAGTGCCTCCGCCAGGCCGCCGATTCCGATGCGGGCCCAGGTGGGCAGGCCGGAGGGGGTGACGAAGGCTTCCAGGACGCCCGAGACCAGCAGGACCGCCGCCAGGCCGATGACCATGCCCATGGTGGCGCGGCCCTCCTCGGCCAGGGCGGTGGCCCGGGTGCGCGGGCCGGGGTCGATGACCGTCCAGCCGAGGCGCAGGCCCATGCCGGCGGCGACGAAGACGGCGGTCAGCTCCAGCATCCCGTGTGGCAGCAGCAGGCCGAGGAAGAGGTCGAGTCGGCCGGCCGAGGCCATCAGTCCGACGCCGATGCCGATGTTGACGATGTTGCCGGCCAGTGCGTAGAGGACGGGGAGGCCCAGGGCCACGCCGCCGATGAGGCAGAGGGCGGCTGCCCAGGCGTTGTTGGTCCACACCTGGGCGGCGAACGAACCGGCCGGGTGGCTGGAGTAGTAGGTCTCGTACTCGCCACCGGGGCGGGTCATCTGCCGGATCTCGTCCGGTGCCGCGATGGTGGCGCGTACGTCCGGGTGGGTGCCGACCCAGACGGCGACGACGGCGATCAGGGCCAGTGACACCAGCGCGGTGGGTATCCACCACCTCCTGGTGCGGTAGAGGGCGGCCGGGAAGGTGGTCGCGAAGTAGCGTCCGGCGTCCTGCCAGCCCGGGGACCTGGCGCCGGTCACGGCGCTGCGGGCGCGGGCGACCAGCGAGGTCAGCCGACCGACGAGGGCGGGGTCGGGGGCGCTCGACTGCACCTGGGAGAGGTGGGCGGTGACCCGCTGGTAGAGCTCGACGAGTTCGTCGGCCTGCTCGCCGGTGAGGCGGCGGCGCCGGCACAGCAGCTCCAGCCGGGCCCACTCCGCGCGGTGGGTGGTGACGAAGACGTCCAGGTCCATGCGCGGGGCTCCAGTGACGGCGGGCGGACGGGGGCACCAGCTTGCCAGAGGCGGTGACCGGCTTCCGGGCGTCCCGGCGGCGGCCGTATGTTGACCGCAGCAGATCGCGGGCGGGCTGCTGCCGGGGCCGGGTGGCCGCCGGCGTACCGGTCCGCGCGAGGAACTGCGCCGACCGCAGGGCGGTGCGCGAGAAGCGGGTGGGTGCTGTGAGCGACCTGGTGACCGGCGAGGCCGTCGTCCTGGGGGTGCAGCCTGCGAAGCTTCCCAGCCGGATGATCGCCTACGCGCTCGACCTGGCCGTGCTGCTCGTGGTCATCTTCGTGTTGACGCTGGGGCTGGCGTTCGCCGCCCCGGACCTGGACGACGCGGCGGCTGCGGCGGCGGTGCTCAGCCTCACCGTGGGTGTCTTCGTCGGCGTACCCGTGGCGGTGGAGTCGCTGTCCCGGGGGCGTTCGGTGGGCAAGCTGGCGCTGGGGCTGCGGGTGGTCAGGACCGACGGCGGGCCGGTCAGGTTCCGCCATGCGCTGGTCCGCGGGCTGGTCGGGTTCTTCGAGATCATCCTGCTGGTCGGCGTCCCCGCGACCGTCAGCTCACTGGTCTCGGCCCGGGGGCGGCGGCTGGGCGATGTCTTCGCGGGCACCCTGGTGGTCCGCGAGCGGGTGCCGGGCGCCCGGGGTGGCAAGGCGCCGCTGCCGCCGCTGCCGCCCGGTCTGCTCCAGGCGGTGGGCGGGCAGCTGGCCGCGCTCGACCTCTCGGCGGTGCCGGACGGGCTGTGGCTGGCGGTCCGGCAGTACCTGGGCCGGATGCACCAGCTGGACCCGCAGATCGCCTGGAGCATGGCGCAGCAGCTGGCGTCGGACGTGCTGGCGCGTACCGGCGGGGCCGCGCCGCAGGGGCTGCACCCGGCGGCGTTCCTCGGGGCGATGCTGGCCGAGCGGCAGCGGCGGGAGTGGGTGCGAGCCGCGGGTTACCAGCAGCCGGCGTACCCGGCGGCGATGCCCATGCCCATGCCCATGCCCATGCCTATGCCTATGCCGACCAAGCCGGTGGCCGCTCCGCCCCCGCCCTTCACCGCCCCCGGGCCGGTCGGCCCGCCGCCTGCGGCGGCCCCCGACGCTGCCCCTGCCGCTGCCCCCGTCGAGGACGACCGGGGCAGCGGGAGCGGCTTCGCGCCGCCGTCCTGAGCGGTCGTCAGCCGCTTGGGCGCTGCTGGTTGGGCGGGGCGTCGAGTTCCTCCAGCTCCACTCCGGGGGCGGCCAGGACCACGTCTCCGGCCAGGTGGACGACGTACTGCTCGCCGGTTTCCAGGTCCGCGACGCTGTAGCGCTCCACAAGCAGCGGGCCGTTGTCAGTGGCGTGTGATTCGATTCCGTCCAGTGACCAGCCCTGGTCGAGAGTGCGTGGTGCGAGTACGGGTTCGGTGAGGGCGACCAGGCGCAGCCGTGCCTTGCCTCCGGGTTCCAGCCGGAGCAGCCGGGCGGTGGCGACCAGGAATGCGGGCGAGCGGCCGGTGAAGGCGTGGGCGCGGTCATGCCCTTCCGTGGCATGGCTGCCGTCGGGGTCGGAGGCATGGGTGCGGACCCAGGCCAGACCGTCGAGGGTGCCCCCGCGGATCTGCCAGTCCCCGGCGCGCAGTTGGAGGCGCAGGGGTCGGCCGAGGGAGTCGAGGGTGAGGTCGACGGCGCCGTCCGGGGTGCCGTCGGCGGTCGATGTCTGCGAGGTGTAGCGCCAGCCGGCGGGGCCGGGGGCGCAGCTGAAGCGTTCTTCTCCGAGGGGGGTGTCGTCGTGGGGATCGTGCAGGGAGTAGCGGCCGCTGGGCATAGCCGCATGCTACGGCGGGAGCGGGCCGGGCCCCGGACCTGGCAGCAGGTCCGGGGCCCGGCGGGTGGTGCTTGGGCGTGGGTGCGGGTGTCAGTAGCGGTAGTGGTCCGCCTTGTACGGGCCCTCCACCGGCACGCCGAGGTAGGCGGCCTGGTCGTCGGTCAGCGTGGTGAGCTTGACGCCGAGCGCGTCCAGGTGGAGGCGGGCGACCTTCTCGTCCAGGTGCTTGGGGAGGGTGTAGACGCCGACCGGGTACTCCTCGGTCTTGGTGAACAGCTCGATCTGCGCGATCGTCTGGTTGGCGAAGGAGTTGGACATCACGAACGACGGGTGGCCCGTCGCGTTGCCCAGGTTGAGCAGCCGCCCCTCGGACAGCACGATCAGCACCTTGCCGCCGGGGTAGGTCCAGGTGTGGACCTGCGGCTTGACCTCCTCCTTGACGATGCCGGGGGTGCGCGCCAGGCCGGCCATGTCGATCTCGTTGTCGAAGTGGCCGATGTTGCCGACGATCGCCTGGTGCTTCATCCGCGCCATGTGGGAGGCCAGGATGATGTCCTTGTTGCCGGTGGTGGTGACGAAGATGTCGGCGATCTCCACCACGTCCTCAAGGGTGGTGACCTGGTAGCCGTCCATCGCCGCCTGGAGCGCACAGATGGGGTCGATCTCGGTGATGATCACCCGCGCGCCCTGGCCGCGCAGCGACTCGGCGCAGCCCTTGCCGACGTCGCCGTAGCCGCAGACGACGGCGACCTTGCCGCCGATGAGCACGTCGGTGGCCCGGTTGATGCCGTCGATCAGCGAGTGGCGGCAACCGTACTTGTTGTCGAACTTCGACTTGGTCACCGAGTCGTTGACGTTGATCGCCGGGAAGAGCAGGGTGCCGTCGCGGTGCATCTCGTACAGCCGGTGCACGCCGGTGGTGGTCTCCTCGGTGACGCCCTTGATCGCGGCGGCGGCCTCGGTCCACTTGCGGGGGGACTCCGCGAGCGTCCGGTTCAGCAGCTGCAGGATGATCCGGAACTCGTCGTTGTCGGCCGTGGACGGGTCCGGGGCGGCGCCGGCCTTCTCGTACTCCACGCCCTTGTGGACCAGCAGCGTGGCGTCGCCGCCGTCGTCCAGGATCATGTTGGGGCCGACCTCACCGGGCCAGCTGAGCGCCTGCTCGGTGCACCACCAGTACTCCTCCAGCGTCTCGCCCTTCCAGGCGAAGACCGGGACGCCGGCCGGGGCCTCGGGCGTGCCGTGCGGGCCGACCGCGATGGCGGCGGCGGCGTGGTCCTGGGTGGAGAAGATGTTGCAGGAGCACCAGCGGACCTGGGCACCGAGCGCCGTCAGCGTCTCGATCAGGACCGCCGTCTGCACGGTCATGTGCAGCGAGCCCATGATGCGGGCGCCCGCCAGCGGCTGCGTGGCGGCGAACTCCTTGCGGATCGCCATCAGGCCGGGCATCTCGTGCTCGGCGAGCTGGATCTCCTTGCGGCCGAAGGCGGCCAGGGAGAGGTCGGCGACCTTGAAGTCGCCGGTGGTCTGGGAAGCCATGCGTCTGCTCCTCGCGCTGATTGTGGGGCGGTGCGGGCGCGCCGGGTCGGTCCCGGTGCGAAGGGCTGGTCCGGTGTGCTGCGGCGATGGGCCGAGGCGCGCGGGTGCGCGGCATCACGGAGGCGGTGGTGCCCGGCGGACGGACACGCCGATCCTCACGGGTTGCGCACCCGTGGTCCCCAGGGTCCGGCGGACCGGTCCCCTCGCTCCAGCACAGCCCGTCGGAGGCCCTCTCTCCCTCGACCGGTGCGTGCGGCGGACCGCGCGCCGTCCGATCGACCGCCATCAGCAGCGACGTCTGGCTCTGGGCACGAATCTACACCGAAGGCCCGGCCGCAGGACCGGGCTTCCCGGGATTTTGGCCACTTCGCCGAGGGCGCCGGCCCCCGGCCGTTGCGGTCAGTGCGTGTGCGGAGCAGGGTCCGGGCCACCGGGGGTGGCCTCGGGGTCGGGGCCGGCGGCGGCCTTCTCGGCGCTGTAGACGTCGGGCTCCAGGTAGATCACCCGGGCGATGGGCACTGCCCGGCGGATGCGCTCCTCGGCGGCGTCGATCGCCTGGGCCACATCGGCGGCCGTGTCGTCGTGCCGGACGGCGATCTTGGCCGCGACCAGCAGTTCCTCCGGGCCGAGGTGCAGGGTGCGCATGTGGATGACGTCGACCACGGTGTCGTGGTCGACGAGCGCCGTACGGATCTCGGCCACGGTCTCCCTGGTGGCGGACTCGCCCAGCAGCAGGCTCTTGGTCTCCACGGCCAGCACCAGGGCGATGACGATCAGCAGGATGCCGATGCACAGGGTGCCGGCGCCGTCCCAGACACCGTCGCCGGTGATGATCGCCAGTCCGACGCCGAGCAGCGCCAGCACCAGGCCGATCAGCGCGCCGAAGTCCTCCAGCAGCACCACCGGCAGCTCGGGGGCCTTGGCCCGCCGGATGAACTGGTGCCAGCCGAGGGAGCCCCGGGTGAGGTTGGACTCCTTGACAGCCGTCCGGAACGAGAACCCTTCGGCCACAACGGCGAAGACCAGCACGCCCACGGCCCAGTACCAGCTGTCCAGCGGGTGGGGGTGCCTGATCTTCTCGTAGCCCTCGTAGACGGCGAACATGCCGCCCACCGAGAACAGCACGATCGAGACCAGGAAGCCGAAGACGTAGCGCTCCCGGCCGTAGCCGAAGGGGTGCTCCTCGGTGGCCGCCCGCCTGGCCCGCTTGCCGCCGAGCAGCAGCAGGCACTGGTTGCCGGAGTCCGCGACGGAGTGCACGGCCTCCGCGAGCATCGAGGAGGAGCCGGTGACGACGAACGCCACGAACTTGCTGGCCGCGATTGCCAGGTTGGCGCTCAGGGCAGCCACGATCGCCTTGGTACCGCCTGCTGCACTCATGGTGCGGTCGGGTCCTTCCGCCGGGCCCTGCGGGGCCTGCTGGTCTCGTCCGGCGGTGGGGCGGTGCCGCTGCCTGGCGCGGCACCGACCGGGGTCGTCCCCGCCGTGGCGCGCCATTCTCGCATCAGGGCCCGCCCGGCGGACGGGGGGAAGGCGCTCGGCTGCGCGGGCGCCCGGGGCGTGGCTGACGGCGGGGCTGCCCTTGGGCCAGGAGGGGCACCCGGGGGCCGTGCGCCCGGGTGGTCAGAGGGCGACGGTGGCGCGGAAGACGACCGCGCCGATGCCGCCGACGCGGACGTCGGTGCCGTCGGCCGGCAGGTAGGCGGAGCGGCCGGGGGCCAGGGTGAGGGTGCTGCCCGCAGCGTCGGTCAGCACCGCCTCGCCCGCTGCGCAGAGCAGGATCTGCGGGGTCCGGCCGTCCAGCGTCAGGCTGCCGTCCCGCACCGTGCAGCGGGAGAGCCGGAATTCCGTGACCGGAGCCGGGTACAGCTCCTCGCCGGGCGTCCCGGGCACCGGCGACGGGCTCAGCACGGCGGGCTCGGTGGCACGGAAGTCGACCACGCGCAGCAGTTCGGGGACGTCGACGTGCTTGGGGGTGAGGCCGCAGCGCAGCACATTGTCGGAGTTGGCCATCAGTTCGACGCCCAGGCCGCTGAGGTAGGCGTGCGGGACGCCGGCGCCCAGGTACATGGCCTGGCCGGGTCGCAGCCGGACCCGGTTGAGCAGCAGCGCCGCGATGATCCCGGGGTCGCCGGGGAAGTCGCGGGCGGCGGCGGCGTATGCGGCGCAGTCGGCGGCGTACGGGCCGTCGCCCAGTGCGGCCTTCTCCAGCGCCTCGGCCACCTCGGCCGCCATGGCCGTACCCCGGTCGCGGTCGGTGCCGAGGACCTCCGCGAGCACCGTGCGCAGGGCCTCGGCCTCGGGGGCGGTGCGCAGCGTGGCGGTCCAGCGCTCCAGTGCCGGTATGCCGAGCGAGTCCAGCAGGTCGGCGCTGGCCGCCGGGGCGCGGAAGCCGCACAGCCCGTCGAAGTCGCTGAGCGCGCAGATCATCTCGGGCTTGTGGTTGGCGTCCTTGTAGTTGCGGTGCGGGGCGTCCAGCGGTACGCCGCGCGCCTCCTCGTCCGCGAAGCCCGCCTGAGCCTGCTCCAGGGTGGGGTGCACCTGCACCGACAGGGCGTGACCCGCCGCCAGCACCTTGAGCAGGAACGGCAGCGTCGGGCCGAAGCGCTCCAGGGTGGCGGTGCCCAGCTCGGCCTTCGGGTCGGCGGCGATCACCTCGGCCAGCGAGCACTCACCGTCGCCGCGGTCGACCCGCGACGGTGCGCCGGGGTGGGCGCCCATCCACAGTTCGGCCTGCGGCTCGCCCGTGGGTTCCTGGCCCAGCAGCTCCGGGATGGCGGTGGTGGAGCCCCAGGCGTACGGGCGGACGGTGTTCACGAGGCGGTCCATGCGCGCTGCTGCTTCTTCCTGCGTCGGGGAGCGGTGCGTCGGAGGGCTCTGCTTCTGGGGGCTCTGGTCTTGGGGGCGCTGCTTCTGGGGGCTCTGGTCTCGCGGGCTTCCGGTCTGGGGGCCGGTGGCGGGGGCGGCCCGGTCCCCCGCGCGGCGGCGCCCGGGGACGACCCTAGCCGACCCCCCGCAGCGGGTCGGTCAGCCGTCGGCCCGGCCGGTGACCAGGCCCAGGTAGACGGCGGCGAAGTCGGTGAGGCCGACGAGTTCGGCCAGCGCCTCCAGCGGATCGGCGTGGGCGCTGACCACCTCGCCCAGCGCCACCCCATGGTCCTCGGCCAGGTGCTGGGCGCGGGCGACGGCCCGGTGCAGGGCGGCCGGGTCCTGGGCGGGGGCGGGGCGGTCGGGGGCGGGTTCGCCCTCCGGGTCCACCGGGACGGCGTCGGTGACCCGGCGCAGCAGCAGTACCTGGAGCCGCAGCGGGTCGGGTTCCTCCACCCGGTCACGGAAGAAGTCGTCGGCGTCGGCCCCACCGCCCAACCGGGCGGCGAACAGGCCCCGGTGCGCGGCGAGGGTCTGCGGCAGCATGCCGGTGAGGGCCGGCTGCCCGGCCCGGTCGGCCAGCAGCGCGGCGAAGCGGCGGGCGGTGGCGGCGGTCAGCGGGCCGTCGCCCCAGAGCAGCGGCAGCGCCCCGGCCAGTCGGCCGGCCAGGCTCTTGCCGGGGTTGAGGTACGCGGCGGCGGCCGGGCGGCAGCGGACGGCGACCTCGTCCAGCCGGTCGGCGGCGGCGTGCAGGGTGCGGTCGTCGGCGGTGGCGACGCCGATCCGCCCGGCGAGGGCGAGCATCGGGGCCAGGAAGGCCCAGAGCGCTCCCGGGTCCTCGGGCGGCAGATCGCGTTCGGGTGCGGCGCCCGCTGTCTCCTCGTCGCCGCCGGTGTGCTGCGGTGCGGTGACATACGGCAGCGGGAGGGCGCGGGTCCGCAGGCCGATGTCGGCCAGCGGGCTGCCCGGCGGGGCGATCACGGCGGCGGAGCAGCCACGGACGTACGCCTGCTCCACCAGTGCGCACAGCCCCGGTTCCGTACCGTCGGCGGAGGCGACGACCAGCAGGTCGAGGGAGCCGAGCCAGCCGGGCAGCTGCCAGCCCAGGTCGAGGAGGAAGCCGGGGACGCCGGGCAGCGCCGTGCCGTTCTCGTCGGGCGCGGCCACCGGGCCCAGCAGCAGCACCGGGCAGGCGGCGCCGCCGAGCACGGCCAGGAACTCCCCGGCCGTCAGGGCGCTGCCATGTCCGGCGACCAGCACGGTGCGGGGGCGCCCGTCGGGCCGCAGCCGGCCGAGGCCCGCCTCGTCGGCGGCGCGCAGGGCGTGGCGCACCCGGGCGCCCGCCCCGGCCAGGGCCAGCAGTGCGCCGTCGGTGTCGGCGCGCTCCAGCGCCGCCGGGTCGTCGAGCAGGGCGTCGTCCAGCATGCGCCGGTCCTTCCGGGGATGGCGGAGGGTCCGTCTGCCCTCCGCTGCGGAGCGCGGTGGCGGCAGCCGGTCAGGCGGGGCGGCGGGCCTCGTCGACCAGCAGTACCGGGATGCCGTCGCGCACCGGGTACGCCAGCCCGCAGTCGGCCGCCGTGCAGGCCAGCTCGGGCCGGCCGTCGTGGTCCGACTCGCTCAGCGGCGCCCGGCACTGCGGACAGACGAGGATCTCCAGCAGGAAGGGTTCCAGCTTCATGCGGCGCGGCTCCGGAGGTGCGTGCGTACGGGGGGTGTGCGATCTCTTCAGCGTACCGGCCGGGGTGCCGGTCAGCCCCGGACCAGGGCGAGGACCTCGTCGCGGAGCTTCTCCATGGTGGTCGCGGAGCGGGCCTCGACATTGAGGCGCAGCAGCGGCTCGGTGTTGGAGGGGCGCAGGTTGAACCACCAGTCGGGTCCGGCGACGGTGAGGCCGTCCAGTTCGTCGGTGGTCACCCCGGGCAGGTCGGCGTAGGCGGCGCGGACGGCGGCGGTGCGGCCCGCCTGGTCCTGGACGGTGCTGTTGATCTCGCCGGAGGCGGCGTACTGGTCGTACGCCGCGACCAGCTCGGAGAGGGTCCGCCGCTGCCCGCCGAGGGCGGCCAGCACATGCAGCGCGGCGAGCATGCCGGTGTCGGCCCGCCAGAAGTCGCGGAAGTAGTAGTGGGCGGAGTGCTCGCCGCCGAAGACCGCGTCGGTGCGGGCCATCTCCTGCTTGATGAAGGAGTGGCCGACGCGGGTCCGCACCGGGACGCCGCCGTGCTCGCGGACCACCTCGGGGACGGTCCAGGAGGTGATCAGGTTGTGGATGACGGTGGGGTGCTGCTCGCCGGCCGCCTGGGCGCGGGCGAGTTCGCGGACGGCGACCAGTGCGGTGATGGCGGACGGCGAGACGGGCTCGCCGCGCTCGTCGACCACGAAGCACCGGTCGGCGTCGCCGTCGAAGGCCAGGCCGAGGTCGGCGCCGGTCTCCTTCACCCGGGCCTGGAGGTCGACCAGGTTCGCCGGGTCGAGCGGATTGGCCTCGTGGTTGGGGAAGGTGCCGTCCAGCTCGAAGTACATCGGCACCAGGTCGACCGGCAGCCCGGCGAAGACGGTGGGCACGGTGTGGCCGCCCATGCCGTTGCCCGCGTCGACGGCGATCTTGAGCCGGCGGATGCCGCCGAGGTCGACCAGGCCGAGCAGGTGGTCGGCGTACCCCTGGAGCAGGTCCTGCTGTGTGAGGGTGCCGCGCTCGCCGCCCGGGTGGGCGGGGACGGTGACGGTGCCGTCGGCGGTGGTCCAGCTCTCGACCAGTTCGCGGACCTGGTCCAGGCCGGTGTCCTGGCCGACCGGCGCCGCACCGGCCCGGCAGAGCTTGATGCCGTTGTACTGCGCCGGGTTGTGGCTGGCGGTGAACATGGCGCCGGGCAGGTCGAGCTTGCCGCTGGCGAAGTACAGCTGGTCGGTGGAGCAGAGGCCGATCTCGACCACGTCGGCGCCGCGCCCGGCCGCGCCCTCGGCGAAGGCCCGAGCCAGCCCGGGGGAGGAGGGGCGCATGTCGTGGCCGACGACGAGCGCGGTCGCCTCGGTGACCTCGGCGAAGGCCGCGCCGAAGGCGTGGGCGACGTCCTCGCCCCACTGGTCGGGGACCACGCCGCGGATGTCGTACGCCTTCACGATCTGCTTGAGGTCGCGCACTCCGGCTCCACCCTGGTCTTCGCGGCTGGGCCGCGACGGTCGACTTGCATCCTGGCTCAGGGACCCCCCGCTCCGGAGGGCCGCACGCACCGGCGGGTGACGGTGCCTCGGCGTCCGACGGGCGGGCGGGAGCGCGGGCGGCTGCCCGCGTGGTGCAGAGACTACCCGTTGCGGACGGTGCCCCTCCGCCGCCGAGCGGGGCCTCTGGCCTGGGTCAGCGGGTGGCGGTCGGGGTCAGCCGTCGGTGACGGCCGCCTCGCCGGGGACGCCGCGATCGGCGGGCGGCTGCTCGCCGGGGATCGGCTGCTCCGCCCAGATGATCTTGCCCTCGGGGGTGTACCGGGTGCCCCATCGCCGGGTGAGTTGGGCGATCAGCAGCAGGCCCCGGCCGCCCTCGTCGGTGGTGCGGGCGTGCCGCAGCCGGGGCGAGGTGCTGCTGGCATCGGAGACCTCGCAGGTCAGCACCGACTGCCGGATCAGCCGCAGCCGGATCGGCCCGACGGCGTGCCGGATCGCGTTGGTGACCAGCTCGCTGACCACCAGCTCGGTGGTGAACAGCAGGTCCTCCAGGCTCCAGGTCTCCAGCTGACGGGCCGACAGCTTCCGGGCGGTGGCGACGATCGCGGGGTCGACGGGCAGGTCCCAGGAGGCCACCTCGTCCGGTCCCAGGCCCCGGGTACGGGCCAGCAGCAGGGCCATGTCGTCCGACGGCCGGCCGTCCAGCAGCGAGTCGACCACCCGGGCGCAGACCTCCTCCGGCGGTCGGCCCGGCCCGGCCAGCGCCGCGCGCAGCCGGTCCATGCCTGCGTCGATGTCGCGGTCGCGGTTCCTGACCAGGCCGTCGGTGTAGAGGGCCAGCAGGCTGCCCTCGGGCAATTCGATCTCGGCGGATTCGAACGGCAGCGAGCCGAGGCCCAGCGGCGGTCCGGCCGGCAGTTCGGCGAAGACGACCGAGCCGTCCGGGCTCACCACGGCGGGCGGCGGATGGGCCGCTCTGGCCATGGTGCACACCCTGGTCACCGGGTCGTAGACCGCGTACAGGCAGCTGGCGCCGAGGACGGCGTCGGCCGCCTCCTCCTCGGCGAGCCGGATGACCAGGTCGTCCAAGTGCGCCAGCAGCTCGTCCGGGGGCAGTTCCATGTCCGCGAGGGTCTGCACGGCGGTGCGCAGCCGGCCCATGGCCGCCGCCGCGTCGATCCCGTGGCCGACCACGTCACCGACCACCAGGGCGACCCGTGCCCCGGAGAGCGGGATCACGTCGAACCAGTCGCCGCCCACGCCGGCCTGTCCGTCGGCGGGGAGGTAGCGGGAGGCCACCTGCACGGCGGCGCGGCCGATCAGCCGGTGCGGCAGCAGACTGCGTTGCAGGGCCAGCGCGGCGTTGTGCTCGCGGGTGAACCGGCGGGCGTTGTCGACGCCGAGGGCGGCCCGGCCGACGAACTCCTCGGCGAGTTGCAGGTCCTCCTCGTCGAAGACCGCCCGGGTTGCCTCCTGCCGGATGAAGGCGACGACACCCATGATCACGCCACGGGCCTTCAGCGCCACCCACATGGCGGAGGAGGCTCCGTACTGGTGGATCTTGGCCGCGCGGGCCGGGTCGTCCGCGAGCCAGTCGGCGTTGGCCACGTCCGTCTGGAGGCGGCCCCGGCCGTCGGCCAGGCATTGGGCGGCGGGCGAGTTGAGCGAGAAGGCGACCGGGTCATCGATCGCGGCGGTGGACTCGGGGCAGCCCTCGTGCACCGAGCAGGCGGCAGCGCGGCGCAGCGGTGTGTCTCCGGGGAGCGGGCCGGGGGGCGGCTCGTCGCCCTTGAAGACCGAGGGCAGTACGTCGATCAGCACGGCGTCGGCCAGCCGGGGCACCGCGATGTCGGCCAGCGCCTGGAGGGTCCGGCCGACGTCCAGGGTGCTGCCGACACGGGCGGCGGCGTCGTTGAGCAGGGCCATTCTGGCCTGGGCCCGGCGGCGGTCGGTGACGTCCATGATCACGTAGCAGATGCCCAGCGGTTCGCCGTCCGGGTCGTCGAGCCGGAAGGCGGACACCGTCCAGGAGCGGACGCCGCCGGGGGCGGACCGCACGGAGCCCTGGTACGGCTCGTCGATCACCACCTTCCCGGTGGCCAGTACCTCCTGGAGCCCGGCCTGGATCCGCTCGGCGTCGGCTCCCGGCCAGATCTCGGTCGGCCGCCGCCCGAGCAGCCGCTCCCGGGAGGTCGCGGTGAGCTGGACCAGTGCCTCGTTCACCCAGAGGTAGCGCAGGTCGGGGCCGAGCACCGCAATGCCGATCGGGGTGCGGGTGAAGAAGTGCTCCAGCATGGGGCGGGTCATGCCCTGCCAGTGCGTCTGCGCGGCGAGGCCGAGGGCCAGCCAGCCGTCGTCACCCTCCGCCCGGTGCAGCGGCAGGATGCGCAGTTCCAGCGGGACGCTGTCGCCGTCGGCTCGTTGGAACCGGGCCAGCCCCTCCCAGTGGCCGTACTCGGCGCACTCGCGGAGCACCTCCGCCACCCGCGCCGGACCGATGGTCTCCCCGGCGGCCAGCAGGTCGGCGGCCGGTCGGCCGAGCACGTCGGGCGCGCGGAGGCCCAGGAGCAGTTCGGCCTGCGGGCTCCAGTCGGTGACGGTGCCGTCCGCGCCGATCACCGCAGCGGCCGACCGGGCACCGTCGAACGGATCGGGCGACTGGCCGCGCCGCTCATCCTGGGAGGTGGGCATCGAGAATGTCCCATCTGAGGGGATATGCGGCTCATCCTAGCGCCGGTGCACTGCCCCTACCCGGCGTCGCGCATCCGGACCCCACGAGCGCGCCCGAACGGCCCGGCGGCCGGTGGGGACCGGTGTCGGCCAACGGAGCGCAGGGGGGCCGGGCGCGCGTCCGGAGGCCAGGCGGCAGGAAGGGGAGGGCACTGTCGCGGGAAAGCCAGCTGCCCCGACCGGACCGGCACAGGGGCCCCGCAGACCAGACAGCCGCAGCGGGTGGGGGCGGCTGCGGACCAGGCGGAACAGCGCAGGGGCCGGGTGGGCGGCGAGGCTTGGCGGCAGACAGGCCGGGGCGGTGAGACCGGTGCCAGCCGACGGAACGCAGGAGACCAGGCACACGTCCCGAGGCCAGGCGGCAGGAAAGGGAGGGAGTTATGACGAGGAGGCCGGCGGCCCCGACCGGACCGGCACAGGGGCCCCGCAGACCAGACAGCCGCAGCGGGTGGGGGCGGCTGCGGACCGGGCGGAACAGCGCAGGGGCCGGGTGGGCGGCGAGGCTTGGCGGCAGACAGGCCGGGGCGGTGAGACCGGTGCCGGCCGACGGAACGCAGGGGAGCCGGGCGCGCATCCGGAGGCCAGGCGACAGGAAGGGGAGGGCACTGTGGCGAGGAGGCCGGCGGCCCCGACCGAACCCGGCACAGGGGCCCCGCAGAGCAGGCAGCCGGGAGGTCGGGGCGCATCGGTGACGGCGGTGGACGACCCACTGTCGATCGGCACGGCCCCTCGGCGGCCGGGGCCGGGGGGCCGGGTGGGTCAGTTGTCGGGGGAGCGGAGGACGCGCAGGTGGCCGCGGCGGGCGACTTCGAGGGGGTCGCTCGGGTCGGCGGGGCGCTCGCGGCCGCGCTCGGGGCGGGTGTGCGGCCGGGCCGCCTCGCGGACCGCGTTGGCCAGCGCCTCCAGGTCGTCGCTGCTGGGGCGGGCCGGGCCGGTGTCCACCGCCAGCCGTACGACGTCCCAGCCGCGCGGGGCGGTGAGGCGCTCGGAGTGCTCGGCGCACAGGTCGTAGCAGTGCGGTTCGGCGTAGGTGGCGAGCGGTCCGAGGACGGCGGTGGAGTCCGCGTAGACGTACGTCAGCGTCGCGACGGCGGGACGACCGCACGCGGTCCGCGAACAGCGACGTACAGGGCTCACGACGATGGACGGTACCGCACTCCTGACCGGGCCGCGACGACTCTCCCCCACCTGGGCGCCACGTGTCGTGCCGGACGCCCCCGGCGCACACCCCCGGAAGGGGGCCCGAGCGCGCCCCGGCGGCCCTCCGGCGGGGTCGGCTCGCCCGGGATGCCCCACTGGGCGGGTGGTGGCGACTACCCTCTCTCCTGATATGGACAGGTCTCCGCAGCAAGGCTTCCCCGGCCCGCGTCCCCGGCGCCGCGACCGCCACGGCCGTGGCCTGCGCGGGCCGCTGGCACCCCCGCAGGTGCCGATCTCGCTGAGCCGCTCCGAGGTCTTCGACGACTTCGTACGCGACTCGGTGGACCGGCTGGAGCGGCACTGGCCGCAGCTGAGCGAGGTGGAGTTCGCGGTGCAGGAGGTGCCCTGGCCGCCCGCCGGGCCGCAGGAGCCCGCCGACGGCCTCGGGGACACCGTGCCGCTCGGCCGGCTGGTCCCGGCCGCCAAGGACCGGCCGACCCGGATCGTGGTCTTCCGCCGCCCGGTGGAGATCCGGGCCAAGGGCCGCGACGAGCGCGCCGCCCTGGTCCATGACGTGATCGTGGAGCAGGTCGCCGATCTGCTCGGCCTCTCCCCCGACACGGTGGACCCCCGCTACGGCGAGGAGTGACACCGCTCGGCCGGGCGGCGGTGGTCAGTCCGGCAGGATCGCGATCCGGCCGGTGGTGGCGCCGTCCGCGACCCGCTGCACGGCGTCGGCCGCGCGCTCCAGCGGAAGCCGCTCGCTGACCAGCGGCCGGACCACTCCCTCGGCCGCCAGTTCGGACAGCTCCCGGTGGGCGTCGCGGACCGCCTGCGGGTTCCTGGTGTTGTACAGGCCCCAGTGCAGCCCCAGGATCGAGTAGTTCTTGACCAGCGCGTGGCTCAGCGCGGGCGCCTGGACGGCACCGGCCGCGAAGCCGACCACCACGATCCGCCCCTCGAAGGCGACGCACCTGGTGGAGCCCTGGTACGCCTCGCCGCCGACCGGGTCGAAGACCACATCGGCGCCGTGCCCGCCGGTGGCCTCCTTGACCGCCGCCACGAAGTCCTCGGCCCGCCGGTCGACCACCAGGTCCGCGCCCAGCCGCCGGGCCGCCGCGGCCTTCTCCGGCCCGCCGACCACGCCGATCACGGTGGCCCCGGCCGCCTTGCCCAGCTGTACGGCGGCGCTGCCGACGCCGCCCGCCGCCGCATGCACCAGCAGCGTCTCGCCGGCCCGCAGCCCGGCCCGGCGGTGCAGGCCGAACCAGGCCGTCTGATGGCCGATGTGCAGCGCCGCCGCCTCGGCGTCGTCCAGCGCGGCGGGCGCCGGGAAGGCCCCCGCGGCCTCCAGCAGCGCGTGGTCGGCGTACCCGCCGTACGGCAGCAGCGGCGTGCCGATCACCCGGTCGCCCGCCGCGATCCCACGCTCCGCCGCGCCCTCCCCCAGCTCGGCCACCTCGCCGCAGAGCTCGATGCCCGGGGTGAACGGCAGCGGCGGCCGGACCTGGTACTGCCCCCGGCACAGCAGCGCGTCGGGGAAGTTCACCGCCGCCGCCCGCACCCGGACCAGCAGCTGTCCGGGGCCGGGCTCGGGCCGCTCGGCGCCGTCCACCAGCCGCATCACCTCGCGCGGCTCGCCGAGCTCCGCCACCTGCCATGCCTGCACGGTGTCCTCCCGCCGCCCGTACCCACCGGCTTACTAAGCGCTTGCTCAGAATAGGAGCGGGCCCGCAGGATGGGAACCCCGGACCCGCTCGTCCCGGCCCGGAGCCGCCGCCCGTCTGCGAGGATTTCCGCCATGACCGCCACGACCCCCGCCGACCTGTGGCCCGAGGTGCGCCCCGAGGCCGCCCGCAGGCTGCTGCTGGCCGCCGTGGAGTCCTTCGCGGACCGGGGCTACCACGCCACCACCACCCGCGACATCGCCACCGCCGCCGGGATGAGCCCGGCGGCGCTGTACGTCCACTACCCCTCCAAGGCCGCGCTGCTCTCCGAGATCAGCCGCACCGGCCACCGGAGCACCCTCGCCCTGGTCGAGGAGGCAGCGGCGGGCGACGGCGGCCCGGCGGACCGGATGCGCACCCTGGTGGCGGAGTTCACGGCCTGGCACGCCCGCGCCCACACCGTCGCCCGGATCGTCCAGTACGAGCTCCAGGCGCTCCCCCCGGACGAGTACGCCGCCGTCGCCGAGCTGCGGCACCGGATCGAGGAGGCCGTGCGCGGCCTGATCGGGGAGGGGGTCGCGGCGGGCGTCTTCGACATACCCGACGTACGGACGGCCGCCCGCGCGGTGCTCTCGCTCGGCATCGACGTCGCCCGCTGGTACCACGAGCGGACGGCCGAGCCCCCGGAGGAGCTCGGCCGCCGCTACGCCGATCTGGTGCTGCGGATGCTGGGCGCCCGCGCGGACGCCTGACCCGGTCAGCCCGCAGTGAGGATCGCCGGGTCCTCCACGGTGTGCGGGACCAGCACGGTGCTGCGGTCGTCCCGCAGCGGCTGCACGGTGAACATCGGCACCTTGTCCACGGTGGTGGCCAGGATGCGCGCCGCAGCCACCGGCCCGCCGGAGACGGTCTCCACGGTGACGGCGAAGACGCCCTTGCCGCCGGTCGGCTTGGGGGCGGCGAGCGACACGGTGGCGCCCGCCGGGATGTCCAGCTCCTTGGTGGCCGGGGTCGAGCCGGCGGAGCCGGTCGAGGTGATCCGTACCCTGGCCGCCCGGTCGGTCGAGGTCAGCACCAGCGTGGAGCCGTCCGCCCGGTTCTCCGCCGAGTCGGCCCGCTCGCCCACCGGGCCGCTGCCGGCCAGCCAGGCGGCGTCGGTGGCGGCGCCCTTGCCCCGGTCGACCCGCAGCCCGGCCACCACCGGGGTGTTGTGCTTGGGGTCGCTCGGGGAGAGCCGCAGCGCGGACGCCTGCCCCCGGGTGAGCGCGCCCAGGTCGACGGCGGTCAGCATGCCGCTCTTGACGTGCACCGTCTCATTGCCCGCCGGGACGAACCAGCCGTTCGGCCCGGACAGCTGCACCTTGAGGTCGGCGTCGTCGTCGCCGGGCGCGGCCACCACCAGCCGGGCCGCCGTGAGGTCACCGGGCAGGCCCGGGATCACCACGGTGCCGGCCGGGGCCGCGGCGGCGGGCAGCCAGTCGCTGCCCCGGCTGCCGTCGGAGGCGTGCAGGGCGGCGCCCACCCGGCCGCTGTGCGCGGCCACCTGGACGACCAGGTCGGCCACCGGCTTGGTGGCGAGGGTGGAGAGCAGCAGGGACACCGAACCGCCCGGCGGCACGGTGATGTCGCCCGCCTCGCCGGTGTCGATCTCGCCGTCCGGCCCGTACAGCGTCACGCCCACCACGGCCGACTGGCGCTCGGCGTTGGTGAGGTCGAGGTAGTCGGCGCGGTCCTTGCCGGTGCTCGCGCCCGCGAACCAGAAGTTGGTACCGGCCGCCGTGCAGGTCAGCCCGGAGATGCCCCGGCCCCGGCTGTCGCTGACCGTGGTGGTCTGCTGCACGGTGAACCCGGGGGCCAGCGCGCCGTCCGCGACGGCCGTCACGGCGGGCGCGTCCTCGCCGCTCGCCGCCTTGGCGGTGACCGGCGCCCCCGGCTTGTCGATGGTGGCGCGCGGCCCGGCGGCGGCCTTGGGGGCCTTCTTGGCGTCCTTCTTGGTGTCCTTCTTGGTGTCCTTCTTGTCCTTGGTGTCTTTCTTGTCGCCGGACCCGCCGTCGGCCCCGCCGGTGACCTCGGTGAGCACGGCCTTACCGCCCGAGGCGGCGCCGGAGGTGCCACCCGCCGGGGTGAACGCGGTGTACGTGGTGCTGCCGGACATCCCCTGCATCGGCTGCGGGCACACCGCCGAGGTGCGCTCCACCTGGGCCCGGGTGGTGCCCTGCGGGCCGTCGGCGGCCGGGGCGGCGGGCGGGCGCACCTCGGCGATGCCGAGGGCGGCGGCCAGCACCACGGCGGCAGCGAGCAGCGAGGTGGTGGTGCGGTTGGCGGTCAAGGTCCTCATCGCTCGTCAGCTCCCGCTTCCGTCACGGCCGGCGCCCCGCGACCCGTACGGATCGGTGCCGCCCTGCTGTAGCCAGGGGTCGTCCGGGTCCAGCGAGCCGTATCCGCCGGGGCCCTGCCCGGGGGCCGCCGGGCCCTGCTGGTACGGGTCGTAGCCGTAGCCCTGGTCGTGGTCGCCGTAGCCGGGCGGCTGCTGGGGCGGCGGCGGTGCCTGCCGGCCGTAGCCGTACGGGCCGGGCTCCGGGTTGCCGTAGCCCGGCTGCCCGTACTCCTGCTGCCCGTACTCCTGTTGGCCGTACTCCTGTTGGCCGTACCCCGGCTGCCCGTAGCCCTGCTGCTGCTCATAGCCCTGCTGGCCGTACCCCTGCTGCTCCTGGCCGGGGTAGGGGTCGACGCCGCCCGCGTAGACCTGCTGCTGGTCGTAGTCCGCCGGGTACGGCTCCTCGGCGGGCTGCTGCGGCACATACGCCGGGTAGCCGGGCGCGGCCGGCGGCTCCATGGCCTCCGGAGCACCCTCGGCGCCGTCGCCCGCACCCTCGGCGGCGGCCAGCCGGCGGGCCCGGCGGCTGCCCGGCGCCGGCGGCTCGGCGGCGGCGGCCAGCGCGGCGGCCTCCTCCTCCGGCAGGTCGTCGTCGTTGGTGGAGCGGCGGGACGGCAGCGCCAGCACCACCACGGTGAGCCCGAGCAGCAGCTGCGCGACGATCCAGCCGGTGTGCACCACGCCGCCCCGGTGGCTGACGGTCAGCGTGCCGCCGGAGGCGGGCAGCTGGAAGCCCTGCGCCCAGCCGTCCAGGGTGACCGGGGTGAGCGCATTGCCGTTGACGGCGGCCTGCCAGCCGTCGTCGGCGCGCTCCGCGAGCCGCAGCACCCGGCCGTCGGGACCGGCCGGGACGGCGGTCCGGATGTCGATCGCGCCGGACGGCACGGCGGTGGCCTTGCCGTCCGGGTCGGTGATCACGGCACGGGCGACGGTGGCACCGTCCACCCGCCACAGCGCGGTGTTGCCCTCCCGGCTGACCCGGGTGAGGCCGGGCGTGGTGTCCAGGACGTCCTGCACCTTGGCGATCAGCGGCGCCCGGACCTGCACATACCGCACCGCGTACTGCGCCAGGCGGCCCGACTGGTCGCCGCCGGAGCCGGCCAGCAGATTGCCCACCAGGGAGTTGAGGCCCGGCAGCGGGGTACCGGTCTCGGCGTCACCGAGCCGCAGCCCGGAGCCGCGCACCAGCGCCCAGGTGACCGCGGCGCCCGACGCGTCGCCGTGCAGCACCAGGGTGCGGGTCCGGTCCACGGTGCCGGACTCGGCCGCGACGAACGCCGGGACCTGCACCGGGCTGGTACGCCGCAGCGGCTCACCCGCGCCGCGCGCCGCCCACCACAGGGCCGTACCGACCGGCGCCAGCACGGCGGCCAGCACCACCACGGCGGCCACCGGCTGCCGCCAGCCGAAGTCGATGCCGGCCACCCGGGTCTGCGCCCCGTCGGCGCCGATGCAGGCGGCGGCGAGCAGCGCGATCCCGGTGAGCAGGGTCGCCGGCCCGGACCAGGCGGCGACCGGCAGCGAGCCGTCGTACGAGGTCACCGACGTCCCGGCGACCACCACCGTGAAGACCAGCCCGGCACCGGCCGCCGCCCAGGCGGCCAGCACCGCGCGGCGGCGGTCGGCGCGCAGCAGCGCGGCCAGCGCCGCCAGCACCACGCCCGCCGAGAGCAGGGTGGGCGGGGTGCCCGCGCCGCCGGGGTTGACCACGACCAGGCCCAGCGCGGTGGCCGGCCGGCCCGCCGCCTGCGGCAGCCCGGCCTCCAGCAGCAGCCGGGAGGGCGAGCCGATCACCTTCAGCGACCAGGGCGCCAGCACCAGCACCGGCGTGCCGACCACGGCGAGGCAGCGCAGCCCGAGCCGCCGCAGCGCCTCGACGCCGCTGCCGTACGCGCCGCCGCGCAGCACCGCCGCGAGCAGCGCGGCCGCGCAGAGCAGCAGCGCCAGCGCCCAGATGACGGGGACGAAGGCGGTGACCAGGGTGAGCAGCAGCGCGGCCGTCCAGACGCTGCGCCAGCCGGGCCGCCCGCCCCGAGCCGCCGTCTCGCGGCGGATGCCGAGCCCGGCCGCCACGGCGCCGGCCCGAGCCAGCGGCGGCAGCAGCACGGCCAGCGCGGCGGTGCCGATCCGGCCCTGGGCCAGGGCGCCGGTGGCGGCGGGCAGGAAGGCGTAGGTGGCGCTGGCCCAGGCGCGGACCACCCGGGACTCGATCAGCGGCCGGGAGACCAGGTACGCGGAGACGCCGGCCAGCGGCACCGAGAGGACCAGCAGCACGGTGACGGCGAGGTCGGCGTTGCCCAGGAAGAGCCAGGAGAGCACGGCCAGCGCGCCCAGGTAGGGCGGCGCGGTGGTGCCGGAGCCGGCGCCGACCGGGTGCCAGGCGTCGGCGTACGCGTGCCAGAGGCCACGGGCGCCGTCGGCGGGCAGCAGGGCGCCGCCGAGCAGGCTGCCGCTGCCGAGCAGGTCACGCCCGGCGATCAGCGCCAGGAGCAGCAGCGCGGCGAAGAGCACCGGGGCCGGGCGGCGGGCGATCCGCTTGAGCCGGGCGAACTGCTCGATCTCCAGGAAGTCGGCGTCGTCGTCGGTGGGGCCGGTCTCGGCGCTGCCGTGCCTGCCCGCGCCCGACTCGTCGCTGCGGCCCGCGCCGAGCGCGCTGACGGCCTGTTCGACGGCGAGCCGGAGGGTGGAACCCGGGGCGGGGAAGAGGCTGCGGTGGTCGAGGGCTCCGGCGCTCCGGCTCTTGGCGCGGCGGCCCCGGGCGGCGAGCACCACCGGCAGCCGCAGCAGCACATGGCCGAGGCCGGCCAGTTCGTCGAGTGCCTGGCCGGGGGCCTTGCCGACGAGGTAGCCGACGGTGCGCAGCACGGTGGAGAGCAGCGTCCGCAGTACCAGGTACGGGAGCAGCAGGCCGCGCGAGTTGGCGAGCAGGGTGAAGACCGCGCCGGACTTGTCGACCCGGTGCGGATGGGCGGCGGAGCAGTCGATGGGGCGGCGCTCACGGCTGGCGGCCTCGGCGTGCCGCAGTACGGCGTCCGGGGCGACGACGACGCGGTGGCCTGCGGCGTTGACCCGCCAGCACAGGTCGATGTCGTCGCGCATCAGCGGCAGTGCCTTGTCGAAGCCGCCGAGCTGCTCGAAGACGTCCCGGCGGATCAGCATGCCCGCCGTGGAGACGGCGAGCACCGGGCGGACCTGGTCGTGCTGGCCCTGGTCCTGCTCGCGGCGGTCCAGGCCGGTCCAGCGGCGGCCGGAGTGGGCGATGCTGACGCCGACTTCGAGCAGCTGCCGCTGGTCGTACCAGCTGCGCAGCTTGGGGCCGATCACGGCGGCGGACGGCATGGAGTCGGCCACCTGGAGCAGCCGGCGGAGCGCGTCGGGGCGCGGTTCGCAGTCGTCGTGCAGCAGCCAGAGCCACTCCACGGGTTCGCCGGAGCGGCCGGACTGCTCGCCGCCGGGGTCGGCGGGGCCGCCGAGCGGGTCGCCGTAGGGGTCGCCGGGCTGCTGCGGGGCGCGGCCGGCCGGGGCGAGGCTGTACGGGAGCTGGTCGGGGCGCAGCGGCGGGGTGCTGCGGACGGCCTCACCGACGGCGGTGCCGAAGCCGGTGCGGCGGGCGAGGTGCAGGACGTTGTCGCCGAGGGCGTCGGCGAGCAGCCGGGGGGAGGCGTCGGCGGAGCCGGTGTCGGCGGCGACGACGCGCTGGACCGGGCGGTCCTGGCCGAGGAGTCCTTCAAGGGTCTGCGGGAGCCAGCGGGCGCCGTCGTGCGCGACGACGACCGCGGTGACCAGGTGCCGCGGGTAGGCCGGCGGGCGGGTGTGGCTGTAGGCAGTCATCGCGTGAGCGGGCCCCGGTTCGCATGGACGGCAGGTTGCGCGCGGTGCTCGCCGGGCGACGGGGGACGGTCTGCCCGGGGCGGCGGTGCGCGGTCCGGACGACGCTTCTCCGGATGGCGCACCACACTAACGGCTCCGGGCGCGGTCGCGGTCCGCGGTGCGGGTGCTGGACGGTTGCGGGCGCCCGAGCCGGGACATGGCGGCGCCCCGCCGCGGGGGCGGGGCGCTGCTGTGGGTCGTGCCGGTGCTGCCGGTCCGTCAGACTGCGCTCTTCTTCAGGCGTCGGCGCTCCCGCTCGGAGAGGCCGCCCCAGATTCCGAACCGCTCGTCGTTGGCGAGTGCGTACTCCAGGCATTCGGAGCGCACCTCGCAGGCGAGGCAGACCTTCTTGGCCTCCCTGGTCGAGCCGCCCTTCTCCGGGAAGAAGGACTCCGGATCGGTCTGGGCGCACAGGGCACGCTCCTGCCAGCCGAGCTCCTCCTCGGTGTCCTCACCGATCATCAGCTCAAAGAGCTCGCTCATGTGGCGCGCCTCCTAGCCCCTCTTCAGCTTCCCCGTGATGCTGCCGTTATCCAGTGCGGCTGAACGACACGAGTGAAATTACAAGTGCGTCACTCTGGCTCAGTCAAGCCGAGCTCTGGTATTGGGCTGCGGATTCACTCCCCGGAACCAAGGGATCACGAATAGTGTGCATATTAGGGCAAACCGGAATCTTCGTTCGGGGGGTGCAGCCCGCCTCCGACCCGGTGCCACTCACCACACTGGACGAACACCGGCCCCCTGTGGTTGCCGGACAACGGCGAGGGGCGACGCGGATCACAGCCGGACAGCGGACGGTCGGCACTGGTGAGGCGCTGCTTCCCGGCCCCCTCGGCACGCAAACACGCTGCCCGGCAGATCCGTCGATCGAGTGACGTGGGCTGACCGTGCGGATGACGAGTTGACATCGATCCCCGGACCGGGGTCTCCTTGGCAGCATGTCAGTGCGTATCGCCTACCGGAGCCTCCATGTCGAGCTCCGTCGTGCCGCCAGCGCGCTGTGTTGTCCCCGCTCCTGCTGTCAGTAGCGCATCGCGCCGCAGGAGCCGGGCGGTCCTGAGCCGGTAGGCCGGACCCGTCCGACGTTCTCCCGGCGCACGCCGAGTCAGCCCCGCAAGCCCGGCCCCCGTACCGGCGCGCCCGGACCCCGCGCGAGCACCACCCCGCGGCCGGGCCGCTGCGACGGACCCCTGCGACCGCCTCCGCGAGGACCACAACCGTGCACCGCAACGCCACCTCCCCCGCCGCCACCGCACGCGGCCCCTGGACCGACGGCCTGAGCGACCTCAGCATCGCCGGCGACCCGCTCGCCTTCCCGCACCTGGCCGTGGACAACGCCCCCCGGCACCCCGCCACCGTGGCCGGCTTCGCCGCGCTGGCCCGCCGGATCGCCGCCGACCGCGCCCGCTGGGAGCCGCTGGTCCGCTACGACGCCCTCACCCGCTGGTACGCCCGGCTGGAGACCGGGCCCGGCTATGAGGTGTGGCTGCTGAGCTGGCTGCCCGGCCAGGGCACCGGGCTGCACGACCACGGCGCCTCGGCGGGCGTGCTGACGGTGGTGCGGGGCGAGCTGGCCGAGCGCTCGATGGGCGGCGACGGCCGGCGCGTCCGCACCCTGCGGCCCGGCCGCACCCGGGTGCTCCCCGGCGCGCACCGGCCCGGCCCGGGGGCGGGGCGGCATGTGCACGAGGTGGTCAACGCCTCGCTGGAGCCGGCCGTCAGCGTGCACGTCTACTCCCCCGGGCTGGTGGAGATGAACCCGTACCCCGCGACCGTGGTCCGGCAGGGCGCGCCCGAAACCGTCTGACCGACCGACCGGACCGGCACCGACCTGACCGAGACCGACTGACCGAGACCCGCCTGACCGACCCCGTCCGGCCGAGTCCGGCACCCGCGCCTGCGAGGATGGCCGCATGCGCATCGTGGTACTGGCCGGAGGGATCGGCGGCGCGCGCTTCCTGCGCGGCCTCAAGGCAGCCGTCGCCCCCGGCGACGAGATCACCGTCATCGGCAACACCGGCGACGACATCCACCTCTTCGGGCTGAAGGTCTGCCCGGACCTCGACACGGTGATGTACACCCTCGGCGGGGGCATCAACGAGGAGCAGGGCTGGGGTCGGGCGGCGGAGACCTGGTCGGTCAAGGAGGAGATGAAGGCGTACGGGGTCGGGCCCGACTGGTTCGGGCTGGGCGACCGCGACGTCGCCACCCATGTCGTCCGCACCCAGATGCTCGGCGCCGGCTATCCGCTGAGCGCGGTCACCGAGGCGCTCTGCGCCCGCTGGCAGCCGGGGGTGCGGCTGATCCCGATGTCGGACGACCGGGTGGAGACCCACATCCTGATCGACGGCGAGGGCGGTGAGGGCCGCCGGGCGGTGCACTTCCAGGAGTACTGGGTGCGGCTGCACGCCGGGGTCCCGGCGCACGCCATCGTGCCGGTGGGCGCGGAGGACGCCAAGCCCGCGCCCGGCGTGCTGGAGGCGCTGGCCGAGGCCGATGTGATCCTCTTCCCGCCGTCCAACCCGGTGGTCAGCATCGGCACCATCCTGTCCGTCCCCGGCATCCGGGCGGCCGTCGCCGGGGCGGCGGCGCCGGTGGTGGGGCTCTCCCCGATCGTCGGCGGCGCCCCGGTGCGCGGCATGGCCGACAAGGTGCTGGCCGCCGTGGGCGTGGAGTCCACCGCCGACGCGGTGGCCCGGCACTACGGCGCCGAGCTGCTGGACGGCTGGCTGGTGGACACCGCCGACGCGGGCGCGGTGGCCGCCGTGGAGGCGGCCGGGATCACCTGCCGGGCCGTACCGCTGCTGATGACCGACCCGGCGGCCACCGCCGCCATGGCCCGCACCGCGCTCGCGCTGGCGGCGGAGGTGCGGCGGTGACCCCGAACACGCCGACGACTCCGGACGCTCCTGCGGCCCCGACGAGCTCGTACACGGTCTGGGGCCTGCCCGGCATCCCGGAGATCGGGCCGGGCGACGACCTGGCCGCCGCCGTGGCCGAGGCCGCGACCGCCGACGGGCTGCCCGGCCTGCGGGACGGCGATGTGCTGCTGGTCACCTCGAAGATCGTCAGCAAGGCGGAGGGGCGCCTGGTGGCCGCCGCCGACCGCGAGGCCGCCATCGACGCCGAGACGGTACGGGTGGTCGCCCGGCGCGGCCGCACCCGGATCGTGGAGAACCGGCAGGGGCTGGTCATGGCGGCGGCCGGGGTGGACGCCTCCAACACCGCCCCCGGCACCGTGCTGCTGCTGCCCGAGGACCCCGACGCCTCCGCCCGCGCGCTGCGGGACGGCATCCGCCGCCGCACCGGGGCCGAGGTCGCGGTGGTGGTCACCGACACCTTCGGCCGCCCCTGGCGCAACGGCCTGACCGATGTGGCCATCGGCGCCGCCGGGATCGCCGTACTGGACGACCACCGGGGCCGCACCGACAGCCACGGCAACGCGCTGGCGGTGACCGTCGTCGCCACCGCCGACGAACTGGCCGCCGCCGGGGACCTGGTCAAGGGCAAGACGGCGGGCGTACCAGTCGCCGTGCTGCGCGGCCTGCCCGGCGTCACCACCGCCGAGGACGGCCCCGGCGCGCGGGCGCTGGTCCGCACGGCGGCGGACGACATGTTCCGGCTCGGCACCTCGGAGGCGGTCCGGCAGGCGGTGGCGCTGCGCCGCACCGTACGGGACTTCACCGACGAGCCGGTGGACGCGGGCGCCGTACGCCGGGCGGTGGCCGCCGCGGTGACCGCGCCCGCGCCACACCACACCACGCCCTGGCGGTTCGTGCTGCTGGAGAGCGAGGCGGCGCGCGGCAAGCTGCTGGACGCGATGCTGGACGCCTGGCAGACCGACCTGCGGGAGCTGGACGGCTGGGACGAGGGCCGGATCAACCGCCGCACCCGGCGCGGCGACGTGCTGCGCCGGGCGCCGTACCTGGTGGTGCCGTGCCTGGTGGCGGAGGGCGCGCACGACTACCCGGACCTGCGGCGCGGCGCGGCCGAGCGGGAGATGTTCGTGGTCGCGATGGGCGCGGCCGTGCAGAACCTGCTGGTGGCGCTGGCCGGGGAGGGCTACGGGTCGGCGTGGGTGTCGTCCACCATGTTCTGCCGGGACACCGTCCGCCAGGCGCTGGACCTGCCGGACGGCTGGGACGCCATGGGTGCGGTGGCGGTCGGCCGCCCGGCTTCGGTGCCGCCGCAGCGGCCGGAGCGGCCAGTGGACGCGTTCGTCCAGGTGCGCTGAGGGCAGCCAGACAGGGGGCGGCCCGGACAAGGGGCAGCCCGGACAAGGGGCAGCCGGCCCGCCGTGGGGGGAGAAACGGCGGGCCGACTGCGGGGCTCGGCCGAACGTCGGGGCGACCGGTTGGTGCCCGTACCAGCGGTCACCTGCGGCCGAGCGGTCTGCGGGCCCCGGTCAGCGCGGCGGCAGGCCGTCGTCGCGCGGGTCGGAGTAGGGGTCGTACGGTTCCTCGGGGCCGCCCGCCTGCCCGGGGCGGAGGCCGTGGCCGACGCCCGGCTGCCGGCCCGTGGCCGGCCGGTCGGCGCCGCCGGACACCTCGCCGCGCCAGGCGCCGCTCTCGGTGCCACGCGACTCGATGTACTCCTTGAACTTCTTCAGGTCGCCGTCCACCCGGCCCTTGACCATGCCGAGCTTGTCGCCCGCCTGCTCCAGCAGGCCCTCCGGCTCGTAGTCCAGTTGGAGCATCACCCGGGTCCTGCTGTCACCCAGCCGGTGGAAGGTGACCACGCCGGCCTGGCCCTTGCCGCCGACGCTGTGCCAGGCGATCCGCTCGTCCGGCCGCTGCTCGTCGATCTGGGCGTCGAACTCGCGGCTCACTCCGGCGATCTTGGTGTGCCAGTGGGTCAGGGTGGGGGTCCGCTGCTCGATGCGCTCCACCCCGGCCATGAAGCGGGGGAACTCCTCGAACTGGGTCCACTGGTTGTACACGGTGCGGACCGGGACGTCCACGTCGATCGACTGCTCGACGGTCGTCACGCCGAATCACTCCTCACGGTGCGGGCGGCGGTTCCGTGGACCGCGTTGGTGCGGTCACCGCCTCACTGGTCGGCTGCCCCTGCCCCGACAGGCGAAACGCCCGTTTCGCCGTGATAATGCCGGGTAGCCGTGGCGCCGGCCGGGACACCGGCCGGGACACCGGCCGGGACACCGGCTGGGGGCGCCGGTGGGGGGCGCCGGTGGGGGGCGCCGCTCAGATCGCCCGGAAGTCGCGCGGCGCCAGGCGCGGGCCGCGCCGGAGGGCGCGCAGCCCGGTGAGGCAGATCAGCCGGCAGGCCCGGTAGCGGTGGCCCCGGTAGGGCTCCAGCAGCTCCAGCATCCCGGCGTCGTCGGTGCGCGGCCGCCCGGCCAGCGCCCAGCCGACGGTGTTGGGCAGGTGCAGATCCCCCACCGTGACGGCGTCCGGGTCGCCGTTGCTGCGCTGGAGGGTCTCCGCCGCCGTCCACGGGCCGATGCCCGGTACGGCGGTGAGGCGGGCGGCAGCGGCGACGGGGTCCAGCGCGGACGCCTCCTCCAGCCGTGGCGCCAGCCGGGCCGCGCGCACGACCGTCCCGGCCCGCTTGGCGTCCACCCCGGCGCGGTGCCACTCCCAGGACGGGACCAGCGCCCAGTCCCGGGCGGCGGGCGCCACCCGCATCCGGGCGACCGGCGAGCCGTACGCGGCGGCCGGACCGGGGGCCGGGGTGCCGAACCGCTGGAGCAGCAGCCGCCAGCCCCGGTACGCCTCGTCGCTGGTGACCTTCTGCTCCAGCACGGCCGGCACCAGCGACTCCAGTACCAGCCCGGTGCGGCCGATCCGCAGCCCCGGGTGGCGCCGGTGGGCGTCGTACAGCACCCGGTGGCGCGGGTCGGGCACGAAGCCCGCCGGGTCGTCACCGTCGCCCAGCAGCGCCGGCAGCCGGTCCAGCAGCCACTGCGCGCCGGGCCCCCACGCCTGCGCCTCGACGGCGCCCTCCGCCGGGCGGGCGGCCACCCGCAGGGTGCCGGGGCCCGCCGGGGTGCGGGAGGCCCGCCAGACGGCGCCGTCCGGTGCGGTGCGGTAGGCGGGGTCGCCCGGCCCCCGGCAGAGGAAGCCCAGCA
This sequence comes from Streptomyces sp. NPDC092296, assembly GCF_044755465.1. Taxonomy (NCBI): domain Bacteria; kingdom Bacillati; phylum Actinomycetota; class Actinomycetes; order Kitasatosporales; family Streptomycetaceae; genus Streptomyces; species Streptomyces sp. NPDC092296. The sequence goes on along the minus strand of NZ_JBIVRB010000004.1, from coordinate 400,920 downwards.
CCAGCCCCGGGTCGACCGGGTACGCGGGCCGCCAGGTGCGGCGCGGCCCGGCGGGGGCCGGGCCGGGCGCGGCGGCGGGCGGCTGGGTGGTCATGACCGCCCAGGGTACGGGGCGGCCCCAGCCGGCTGCCCCGGAGGCCGGCTAGCGGCCCTGGAGCTCGGCGGCCTCGCTGCGGATCTGGGGCAGCTCCGCGTAGAGCGCGTTGCCGGGGCACTGGGTGGCGAGGGCGTCGCGGTGCCCGGAGATCGCCCGCAGGGTGGTCTGCTTGCTGCCCAGGACGGCGCTGCCCAGCGGGTCGCGCCCGCCGAGGCCGAGCTTCCAGGCGGCGAGCCTGGCAATGGCCTCCAGCATCTTCACCGGGGTCTCGCCGTCGCTGAAGGTGCCCAGCGCCGCGATGCCGGTGGAGTCGGAGTTGAAGCCGAGGGTGTGCGCGCCCATCACCGGCCGGGCGACGCCGCCGGACCGGCCCTCGTAGAGGGTGCCGCACTTGTCGACCAGGAAGTTGTAGCCGATGTCCCGCCAGCCGTTGCTCTGCACGTGGTAGCGGTAGATGCTGCGGATCAGCGCGTCGGCCTCCGCGCAGTCGTAGTCGTTGCCGGTCGCGGTGTGGTGGACGAAGACGACCTTGACCGTGCCGGTGTACTCCGGAGTGCTGCCCTTGATCAGGCTCTCGTCCGCCTTCCAACCCGCACGGGTGACGATGGCGGGCCGGTCGGCGGTGTACTCCCGGCGGGTGAGCCGCCGTCCCAGCGGACCGGGCCCGACCTCGGGCAGTACCCGGGGCTCCACCGAGCTCTGGGTGCCGGTGCCGGGGTCGACCAGGTCCACCCGCAGCCCGGTCGGCAGCGGCGACCGGCCCGGCAGCACCCGGACCTGCACCCCGTCGGACGGGCCCGCCCACAGCGGGGCCGTGCCGCCACGGGCGCCGGGGGCGGCCCGCTCGGTGGAGCCGATGTCCGGCGCGTCGTCGGAGCCGCCGGACACCTGGAGCCAGCCGCTCCACTGGCCGCTGCGGCTGTTCCGGGTGCGGGCCTGCACGGTGCCGTCCAGGTCGACCCGGGGGTCGGCCCAGGTGACGCCGAGCAGCGAGAAGGGCTTGGTGCGCTGGGCGGGCACCTCCAGCACCCTGGCCGGTCCGGCGGCCGTCCGTACGGTGGCCCCGGTGGCGGTCAGCGGGAGGAAGAACGCGGCGCCCGGGTCCCGCGAGGCACCGAGCGCGTCCGCCGAAACCCCCTGGGAGGAGCCGGTACGGGCCTCGGGCCGGGCGGGTCCGTCGGGGGGCAGACTCTGTAGGGCGACGACGGCGATGCAGCCGGCCCCCAGTGCTGTCAGGTGAGTAAGACGCATAAAAGGGATATTGGTCGCATATGCGACATGACGCCACCTCAACTGGCGAACCGCCAGATACGCCCGGCGAGCCGCGCCGTCGTCGCCAATCCATGCCGTGCCCGGGGGCGTCGGCGGCGGGCGTAGGCCGTAGTCTGGGGCGCACCATGACTGCGACATTCGCCGCCGACGCCCGCACCCCCGCCGACCTGCTGCGATCCGCGCTCGACGGGGACCCTGCCCGCCCCCTGGTCACCTTCTACGACGACGGCACCGGGGAGAGAGTCGAGCTGTCCGTCAGGACGTTCGACAACTGGGTCGCCAAGACCTCCAACCTGCTCCAGGACGAGCTGAACGCGAACCCCGGGGACCGCGCCGCCCTGCTGCTGCCCGCCCACTGGCAGACCGCCGTCTGGCTGCTGGCCTGCTGGTCGGTGGGGGTTGCCGCCGCCCCCGGCGGCGACCCCGAGGCGGCGGACCTGGTGGTCAGCGGCCCGGACGGCCTGGCGGCCGCCCAGGCGTGTTCCGGCGAACGGGTGGCGCTGGCGCTGCGCCCGCTCGGCGGGCGCTTCCCGCAGCGGCCGTCCGGCTTCCTGGACTACGCCACCGAGGTGCCCGCGCAGGGCGACCGCTTCGCGCCGTACTCACCGGTGGACCCGGACGCGCCCGCGCTGGAGATCGCCCACGACGGCACCGTGCTGAAGCTCACCGGCGACGAGACCATGCGGCACGCCCGCGCGGGCGCCGCCCGGCTGGGCCTCGGCCCCGGGGACCGGGTGCTGAGCACGCTCTCGTACGACGACTGGGAGGGCCTGGAGGCCGGGCTGCTCGCGCCGCTGGCGGCGGGCGCCTCGGTGGTGCTGTGCCGCAACTCCGAGGGGCTGTCGACCGAGCAGTGGGAGCGGCGGACCGAATCCGAGCGGGTCACCCTGCGGCTGGGCTGAGCGGTCCGGGCGGCGCCTGCGGGGGGTGGGCGCCGCCCGGAACGGCCGTGGATTCGGACGGTACGGGTTCGAACGGCCGTGCAACCTTGTGATTCGGCTGTGTGTCTGACACGGCAGACCTGCCGGGCAGACCCGGCCCCCGCGCGGGGCAGCCGACTGCACACTGACGCACAGGGGGATCGAGTACCGACGTGTCCACCTCTTCAGGCACCCCCGAACCGCCGGAGCGCCCGACTCCGGCCGCCCCCGACGCCGAGCCGCAGCCGGAAGCGGCCGCCCCCGAACCGACGGCCGAACCGACGGCCGACCCGATACCCGGGCCCCAGCCGGACGCGGACCCCCAGCCGGACGCGGCCCCCCAGCCGGCCACCGCCGACGCCGAGCCGACAGCCGAGCCGGCCACCGCGCCGGAGCCGGAAGCGGCCGACCCCGACGCGCCGCACCGCCGCCGCAGACGGCGCCGGCTGCTCGCCGCCGGAGCCGGCACCCTGGCGCTGCTGCTGGTGGCCGGGGCCGGCACCGCCTGGTGGGCGTACCGCAGGCTGGACGGCAACATCACCACCGACATCGCCACCAACCGGATACTCCAGCACCAGGAGTCCGCCCGGCCGACCCGCAACCCCGACCCCAAGACGTACAACGCCGAGAACATCCTGCTGATCGGCAGCGACGACCGCAGCGGCGCCAACGGCAAGTACGGCGAGGCGGGCGGTCAGCGCTCGGACACCACGATCCTGCTGCACCTCTCCGCCGACCGGAAGCGGGCCGTGGCGGTCTCCATCCCGCGGGACGCGATGGTCACCGTGCCGAGCTGCGAGCGGTCCGACGGCTCGTACACCCACAAGCAGTTCGTGCAGTTCAACTGGGCTTTCGAGTTCGGCGGGGCGGCCTGCACCATCCGCACCGTGGAGGACCTCACCGGCATCCGGATCGACCACCATCTGATCGTGGATTTCACCGGCTTCAAGAAGATGGTGAACGCGGTCGGCGGGGTGCAGGTCTGCCTGAACCAGGACGTGCACGACCGGAACGCCAAGCTGGACCTGCCCGCCGGGCCGCACAAGCTCAACGGCGAGCAGGCGCTGGGCTTCGTCCGGGTCCGGGAGACCCTGGGCAACGGCAGCGACACCGAGCGGATGGGCCGCCAGCAGCAGTTCCTCAGCTCGCTGGTGAAGAAGGTGCAGTCGGACGGGGTGCTGCTCAACCCGACCAAGCTGTGGCCGCTGCTGGACGCCGCGACCTCGTCCATCACGGCCGACCCCGGGCTCAGCTCGCTCGGCGCGCTGTCCGACCTCGCGGAGAGCCTGCGCTCCATACCGGCCGAGAACGTCGCCTTCCTCACCGCGCCCCGCGAGCCGTACCCGCCGGACCACAACCGGGACCAGCTGGTGCAGCCGCTGGCCGACCAGCTGTTCAAGGCGCTGAACGACGACCGGCCGGTGCGGGTGACGACGGACGACGCCTCCGCCGACGACGGCGGGCAGCGGGACAAGGCGGTCAAGGCGTCCGACAGCGACGAACCCTCGTTCAGCGGCCGAACGGCAGATCAGGACATCTGCGACAAGCAGTGACCCTGTTCCCTGAGAATCGTCAGCGATCTGATGCGGTTTGACCGATATGACCAGTATGGGATTTGTCACGCGCCTGCCGACGCGCTCAACTAGGCAGCTAGTGTGTGCCCGGTCGGTCCGGCAGGCCCGCCGGGCGGCGGTCCCGCAGGGGCGGGCCGCAGCAGGGAAACCACAAGGACTCATTCGCGCTGGGGGAGCGCGGACCGGCAAGGCGGAGGGGTTTCAACCGTGAACGCTGGAGACGGCCGTGCGCACGGCGCCTCGGGCGCCGGTCCCGAATGGCCGGAAGGCGCCGACCCGGCGGACCAGTGGGTCCTCGACCCGGCCACCGGCAGCTACCGGCTGAACGTGGACGGCCCGGCGGCCGGTGCGCAGCGGCCCGGCGTGCCCGGCCAGGGCGTCCCGGCCGGGCGCCGGGCTGCGGCCGCTCCCGATCCCGCCGCCGCGCCCGACTCCGCCGCCGCCTCCGCCGCCGCCTCCGGCATCCCCTCCCAGAGCGGCGGTCGCGCGGCCGCCCGCCGCGCGCGCGGTGGCGCGCCGGAGTCCTCCGGCGCCGTCACCGGCGGCCGGGCCGCCCGCCGCAAGGCGAGCCGCAACCCCGCCCGCAGCCGCCGGATGCTGAAGTGGACGGCCGGGGTCGGCGGCTTCGTCCTGGTGGCCGGCTGCACCGGCGGCTACTTCGCCTACCAGCACCTCAACGGCAACATCACCGGCGTCAAGGTCGACCTCGGCGACGAGGCGAACCGCCCCAAGGGCCCCACCAAGGCCGTCAACATCCTGATCATCGGCACCGACAGCCGTGAGGGCCTGGGCAAGAAGTACGGTGACGCGGGCAGCGTCGGCCATGCCGACACCACCTTCGTCTTCCATGTCTCGGCGGACCGCACCAACGCCACCGCCATCTCCATCCCCCGCGACCTGATGGTCCCGATCCCGGACTGCAAGACGGGGGACAAGGTGATCCCGGGTTCGCAGCGGGCGATGTTCAACACCAGCCTGGGGCAGGACGGCCGTGACCCGGGCTGCACCTGGAAGACCGTCGAGCAGTTGACCGGCATCCGCATCAACCACTTCGTGGAGGTCAACTTCGAGGCGGTGAAGACCATCTCCACCGCGGTCGGCGGTGTCGAGGTCTGCGCCGGCAAGGACATCGTCGACAAGCAGTCCCACCTCAACATGACGAAGGGCACCCACGTCATCCAGGGTGACGAGGCACTGGCCTTCGTCCGCACCCGGCATGCGGTCGGCCTCGGCGGCGACCTGACCCGCATCCCGCTCCAGCAGCAGTTCATCAGCGCGCTGATCCGCAAGGTCAAGAGCGACGGCACGCTGACCAACCCCGGCAAGCTGTGGGACCTGGCGAACGCCGCCACCAAGGCGCTCACCGTGGACGACGACATCGCCGGTGTGCTGAAGCTCAAGGACCTGGCCCTGGACCTGAGCGCCGTGGACACCAAGCACATCACCTTCACCACGGTGCCGGTGCTGGACGACCCCGAGGACAAGAACCGGCTCATCGTCAAGGACCCGGACGCCGGCCAGCTGTTCAGCATGGTCGCCGCCGACAAGTCGCTGACCAAGGTGAAGCCCAAGGCCACCGCGTCGGCCTCGCCCGCCGCCACCACCTCGCCCGCCGCCACCAAGGCGGCACCGGCCGACGTCCGGGTCACCGTGAAGAACGGCAGCGGCGTCACCGGCCAGGCCCAGTCCACCGTGGAGTGGATGCAGAACACCCAGGGCTTCATCCGCAGCAGCAACGGCTCCAACTTCGACCCGACGGACAAGACCACGCTCTACTACGCGCCCGACCACGCCGACCAGGCCCGCACCCTGGCCGCCGCGATGGGCCTGCCCGCCGCCCAGCTGAAGGCCACCACCACGTACGGGACCGGCGCGATGGACCCGATGCTGCTGGTCCTCGGCAAGGACTTCAAGGGCCCCGGCGTCCCGCTGACCGCCCCGACCGTCGCCCCCTCCAACCTCCAGCGGGTCGAGGCGGACGACACCGACGTGTGCGCCAAGTGACAAGCGATCGGTGACGAGTCGCTGTATTCCGCAGCGATTCACCGGCCGCCGTCGGTCGATCGACCGAGAAAAAGGTTGTACGCAACCGGCCGTGATTCGAATCACGGCCGGTATCACACCGTCATTCCCCGAACCCATGCGCCATTGCCGAAACGAAAGGTAGGTTGCGCAATCGAGCGACCAGACCCCCGGCTGTAGAGGTGAACCGTCCCAATGGACCCGAAAGACCCCACCGAGGGAACCCCAGCGGCACACCGGCGGGCCCGGACCAGCCGGCGGAAACCCAAGAAGGGCGCCAAGCGCTTTCTCAAGCCGGTGGCCATAGCGGCGGGCTCCTGCGTCGTCCTCTCGACCGTTTCCGGCTGGCTCTACTACGAGCACCTGAACGGCAATATCCGGCACGGCGCCCTGAATACCAGCACGGTGGACGTGCCGAAATCCAAGGCGAACGCCTTCGGCCAGACGCCGCTGAACATCCTGCTCATAGGCTCGGACGGCCGGGGCGACAAGCGGGACTGCGCCCTCGGCGGCGCCTGCGACAGCGGCCCCCCGCACGCGGACGTCGAGATGCTGCTGCACCTCTCGGCCGACCGCAGCAACGCTTCGGTGCTCAGCATTCCCCGTGACACGGTGGTCGACATACCCGCCTGCACCGATCCCCGGACCCAGCAGTCCTACTCGGCAATGCGGGCGATCATCACCGCCAGCCTGGGGAACGGCGGGCCCGGCTGCGTGGTCGGAGCCTGGCAGCAATTGACCCATATCCACATCGACCACTACATGATGGTCGACTTCGGCGGTGTGGTGGACATGGCCGACGCGGTCGGAGGGGTTCCGGTCTGCGTCGACCACAATGTCAGCGACAACCAGGCCTACACCGACAAGTACGGCAAGAAGCACGTCGAGGGCTCGCACCTCAAGCTGAAGGAGGGCACGACCACCATCCAGGGCGTGCAGGCCCTGGAGTGGCTGCGCACCCGGCATGCCTTCGAGGACGGCACGGACATCGGCCGGACCCACGCCCAGCACCTCTACATGAACTCGCTGGCCCGTCAGATGCAGTCCAAGAGCACACTGGCCAACCCGCTGAAGCTCAATGCCCTCGCCGACCAGGCGACCAAGTCACTCACCGTGGACGACGACCTGGGCAGCCTGGTCTCGCTGGCGCAACTGGCCCGGGAGATGAACAAGGTCCCCACCAACCGCCTCACCATGGCCACCATGCCGTTCGAGTACATCCCCACGGACAAGGCGCATGTGCAGCCGGCCCCCGACGCGTCCCGCGTCTTCGACATGATCGCCAACGACATCCCGCTGGACAAGAACGGCAAGCCCAAGCCCACGGCCACCACGTCCGCCGCGCCCACCAAGGCGCCCGTGGACAAGGCCGCCGTACGGATCGCGGTCAGGAACGGCGGCGGCGTCACCCACCGGGCGAAGGCCCTCTCCGACTTCCTCATCACCGAGGGCTTCACCGGGGCGGTCGTGGACACCGACCCCACCCCCGCCGAGGTGACCGCCATCGAATACCCGGCCGCCCAGCAGGCCCAGGCCCAGGCCGTGGCCGCGGCGATCGGCCTGCCGGCGGCCAAGTTGCAGGTCTCCGGCACCGCCGACCACCCCACGCTGGTGATCGGCACCGACTGGAGCAGCGGCACCGACTTCCGCGCCACCCTCCCCAAGGCCGGCGCGCTCCCCACCACCGCCGTCTCCCAGAACGCCGAGTCCGACAAGGACCAGTGCATGGCGGTCAACATGCAGAAGGACCGCACCGGCCACTACATCTACAGCTGGTAGTCGGCCGAGTGCGATGTGCAGCATTTTCTGAGAAGCCCCTGAGTAATTCCATGGCCGAGAAGGTTGCACAGCGGGGCATGTGATCTGAGTCATAGCTGGTTATTGCCGTATTCATTCCCCGGACCGTGTGCACGAAACGCCTTCGAAAGGTAGGTTACGGAAAGATAGCGGCCGCCCGGAGCCGTGCCCGTTTCCTCCCCCGAGAAGGTGAACCGTCCGCCATGGCCAGGCATGACCACACCGCCGCCCCGGTCGGCGGTACGCCCGAGACTCCCGGAGCGGACGCCCCGGCGGGAGAGGACGCCGGCGCGATACCCGCCCAGCGGTCCAGGAGATCGTCGAGGGCGGCCCACAGCAGCCGCCGCAAGCCCAAGACCGGGATCAAGCGCTATCTGAAGCCGATCGCCATCGGGGCCGGCACCTGCGTCGTTCTCGCCACCGGCTCCGGATGGCTCTACTACCAACACCTCAACAGCAATATCAAGACCTCCAAGAAGAACCTTTCCGACGTGGAGGGGAAACGCACCGCGCCCAATGCGTTCGGGCAGGTGCCGATCAACATCCTGCTGATCGGATCGGACAGCCGCGCCACCAAGCGCGCCCAGGAACTGGGCGGCGGCAAGAATCTCGCGAGCGACCCCCCGCTGGCCGACGTCCAGATGCTGCTGCATGTGTCGGCCGACCGCAGCAACGCCTCGCTGATCAGCATTCCGCGCGACACCATGGTGACGATTCCGGAGTGCCACGACGAGGACGGCAAGGATTATCCGGAGGCGCCGTACCGGCGCATCAACGAGTCACTGGCACACGGCGGCCCGGGGTGCACCCTCGGCACCTGGTCCGCGCTGACCGGGCTGGAGATCGACCACTTCATGGTGATCGACTTCGGCGGCGTGGTGGACATGGCCCAGGCCGTCGGCGGGGTCCATGTCTGCGTCGACATGAACATGTACGATCGCAAGGTACGCGGAATCGGCGGTACCGGGCTGAAGCTCCCCAAGGGTGACAACGTCCTCAACGCCGAGCAGTCGCTGCTCTGGCTGCGCACCCGCGACGCCTGGGGCAGCGACCTCAACCGCACCAAGGCGCAGCACATGTACCTCAGCTCCCTGGTGCGCTCGCTGAAGTCGGACGGCACCCTGACCAACCCCGCCAAGCTGATGGACCTGGCCGAGGCGGCCACCAAGGCGATCAAGCCCGACGACGGCCTCAACACCATCAAGAAGCTCTACGACCTCGGTACCGAGCTGCGCAAGGTGCCCACCAAGCGGATCACCACGCTCACCATCCCGACCCTGCCGGACCCGCAGAACCCCAAGGCGACGGTGATCCTGGACAAGCAGAACGCCGACCCGGTCTGGCAGATGCTGCTGTCCGACGTCCCGCTGGACAAGTTCGGCAAGAAGAAGGCCAAGCCCGCCGCCTCCGCGTCGGCCACCGCGAGCAACGCCGCAACCGACGTCGACAAGGCGTCGGTGGCCGTCACCGTCCGGAACAGCACCACCGCCCAGGGACGGGCCGCCGCCCTCGCGGAGGAGCTGAAGTCCGCCGGGTTCGGCAAGGCCGCCGTGGGCAATCCCGGCAACGCGCCCGCCCAGCCCAGTACGACGATCACCTTCAGCGCCGAGCACAAGGCGGAGGCGCAGGCCGTGGCCGCCGCCCTGAAGCTGCCCGCCTCCGCGCTGCGCGAGTCCGCGTCCGGCGGCGGTCCGGAGCTGGTGATCGGCGCGGACTGGACGACCGGCGCCACCTACCCGGTGAAGGACATCCCCAAGGCCGGCGCCCTGCCCACCACCGTCGTCGCCCAGAGCTCGGCCGAGAAGGACTGCATGCACGTGGTGTCGCAGGGCGGCATCTACACCTACTGACGCACCTGCCGGGCCCCCTGCCGGGCGCGGCGGTTCACGCCTCGGTGAGCAGGCCGTCGCGCTCGATGTACTCCGCCGCCGTGCGGGGGCAGCGCCACCGGGTGGCGCCGTCCCCGGCGGCGGGGAGCGGCTCCAGCGGTTCGCCGGCCCGGCCGACCCACTTGAGGCGGCGGGCGGGCACCCCGGCGACCAGGGCGTAATCGGGGACGTCCCGGTGGACCACCGCGCCGGCCGCGACCAGTGCCCAGCGGCCGACCGTCACCCCGGCGACCAGCACCGCGCGGGCGCCGATCGAGCAGCCCCGGCGGAGCGTCACCCCGCGTGCGTCCCAGTCGTCGCCGCGCTTGAGCCTGCCGTCCGGGTCGACCGAGCGGGGGTAGAGGTCATTGGTGAGCACCACCGCCGGGCCGACGAAGACGCCGTCCTCGACCACGGCCGGCTCGTACACCAGGGCGTGGTTCTGGAGCTTGACCCGGTCGCCCAGCCGCACGCCGGGCCCGACATAGGCGCCCCGGCCGATGATGCAGTCCCGGCCGACCACCGCGTCCTCGCGGATCTGGGCCAGGTGCCAGACGACGGTGCCCGCGCCGATCCGGGCGCGCTCGTCGACGTCCGCGCTCGGCTGGACGCGTACCGGGCCGCCCACTCCGCTGTGCGCCATTCCGGCCGCCCCTTCCGCTCCCGCCGCCTGTGTGGATGGCGCGAGCGTACCCAGCCGGGGCGGCCGGAGCGTGGAGGTTCAGCGGTCGGCGAGGCTCCCGCCGACGGCGCCCGGCTCCGGGGAGCGGGAGGCGATCACCCGGCGGGCCAGCGAGCGCGGCGAGGTCAGGAAGCCCCAGCCCCAGCACATGTGCATGGTGGCCAGCGCCACCGGCAGCTGGAGCCGGGCCCGCAGCGACAGCCCGCGGCCCTCGCGCAGCGAGCCCAGCAGGATCGCCGCGGCGTAGCCGCCGGGGACCACCAGGAACAGCGGGTGCAGCGCGGCGCCCAGCACCAGCCCGGCGACCACGCCGGTCAGCGCGGCGGGCGGGGCGAGGTAGCGCAGGTTGACCGAGCCCCGGTGGTAGCGGGTGACCACCCGCCGCCAGCGGCCGTAGTCCTTGTACTGCTTGGCGAGCGCCCGGACGCTGGGCCGGGGCCGGTAGGAGACCCGCAGCTCGGGGGTGAACCAGATCAGCCCGCCGTCCTGCCGGATGCGGTAGTTCAGCTCCCAGTCCTGGGCGCGGATGAACTCCTCGTTGTACCCGCCGAGCTTCTCCAGCACCTCGCGGCGGAAGACGCCCAGGTACACGGTCTCGGCGGGGGCCGCCGCGCCGCCGGTGTGGAAGGCGGCGTTGCCGACGCCTATCCGGGAGGTCATGGCCGCGGCGACGGCCTTCTCCCACGCGGTCTCGCCCTCGGCGTGCATGATCCCGCCGACGTTGGCCGCGTCCTTCTCGTCCAGCAGCCGGACGGCAGTGGCGATGTAACCGGGCGTCAGCATCCCGTGGCCGTCGACCCGCACCACCACGGGGTTGCCCGAACCCCGGATGGCGGCGTTCAGCGCGGCCGGGGTGCGGCCGGTGGGGTTGGGGACGGTGTGGACCCGGGGGTCCTCGGCGGCCAGCTCGGCGGCGATCTCGTCGGTCCGGTCGGTGGACGGGCCGAGCGCGATCACCACCTCCAGCCCGCCGGCGTACTCCTGCTCCAGGATGTGCCGGACAGCGGTTCTGAGGTGTCGTTCCTCGTTGAGCACCGGCATGATCACGGAGACCGCCGGCAGCTCCTCGGCAGTGTTGGCGCTCATCGCGCCAACCGTACAGGTGACGGACCCCGGCCGCTGCGCCGGATGGCGTACGGGACCGGTCGGCGCCCCGCAGAAGCGGAACGTTTCCCCCGAAGTGGTGCAAGCCCCGGCCCGTACGGCGTGTACCGCCGCGCCGCCGACCGGCCGGCCGTACCCTCCCGGGGATGCCCGAGGACCCGCCGCCACCCGGACCGGCCGCCCCGCGCGGGCGGCGCCCGGCGATGTGGCTGGCCGGCGCCGCCTCCTGCTTGGTGCTCGCCGGACCGGGCTGGGGGCTGCTGCACACCGGACACGGCGGCGGGCACCCCGGGGGCCGGGTGGACGCCCCGCGCTGCGGGCCCGGCCCCCGCTCCCAGGACGCGGTGGGCCCGGCCCACGCCGTGCCGCCCAGGCTGATCCGGCTCCAGGTGCTCAACGGCACCGGCGACCCCGGGCTCGGCGCCCGGGTCGACCGGGAGCTGCGCCGGGACGGCTTCGCCACCACCGGGCTGGCCGGGGCCGCCACCGGGCCGGGCACCGCCCGTACCGTGGTCCGCTACGACCCGCGCTGGGACGAGTCGGTGCGGACCGTCGCCGCCGCGCTGCCCGGCGCCCTGCTGATCCCGGCCCCCGGGCTCGGCCCGGTGATGCAGGTCGTCGCGGGCGCCGACTACACCGCCCCCGAGCCGCTCCCCGCCGCCCCTCCCCCGGCCGGCGCCGCTCCCCGGGCCACCCGCTGCCGCTGAGCCCGGCGCCGCCCGCGCGAAGACGGCGGCCCCGGTGCGCGTCAAGCGCACCGGGGCCGCTCCCCTGTTCCCCCGTCTTCCCCCGCTCCCCTCCCCCGTCCTCCCCCGTCCTCCCCCGTTCCCCCGTTCCCCCGTTCCCCCGTTCCCCCGTTCCGCCGGGCGGGGCCGTCCCCCCGCCCGGCGGAGACCGGTCAGTCGGTGGCGATGGCCCCCAGGATGTTCATCCGCGAAGCGCGGAAGGCCGGGAAGAGCGCCGCCAGCAGGCCCACGACCGCCGCACCGACGAAGACCGCCGCGATGGTGCCGGTGGGGATGGTCAGCGTGTCCAGGCCCTGGGTCCGCAGCACCCGCTGCGCCGCCGTGCCCCAGGCCAGCCCGAGGCCGGTGCCCAGCACCGCGCCGAAGACCGCGATCACCACCGACTCCAGCCGGATCATGCGCCGCAGCTGCCGCCGTGACAGTCCGATCGCCCGCAGCAGGCCGATCTCCCGGGTCCGCTCCACCACCGACAGCGCCAGCGTGTTGACCACGCCCAGCACCGCGACGACGATCGCCAGGCCGAGCAGCCCGAAGACCAGGTAGAGCAGCTGGTCGACCTGCTTCTGGATCAGCTCCTTGTAGTCGGCCTGGTTCTTCACCTGGAGCTGCGGGTAGTCCTGGAGCGACTTCTGCAGGGCCGCGTACACCTGGTCGGCGTCGCTGCCGGCGGCCGCCCCCGCCAGGAGCATCAGGTCCTGCGGCAGCAGGTCGGCGGGCAGTGCCCGCTCGACGGTGGCCAGGCCGATGTACATCTCGCCCTCGTAGAGGCTGCTGTCCTCGGCGGTGATCGCGGTGATCGGCAGCGTCTGCGTGGAGCCGCCGTCGAAGGCGACCTTCAGCGGGTCACCGACCTTGAGGTGGTGGGCGTCGGCGTAGTCCTGGTCGACGGACATGCCGTGCCGCAGCGCCGCGTCGAAGTCACCGGCGACGGTGGCCACCCGCAGGTCCTTGCCGTAGGTCGGGCTGACCGCGTTGACGTCGGTGTCCTCGCGCTTGCCGTCCGGGCTGGTGATCAGTACGGAGACCTGCTTCTGCCGGCTCACGTGGTCCAGCCCGGGGGTGTCGGTGACGGCCTTGACCATCCCCGCGTTGAGGCCGCCGCTGTTCGCCATCACGATGTAGTCGGCGCCGACGGACCGGTCGATCTGGCCGCTGGCCGAGGAGACCATCGAGGAGGTGATCACGGCGGTGCCGGTGACCAGCGCCAGGCCGATCATCAGCGCCGCCGCGGTGGCGCCGGTGCGGCGCGGGTTGCGCAGCGCGTTGCGCTGGGCGAGCCGCCCGGCCGGGCCGAACAGGGACGGCAGCGCCGCACCCAGCACCCGGACCAGCACGCCGGCCAGCAGCGGGCCGATCACCACAAAGCCGACCAGGGTGAACAGCACGCCCAGGCCCAGCAGCGAACCGCCGGTGCCGGCGCTGCTCGCCTTCGCCCCGGCCACCAGCGCCAGCGCTCCGGCGGCGGTGAGCACCAGGCCGACGGCGGCCCGGATGCGGTTGGCCGCGCCCTCGCTCGGGGTGCCGTGGTCGCGCAGCGCGGCCATCGGGGAAATCCGGCCGGCCCGGCGGGCGGGCAGCCAGGCGGCCAGTACGGTGATGACGATGCCCACCGCGTACGCCACGATCGGTACGGTCGCCTTGACGACCAGCTGGGAGGCGTCCAGGTTCAGCCCGGCCTTGCCCATCAGCTCGATCAGGCCGACCGCGAGCCCCAGCCCGGCGCCCAGGCCGACGGTGGAGCCCAGCACGCCGAGGATCAGCGCCTCGACCAGCACCGAGCGGTTGACCTGGCTGCGGCTGCTGCCGAGGGCGCGCATCAGGCCGATCTCCCGGGTGCGCTGGGCGACCAGCATGGAGAAGGTGTTGATGATCAGGAAGCCGCCGACCAGCAGCGAGATGCCCGCAAAGCCGAGCATCGCGTACTTCATGAAGTCCAGGAAGCCGCCCGCGTCGGCCTTGGAGTCGGCGGCCGACTCGGCGGCCGTCTTCACCTGGTAGCCCCCGCCGACCTTGGCCGCCACCGCCGCCTTGAGCTGGTCGTCGGTGCGGCTGCCGTCGCCGTACGCCACCACGGCGGTGAAGACGCCGCTGCGGCCCAGCAGTTCGCGCTGCGCGGTCGGGGTGTCGAAGAAGACCAGCGACGCGCCGGGGTTGGTGGTGGTGAAGGTGGCGATGCCGGAGATGGTGGTGCGGTAGTCCCCGATCGCGGTGATGACGCGCAGCGGGTCGCCGATCTTCAGCTTGGCCTTGTCGGCGGTGTCCGCGTCCAGCAGCACCTGGCCGGCGCCGTGCGGGGCGCTGCCGGAGGTGATCTTCAGTGCGCTGTTGGGCGTCTCGTACCAGTTGTTGGCCATGGTCGGGCCGCCGCCGGCCGCGGTGACGGCCTTGCCGGTGGCCGGGTTGACCATGGTGATGCCCTCCACCGACACCTCGCCGGTGGCGGACTTCACACCGGGCTCGGCGGCCACCGTGCGGACCAGGGTGTCGGGCAGCGTACGGGCCCGGCCGCCGCCGTTCTGCTGGCCGCCGACGCTGGTCTGGTCCGCGGGGCTGACCGTGACGTCGGCCGCGGTGGCGGCGAACAGCCGGTCGAAGGTGGCGGTGGCGGTGTCGGTGAAGACCAGGGTGCCGGAGACGAAGGCCACCGAGAGCACCACGGCGACCAGCGAGAGCACCATCCGGCCCTTGTGGGCGAAGAAGCTTCTGAGTGAGGTCTTGAGCATCATGGCGGTGTCGGCCCCTCAGCCGGCGCGGCGGCCGTCGGCGGCCGCCACCCGGGTGTCGGCGGCGGAGAAGCGCAGCATCCGCTCCAGGACCGCGTCGGCGGTCGGGGCGGCCATCTCGTCGACGATCCGGCCGTCGGCCAGGAAGAGCACCCGGTCCGCGTAGCCTGCGGCGACCGGGTCGTGGGTGACCATCACGATGGTCTGGCCGAGCTCGTCCACCGAGCGGCGCAGGAAGGTCAGCACCTCGGCGCCGGCCCGGGAGTCGAGGTTGCCGGTGGGCTCGTCACCGAAGATGATCTCCGGCTTGGCGGCCAGCGCGCGGGCCACCGCGACGCGCTGCTGCTGGCCGCCGGAGAGCTGGGTCGGCCGGTGCTTCAGCCGGGGGCCGAGGCCGACGGTCTCCACCACCTGGTCGAGCCACGCCTTGTCGGGGCGGCGGCCGGCGATGTCCATCGGCAGGGTGATGTTCTCCAGCGCGTTGAGCGTCGGCAGCAGGTTGAACGCCTGGAAGATGAAGCCGATCTTGTCACGGCGCAGCCGGGTCAGCTGCTTGTCCTTCAGGCCGGTGATCTCGGTGTCACCGATCCGGATCTGCCCCGAGGTGACCGTGTCCAGACCGGCCAGGCAGTGCATCAGGGTGGACTTGCCGGAACCGGAGGGCCCCATGATGGCGGTGAAGCGCCCGCGTGCGATGTCCACGTCTATCGAGTCCAGCGCGGTCACCCGGGTCTCACCGGTGCCGTATGCCTTGGTCACCTGTCGCGCGGCGGCGGCGCTGGTCGACGCACCACCGACCGCACCCCCGGCCGTACCGGCCGTCTGGGCCCCGAAGTGGGCTGCTGCCGTCGTCACTGCTGTCTCCTTGGTCGTGGTCCTGCTCGAACACCACCCAGCCTGCGGGAGGCGGCACACCTGGCGACATGGTGCGCACGGGCCTCTCGGACCGGGGGTTTTCCCCACCTGTCGTGGTGGAGCGGCCCTGCTGTGGTGGGGCGGGGAGGTACTACGACGCTAAGGCGCGGACGGCGGGCGCGAGTCAGCCTGCGGGAGGAACCGCCGACTCGGTGGTCGTACGGGGAGCCCTGCCCCCATCCCCTAGGGGGAGGAAGGCAGGGCCTCGGGGTCAGCTCGCCGCAGCCAGCACCGGTCCACGGACCAGGGCCTGGGCGAAGGCGTCCACCACCGGCCCCAGCAGCGCCCCGGTGTCGCCGTCCAGCGTGGTGGTGCCGTCCTCCCGTACGAGGATGTGGCGGTCGAGGACGAACCAGCCCTGCACGATGTGGCCGGCGCCCATCGAGGAGAGCACCGGGCGCAGCGCGTAGTCGATGGCCAGGACGTGCGCGGTGGAGCCGCCGGTGGCCAGCGGCAGTACGGCCTTGCCGGCCAGGGCGTACTGCGGCAGCACGTCCAGCAGGGCCTTGAGCAGCCCCGAGTAGGCGGCCTTGTAGACGGGGGTGCCGACCACGACGCCGTCCGCTCGGGCGAACAGTTCCAGCGCACGGGCCAGCGCCGGGTCGGAGGTGTCGCCGGCGAGCAGCGCCTCGGCGGGCAGGGTGCGCACGTCCAGTGGGAGCACGGTGTGCCCGGCGGCGGTGAGGCGCGCGTCGACGACGTGGCGCAGCAGCCGTGCGGTGCGGGAGGTCCGGGAGGGGCTTCCGGAGACGGACAGGACGGTGGCCATGGGTTTCACCTCATGATGGGGCACGCCTCGGCGCGGTGGCGGCGGCGTGCGGGCACGGCGAAGGGTGCCCGGCGGGACGGGCACGGGGAAGGGGGCTGCCCGGAGGCGGGCGGCGGAGCGGCGGCTGCGGGGCAGCGGCTGCGGAGCGCCGGGGCGCGGTGGTCGGCGACCGGCGGGTGTCAGCGGGTGGCGCGACAGAGGGCGCAGGAGACACGCGCGAGATCGACGTGCCGCCGACGCGTGAGAGTCCAACGCTTGACCATGCGAACATGCAAACACGCGCTGTTCGAAGCGGTCAAGGATCGTCCCGGCAGGTGAACATACTTCCGCCTGGTCCCATGGCTGCATCAACTCTGCTACAGCACGCCACCCGCGTGCGACGACTCCCCCCGAATGGGGCATCCTTCCCGCATGAACTCGTGGCAGGACGGCCGCAACGGCGGCGGCGCGCAGCAGGGCCAGGGCGGCGGCGGTTACGGGGGCGGCGGTGACGCCGACCCGACCCGGGCCATGCCCCACGTCCAGCGGCCGCGCCGCCCCGGGGCGCCGTACGGGCAGCGTCCGGGCCCGCCGCCGCAGGCGCCCGGCGGCCCGGCCCGCGGCGGGTACGGCGCCCCGGCGCCCACCGCCGCCGAGCCGCCGCTGCCGCCGGGGCTCAACCCGCGCGGCCCCGGCGCCGCCCCGCCGCGCCCGCCGTACGGCGCGCCGGTGCCGCAGCAGCCGGGCGGCCCGGCCGGTCCCGGCGGCCCGGGTGGCCCGGGTGGCCCGGGTGGCCCCGGGCGGCCGCCGACCGGTCCGGTCCGGCGTTCGCGCTGGCCGCGCCGCCGCAAGATCAAGGTGACCGTGCTGGCGCTGGTCTGCGCGCTGCTGGTGGTCAGCGTCGGCACCTACTTCTGGGCGGACGGCAAGCTGCGCCGCGAGGACGTGCTCCAGGACTACGCGGGCCGGCCCGGCTCGGGCAAGGGCACCAACTGGCTGATCGTCGGTTCGGACAGCCGTGAGGGCATGACCAAGCAGGACGCCAAGGACCTGCACACCGGTCTCGGCGCACCGGGCAAGCGCACCGACTCGATGATGGTGCTGCACATCGGTGACCACGGGAACACCATGCTGTCCATCCCGCGCGACTCCTGGGTCACCGTGCCCGCGCACCCGGACAGCGACAAGCCGAGCAGCACCATCCCGGCCCGCAAGCACAAGATCAACGCGGCGTTCGCGATCGGCGGCGCCCCGCTGCTGGTCAAGACGGTGGAGACCTCGACCGGGCTGCACATCGACCACTACGCCGAGATCGGCTTCGCCGGCTTCCGCGACCTGGTCGACTCGCTGGGCGGCGTGGACATGTGCCTGGACAAGGCGATGAAGGACAAGAAGTCCGGGGCGGACTTCAAGGCGGGCTGCCAGCACTTCAACGGCACCGACTCGCTGAAGTACGTACGCTCCCGCTATGTGGACGGCACCGGCGACCTGGGCCGGATGAAGCGTCAGCGGCAGTTCCTGGCCGCCATCGCGGACGAGGCCGCCTCCCCCGGCACCATCGCCAACCCGTTCACCCTCTACCCGACGATCAGCTCGGGCCTGGGCACCCTGGTGGTCGACAAGGACTGCGGCCTGTTCGACCTGACGTCGATGTTCTGGGCCATGAAGGGCGTCAGCGGCGGCAGCGGGAAGACCATCACCGTCCCGATCTCCAACCCCGGCCTGCCCACCTCCGAGGGCTCCTCGGTGGCCTGGGACGACGCCAAGGCCAAGCAGGTCTTCGAGGCCCTGCGCAACGACACCACCGTGCCGGACGTCAACTAGCGGCTCCGGGGCGGCGGACATCCGGTGGCCGCCGCCCCGGGACGGTGTCGGTCGGTGCGGGTAGCCTGTGCGCACGATTCCGGAACGGCAGGGGAGCGGGGGCCTCATGGGGGACTACTTCCACGTCGAGCTGAACGGGCTCGACCGGCTGCTCCAGCAGCTCGAACAGGGTCAGCAGGACATGCGTACGGCGCTCGACGCCATGCGCGACACGGGTCCCAAGACCACCGGCAGCAAGGCGCTGGACCACGCCTGCGACGAGTTCCACGACAGCTGGGACGACGCCATCAAGAAGATCGCGGACGGCACCGAGCAGATCGCCACCCGGCTGCGCGAGACCCGTACCTGCTACGCGGCCACCGAGCAGGCCATCCGCGACGCACTGGCCGGAGGGGCGGCGGCGTGAGCGGCGAGCACGACTTCCCCGCGCTGGGCTTCGACCCCGCGCCGGGCGACATCGGCAATGTGGACGCCCTGGTCACCCAGCTGAACACGGCGGCCGGCGCGCTGGACAGCGCCCACCGCACCCTGACCTCCCTCGGCCGCAGTGGCAGCGCCTGGGAGGGCGCGGCGGCGGAGGCGTTCGCCGGCAAGGTGGGCGAGCTGCCGAAGAACCTGGACGACAGCGTGCAGGCCCTGAAGACCGCCGGCACCCAGCTGGACTCCTGGAGCAGGCAGCTGGCGTCCTACCAGCAGACCGCCAAGCAGTACGAGCAGCGGGCCGCCGACGCCAAGCAGCGGCTGGACGCGGCCCGCAGCCGCGCCGACCAGGCCACCGCCGGCTACAACCAGGCGGCGGGCAACCCCGACTTCCGGCTCGGCGGCCGGTACTTCGCGGACGCCCAGCAGCTGGCGGCGGCCGACGCCAGGCTCAAGGCGGCCCAGCAGCAGCTCCAGGCGGCCGGCGACCAGCTGGAGACCGCCCAGCGCGATCTGGACGCGATCCAGGACGAGTTGGACGGCATCGTCAAGCAGGCCAAGGAGCTGCTGGAGCACCACCAGGACGATGCCGACCGGACGGCCGGCGCGCTGCGCAAGGCCAACCAGAACGCCCCGTCCACCAGCTTCTGGGACAAGCTCGGTGACGGCTTCAAGAAGCTCGGCCACAAGATCCAGGACTGGGCCACCAAGCACGCCGACATCCTCAAGAAGATCGGTGACATCGCCGGTGCCGCCTCCGCCGTGCTGGGCATCGCCGCGCTGGCCACCATGTGGTGCCCGCCGCTGTCCGCCGCGCTGGGCGCCGGCGCCGCCGGTGCCTCGCTGGTCGCGGTCGGCGCGCACGGCCTGGCCAAGCTCGGCGGCGCCGATGTGAGCTGGACGACGCTGGCGCTGGACGGCGTCGGCGCGATCCCGTTCGTCGGCACCGCCACCAAGGCGGGCAAGGGCGTCGTCATGGGGGTCAAGACGGCGGTCAAGGCCAGGTCGGTGGTGGAGGGCGGCGCCGAACTGGCCAACGCGGGCCGGTCCATCACCGAGACGGCCAAGGCGGGCACCTTCATGCACAAGTTCGCCATCACCCCGCTGATGACCAAGACCCCGCTGCGCAATCTGCCCGGCGTCACCAAGGTGATCGAGGGCGGCGAGGAGGCGTGGCACCTCGACCCGCTGTCCTGGTGGTCGCGCGGCACCCAGATCGGCATCAAGGGCGGCGGCCTGGCGCACAACGCACCCAAGCTCTACAACGAGTTCGCCGGGGAGCCGGCATGACGGCCGATCAGGCCGCTGAGGCCGCCGAGGCCGCCGAGCCGGACGTCCGCTGGGAGGTCCCGCTCTGGTTCCACTCGCTGGGCCTGGACCTGCCGCCGGAGCAGCGCACCGCGCATCTGGACGAGATCGCCGCCGAGGTCTGGGCGGGCGGCACCGACTTCCAGCGCAGCACCGTCGCGGCGTGGTACGCCGAGATCGCGGCCGCTGCCGAGGAGGACGGCGTGCTGTACGCGGGGCTGAACCTGTTCCGCACCGACGACGACCGGGTGGCCACCGCCTCCCTGGTCGTCCTCGCCACCGACGCGGACACCTCCGACCCGGAGGCAGCCGCCGCCGCGCTGGTCGAGCTGCTCTCCGCCGACCCGGCCAACGAGGTGCTGCGTACCGACGTCAGCTGCGGCCCGGCCGTCCTGTCCCTCTCCGGCCTGGTGGTGGACCTCAGCGGCGAGGACAGCGCGGCGGTCCCGCTGGAGCTGGCGCAGGCCGAGGCGCACATCCCCGTGCCCGGGGCGGACACCCTGCTGGTGCTGCGGCTGAGCACGCCGTCGCTGCGGGAGTTCCCGGAGTACGTCCGGCTGCTGGCGCAGACCGCCGACACGGTGGCGTACGACCGGCCGGACGCGGGCGCCGCCGCGATCCCCGAGCAGTTGGCGGCCCGAGTGACCGGGGCCTTCGGATGAGCGCCCCGTACACCCCGCCGCCGCCCGGGATGGACGTCGGCCCGCTGCGCCGCCGCTCCGTCGTCGGGCTGGTCCTCCAGTCCACCCTTCAGTGGTGCTACCTGGTTCCCGGCGGGCTGCTCGCCGTGGGCGACATGCTGAGCTCGCTGCTGGGCAACGGCTCCGGCGACCTCTGGAAGGGCGTACGCGACCACACCCTGACCCGCCGCCGCTACCACCTGGAGCGGCGCGGCACCGAGGCCGAGTGGGCCGCCTGGGCGGATGAGCGGCTGGAGCGGCTCGCCACCGCCGCGATCAGGACCGAACGGGAGCACCGCGCCCACAATCAGAAGGGCGGCCGCTACCGCTACCGGGAGGCCGAGCCCAGCATCACCGTCGAGAAGCGCTACTACCGTGGCATCGGCGCCGCCGGCCTGGCCGCCGTGGCCGCCCGGCGCGGCTGGGACGTCGACTGGCAGCACACCGACCCCACCAGCTCGGTGAAGCTGGTCTACCGCCACCCACTGGCCCCCTGAACCCCTGCCCGGCGGGACCTCCCGCCGAGCAGGGGCCGGACACGGAGACGGCTACGGGCGGTCGAACTCCCCGGCCTTGGCGCCTTCGAGGAAGCAGTCCCACTCCAGCGCGGTGTACACGTGGGGCTGGACGCCGAGATCCTTGGAGTCCCGCAACGCCACCCCACCGCCGGGCAGGTGGGCGATCTCCACACAGGCACCCTGATCGCCGCTGGCCTTGGCCTTCATCCAGCTGAGCGAAGCGAAGTCGATCGCGGGGTTCTGGTTGGCACTCATGGTCAATACTCCTCGTGACTGCCCGGCGGGACCTCCCGCCGGGCAGGGGCCGGACACGGAGACGGCTACGGGCGGTCGAACTCCCCAGCCTTGGCACCTTCGAGGAAGCAGTCCCACTCACGCGCGGTGTACACGTGAGGCTGGATACCGAGGTCCTTGGAGTCCCGCAACGCCACCCCACCGCCGGGCAGGTGGGCGATCTCCACACAGGCACCCTCACCGCTGCTGGCCTTGGCCTTCATCCAGCTGAGCGAAGCGAAGTCGATCGCGGGGTTCTGGTTGGCACTCATGGTCAATACTCCTTGACTGCGCTACGGAGCAGCGCCGCAGATTCCTGGGGGTCGAGCGCGGCCGCCCGCAGACTGTCGTACTTCTGCGTGAAGCGGCGGACCTGCCGATCCCGCTCAACGAAGGTGTTTCCGGAGGGGTTGTCCACATAGACGACACGCGGGTCCGACGAGCCGAACTCCAGGATCGTGAAGGCTCCGCGAAGACCAGGATGCACCCCTTTGGCCAGCGGGTACACCTGCAAATTCACATTGGGCATCTGGGCGGCCTTGAGGAGGTGCAGGATCTGCTCCCGCATCACCTCCCGACCGCCCACCGGGCGCAGGATAACCGACTCGTCCATCACCGCCCACAGCTCCAACGGGTCGTCAGCGGCGGTGAGCCGCTGCTGCCGCTGGGTGCGGACCGCCGCCAGCCGCTCGATCTCGTCGATCTGGCCAGGCCAGCTGTCCAACAGCACAGCTCGGGCGTACGCCTCGGTTTGCAACAGGCCGGGTACATAGCCGAGTTCCCAGGTCTGGAGCATCCGGGCGTCGTACTCCAGCCCGACGTACACCCCGAGCCCGGACGGCAGCACCGCCTCGTACTCGGCCTGCTCCCACCAGCCGGATTCACCGGCCTTGCGCCAGATGTCCAGGATCTGTTCCCGAGCGTGCTCGTCGGTGACCCCGAACATGCGGAGCATCGCCTCGATCTCGATCTTCTTGGCGAGACCCTGGCCGTTCTCGATCCGGCTGACCTTCGACGCGGAGCAGCCCAGCTCGTTGCCCACGTCCTCCAGCCGCAGCTTGCCCCGGAGCCGCCGCAGCTCGGAGCCCAGACGCCGCCGACGTACCGTCGGCCCGTTCGGGTCAGTCATGCGCCGACCTCCTCTGCCCTGTCGCCGCGAGCTTGCCGTCCGCAAGTCTGCCGCATCGCCCTGGGTGTGTTGAGCCATCAGGTCATCCCTTCACCGCGATCAGCACCGATAAGTGTGAATTTCCTGGACGAGCTTGTGCCGTGGGATTGCAGAGAGCACTCTAAGACGCATCCCGCTACGAGGAGTAGTGGCTTGGTGGCGCATTGCTGCCCTGAGCCCGGCAGAAGAGGGGTGCCATGTCGGTTTCGACGACGTTCACAAGGCCATGGACAGCCGCGACGTGGACGACCACAGCTGAGCGGACCGCCGTCCGGAGGCTCCGGAGATTCGCCGGCGATTTCGCCCGGACGTGTGAACTTCCGGAAAGCCTGGTTGACCCGCTCCAGGTGATCGTCAGCGAGTACGCCACCAACGCGGTGTGCCACAGCGGCAGTCCGGACGTCTCCCTGCTGCTGGCACTGCGCGACCGACTGCTGCTCGTCGCCGTACGGGACCGGGGGACCTGGCGCCACCCGCGCCCCCGGGGCCCGGAGGCGGCCGGCGGCCGGGGACTCGTCCTGGTCAGGGCGTACTCCCACGCCTGCGGCCGGCACCGCTCCCGTACCGGAACGCACGCCTGGGCCCACCTGGCCGTGCCCGCAACCCAGCCGGAAGGAACCCGATGACCAGGTCGAAGCCGATCGTCCCCTTCATCGCCGCCTGGAGCGGCGAACGCCCGGAACGCCGACCGGTGCTGGAGGACCCGTACACCGGCGGCATCGCCTACCAGCGCGAAGTGTTCGGTGACCGCGACGACCACGGGGTGCTGTGGAGCCGCAACGACTCCCGGCCGGGCCTGGGGCAGCCGGTGTACGCCCGGGTGCATCCGCACCGTCAGCGGTATGTGATGCGCGGGCTGCGCTGCCAGATCTGCGCCGGACCCGCCGACCGCAACCGGCTCGGCGTGCTGTGGCTGCTCCACGACGACCGGGGCGACTGGCCGGGCTGGCCGGAGGAGATGGCCGCCACCCATCCCCCGGTCTGCCTGCCCTGCGCCCGGCTGGCCGCCCGGCTCTGCCCCCACCTCGTCGGGCACCACATCGCCGTCCGGGTCCGCCGCCCCGAGGTCTGCGGCGTGCACGGGCAGTACTACCCGACCGCGCGGCACGGGGCCGGGCGGCTGGCGCCGGGCCGGTTCATGATCGTTCGGTACGGCGACCCCCGGGCCCGGCGGGTCCTCGCCTCGCAGCTGGTCATGCGGCTCAGCGGCTGCACCCTGGTCGACCTGGCCGCCGAACTCGCGGCGGCCGGGACGCCCTAGGGTTGCCCCCGGACCTGTCGCTTCGCCTCCTCTGCTCGGGAGTGGTGCCCGGATGCGTCGCCAACCGCTCGTACTCGCGGTCGCCCAGCCGCCGTGCACGCCCTACGACCTCGCGGCGAACGCGGCGGCCCACGCGGCGGCGGTCCGCTCCGCCGGGGCCCGGGTGGTGGTCTTCCCCGAACTCTCCCTGACCGGATACCAGTTGGACGCCCCGGCGATCACGGCTGACGACCCGCGACTGACGGCCCTGGTCGAGGCGTGCGCCGAGACGGGGTCGCTGGCGCTGGCGGGCGCCCCGGTGCGGGGCGAGGCGGGGCGGTCGCACATCGCGATGCTGGCCGTGGACGGCGGCGGGGCCACCGTGGCGTACCGCAAGCTCTGGCTGGGCACGGCGGAGGCCGAGCGGTTCACCCCGGGCGAGGCCCCGGCCGTGCTCGACGTCGACGGGTGGCGGCTCGGCCTGGCCATCTGCCGGGACACCGGCATCCCCCAGCACGCGGCCGACACCGCCGCCCTGGGCATCGACGTCTACGCCGCCGGAGTCCTGGAATCCGCCGAGGACGCCCACGTCCCGGCCGAACGCGCCCGCCGCATCGCCGCCGACCACCGGGTCCGGGTCGCGGTCGCCAGCTTCGCCGGCCCCACCGGCGAGGGCTACACCCACACCGCCGGCCACTCCGGCATCTGGACCCCCACCGCCACCCCCCTCACCCGGACCGGCCCCCACCCAGGCACCCTCACCCACGCCACCCTCACCTGACCCCGGGCGCCCCGTACGCCAGGAGCGCCCCCAGGATCAGCCGGTGCGCCGTTGACGCCACTCCACCACCGCGTGCACAGTCGTGCAAGCTCAGCAACTCGACACCGGAGGCAGCCATGGCACTACGGTTCATCGGGATCGACCCCGACACGGGGCAGCAGGGTTCGCCCACCATCTGGGTGGATGAGGAGAAGGCGGAGCTGGTGGTCCAGGGCTGGAAGGCGGACTCAGAGCTTGAGATCCGATGTGCCGAGACGGTCGTTCTCGGGCATGCCCCCGGGATTCCCGAGCACGAAGCCGTAATCCGGATTCCGGCCCGTATGGTTTCGATGCTGAGGGAGGCATGCGATGTCGCAGAACAGCTTTGACGAGTTGCTGGGGAAGGCGCAGCGCTCAGCCGTCCACCTGGAGATGCGCGACTGCTACGCGGTCGGTGATGAGGCGGACGACTTCGAGCGTTGGAAGCGCACCGGGCGACGGGACACCGACCCGCGATCGTCGTACTGGGCGCCCTGGGTCGATTTGATCAGCCGTACCACCGCTCGCGGTGTCGTGGTCCGGCGCGCCCGGGTCATCTCCGAGCCGGTGACCGACTACATCAGATACGAGCATGCAGGCACGTCGGTCAACCTCGGCGCGGGAGAGCAGGTCCGCTGGCTACCGAGACGGCAGGCTTCCGACATCGCCCTGCCGGGGAACGACTGCTGGGTGTTCGACGGCGAGTCCGTGCTGTTCAACCACTTCAGTGGCGACGGCGATTGGTCAGAACCCGGCTGGGAGGTTCGCACCGAACCCGCAGTGGTGAATCTGGCCTCCACCGCATTCGAAACGGTGTGGGAGCGGGGAGTGCCCCACGAGAAGTACGCGGTCTGATACCAGCGGATCACCGAAGAGCCGGCCCATGCCCTCATCCCCCTCGTCCAGCGCTCAAGCCGCCCGGCAGGTCATCGCCGCCCGGCTGCGAGAGCTGCGCATCGACGCGGAGCTGACCGGGCACGCACTGGCTCTTCGGTGCGGTTGGAGTCCGGCGAAGTCCTCCCGGATCGAGCACGCCAGGACACCGCCCTCCGACGCCGATATCCGCGCCTGGTGCGCCGCCTGCGGAGCCGTGGAGCAGGCCCGGGACCTCATCGCGGCCAACCACCAGGCCGACCAGATGTACGTGCACTGGAAGAAGCTGCACCGGCACGGAATGCGCCGGGCACAAGAAGAAGTGGTCCCGCTGTACGAGAGCACCCGGCTCTTCCGTGTGTACTGCTCAAATGTCGTTCCGGGCATGGTGCAGACGGAGGCGTACGCCTCCACCCTCCTCTCGACCATCGCGGCCTTCCAGGGGACTCCCGACGACTCGGATGTGGCCGCCGCCTCTCGCCTTGAGCGCTCGCACGTCGTGCATGAAGGCAATCACCACTTTGCGCTGCTGCTTGAGGAGACGGTGCTGCGGTACCGCATCGGGACGACCGAGACAATGGCCGGCCAACTCGGTTACCTGCTGACGGTGATGGCTCTGCCCAATGTCAGCCTCGGCATCATTCCCTTCACCGCGCAGCGGCGTGTGTGGCCGCTGGAAGCCTTCTATCTCTTCGACGACCGGCGAGTGAGTGTGGAACTGCTGACGGCTGCGGTGAACGTCTCCGCGCCCAGCGAGATCGCCGTGTACGCCCAGGCGTTCTCCGAGCTGGCCGGGCTGGCCGTCCACGGCTCCAAGGCGCGGGCCCTGATCACCGACGCCCTTCACTCTCTCGGGTAGTTCCGGTGCAAGCCCGTGCAAGAACGTGGAGCACCCGCTTGCCGCTCGCCTACGGTCCTTGCCACGCCCGTCGACCGCCCGGCCAGATCGGCAGCCGACCGGGTTCACCGAGGATCACGGAGGATGGCATGAGTACTGCTCCCGTTGTCCCCTTTGGCGTCCGGCATCTGGTCTCGCCGGAGCAAAGGGCCACCGAACCGCCCGTCATCACCTACAGCGACGTTCTCCAGCTGAATGTGTCGGCTGAGGGAAACCCATGGCATGCGATCACGGCGGAGATGCCGGAGACGCAAACGGAGACCAGTAACGGGGACGGCAGCGGCCCCGGCTCCGACAGCGGAACCGACCTGTACTGACGTGCGACCGATCCTTGTCCTCACCGGTCGGGACGACCTGACGGCCGACGCTGTGGTCGAGGAGTTGACGGGGCGTGGTGAGAAGGTCGTGCGCTACGACACGGCCGACTTTCCCACCAGGTCCCGGCTGGCCGTCTCCCTCACGGCGGACGGCTGGACGGGGACTCTGGCCAACTCACGAACGCTTCGCCTCGAAACCGTGAAGTCGGTCTGGTGGCGTCGCCCCAACGAGTTCGCCACGCCCGAAAGCTGGCCGGGCCATGCTCGGGCGCTTGCCGTGTCCGAAGCGCGTTCCGGCCTGCTCGGCGTCCTCGGTTCACTCCCCATCCACTGGATCAACCATCCGGCACACGACGCGGCGGCGAACTACAAGCCCCGGCAACTGGCCGTGGCGGCTCGGGCCGGCCTGGACGTACCGAGGACCATCATCACGTCCGACCCCGAGCAAGCGCGGCGGTTCATGGGTTCCGACCGGGTGGTCTACAAGGGACTGGGAGGTGGCGTTCTCGGGCCCGGCCGCAGCCGGCAGTTCCTTCCGGTCGCCCTTGTCAGCGCGGACCAAGTGGACGAGGGCGTGTCCGGGACGGCTCACCTCTTCCAGGAGAACGTACCGAAGGCGTTCGAGGTACGCCTCACCGTCATCGGAAGGCGCATGTTCCCCGTGGCCATCCATGCCGGAAGCGATGCGGCAAGGCTCGACTGGCGAACCGACTACCGGTCCTTGGCCTATGAGCCGGTGCCTCTCCCGGAACAGGTCAGGACTGGCGTCCGGACTCTCATGGATGAACTCGGCCTGTTCTTCGGTGCGCTGGACTTCGCGGTGACTCCCGATGGGCGTTGGAAGTTCTTCGAGGTGAATCCCAACGGCCAATGGCACTGGATCGCCGTCAAAGCCGGCATTCCCTTGGTGACTGCCATGGCGGACGCACTGCAAGGAGCTGCCGAATGAAGTGGACCGACGCGGCGAAGCGGCTCGCCGACACGGTGACCGCCAACGCGCCCGAGTGGCACGAGGCGGTGCGCAACACCCCGCGCCATCACCTGGTGCCCCGCTGGTGGCAGCGAATCCCGGACAGCCCCGCAGAGGCATGGGGCCTGGTCAGCCACGCCCCGCTCTCCACGGAGCTACTCACAACGGTCTACCGGGACGAGACCCTGGTGACCCGCGTCGGTCCGCACCACGCCGACCTCGCCGGACCGAAGGACGAGGCGACCGGCGTCCCCACGTCGTCCTCCACCCTGCCGGGCCTGGTAACCCGGATGCTGCACCACTTGTCCGCCGAGCCCGGTGACCGTGTGCTGGATGTGGGGACCGGCTCGGGGTACTCCGCCGCCCTGCTGGGGCACCGCATCGGGGACGACCGGGTGACGAGCGTGGACGTCGACCCGTACCTCGTTGCGGCGGCCCGCACCCGCCTTGCCGCATTCGGCCGGACACCGCGCATCGCGGCCGTCGACGCCACGGGGGTGCTCCCCGATGTGGAATACGACCGAATCCTCGCGACCGTCTCGTTCCGTCCCGTTCCGAGATCCTGGGTCGGGGCGCTGAACGTCGGCGGCCGAATCGTGACCACCATCGCCCACACATCACTGATGGTGTCGGCGGACCTGCACAGCGACGGAATCGCACGGGGAGTCGTCCTGCCGGACGCCGCGACGTTCATGGAGGCCCGCCGGGAGTCCGACTACCCGCCGAGGCTGCACCACGTCTTCGCATCGGCCCGAGGAGGCGGCGGAGAGGACGTACGGGCTTGCCGGGGCCCCGTCCCGGACCTGTGGCAGGACTGGCAGCTCCGATATCTGTACGAGCTGGACACGCCCGGAGTGGAGACGCGCGCTGCCCTTTCTCCGCAGGGACAGCGCATCCTCTGGCTGCTGGCCGCCGACGGCTCCTGGGCACGAGCGGAGGACAGCCCGTCACCCACCGTGCACCAGAGCGGAGCCCGTCGCCTCTGGGACGACCTGGAACGGGTCCGACTCAAATGGGAGGAGCTGGGCGGGTTCCCACTGCACGCGATGGCCGTGCGACTCGGCCCGGAGGGAGGAACGCTGACCTCTCCCGACGGCGCATGGGAGTTCGCCATCTGATCCACGGCGAGTGGACCAGCCTTTTCCGGGCGCGCCAAGCCGGGGGAGTTCGACACAGCCGTACAGGGAGTCATCATGCAGCAGTGCCCGCAGTGCGGCGGTGGCGCGGAGTCCGATCCGGAGCATCCCGGAGTGATGCGCTGCATGGCCTGCTGGGACGCGTGAGCGCGCCCGGGGAACGGCGCTGTCCCGGTTACCGGCCGATGCTCACGGCCGCGTTGCGGGTGCTCGGCTCGTACCGGGGGGCTGCGACGCTGACCGGCGGACGGACGCCCCTGCCGTCACGTGGCAGGGGCGTCCGTCCTCAGAACGGTCAGGGCAGGTTGCGGGACATGACGATGCGCTGGACCTGGTTGGTGCCCTCGTAGATCTGGGTGATCTTGGCGTCGCGCATCATGCGCTCCAGCGGGTAGTCACGGGTGTAGCCGTAGCCGCCGAGGAGTTGGACCGCGTCGGTGGTGATCTCCATGGCGGCGTCGGAGGCGAAGCACTTGGCGGCGGCGCCGAAGAAGGTGAGGTCGGCGTCGACGCGCTGGGAGCGGGCGGCGGCGGCGTAGGTGAGCTGGCGGGCCGCCTCCAGCTTCATGGCCATGTCGGCCAGCATGAACTGGACGCCCTGGAACTCCGCGATGGCCTTGCCGAACTGCTTGCGCTCCCTGACATAGCCCTTGGCGTAGTCCAGGGCCCCCTGGGCGATGCCGAGGGCCTGGGCGGCGATGGTGATCCGGGTGTGGTCCAGGGTCTTCATGGCGGTGGCGAAGCCGGTGCCCTCCGCGCCGATCATGCGGTCGGCGGGGATGCGGACGTTGTCCAGGTAGACCTCGCGGGTCGGGGAGCCCTTGATGCCGAGCTTCTTCTCCGGGGCGCCGAAGGTGACGCCCGCGTCGCCCTTCTCCACCACGAAGGCGGAGATGCCCTTGGAGCGCTTCTCGGGGTCGGTGACGGCCAGCACCGTGTAGTACTCGGAGACGCCGGCGTTGGTGATCCAGCGCTTCACGCCGTTGAGCACCCAGGAGTCGCCGTCGCGCACCGCGCGGGTCTTCATGCCCGCCGCGTCCGAACCGGCCTCGGGCTCGGAGAGGCAGTACGAGAACATGCCCTCGCCCCGGGCGAGCGCGCCCAGGTACTTGGCCTTGAGCTCCTCGGAGCCGGACAGCTGCACCGGCAGCGAGCCCAGCTTGTTGACCGCCGGGATCAGCGAGGAGGAGGCGCAGACCCGGGCGATCTCCTCGATGACGATCACGGTGGCCAGCGCGTCCGCGCCCGCGCCGCCGTACACCTCCGGGACGTGCACCGCGTGCAGGTCGTTGGCGAGGAGCGCGTCCAGCGCCTCCTGCGGGAACCGGCTCTCCTCGTCCACCGCGGCCGCGTACGGGGCGATCTTCGCCTCGGAGAGCGACCGTACGGCGTCGCGGAGCATCTCGTGCTCCTCGGAGATGCGGAAAAGGTCGAAGTCTTCGCTGCCCGCCACGGGTCCCCTCCGGTTAACTACCGTTAAGTACGCTGTGATTCTACGGCCGCCCCCGCGCTTTGCAGCAGTGACGTGCGCGACAGACTTCACGGCCGGATAGCATCGCCGGGTCGCAGTCAGGGACGGCGGAGGGAAGCAGAACCGTGGCACTCAGGATCACAGTGATCGGCACCGGATACCTGGGCGCCACCCACGCGGCCTGCATGGCCGAGCTCGGCTTCGAGGTGCTGGGGCTGGACATCGACCCGGACAAGGTGGCCATGCTGGCGGCCGGTCGGGTGCCGATGTACGAGCCGGGGCTGGCGAAGCTGCTGGTCAAGCACGTCTCGGGGCACGAGGGGTCCACCGGCCGACTGCGGTTCACCACCTCCTGGGAGGAGGTCGCGGAGTTCGGTGACGTCCACTTCGTCTGTGTGAACACCCCGCAGAAGGGCGGCGAGTTCGCCGCCGACATGAGCCATGTCGACGCCGCGATCGACGCGCTTGCCCCGCACCTGACCCGGCCGACCCTGGTGGTCGGCAAGTCCACGGTGCCGGTGGGCAGCGCCGGGCGGCTGGCCGAGCGGCTGGCAGCGCTGGCCCCGGCCGGCGACCGGGTCGAGCTGGCGTGGAACCCGGAGTTCCTGCGCGAGGGGTTCGCCGTCGGCGACACCCTGCACCCGGACCGGCTGGTCGTGGGGGCGCGCAGCGAGCGGGCCGAGGCGCTGCTGCGCGAGGTGTACGCGACGCTGATCGGGCAGGGCGTGCCGTTCGTGGTGACCGACTTCGCCACGGCGGAGCTGGTGAAGGCCGCCGCCAACTCGTTCCTGGCCACGAAGATCTCCTTCATCAACGCGATGGCCGAGGTGTGCGAGAGCGCCGGCGCGGACGTGGTGCAGCTGAGCAAGGCGCTCTCGTACGACGAGCGGATCGGCGGCAAGTTCCTCAACGCCGGGCTGGGCTTCGGCGGCGGCTGCCTGCCCAAGGACATCCGGGCGTTCATGGCGCGGGCCGGGGAGCTGGGCGCCGACCAGGCGCTCGCCTTCCTGCGCGAGGTGGACTCGATCAACATGCGCCGCCGCTCCCGGATGGTGGAGCTGGCCCGCGAGCAGTGCGGCGGCGGCTTCCTGGGGCGGCGGGTGGCGGTGCTGGGCGCGGCCTTCAAGCCGAACTCGGACGACATCCGCGACTCCCCGGCGCTGAACGTGGCCGGTCAGATCCAGCTCCAGGGCGCCCAGGTCACGGTGTACGACCCCAAGGCGATGGACAACGCCCGCAAGATGTTCCCGGCGCTGGCCTACGCCGACTCGGCGCTGGAGGCGGCGCAGGGGGCGCATGTGGTGCTGCACCTGACGGAGTGGCAGGAGTTCCGGGAGATGGACCCGGCGGCGCTGGGCTCGGTGGTGGCCGAGCAGCGCATCCTGGACGGCCGCAATGTGCTGGACCCGGTGGCGTGGCGGGCGGCGGGCTGGACGTACCGGGCGCTGGGCCGCCCGAGCTGAGGAATCACTCCCCCGCGTCGGCCGTTGCACAGGCCATGGCGAACTTCGGCGACGACGCGACCGTACGCGAGATCCTGACCGGCACCGGCGACGTCTGGGCGGTGGTCGGGCTGTCCGACAACCCGGCTCGGGCGGCCTACGGGGTGGCCCGGGTGCTCCAGCAGTACGGGAAGAAAATCGTACCGGTGCACCCCAAGGCCGAGACCGTGCACGGCGAGCCCGGCTACCGCACGCTGGCCGACATCCCCTTCCCCATCGACGTGGTGGATGTCTTCGTCAACTCCGACCTGGCGGGCGAGGTCGCGGACCAGGCCGTCGCGGCGGGCGCCCGCGCGGTCTGGTTCCAGCTGGGCGTGGTGGACGAGGCCGCCTACGCCCGCGTTCGCGCGGCCGGCCCGCTGATGGTGATGGACCGCTGCCCCGCCATCGAGATCCCCCGCCTGGGCTGAGCCGCCTCCCGCTCACCTATTCGAGTGATCGCCTGCCGACTCCGCCCGGGAAACCGCCCGGGGCGGGATGATCGGCTCCTGACCGATCCGCCCGCGCCCTGCTTGGTGGTCGTAGTCGCAGGAGGCAGTGATGGCCATGAACACCACCGGCCGGATCGAGGAACACGCCGGTCCATGGACCGTCGACGACGTTCTCACCCTCGGCAAGCATCCGGCCGGCGGCCGTTACGAGGTCGTAGCCGCAGGACCGCATCCTCAAGCCCGCGCTGTACGCCCAGGCGGGCGTGCCCGCGTACTGGCGGCTGGAGCTGGAGCCGGAGCCGCACGTGGTGGTGCATGAACTGTCCGGCAACGCCTACCGGGAGGCCGGTGTCCTCAAGGGACGGCAGGCCGTCGAGGTCGGCGGGGCCTTCGCCATGGAGCTGGATCTGAGCGCGTTGCTCGCCGACTTCGAGGACGAGGACGAGAACGAGGACGACGCGGACAGCTGAGGCGGCCGGGGGGTGAGGGATCGCATGGTTCGGATGGGGGTATCAAATGCGAACTGGTGATGCGTATTTGCTAGGGTCATGGCGTGCGGTTGACGAAGTTCACCGACCTGGCGCTGCGTACCGTGATGCGGCTGGCGGTTTCCGAGGAGGGCGAGGCCCTGACCACCCGGGAGGTGGCGGAGGCCATCGCCGCGCCGTACACGCACACCGCCAAGGCCGTGGCGCGGTTGCAGCATCTCGGGGTGCTGGAGGCGCGGCGGGGGCGGGGTGGCGGGCTGGTGCTGACCGGCTTCGGGCTGCGCGCCTCGGTCGGCTGGCTGGTGCGCGCACTGGAGGGTGACGAGGAGGTCGTCGCCTGCGAGGGCGACACCCCCTGCCCGCTGCGGGCCGCCTGCCGGCTGCGGGGGGCGCTGCGCACCGCCCAGCAGGCGTTCTACGCCGCACTCGACGAGTTCACCGTACGGGACCTGGTCGCCTCTCCGACCGGTCCGGTGCTCGTCGGCCTCTCCCTGCGGACCCCGGACCGGAGACCCGGCTGATCCACCACACCGTGCCGCCGCCCGGCGGCGGGCGGTCCGGCCTGTCCGAAATCGGCAGTAAAACTCGAAGATCACTTACCAATTCCACTCAGGAGGAGCCGTGCTCTCCAGCGAGTCCACCCCGGTCGTCCGTGCCACCCTGCCCGCCGTCGGCGCCGCCATCGACGAGATCGCCGCGCTGTTCTACCGCAAGCTGTTCGCCGCCCACCCCGAACTGCTGCGCGACCTCTTCAACCGCGGCAACCAGGCCAACGGCGAGCAGCGCAAGGCCCTGGCGGGCTCGATCGCCGCCTTCGCCGGGATGCTGCTGGAGCACCCCGAGACCCGGCCGGACGCGATGCTGGGCCGGATCGCCAACAAGCACGCCTCGCTGGGCATCACCTCCGACCAGTACAAGGTCGTCCACACCCACCTCTTCGCGGCGATAGCCGAGGTGCTGGGCGACGCCGTGACCCCCGAGGTGGCCGCCGCCTGGGACGAGGTCTACTGGCTGATGGCCAATGCGCTGATCGCCATCGAAACCGACCTCTACCAGCGGGCCGGGGTGGCCGAGGGCGACGTCTGGCAGCAGCTGGAGATCACCGAGCGGCGCCAGGAGACCCCGGACACCGCCTCCTTCACGCTGCGCCGCACGGACGGCCGGCCCGCCGGGGACTTCCGCCCCGGCCAGTACGTCAGCGTCCGGCTGGAGCTGCCGGACGGCGCCCGGCAGCTCCGCCAGTACAGCCTGTCCGCCGCCCCCGGCCGCGCCGACTGGCGGATCACCGTGAAGCGGGTGCGGGGCGCCGCCGCGCCCGACGGCGAGGTCTCCTGCCGACTGCACGAGCACGCCCGGCCCGGCGACCGGCTGGACGTCTCCGTGCCCTTCGGCGACCTGGTGCTGCCGGAGGGCGACGGGCCGCTGCTGCTGGCCTCCGCCGGGATCGGCTCCACCCCGATGCTGTCGATGCTGGGCCACCTGGCGGCCACCGGCGCCACCCGCCGGGTGGCCGTGCTGCACGGCGACCGCTCCCCCGCCGACCACGCCCACCTGGCCGAGCTGCGGCAGCTGGTCGCGGCGCTGCCCGGCGGCACACTGCACCGCTGGTACGAGGAGCCGGGCGACGCCGCGCCGGACGCCGCGACCGGCCTGGTGGACGTGGCCGGGCTGGAGCTGCCCGACGGGGTGACGGCCTACCTGTGCGGCCCGCTGCCGTTCATGCGCGCGGTGCGCGGCGGCCTGCTGCGGCGCGGGGTGCCGGCCGCCGCCGTGCACTACGAGGTGTTCGGCCCGGACCTCTGGCTGGGCCGGGAGTAGCAGCGGGCGGGGGCGGCCGGACCGGAACCCGGCCGCCCCCGCGACGGCTCAGCCGTCGAGTTGGTCGATGGTGGCGATGGACGGCCCGCGCACCGCCTGCGCCGCCCGCGCCGCCTCCTCGGCCGCGCGCAGCACCCGGACCGCGTTGTGCCAGGTCA
Source organism: Streptomyces sp. NPDC092296 (assembly GCF_044755465.1). Taxonomy (NCBI): domain Bacteria; kingdom Bacillati; phylum Actinomycetota; class Actinomycetes; order Kitasatosporales; family Streptomycetaceae; genus Streptomyces; species Streptomyces sp. NPDC092296. The sequence goes on along the minus strand of NZ_JBIVRB010000004.1, from coordinate 366,160 downwards.
GCTTGGAGAGGTCCGCCTCGGACCAGCCGCGCCGCAGCAGCTCGGCGAGCAGGTTGGGGTAGCCGGAGACGTCCTCCAGGCCGACCGGGGTGAAGGCGGTGCCGTCGTAGTCGCCGCCCAGGCCGATGTGGTCGATCCCGGCGATCTCCCGCATCCGGTCCAGGTGGTCCGCGACGGTGGCCGCCGTGGCGACCGGCCGCGGGTCCACCGCCTCGAACGCCCGCTGCACCGCCATCGCCTCCGGGCGGGTGTCCAGCGGGTGGAAGCCGTGCGCGACCAGGTTGGCGTCGGCCCGCCCGGTCCACTCGATGGCCTCGGGCAGCACGAACTTCGGTACGAAGGTCACCATGGCGACGCCGCCGTTGCCGGGCAGCTGCGCCAGCACGTCGTCCGGGATGTTGCGCGGGTGGTCGCAGACGCTCCGGGCGGAGGAGTGCGAGAAGATCACCGGCGCCTCGCTGACCCGAAGCGCGGCCCGCATGGTGTCGGCGGAGACATGGGAGAGGTCGACCAGCATGCCCAGCCGGTTCATCTCCCGGACGACCTCCTCGCCGAAGCGGGTGAGGCCGCCGGCGGCCGGGGTGTCGGTGGCGGAGTCGGCCCACGGCACATTGTCGTTGTGGGTGAGCGTCATGTAGCGCACGCCCAGCGCGTACAGGGCACGCAGGGTGGCCAGCGAGCAGTCGATGCTGTGGCCGCCCTCGGCGCCCATCAGCGAGGCGATCCGGCCCTCCGTGCGGGCCGTCTCCATCTCGTCGGCGGTGCGGGCGAGCCGCAGCGCGTCGGGGTGGCGGCCGACGAGCTGCCGGACGATGTCGATCTGCTCCAGGGTGGCGCTGACCGCGTGGTCCCCGGCCAGGTCGCTGCGTACGTACACCGACCAGAACTGCGCGCCCACCCCGCCGGCCCGCAGCCGGGCCAGGTCGGTGTGCAGGCGGTGGCTCTGGTCGGCGGCGATGTCGCAGGCGTCGAGGTCGTAGCGGACCTGCTCGCGCAGCGCCCAGGGCAGGTCGTTGTGCCCGTCGACCACCGGGGCCTCGGCCAGTACGGCGCGGGCCCTGGCCAGCAGCTCGGGCGCGGGTGCCTGGTACTCCACGGCGGTCAGCCGGAGAAGCCGAAGGCGGTGGAGCCGGCCACCTTGGCCCGCAGCTTCTTGCCCTTGTCGGTGGCCTGGCTGTTCAGCTCGGCCTGGAAGTCGATCATCCGCTCGGTCAGCTCGGTGTCGAAGGCGGCGAGCATCCGTACGGCCAGCAGCCCGGCGTTGCGGGCGCCGGCCACCGAGACGGTGGCCACCGGCACCCCGGCCGGCATCTGCACGATGGAGAGCAGGCTGTCCATGCCGTCGAGGTACTTCAGCGGCACCGGCACCCCGATCACCGGCAGCGGGGAGACCGAGGCCAGCATGCCGGGCAGGTGGGCGGCGCCGCCCGCTCCGGCGATGATCGCCTTGAGGCCGCGCCGGTGGGCGTTCTCGCCGTACGCGATCATCTCGCGCGCCATCCGGTGCGCGGAGACCACATCGACCTCGTAGGGGACCTCGAACTCGTCCAGCGCCTTGGCGGCGGCCTCCATCACCGGCCAGTCGGAGTCCGATCCCATGACGATGCCGACGACAGCCTGCTCACTGCTCACTCTTGGCCCCTCTTCGTTCCGTGCCGGCCACTCATTCGGTGATGGCCCCTCTGAGGTAGGCGGCGGCATGGCGGGCCCGCTCGCGCACATCCTCCAGGTCGTCACCGAAGACGGTGACGTGGCCCACCTTACGACCGGGCTTCACATCCTTGCCGTACATGTGGATGCGCAGGCCCGGATCGCGGGCCATGCAGTGCAGGAAGGCGTGGTACATGTCCGGGTAGTCGCCGCCCAGCACATTCACCATCACCGTCCACCTGGCCCGGGAGCGGGGGTCGCCGAGCGGCAGGTCCAGGACGGCCCGCAGATGGTTCTCGAACTGCGAGGTGACGGCGCCGTCGATGGTCCAGTGGCCGGAGTTGTGCGGGCGCATGGCCAGCTCGTTGACCAGGATGCGGCCGTCGCGGGTCTGGAACAGCTCCACCGCCAGGTGGCCGGTGATGTCCAGCTCGCCCGCGATCCGCAGCGCCAGCGCCTGCGCCTCGGCGGCCGACGCGTCCGGCAGGTCGGGGGCGGGGGCGGTCACCTCGTGGCAGACGCCGCCCTGCTGGACGCTCTCCACCACCGGGTACGCGACCGCCTGGCCGCTGGGCGAGCGGACCACGTTCGCCGCCAGCTCCCGGACGAAGTCGACCTTCTCCTCGGCCAGCACCGGCACTCCGGCGCGGAACGGCGCCTCGGCCTCCTCCACGGAGTCGACCACCCAGACGCCCTTGCCGTCGTAGCCGCCGCGCACGGTCTTGAGCACGACCGGGAAGCCCGCGCCCTCGGCGGCGAACACGGCGACATCGGCCGGGTCGGCCACGATCCGGTGCCGGGGGCAGGGCACGCCCAGCGCGTCCAGGGTGGCCCGCATCACGCCCTTGTCCTGGGCGTTCACCAGCGCGTCCGGACCGGGGCGGACCGCGATGCCGTCCGCCTGGAGGGCGCGCAGATGCTCGGTGGGGACATGCTCGTGGTCGAAGGTCACCACGTCGCAGCCCCGGGCGAAGGCCCGCAGCGTCTCCAGGTCGCGGTAGTCCCCGAGCACGACATCGCCCGCCACCAGGGCCGCCGAGTCCTGCGGGGTGTCCGCGAGGAGCTTGAACCTGAGCCCGAGCGGGATACCCGCTTGGTGGGCCATTCTGGCGAGCTGGCCGCCACCGATCATGCCGACTACCGGAAAAGTCACCTCACCAGGATATCCACGCCGGTCGGCGGGCTTGTAACACCGTCCGGGGGCTTGCGGAGTGTGCCACGCGGACTACTCGCCCGGATACCATGGATCGATTTCCTGACCGACTGGAGACGGTTCCGGTATGACGACTGCAACTCCCGCGCGCCGCAGCCTGCGCGCTCGTGCGCAAGGCATCGTCCACGAGGTGATGAAGTTCGGCACGATCGGCGTGCTCGGGGTCGTCGTGAACTTCGCGGTGTTCAACCTCTGCATCCACGTCTTCCACTGGGCGCCGGTCCGGTCGGGCATCCTGGCGACGCTGGTCGCGATCGGCAACAACTACGTCGGCTACCGGTTCTGGGTCTACCGGGACCGCGATGCGGCGGCCCGGTCGCGGGAGATCACGCTCTTCCTGATCTTCAGCGGGATCGGCATGGTGATCGAGAACGGCACGCTGTGGATCTCCCACTACACGCTGGGCTTCGAATCCGCACTGTCCGACAACCTGGCCAAGAACGTGGTGGGGCTGGGGCTGGGGACGCTGTTCCGCTTCGTGTCGTTCCGCACCTGGGTGTTCAAGGCGCTGCCGGCCGTGCCGGAGCAGCGGGTGGAGCCGGAGCAGCAGGGGGAGCCGGAGCAGCAGGGGGACGGGGAGTCCGGGCTGATGGTGGCGGTGCCGGAGTCGGCGGCGACGCCGGAGGGGTGACGGGGTCCGCCGGGGCTCCTGGGGTGCGGCCGGGGTCGGGTCGGCGGTCGTCGAGCCGGGTCAGTGGTCGTCGAACTGGCGGCCGAGGAAGAGGGCGAAGACCGGGGGGCGCAGGGAGAGCAGTTCCAGGCGGCCGCCGTCCGCCTCCGCGAGGTCGCGGGCCACGGCCAGGCCGATGCCGGTGGAGTTGCGCCCGCTGACCGCTCGTTCGAAGACCCGGGCGCCGAGGGTGGGCGGCACGCCGGAGCCCTCGTCCGCCACCTCGACCACGACCGAGGTGCCGGTGACCCGGGTGCTGAGCACCACCGTGCCGTCGCCGTGCATCAGCGAGTTCTCGATCAGGGTGGCCAGCACCTGGGCGACCGCGCCGGGGGTGCCCACCGCCTCCAGATGGTGCACTCCCTCCACCTCCAGCCGCCGCCCGGCGCTGCTGAGGGCCGGGCGCCACTCCTCGGCCTGCTGCTTGATCACCTCGTCCAGGTCGAAGGTGACGGCGGAGGCGCTGCGCGGGTCGCGCTGGTTGGTGAGCAGCCGCTGGACCACGTCGGTGAGCCGCTCCACCTGCCCCAGCGCGATGGTGGCCTCCTCCTTGACGATCTTCGGGTCCTCGGTGGCGATGATCTCCTCCAGCCGCATGGAGAGCGCGGTGAGCGGGGTGCGCAGCTGGTGGGAGGCGTCGGCGGCGAGGCGGCGCTCGGCGGTGAGCATCCGGGCGATCCGCTCGGCGCTGGCGTCCAGCACCTCCGCGACCCGGTCGAGTTCGGGGGCGCCGTAGCGGCGGTCGCGGGGGCGGGGGTCGCCGGAGCCCAGCCGCTCGGCGGTCTCCACCAGGTCGTTGAGCGGGCGGGCGAGGCGGTTGGCCTGCCAGACGGCGAGGGCGACGGCGGCCTGTACGGCGAGCAACGCGACCACGCCGAGCATCAGCAGCATGTCGCCGATCTGGTGCTGGACGTCCTGCCGGGAGCGCTCGACCTCCACCACCTCGCCCTGGCCGCCGGTCTGGGTGGCCCGGACCGGATCGCCGCCGGTGGGCGCGGTACCGATCAGGATCGGTTCGCGGCCGGGGATCAGCACCCTCGCGTACAGGCCGGTGGTGACCTGTCCGGCCAGCTCGGCACTGCCGACGGGTTCGCCGGCGGCGATGCGGTTCTCGACGATGCCGAGGACGCGCACCGCCTCCGCGGCGGCCTGGTCCTGGGCGGCGCTCTCGATGGTCCGCTTCTCGAACAGGGCGAGCGGGACGCAGAACACCACGACCATGACCAGGACGACGCCGAGCAGGGAGTTGATCATCCGGCGCTTCACGCTGCCGGTCAGCCCTTCTCGAAGCGGAAGCCCACGCCGCGCACGGTGGTGATGTAGCGGGGGTTGCCCGCGTCGTCACCGAGCTTCTTGCGCAGCCAGGAGATGTGCATGTCCAGCGTCTTGGTGGACGTCCACCAGGTGGTGTCCCACACCTGCCGCATGATCTGCTCACGGGTGACCACCCGGCCCGCGTCCCGGACCAGGACCCGCAGCAGCTCGAACTCCTTGGCGGAGAGCTGGAGTTCGTCCTCGCCCAGCCAGGCGCGGTGCGACTCCACGTCGATCTTCACGCCGTGGGCGCCGGTGGTCAGCTCCACGGTGCCCCGGCGCAGCAGGGCGCGCACCCGGGCGAGCAGTTCGGCGAGCCGGAAAGGCTTCGTGACGTAGTCGTCGGCGCCGGCGTCCAGGCCGACGACGGTGTCCACCTCGTCGGCGCGGGCGGTGAGGACCAGCACCGGGAAGCCCTTGCCGTCCGCGCGCAGTCGGCGGCAGACCTCCAGGCCGTCCATCTCGGGCAGTCCCAGGTCGAGCACGAGGAGGTCGATGTCCTCATCGAGCCCGGTCTCCAGGGCGGCGGGGCCGTCCTCACGCACCAGCACCTCGTAGCCCTCACGGCGGAGCGCGCGGGCAAGCGGCTCCGAGATGGCGATGTCGTCCTCGGCGAGCAGAACTCGGGTCATGGGCCGATCGTAGTCCGCGCTCAGGGCCGCGATCGGAAGAGTGGGCAGGCGGATGGACGGGCCGGGGCGGCGCGCGGCGGCAGACGGCGCTCAGGGGTGGTACGGGACGGTACGCGACCGCCCGGCGGGGGGGCGGTCGGACGGGCAGCCGGAGCCGGGCGGTCGGGCTCAGCCGCGCGCCCAGGGGGCGTCCAGCTCCACCCAGACCGACTTGCCGCTCGCGGCGACGCCGTCCACCCCGGCCATCGGACGTGCCGCGACCCCCCACCGCCGGCTGAGCCGGCCCACGATGTGCAGGCCGTGGCCGCCGGGCTTGCCGCGCTCGTGCGGGTTGCGCGGCTCCGGGTGGGTCGGGCTGGCGTCGGCCACCTCGATCCGCAGCGCGTCGTCCGTACAGTGCAGCAGCAGCTCCTGCGGGCCCCCCGCGTGCAGGCAGGCGTTGGTGACCAGCTCCGAGACCACCAGCAGGACGTCCTCCGCCACCGCGAGCGCGTCCTCGTCCTCGGCGGGCAGCCACTCCCAGTCGGTCAGCGCGCCACGGGTGAAGTCACGGCTGCGGGCCACCACGCCCTTGGTACCGCTGAGGGCGAGCCGACGCACCTGGCCGCCGGGCGGCAGGGTGACCCGGGCGCTGCGGTCGGCACCGCTGCCGGGCCCGACGGCGTCTTCAGGGGTGCGAGGATCCTCCGGCACCCGAGGCCGGATGGTACTCATGCCACCCCTCCGTTCCCATGCGTCACACACTGTGGCGGCGAGTACCCGGCCGCGACCGCCGGTACCGTCCCCCACGCCCACCCGACCCGCCCCGGCCGGGTGCTGCTGGCACTCCTGCCCGCACTTCGCCGACGGATGCGCATCGGCTATTCCGCCAGCGCCTCGTCGAGGGAGGCGTGCACCCTGAAGACGATCTCGGCCCCGGTGATCTCGAAGACCCGGGCGACGGCCGGGCGCATGGCCGCCAGATGGACGGCCCCGCCCGCCTCCTCGGCCCGCATCCGGGCGGCGAGCAGCACATTGAGGCCGGTGGAGTCGCAGAACAGCAGCTCCGAGCAGTCGACCACGATCCGGGCCACCCCGTCGTCCAGGCAGCGCTCCAGCGGCTCGCGGAGCAGCTCGGCGGTGTCGTGGTCCAGCTCCCCGGACGGCGCAACGACGACACCGCTGCCGACCCGGCGCACAGCCACGGCCAGTCGGCCGTCCTCACTGCCGACCGCCGTGTCCGGAGTCAGGTGCACGTCTTCTCCCCCCAGGCTTTCCGAGCCGGGCATGCCGGCCGATCCACGGTCCATCAGTGACCTCCCGGCGCCAATCATCCCTCATCACGGAGCGGTGAACTCGACTTGCATCCTTCCAGAGAGTCGGGGTAGGGAGGAACAAGAGGTGTCCGTACACGGAGGTGGCATGGCAGCCAACCATGCACATCACCCCCCGAGGGAGGAGCAACACCCATGGCAGCCCAGCTCGACGCAACGCGGCACGTCGACGCGTCGTCGGAGACGGCACGCACCACGGTCCTGGAGCAGCTGGAGGCGACCGCAGAGGTTCTGGAAGCACCGGGCCGCCGCCCGGCTTCGCTGGACGACCTGCCGGAGATCCCGCCCGCGGACAAGGTCGGCCCGCTGGATGCCCGCGCACTCTCCAAGGTCCTCTTCCGCAGGCTGGAACGGCTGGAGGAGGGCACGCATGAACACGCGTACGTGCGGAACACGCTCATCGAGCTGAACCTGGCGCTGGTGAAGTTCGCCGCGTCGCGGTTCCGCTCCCGCAGCGAGCCGATGGAGGACATCGTCCAGGTCGGCACGATCGGCCTGATCAAGGCGATCGACCGGTTCGAGATGGACCGGGGGGTGGAGTTCCCCACCTTCGCGATGCCGACCATCATCGGTGAGATCAAGCGGTTCTTCCGTGACACCAGCTGGGCGGTGCGGGTACCGCGCCGACTCCAGGAACTGCGGCTGGACCTGGCCAAGGCCACCGATGAGCTGGCCCAGCAGCTGGACCGGGCGCCGACCGTCGCGGAGCTGGCCCGCAAGCTGGAGATCGCGGAGGACGAGGTCATCGAGGGCATGGCGGTGAGCAACGCGTACACCGCGAGCTCGCTGGACGCCCAGCCCGAGGAGGACGAGACCGAGGGCGCGCTGGCCGACCGGATCGGCTACGAGGACCACGGCATGGAGGGCATCGAGTACCGGGAGTCGCTGCGGCCGCTGATCGCGGAGCTGCCGGAGCGGGACCGCCGGATTCTGTCGCTGCGGTTCGTGGGGAACATGACGCAGTCGGAGATCGGGGCTGAGCTGGGGATCTCCCAGATGCACGTCTCCCGGCTGCTGTCGCGGACGCTGATCCGGCTGCGGGCGGGGCTGCTCGTGGAGGAGTGACCTGACCGGTCGGGCGTGGCATGCCCGGGGCGCGGGGAAGGTGGGCCGGTTGTGGCCTTCGTTCCCTGCGCCCTTGGTGTGTTTGGGGGGCTTCGCTGGGGCGTGGTGGGGGTTTGGGGTGCTTGGGTGGGTGGGGGCTTTGGGTGGGGGCGGTTTGGCGCGGGGTGGCGGGGGGCTGGGCGCGCAGTTCCTCGCGCCCCTGCGGGGGCGGGGGCTTTGGGTGGGGGCGGTTTGGCGCGGGGTGGTGGGGGGCTGGGCGCGCAGTTCCTCGCGCCCCTGCGGGGGCGGGGGGTTTGGTGCGGGGTGGTGGGGGGCTCAGAGTTCGCGGTGGCCGGCGCGCCAGACGGTGGTGACCAGGGGGACGCCGGGGCGGTAGGCGAGGTGGGTGTGGGAGGGGGCGTCCAGGAGGACGAGGTCGGCGCGGGCGCCGGGGGTGATCCGGCCGATGTCGGGGCGGCGGAGGGCGCGGGCGCCGCCGGCGGTGGCGGCGTACACGGCTTCGTCCGGGGTCATGCCCATCTCGCGGACGGCGACGGCGACGCAGAACGGCATCGAGGTGGTGAAGCTCGACCCGGGATTGCAGTCGGTGGAGAGGGCGACCACCGCTCCGGCGTCCAGCAGGCGGCGGGCGTCGGGGTAGGCGGCGCGGGTGGAGAACTCGGCGCCGGGCAGCAGGGTGGCGACGGTGTCCCCTGCGGCGAGGGCGGCCACGTCGGCGTCGTCCAGGTGGGTGCAGTGGTCGGCGGAGGCGGCGCCCAGTTCCACGGCGAGCTGTACGCCGGGGCCGGGGCCGAGCTGGTTGGCGTGCACCCGGGGGGTGAGGCCGCGGGCCGCGCCGGCCCGCAGGACGGCGCGGGCCTGGTCGCCGTCGAAGGCGCCGCGCTCGCAGAAGACGTCCACCCAGCGGGCGTACGGGGCGCAGGCGTCCAGCATCGGCCCGGTGACCAGGTCGACGTACCCCGCCGGGTCGTCGGCGTACTCGGGGGCCACCACATGGGCGCCCAGGTAGGTGGTCTCGGGGGTGTGCCGGGCGGCGATCCGCAGGGCGCGGGCCTCGTCCTCGACGGTGAGGCCGTAGCCGGACTTGCACTCCAGCACGGTGGTGCCCTGCCGCAGCGCCTCCCGGACCAGCCGGGCGACGCCCGCGTCCAGTTCGGCGTCGGTGGCGGCGCGGGTGGCGGCGACGGTGGTGCGGATGCCGCCCGCCGTGTACGGGCGGCCCGACATCCGGGCGTTGAACTCGGCGGTGCGGTCCCCGGCGAAGACCAGGTGCGCGTGGGAGTCCACGAAGCCGGGCAGCGCCGCCCGGCCGCCCGCGTGGTGCGCGGTGTCGGCGGCGGGGGCGCGGGAGGCCGGGCCGACCCAGCCGATCCGGTCCCCGTCCAGCACCACGGCGGCGTCGGTGAGCAGGCCCAGCGGGCCGGTGCCGTGGGCCTCGTCATTGGTGACCAGGCTGCCGATGCCGGTGATCAGGGTGGTGGTCATGGCTCGCTCTCGGTCGTCCGGGGTCGCTCGGTTCGTACGGTTCGTACGGGTTCGTACGGGGTCTCAGAGGCGCAGCGCGGCGATGGACTCCCGCAGTGCGGCGGGCACGTCGGGGACCAGCCGGTGGACGCCGTCGCGGACGATGTGGCGGCCGCCCACCACCACGTCGCGGACGTCGGCGGCGCCGGCGGCGTAGACGGCGGTCTGGGCGCCGAGCCGGGGCTCGGGTCCTGCGGTGCGTACCGAGTCCAGGGTGATGGCGGTGAAGTCCGCGAGCGCGCCGGGCTCCAGCCGTCCGGCGTGCTCCCAGCCGAGCGAGGCATGGCCGTCCTCGCCTGCGGCGCGCAGCAGTGCGGCGGCGGTCCAGTGGCCGCGGCGGCGGGTGCGCAGCCGCTCGTCCAGCTCCAGCGCGCGGGCCTCCTCGAACGGGTCGATCACCGCGTGGCTGTCGCTGCCGAGGGTGAGGCGGCTGCCCGCGGCGGCGAGGCGGCGGGCCGGGCCGATGCCGTCCGCGAGGTCGCGTTCGGTGGTGGGGCACATGCAGACGTGGGTGCCGGAGCGGCCGAGCAGCCGGATGTCCTCGCGGGTGAGGTGGGTGGCGTGCACGGCGGTGGTGCGCGGGCCGAGCACGCCGTGGTCGGCGAGCAGCCGGGTGGGGGTGACGCCGTGGGCGGCCAGGCAGGCGTCGTTCTCGGCGGTCTGCTCGGAGAGGTGGACGTGCAGCGGTGCGCGGCGCTCCTCGGCCCAGCGGGCGACGGTGGCGAGTTGGTCGGCGGGGACGGCCCGCACCGAGTGCACGGCGGCGCCGATCCGGGCGTGCGGGCGGTCCTTGAGCGCGGCGGCGCGGGCGGCCCAGCGGTCGGCGTCGCCGTCGCTGAAGCGGCGCTGCCCCTCCTCGGGGGCGGCGCCGAACCCGGCGGAGAGGTAGCAGGTGTCCAGCAGGGTGATCCGGATGCCGGCCCGGTGGGCGGCCTCGATCAGCGCCTCGCCCATGGCGTTGGGGTCGCCGTACGGGGTGCCGTCGGGCTGGTGGTGGACGTAGTGGAACTCCCCGACGCCGGTGATGCCCGCGAGCGCCATCTCGGCGTAGACGGCGGTGGCCAGCGCCAGGTAGCGGTCCGGGTCCAGCGCGGCGGCGAAGCCGTACATCAGCTCGCGCCAGGTCCAGAAGGTGCCGCTGCCGACCTGGACGGTGGCGCGCAGCGCGCGGTGGAAGGCGTGCGAGTGGGCGTTGGCCATGCCGGGCAGCAGCAGGCCGCCGAGCCGGGTCGCGTCGGGTGGGCAGGGGCCGCTGTCGGGGGTGGCGGCGGCGATCCGGCCGTCCGGGCCGATCCGCAGCAGCACCTGCTGTTCGACGGCGGGTGCCTGGCCGCCGGGGCGCTGGAGCCAGGCGTACTCGGCCCAGTAGCCGCTGGTCAGCTGCACGCCAGCTCCTCCAGGACGTCGGCCAGGGCGGCGGCCCCGGCGAGGCAGTCGGGTTCCTCGGCGGCCTCGTATGGGGAGTGGGAGACCCCGGTGGGGTTCCGTACGAACAGCATGGCCGTCGGTACGGCGGCGGACAGGATGCCCGCGTCGTGTCCGGCCCCGGTGGGCAGGACCGGCACCTCGCGGCCGGTCGCCGCGCCGATCACTCCGGCGAGGCGGTCGCGCAGCGGGCCGTCGAAGTCGACGACCGGCGTATACGACTCGCGTTCCACCGCGACGCGTACCCGCTCGGGGGCGGTCTGCTCCTCGGCGGCGCGGTGGATCGCCGCCACGGTGGCGTCGAGGGTGGCCTCGTCGGGGGCGCGGCAGTCCAGCCAGCCCCGGACCAGGGAGGCGATGGCGTTGGTGCCGCCCGGCTGGACGGCGACCCGGCCGAAGGTGGCCAGCGAGCCGCGCCGCCGGGCCTGCTCGCGGGCGGCGAGTACGGCGGCGGCGTAGCCGAGCATCGGGTCGCGGCGGTCGGCCAGCCGGGTGGTGCCCGCGTGGTTGGCCTCGCCGTGGAAGTCGAACCGCCAGCGGCCGTGCGGCCAGATCGCGGCGGCGACGCCGACCGGGTGGTCACCCAGGTGGCGGCCCTGCTCGATGTGGAGTTCCACGAAGGCGCCGATCCGGGCGAGCCGGGTGGCGTCGGGGCCGATGGCGTACGGGTCGTGGCCGGCCCGTTCCATGGCGTCGCCCAGCCGGACGCCGTCGGCGTCGGTGAGCGCGCGGGCCCGGTCGGGGGCGAGGGCGCCCGCCGCGAGCCGGGAGCCGGTGCAGGCGACGCCGAACCGGGCGCCCTCCTCGTCGGCGAAGTTGACCACGCCCACCGGCCTGGCCGGGCGGCGGCCGCGTTCGCGCAGCACGTCGACGGCGGTGAGCGCGGCGACCACGCCGAGCGGGCCGTCGTAGGCGCCGCCGTCGGGGACGGAGTCCAGGTGGGAGCCGGTGACGACGGCGTCGCCCGCCGCCGGGTCGCCCCACCAGGCCCACTGGTTGCCGTTGCGGTCGACCTCCAGGGCCAGGCCCCGGGCGCGGGCCTGCTCCGCGAACCAGGCGCGGCACTCGGCGTCGGCGCTGTTCCAGGCGTGTCTGCGGTAGCCGCCGCCGGCGTCGTACCGGCCGACGGGCAGCAGTTCCCGCCACATCCGCCGGTAGCCGTCAGCGGCGGCCCCGAGCCGCTCCTCCACGGGCCGTACCTCCCTCGGGCGCACTCAGCCCTCGCCGCCCTCGCGCATGGGGACGCGCACCCCGCGCTGGTCGGCGACCTCGGCGGCCCGGTCGTAACCGGCGTCCACGTGCCGGATGACGCCCATGCCCGGGTCGTTGGTGAGGACGCGGCGGATCTTCTCGGCGGCCAGCGGGGTGCCGTCCGCGACGGTGACCTGCCCGGCGTGGATGGAGCGGCCGATGCCGACGCCGCCGCCGTGGTGGATGGAGACCCAGGAGGCACCGGAGGCGACGTTGACCATGGCGTTGAGCAGCGGCCAGTCCGCGATGGCGTCCGAGCCGTCCAGCATGGCCTCCGTCTCCCGGTACGGGGAGGCGACCGAGCCGCAGTCCAGGTGGTCGCGGCCGATCACGATCGGCGCGGACAGCTCGCCACTGGCCACCATGTCGTTGAACCGCTCGCCGGCCTTGTCGCGCTCGCCGTAGCCGAGCCAGCAGATCCGGGCGGGCAGGCCCTGGAAGTGCACCCGGTCCTGGGCCATCCGGATCCAGCGGGCCAGCGACTCGTTCTCCGGGAAGAGGTCCAGCACGGCCTGGTCGGTCCTGGCGATGTCGGCCGGGTCGCCGGAGAGCGCCGCCCAGCGGAACGGGCCCTTGCCCTCGCAGAACAGCGGCCGGATGTACGCGGGGACGAAGCCGGGGAAGTCGAAGGCGCGGCCGTAGCCGGCCAGCTTGGCCTCGCCCCGGATGGAGTTGCCGTAGTCGAAGACCTCGGCGCCCTTGTCCTGGAAGCCGACCATCGCCTCGACGTGCGCGGCCATCGACTCCCGGGCCCGCCGGGTGAACTCGGCGGGCTCGGCGGCGGCGTACCCGGCCATGTCGGCGAAGTCGACGCCGGTGGGCAGGTAGGCGAGCGGGTCGTGGGCGCTGGTCTGGTCGGTGACGATGTCGATGGGGGCGTCCATCGCCAGCAGCTGCGGGACCAGGTCGGCGGCGTTGCCGAGCAGGCCGATGGAGAGCGGCCGGCGCTGGTCGCGGGCGGTGGTGGCCAGTTCGAGGGCGTGGTCCAGGCCGGTGGCCTCGACGTCCAGGTAGCGGTGTTCGATCCGGCGGGCGATGCGGCTGGGGTCGCAGTCGACGCAGATCACCACGCCGCCGTTCATGGTGACGGCGAGCGGCTGGGCGCCGCCCATGCCGCCGAGGCCGGCGGTGAGGGTGATCGTCCCGGCGAGGGTGCCGTCGAACCGTTTGGCCGCCACGGCGGCGAAGGTCTCGTAGGTGCCCTGGAGGATGCCCTGGGTGCCGATGTAGATCCAGGAACCGGCGGTCATCTGCCCGTACATGGTGAGGCCCAGCTGCTCCAGCCGCCGGAACTCCTCCCAGTTGGCCCAGTCGCCCACCAGGTTGGAGTTGGCGATGAGCACCCGGGGCGCCCATTCGTGGGTCTGCATCACGCCGACCGGGCGGCCGGACTGCACCAGCAGCGTCTCGTCCTGCCGCAGGGTCTCCAGGGTGCGGACGATGGCGTCGAACGAGCGCCAGTCGCGGGCCGCCTTGCCGGTGCCGCCGTAGACGACCAGCTTGTCGGGGTGCTCGGCCACCTCGGGGTCGAGGTTGTTCATGAGCATCCGCAGTGCGGCTTCCTGCTGCCAGCCCTGCGTGCTGAGTCCGGTCCCGCGCGGGGCCCTGACCTCGCGCGGACCGCTCTGCTGCTGCGCCATGCGCCCGGCCTCCTCTGGATGACCCAATTCATTGGACTACAGAGTGAATATATCCAGACAGTCCGAGATCCGGCCAGAGCGCGGACCGTCCGCCCTACGGCGGTCCTCCCCCTGCCCGGCCACCGGCCCGGCAGCGCCCCCTTGGTAGGAAACGCACAAAACCTGACCGGGCAATTCCGTGGCCACCCCGAATCGATAAGGGCGTTCTCCTCTGGCACCGTGATCACCGTTGTAGGAGTGATACAAGGGAGCTGGGATGACAGCGGACGTGGTGGTGACCGGTCTGGGTGCGACGACACCCCTGGGCGGCGATGTGCCCTCGACCTGGGCCGGGCTGCTGGCCGGGGAGTCGGGGGTCACGGCCGTCGACGAGGAGTGGGCCCGGCAGCTGCCGGTACGGATCGCGGCCCGGCTGCGCGTGGAGCCCGGCACGGTGCTGGACCGGGTGCGGGCCCGCCGGATGGACCGCTGCGAGCAGGTCGCGCTGGTCGCGGCCCGGGAGGCGTGGGCCGACGCGGGCCGACCCGAGGTGGCGCCGGAGCGGCTGGCCGTGGTGGTCGGCACCGGCACCGGCGGCGCGCTCAGCCTGCTCGGCCAGGACGACATCCTGGAGACCTCCGGCGTACGGCGGGTCTCCCCGCACACCGTGCCGATGCTGATGGCCAACGGCCCGGCCGCCTGGGTCAGCATCGAGGTGGGCGCCCGAGCCGGCGCGCACACCCCGGTCAGCGCCTGCGCCTCCGGCGCCGAGGCGCTGGCCCTGGGCGTGGACCTGATCCGGCTGGGCCGGGCCGACGTGGTGGTGGCGGGCGGCGCCGAAGCCTGCATCCACCCGCTGCCGCTGGCGGGCTTCGCCCAGGCCAAGGCGCACTCCACCCGCAATGACGCGCCGCAGCGGGCGTCCCGGCCGTTCGACCTGGGCCGGGACGGCTTTGTGATCGGGGAGGGGGCCGCCCTGGTGGTGCTGGAGCGGGCGGAGTTCGCCGCCGCCCGCGCGGCCCGGGTGCACGCCGTACTCGCCGGGGCCGGGGTCACCTCCGACGCCCACCACATCACCGCCGCCCACCAGGACGGCCAGGTCCGCGCCATCCGGCTGGCGCTGGCCGCCGCCGGGCTGGCGCCACGGGACATCGCCCTGGTCCACGCGCATGCCACCTCGACCCCGCTCGGCGACCTGGTCGAGGCCCGCTCGGTCACCGAGGCGGTGGGCACCCATCCGGCCGTCACCGCCGTCAAGTCGATGACCGGCCACCTCTTCGGCGCGGCGGGCGCGCTGGGCGCCCTGGCCGCGATCCTCTCGGTACGCGACAGCGCCGTCCCGCCGACCGTCAACCTGACCGACCCCGACCCCGCGATCGGGCTGGACGTCGTCACCGGCCGCCCCCGCACCGGGCCGCTGACCGCCGTCCTCAGCAACGCCTTCGGCTTCGGCGGCCACAACGCCGCGCTGGTCTTCACCCCCGCGCGGTGACGCCTGCGGCGAACCCCCGGACCGGCCCCGGCGGCTAGGAGGGCCCCGGGCCGACCGGGTCCGGCTGCCGTGGCTCGGGGAGGCGCGGCAGGGGTCGGCCGGAGCCGGGGTCCAGCGCCCTGATCCGCTCGAAGGAGTGCTTCAGGGACCGCCTGAGCACCTTGGACAGCGGGCGCTCCAGCAGCCGGTTGACCAGCCACGCGGCCACCAGCATGGCGGCCGCCGCGATCCCGGCCAGGGCCAGCGGCGGCGCGTGGCCGCGCAGACTGCGGATGAGCTCCCAGCCGATGTACTCGTGCAGCAGGTAGAGCGGGTAGGTGAGGGCGCCGGCGGTGGGCAGCCAGCGCCAGTTGATCCGCTTGAACCAGCCCAGCGACACGGCGGCCATGATCAGGAAGAAGGCGGTGATCAGGGCGGTGGTGCCGTAGGCGGGGAAGGCGTACCCAAGGGCGTGCTCCAGGTCCCGGTGCATGGCCATCGCCTCGTGCTGGCCCATCAGGTAGCTGAACACGACGATCGACCAGAGCAGCAGGTCCGGGCCGAAGCGGTGGATCAGGTAGAAGGCAAGCCCGGCGATGAAGAACCAGCACTCACCGGGCAGCAGCAGTCCGCGCACCGGGCCGAGGCTGCTGTAGGCCATCAGGATCGAGCCGACCGACCAGAGGCAGCAGAAGGCGACGACCTTGCGGTAGGTGACGCCGCGCCAGACGACCAGCGCGAAGATCAGGTAGAACCGCATCTCGGCCCAGAGCGTCCAGTAGACGCCGTCGACGTCGTCCACCCTGATCGGCCGGTGCAGCATCGTCAGGTTGACCAGCACGTCCCGCCAGTGGTGGGCGCGCAGGCCGCCCGGGACCAGCGCCACCACGGCCGTGGTGGCGAGCACCGCGAACCAGTAGGCGGGGAAGAGCCGGATCACCCGGGAGGTGAAGAAGTCCGACAGCGACTTGCCCCAGGTGCTCATGCAGATCACAAAGCCGCTGATCAGGAAGAACAGCTCGACCCCGAACCGGCCGTAGGCGGCGAGGATGTGCAGCTGCGGGAAGAGCTGCGAGGTCGGCTCGCCGTCCCAGGCGGTGCCGCCCAGCGCCAGGTAGTGGTGCGCGACCACCATCAGCGCGGCCAGCAGCCGCAGGCCGTCCAGCACCGCGATCCGGCCGACCCGGCGTCCGGCCGGGCGCGGGTCGGGCTGGGCGGTCGGCTGGGGTGCCGGCTCGGGTCGGGCAGGTCCGTCCTGCGGCAGTGTGCTGGCTGCTGTGTCCACTCGGTGTCCTGCTCGGCGATGCGATGGCGGGGGCGGCGATGCGATGGCTGCGGGGCGGCGGCGAGGCGCCGGGGCTCCGGCCGAAGGTAGCGTACGTGATCACCTGTACGATCCCGGCGCCCGGCCGTCTCCCGGCCGATCGACCGGCCCCGGCCACGGGTCCGGGCCCCGGAACGCTCCGGGGCGGCACGCCGGGCCGGCAGCGGCGGTGACGAGCGGATTCGTCCCCGGCCGCACCGGACCCGGCGGCCGCCCCGGAGCGCGAGTGCAACGATTGCGCAAACCCCCGCCGACGCGGATCAGCGCCGCCCCACCCGCACCGGATGCACCACCGGCCGCACCCGCCCCGCAGCCGGGCCGGTGCTGGACCACGCCCCGGTGGCGCCGCGCCGGCCCAGCAGCCAGCCGTCGTCCGTACGGGCCCAGAGCAGCACCTCGTGCGCCCGCTCCCAGCGGACCAGGCGCCGGACCGAGAGCAGCAGCCCCACCCCGAGACCGGCCACGCCCAGCCCGGCGGCCGGCCCGGCCGCGAAGCCCGAGCCCGCCAGCACCAGCAGACCGGCCAGATGGAGCAGGCCGCAGTCCCGCACCTGGCGGCGGCGGGTCAGCCTGGCCGGCTCCACCGTCACGGTGAAACCCGCCCGCTGCGCGGCGGCGGCCCGCGAGTGCCACCAGCCACGCCGGTGCACCACCCCGTACACCACCCCGACGACGAACAACCCGGCGCCGACCAGCGCCGCCGGCACCCGTGGCACCAGCGACGGCAGCAGCACCCCGGCCGCCGCGCCCACCACCCCGATCCAGAGCAGCGACCTGGCGACCGCCGCTCGCACCACCGTGACCCTGGCCAGCGCGTAGGACCCGCGCACCTCCGCCTCCCGCACGTATCGACAGCATCGACATCGCCGCCAGACGCTACCCCCGCGTCCTTGGAATTCCCTGAGAGAGGCGGGGGAGGCGGCTTCAGTCCAGACAGTGCCAGGCCGGGCGGTGTCCGTCCAGAGTCATGCCCGTCCAGAGTCATGCCCGTCCGGATCGCCGCAGCGGAAGAGTGCCGGGCTCAGTCGAGGAACAGGCCCCGGGCGGCGGCGGACTGCTCGAAGGACTCCAGCCGGGCTTCGGCGTCGGGCAGTTCGTCGCACATGGCCTGGAGCAGCACCCGGCCGAGCATCATCGGGGCACAGGCGGTGTCGAAGACCAGGCTGCTGCCGACGGCGGCCGGGAGCAGCAGGTCGGAGAGCCGCGCCACCGGGGCGAAGGCGCTGTCCGCGACCGTGACGACGGTGAGGTGCCGGGCGCGGGCGACGGCGAGGGCGTCCATCAGCTCGCGCGGGTAGCGGGGCAGCGCGAAGCACATCAGCGCCGAGGCGCCCGCGTCGGCGGCCCGCTCGATGCGGTCCGCGAGCATGCTGCCGCCCTCGTCGAGCAGTCGGACGTCGGGGTGCACCTTGGCCGCGAAGTAGGCGAAGCCGCCGGCCTGGGCGGCGGCGGCGCGCAGCCCGAGCACCGGCAGCGGGCGGGAGGCGGCGAGCAGCCGGGCGGCGCGGGCGATGGGCGCGGGGTCGGCGAGGAGTTCCGCGAGGTGGTGCAGGTTCTCGATCTCCGCGTGGACGGCCCGCTGGTGCTCGTTGCGGGCGGCGTCGCAGCGCGACTCGACGGGCGCGCCCGCGCCGGGGGCGGGCTCGGCCAGGCCGAGGTCGCGCAGTTGCTTGCGCAGCCCGGGGTAGCCGTCGTAGCCGAGGGCGACCGCGAACCGGGTGACCGAGGGCTGGCTGACACCGGCGAGTTCGGCGACCTCCACGCTGGAGAGGAACGGCGCGTCGGCGGCGTGCTGTACCAGGGCGTGGGCGATCCGGCGCTGGGTGGGGGTCAGGCGGTGGCCCTCGAAGAGGCGCAGCAGACGGGCGGAGGGGCCGAGCGCCTCGTCGGCTGTGCTCATGGGTCTCCTCGGTGCGAATGCTGATTCAGGCTCAGTTGACTGTGCATGACGTCATTCAGCGGGGCAAGGCGTTTCTCAGCTCCTGGACATCGGCTGCCGGACAGGGGTGCGGCACCCGGAGTCGACCCTGAACTATCCCCCAATCCACCCCGAGAGGGCTCGACGCCACCGCGCGCAGGCGGCAGGCTGGCGGGTATGGAGCCACGCCGCGACGACCTGAAGACCGACCTCGACGCCGCCGTCCAGACCCGCAAGGAGCTCGGGGCGGAGTACGAGTCGGAGATCGTCGACTCGTTCCTCGCCCGGCTCGACGCCCGGCTGGAGGCCCAGGTGGAGCGCCGGGTGGCGGAGCGGATCACGGAGTACGCCCGGCCGCCGCAGCAGCGGGCCCAGCACCAGCAGGGCGGGCGGTCGTTCGGGCCGAAGCTGTCGATCATCTCGATGGCGCTGGGCATCCCGCTGTCGGGGATCGGCGGCGGCACGGCCGGGGTGACCGGTCTGATGGTGGTGTGGGCGGGGATCGTCGGGGTCAACATCGCGGCCACCTTCGGGGAGCTGCGGGAGCGGCGCCTGGAGCGGGAGGCTCAGAGCCGGCGCCGGGACGGCTGGGACTGACCTGCCTTGCCCGGCGCCGGAGCTTCGGGTCAGCCGAGCGGGCCGGTGACCGCCTCGACGGCCTCGACCAGGGCGCCGCTCGCCACCAGGTCGGCCGCCGCCGCCAGGTCGGGGGCGAGGAAGCGGTCCGGGCCGACCCCGCCGACGCCTGCGGCGCGGGCGGCGGCCAGCGCGGCGGAGGTGGCCGGGGCGAGCGGGTCGGTGTCGCGGGAGGTGTAGGCGGCGCGGCGGATCTCCAGGGCGCGGGCGGCGGCGGTCAGCTCCACGGCCAGGACGCGGCCGAGGTTGTCCACGGCGGTGCGCAGCTTGCGGGCGGCGGACCAGCCCATCGAGACATGGTCCTCCTGCATGGCCGAGGAGGGGATGGAGTCGACCGAGGCGGGCACCGCGAGCCGCTTGTTCTCGCTGACCAGGGCGGCCTGGGTGTACTGGGCGATCATCAGCCCGGAGTCGACGCCGGGGTCGTCCGCGAGGAACGGCGGCAGGCCGTGCGAGCGGTTGCGGTCCAGCAGCCGGTCGGTGCGGCGCTCCGCGATGGAGCCGAGGTCGGCGGCGGCGATGGCCAGGAAGTCCAGTACGTACGCGACCGGGGCGCCGTGGAAGTTGCCGTTGGACTCCACCCGGCCGTCGGGCAGCACCACCGGGTTGTCCACGGCGGAGGCCAGTTCGCGGTCCGCGACCAGTCGGGCGTGGGCGAGGGTGTCGCGGCCGGCGCCGGCGACCTGGGGGGCGCAGCGCAGCGAGTAGGCGTCCTGGACGCGGGGGGCGTCGTCCTGGTGGTGGCCGGTGAGGCCGGAGCCGGCGAGGACCGCGAGCATGTTGGCGGCGCTGGTGGCCTGGCCGGGGTGCGGGCGGATGGCGTGCAGGTCGGGGGCGAGCACCTTCTCGGTGCCGAGCAGCGCTTCCATGGACATGGCGGCGGTGATGTCGGCGGTGGTGAAGAGGCGGGCCAGGTCGGCGCAGGCCATCACCAGCATGCCGAGCATGCCGTCGGTGCCGTTGATGAGGGCCAGGCCCTCCTTCTCGTGCAGTGCGACGGGGGTGATGCCGGCCTCGGCGAGCAGCTCGGCTGCCGGGCGTACGGTGCCGTCCGGGCCGTATGCCTCGCCCTCGCCCATCAGGACCAGGGCGCAGTGCGAGAGCGGCGCCAGGTCGCCGGAGCAGCCGAGCGAGCCGTACTCGTGGACGACGGGGGTGATCCCGGCGTTGAGCAGGGCGGCCATGGTCTCCGCGACCAGCGGGCGGACGCCGGTGCGGCCGGAGGCCAGGGTCTTCAGCCGCAGGAACATCAGCGCGCGGACCACCTCCCGCTCCACGGGGGCGCCCATGCCCGCGGCGTGCGAGCGGACCAGCGAGCGCTGGAGCTGGGCGCGCAGTTCGGGGCTGATGTGGCGGACGGCGAGGGCGCCGAAGCCGGTGGAGACGCCGTAGACGGGGCGGGGTTCGGCGGCCAGCGCGTCGATCCGGGCCCGGGAGGCGGCCATCTCCGCCAGGGCGTCGGCGGCCGGCTCGACCCGGGCGCCGCCCCGGGCCACCGCCAGCACGTCTTCGGCGCTGACGTTAGCCTTGCCGACCGATACCACCACACTGTGCATATCCATATACACATTCTCAGCATGTGAATGGCCATATGACAACCTGGATGGAACACCGGACTCGGGGAAGGGTCAGCACATGGGACGGGTGATCGAGCGGCGGCGGGTGGTACGACTGCGCGACAGCCTCAGCAGCGTGCGGCCCGACTCGCTGGCGGCCGAGGAACCACTGGAGATCCGGGTCGGCGGCCAGCCGCTGACCGTCACCATGCGCACCCCGGGCCATGACTTCGACCTGGTCGCGGGCTTCCTGGTGGCCGAGGGGCTGCTGCACTCCGGCGAGCAGCTGGCCGCGCTGCGCTACTGCGCCGGCACCGACGAGACCGGCGCCAACACCTACAACGTGGTCGACGCCTCGATCCGGGGCCTCGTCAAGCTGCCGGTCTCCCTGCACCGCAACCTGATCACCTCCAGCGCCTGCGGCATCTGCGGCCGGGACACGGTGGAGGCGGTCCGCACCCGCTCGCGCTGGGACGTCGCCGCCGACCCGCTGAGCGTGGAACCCGACGTGCTCTACGCCCTGCCGGACCGGCTGCGGGCGGCGCAGAAGGCGTTCGACAGCACCGGCGGCCTGCACGCGGCCGGTCTCTTCGACGGGGACGGCGAGCTGCTGTGCGTACGGGAGGACGTGGGGCGGCACAACGCGGTGGACAAGGTGGTCGGCTGGGCGCTGCGGGAGGGGCGGCTGCCGCTGGCCGGGCATCTGCTGATGGTCAGCGGACGGGCCTCCTTCGAGCTCACCCAGAAGGCCGCGATGGCCGGCCTGCCCGTCCTCGCCGCCGTCTCCGCACCCTCCGGCCTGGCCGTCGACCTCGCCACCGAGCTCGGCCTCACCCTCGTCGGCTTCCTGCGCGGCCGCTCCGCCAACCTCTACGCCGGCGCCCACCGCATCACCGGCGTCCCGGCGTTCTGACCCAGCCCCTCCCGCCCCCCGGAGGGCACGAGGCACTACCCGACCAGCCTGCCGTTCGGCAACGTCCGGCGCCGTGACGACAGCATCGCGTTGCGCGACTGAGCAGCCGCGTCGTGCAGCAGGGCGCGGGCGGACCGGCAGATGCGCCGACTATTCCTTCCGGCTGCCCGAGGGGACAGGTCCCCTGCCCGGGTCGGCTTCGGCGGTGTGGGGGTGTGTCAGGTGGGTGAGAGCTTCTTGCCAGGTGCCGGTGTGTACGGGCAGGGGCTCCAGGGATGCCGCCAGCCTGTGGACGGCGTCCGTGGTGGCGGGGCGGGCGATCCAGTTGACGAGGGATGCCAGGAGCCAGGCCCGTGTCGGTGGGACGCCGGTCTGGGGCGGCTCGGTCAGGACCGCGGTGACTTCCGCGCCGCCTTGCCCGGAGCCCGGCGCGGCGGGCAGTTGGAGAGCGCCGGTGCCAGGGGCGGTTCGCAGCGTGGTGTAAGGCTCGGGCCGCAACCGCCAGCCGGCCTGTTCCAGCCGCCGGGCGCGTTTGACGAGGTCGGACAGCCAGGTTCGGGGGAAGAGGACCGCGTGTCCCCCGTCATGCACGGCGGCCCCGCACAACAACGGGATCGTGCCCCGCTCCGCAGACGCGTAGCTCGCGTAGCCGGCGAGGACCGCGTCGAGGGTTTGCCGGAGGGCGATGGGGGTGCGGGCACGCGTGAGGAGTTCGCCGCCGCGGAAGAGGAGGTAGAAGCTGTCGGGGCGTTCGACGGTGAGGGTGACGGGCGTGTAGCCGTCGTCGGAGAGGCCGCCGGTGACGGTTTCGGTGATCTGGCGGGATTCGTCGCCGCGTACCGCGATGCCCAGGCGGGTGCCGTTGACCCGGGCGGTGAGGACCGCGTCAACAGGTTGGGCGGCGACGTCCACCGAACAGCTGGTGGGCGCCTCGACGATCGTGGCCTGCGGGTCCGCGCCGCTGAGCGTGACCAGGGCATGGCTCACCTCGTCGAAGCCGCTGAGTACCCGGGCCGGTTGCCCCGGGGCCAGCATCACAGCGGTCGGTGTGCCCTGGTGCGCCGCGCGTCGACCGAGGTGGGTCAGCTGCTGCTGCACGGGGTCGGCCAGAGGCCGACCGAGCGAACGTGTGCTGTCGGCCTCAACCAGAAGCACGGAGCTGTCGAGGCGCATCAGACTGTCGGCGTTCGCCGCGAGGTCGGCGGTCAGTTGGGTGCAGAAGCCACAGGTGGCGGCCATCGCCACCACGAGCACCGGATGCGGCACCAGCGTGGCGCAGTCGGCGGCCTGCGCCTCCAGGTCGCCGTGCATCGCGGGTGCGGGGGGTTCGGCCTCTGGTGCGACGAGGCCGGCCGCCCGCCACTGGGTGAAGCAGTGGCCGTGCTGGACGCGGTGCTCGGCGGCGGGCGGACGGCCGCGCAGCCAGCCGAGGGCGGTCGGGCTGAGGTAAGCAGCGGCGGGCCTGCCGGTGTCCAGCAGAACCCCACCGCTGCCCACCTCAGCCACGACCACTCCCGGTTGCAGCATCATTTACGGCTGCTGACAGAATCCGCTGAAGCCGTTGGTGGACACACACACGAGACCGGGGCAGCAGCCCACAGATCCGGTGCAACCTTCTCCTTGGATCCGGCAGGCGGTGGGGGCGATGAAGCCGTCGGTGAAGATCTCTTCGATCTCCGCGATCAGCTCCATGTCAGGAGTGAGGGGGCGCGTCTCTTGCAGGTAAGTGAGCATACGAACAGGATGCGAGACCGGCGGCCGATGCGTCCATCACCCATACGAATGACGCTTGGTGCTGGAAAGTCATCTCACTGATCGCACATTGGTGACGGCAACGCCCCGGGGATCACGGCGTATTGACGTCCTGATAGGCGTCGGCCTGGGTGCGGAAGAGGGCCGCATAGTGGTCGCCCGCTCGCAGCAGCGCCTCGTGGCTGCCCTCCTCGACGACGCGGCCGGCCTTCAGGACGTAGATGCGGTCGGCGTCACGGACGCTGCGCAGGCGATGGGAGATCAGCACCACCGTGCGGCCGGTGAAGAGTTGACGCAGACGCGTGAAGAGCTGGTCCTCCGCGTGGGCATCGAGGGCCGCGGTGGGTTCATCGAGGATGACGAGGGGAGCGTCGCGGTAGAAGGCGCGAGCCAGAGCCAGGCGCTGCCACTGCCCGCCGGACAGGTCCGCACCCCCGGTGAACTCCTTGCCCAGCGGGGTGTGCAGGCTGTCCGGGAGCCCGTTGAGGAAGTCCAGTGCCCCGGCCTGCCGAGCCGCTTCCCGCACGCGCTGAGGGTCGGTGGTGGCGTGGGGGCGGCCGAAGGCGATGTTGTCCAGGGCCGGGAGCTTGTAGCGGGTGAAGTCCTGGAAGACCACCGCGGTCCGCGCCCGATGGGCCGTGAGGTCCGTGACCGGGGCGCCGTCGTGCAGCAGGCGGCCGCTGTCCGGCGGGTAGAGCCCGGCCAGGAGATTGGCAAGCGTCGTCTTGCCCGAACCGTTCACCCCCACCAGAGCCACGACCTGCCCCGGCCGCAGCTCCAGACTCACCTCCCGCACGGCCGGGGTGTCCGCACCGGGGTAGGTGTAGCTCAGGCGCTCGGCGCGCAACGGTCCCAACTCCGGCTTGACTGGGATTTTCTGCCGGGGCGTCAGCGATGCCGCCGCTGCCGGGGCGCTGTGGGCCGGGGTGGTGAAGCTCCTCAGGTCGGTCAGACGGAGCAGGTTCTCGCCGATACCCGTGAGCATGCCCGCGAACGCGTTGAGCCGTACCGAAAGCAGCCACACTCCCGCCACCGCCGCTCCGGCCACGGACAGGGGCAGCAGATGACTGGCGGTCATCCACCACAAGCCGCCGACCGCCAGACAGGTCAACGCGCCCCCGGTGGCCTGGGCCGTCATCCGACGCCGGGCGTGAGCCTTCAACAGGGCCTCGGTGTCCTGGATCTCGCGCGCGTACTGATCCTGCCAGCGCCCGGTCAGCACTCCCCCGAGATCCAGGGCCCGGATTTCCCTGGCCTCGTTCCGGCCCGTGAGCAGATGTTCGAGATACTCCCGCAGCCGCCGGTTCTCCGACAGCCCGTGGTGCAGGTCATGGTGGGCGCTGCGCTCGCGGCCCGCCGCCCTGATCGCGGGCAGAGCACTGAGCAGCACGAGCGGGAGCAGCCACCACGCCATGACCACGAACGCCCCTCCCACTGCTACTACGGTCAGGGCCGCCTGGAAGGCGGTGACGAGGAGGACGACGGCCATGGCGGGCTGGCGGCGTGAGGCGAACACCGCCCGCTGCAGCCGGTCATGGAAGTCCGGCTCCTCGAACCGCGGCAACTCGGCCGCGACCGCCGCCTCCAGCACCATTCCCGCCACCAGGCGGTCCACCTTCACCGTCAGCACCGCCATCCGCGCCGCCCCGGACAACCGCAGGGCACCGGCCGCGGCACCCGCCACCAGCAGCACGATGACAGCCGGCACCAGCACGGGCGACCGCCCGGCTGCCGCGGGACCGTGCGCCAGCACCGATCCGAACACCGTCTGCACCACAACCAGTCCCCCAGCCACCGCACCGGCCAGGAGAACCTGCACCATGACCACATGGACCAGCGCCCGCCGGTCAGCCAGCCAGGCAAGACGGACGGCGAAACCCGCCGAGGACAACATGGCATTCACCCGTCGTTCAGCCATCGCCGACCCTTCCCCAGTTCCGCCATCAATGCGCCGGGCACCATTCTTGACGGATATTCACCCCCGCACGACCGCTACTCAATCGATCGGATGAGCTGCTTTTTGTGAAATTCCTGGCCTCGATTCACCGCACCTCAGGGCTCACTGGAGCCTCATGACGCGTCACAGGATACCGTCGCAATTTCACTGCCCTCCCCGCGAGTTATCTTATTTCAGGTACATCCCGTCGGGAGGGATCGTGCGGCGATGGCCGAGCCCCAGCCATCGCGGCCTTACTGGCCGTTTCGTCCCCGGTCCTGACGGTCAGGTTCCGCGCCAGGTCGGGATGGTTTCGCCGGTGAGTCGGCGGGTCATCATGCTGATCATCGCGACGTGGATCATGGCTTCCGAGCGGGCTGGGAGGGCTTCGTGGTCGCGGGCGAGGCGGCGGTGGTTCATGAGCCAGCCGAAGGTCCGCTCGACGACCCAGCGTCGGGGCTGGACAACGAACCCCCTGGTGGCGGGGTCGCGGCGGACGGTCTCGACATCGATGCCGCGCGTGGCGCCGTGCTCGACGACGGCGTTCTTGTATCCCATGTCGACCCGGGCATTGCCGACGGTCGGGTGGTCGGCCGCGACCGCGGTCGACAGCTGTCGGCCGGCGGTGCCGTCCCGCACGCTCGCGGCGGTCACCAGCACCACCAGCGGCAGGCCGATCGTGTCGGTGACGATGTTCCGCTTCCTGCCCGCGATCTTCTTCCCGACATCGACACCCTGCGAGGCGGCGGGAACGTTCGTGGAGGTCTTCACGCTCTGCGAGTCGACGATACGGGCCGTCGGCTCGGGAGCACGCCCGTCACGGGTGCGGACAAGACGACGTAGGAGGCCGTTGAGCTGCTCGACCACTCCCTCCTTCTGCCAGCGGGCGAAGTGGGCGTAGACGGTTTCCCAGGGCGGGTGGTCGTGCGGGAGGCAGCGCCAGGGGATGCCGGTGCGGTCGACGTACAGGATCGCGTCCAGCAGGTCCCGCAGCTCGTGCTCGGGCGGTCGGCCGAACGCGAGGGCCCGTTCGGTGCGGGCTCGGCGCCGGGAGGCCAGGGTGGGTTCGACCAGGGCCCGGCGGGCGTCGGACAGGTCGCTCGGATACGGTCGACGACCCGTCATGGCGACCGCACACTGCGGAATCCCGCCTCCGGCCAGAGTTCGCGCGATCCACGGGGCAATCGTGTTCTGACCCGGTTTCTTGGGATGAGACAGGACGATGCGCGCAGTTCCGGCGGACATTCGCACGCAGGCAGCACTTCCGGCGCATCAGCCTCTGGCGTACCCGCAGAAGAGCCAGCCAAGCGGCCCAGAAACCGGGCAACTGCAGCAACCATGGCCAAAACGCCCAGTTAGCCTGGGCGTCGGCCGCGCGTGGTCAGATGTCCAGCAGCGCCTGGCTGAGGCGATGTACGTTGCTGCACGACGCCCTCCGCAGGGTCCGCAGTCGCGAGGTGCGGAACCGCCGACTTGGCCTGTGCGTCGAAAGGCCATGGCTGAGAGAACTGCGCAAATCATCGTTGTCGCTGCGCTGGGGTGTACTGCCCCAGAAGGCGATCAGATGCCGCAACGCGTCCAGGCGGTCGTCGGCCACGAAGTCGGGGGGCGCGCGCCGGTTTGTCGTGGCGTCCAAACCAGCGCAGGGGCGGCCGTTACGCTGGCCTCGCGCCACTGGGCAACGCGCTTGGGCGTCCAGTCCAGGGCTTTCGGCCTGGTCGCCGGGTCGAGCTCGACGCGGGCCGCCGGCTTGAAGGTGATCAGGCCCCGGGGGATGGCGGCGTTGAGTGCCGTGCCGAGCCTGGCACGGACGCGACCCCGGGTGGCCGCGCCGGTCATACGCCGGAACGGCGGCAGCTCGGCCAGCGCGGCGCTCAAGACCTTGCGGCGAGTGCGGTTGTCCGGGCCGTTGATCGGGATTGCGGCAAGTTCCGCATGCAAGGCGCGCCACCGAGCGTTGCCCTCCAGGGCACCCCGTCGGCGTCGGCGATGGCCGTGGACATCTCGGTGAAATGGCCCACCCGCAGCTGGTTCACGCGGATATGCCCTATCCGACCCTGCAATCGGTCACCAGCCCGACTACGGCTCTGTCATCCACGCCGTCCCTCGCCTCGGCGCACTCGATGCTTGCGGCATCCCGATCACCTGCCCCAACTGTCTTACTCGCCACCGCCGGGAGGCCGCTGCCCTTCGCCGGAGCATGCGAGATACGCCTCAACCGCTCACGCTCCCCGGTTCATGTAAC
The DNA here is from genome assembly GCF_044755465.1 of Streptomyces sp. NPDC092296. Taxonomy (NCBI): domain Bacteria; kingdom Bacillati; phylum Actinomycetota; class Actinomycetes; order Kitasatosporales; family Streptomycetaceae; genus Streptomyces; species Streptomyces sp. NPDC092296. The sequence continues at coordinate 338,733 of NZ_JBIVRB010000004.1, read as the reverse complement.
CACAAAGATCACCCCATGTGATCACAGAGCCTGGCATCATCGGCCCTTTTCAAGATGGCAGGATATGACTTATGACGTGACTCACACTGATGCCAAGCGTACCTTCCGTGATCGCGACGCCTACTAGGCTCATAAGCAGCAGGCAACTGCACTTCGGCACACGATGGGCGAGGGGGTATCGGCTTCACGCCGAGCAGCTGTTGCGCAGCGGTGGGGATCAATGCCAGTTGGTGGCGATCCCCGTCGGCCGGAGGTGTAAAAATTGAGCAAGATCGATAGGGAGTCGAGATTATGTTAAATGCGTCAGAGGGCGCTACCGGAAGTGCGCAGAATGCAACGCCTAAGAGGAGGGGGCGATCCACCACTGTTCGGTCAGCACTGCCCTCTGCATTGATCGCCTTCGGGTTGGTGATGGCAACGGGGGCACCGGCGCATGCCTTCTACACGTTCAATAGCCACCATCTGAAATATGGTATCAATGGCCAGCTCTACTGGCTGGACTCCACCGCCGTCAACTCCCACCCCACTGCGATTCCGGCGGGCGTGGATCACTGGAACAACACTACGGACACAAAAGTCTGGTATGAAAGGACCTACACCAAGAGCGAGAGTCGACTGGACTTCTACAGACGATCGACCAGTAGTAACTCGTACTGCGCCGTCACTGCAATGTACGTCAACACCTCGGAAGTGAGCCCTTCCAGCACTGATTGGGTGTGGGCCAAAGTCACTGTCGATCCTGATTTGGCCGTCGCATCAAAGTGCGGGCCCGACACGCACCGTGATGGAATCATCGCGCATGAGATGGGCCATGCGATGGGCTTGGCGCACCACCCCAGCAATTCGAGTTCCCTGATGTACACCTACATATCCAGCACGAGCGTCGACGCTCCGATAGGGGATGACAGAAATGGCATTAACTCTCTCTACTGACAGGTCGGCTTCACGCCGTGTCGCTTTCGGTGTCCTGGCGGCCGGGCTCGTGCTGCCACTGGCCTTGTCAGCGTGCTCCGGCAGCACCGGGGGCCCCGTGGCAAAGGACTCCGCGCGTGGATCACAGTCAGCACCGAGCCATGGGGGGACGGCCGGCTCGCACGACATCCCGGACCACACGGTTCGCCTCGAAGGTGCCCTCAACCGCAGCTACGCTGCTCCCAGCCTGGCCGCATTCGCCCACCAGGCCGGGGTCGTCAATGTGATCAGCGGTACGGTCACCGCCACCCGACCGCTCGTCACCGAGCCAGCCAACACCGTCGAGACGATCTTGACGATCTCTGTGGAGCGCCAGCGGGACGCCAGTGCCCCTACCGCCATCGAGGTTCGGGAGCAGGGAGGCATCGTCTCCGTCGCACAGGTGCGCTCGGACTTCGAGGACAAGCTGGGGCGCAAGTTGACCGATAAAGAGTTGGCCGAGACGGTCGACTACCGCTTCGACGGAATCGAGCACGCGCGAGTGGGTGATCGAGTCCTTGTCGTGGTGGCCGACGACACCTCCGTGCGGGAGGAGGGCGCCTACGTCAGTCTGGCCCGGCTCGTGAGGCAAGACGCCGCGGGCACGTTGTCCAAGTCGAGCTCCACGAAGTTCACCTGGCCCGGCGATGCCCCGAATCCCGCTTGGGAGAGCGAGGTCGACGTGGAGTCCCTCATGTAGAAGCGGGGCGGCGGATGGTGTCGCTCTCCCGCAGGGCCTTGAGCAGGCCGGGAGCACGGTCGGCGAGCAGGTTCGCAACGGCCGCGACGCAGGCGTGGGCGGTGCCGACGGAGATCCCGAACCCGTCCGCGATACGGGCCAGGTGTCGTGACGGTGCAGGTAGACGAGGGCGACGAGCGCACGCTGGTGCGGAGGGAGCCCGCACCGCCGGTCACCCTCATGAGTGACGATGAGCATCGTGACCCACTCGACCAAGGCGTGGGGCAGGTCGAGTGCGGCAGGATGGGGAACCAACGGGGCTCCTGTGCCGGTGGGGTGAGACTTCGAACACTTCCCTCAACAGCACGGGAGCCTCGCACGTTGCGGTCCTCCGCCCACCTCACGCCCTCACTCGATCGAGGGGAATATCTCCGATGGTAGGCGGTTTCGTACTCGGCCGGGGAGGTATGGCCGAGCGAGCCGTGGAGTCGTCGGTGGTTGGTGTGTGCCCCCCTTTGAGCGCCCTGACGTGCGAGCCGTCGACCGCCGCGTCGTCCATCTCCAGCAGTCCGGCCGCCCGCAGTTCGGTGAGCAGCACCTCGTGCAGGCGCGGCCACACACCCGCCTCGGTCCAGTCCCGCAGCCGCCGCCGGGCCGTGATCCCGCTGCACCCGGTCCGCTCCGCGGGCACGTCCCGCCAGCTCACGCTCTTGCACAGCACGTACACGATCCCGCGCAGCGCGGCCCGGTTGTCCGCCGGCAGCCGCCCGGGATAGCGGTGCCGTCGCGGCGGGCGTGGCGGCAGCAGCAGCAGCAGAGCCACCCGCTCCCACAGATCATCAGACACCAGATCGTCCGACATGTGCAGCTCTCTGCCGTCCGCAACCCTCAACTGCCCAGCTCCTGAACCGAACTCATTCTGAAACGATCAGTTAATCCGGGATCAGTCCAGGCGGTGCTGCCCCGTCCTCACCGCCTCAACCGGCGAGATCACGGTCTATGGCTGGAGTACGGGCGCGAAACGGCCGTCCTGCTGATGAGCAGCCTGACGCACGCGGCGAACAATCACGGGCCGGCGGGGGCCGGCTCCTCAGTCCGGGGGTGAGGCCGGGCCGGAGACGGCCACGGCGGCCAGGGCGCGGAGGACCGGGGCGACGCCGGTGAGGGGGAGGGTGGACTCGTCGGCGAAGATCTCGATCAGCCAGCCGCCCGCCGGGTTGGTCGCCCCCGCCGCCACCATGCCCCGGTAGCCGCCGACCACCAGCATCGCCTCCTCGGCCGGCTCGTTGCCCGGATTGCCGGTGCGCAGCGCGAACGCGTCCCCCCGCACCGCCCGCTCGGTCAGCGGATAGGACCGCAGGTCGAAGACGGCGTCGGGCGCCTCGTTGAGCGCCCGCTGCGCCTGCGCCCCGGCGGTGGCCGGCCCCCTGGTCATCCGCTGCACGGAGTAGCGGACCGTCCGCATCCCCCGGGAGCCGGGCGGCACGTACGAGACCCACCAGGCGACGGCGTCCAGCATCCGCGAGGTGGTCTCGGCGACGGCGACCAGCCTGCCGGTGGTGTCGGCCGGGTGGGCGACCCGCCGGGGGCGGCCTTCGGCGGTGTGGCCGGCGTCCAGGGTGGCGAGGACGGCGGAGAGGAGCTGCCCCGGGTCGGCGCTGTGCAGGGCGCCCCGGAAGCGGCGGCGGTCGCCCCGGCGGCCCCGGCCGCCGCGCCCCCGGCCGGCGGGCTCGGCGGCGTCCGCGAGTTGGACGACGGCGTCCGGTGCCCGGCCGCGCCCGGCCACCACCGGCTTGGCCGCGCGGGCGGCCTTGGCCCGGTACTGGGCGGCGTCCGCGAGCCGGAACAGCCGGTCGGCGGTGGTGACCGGGCCGATCGGGTCGCCGGTGGAGGCGATGCCGCAGGCGACGCCCTCGCCCTCGCCCAGCTCCAGGGCCCGTACGCAGAGCTCCTCCGCGACCTGGACCACCTCGTCGGCGCTCTGCCCCTCGGTCAGCAGGCAGAACTCGTCACCGCCGAGCCGGGCGGCCATGCTGCCGGGCAGCCGGGCGCCGCAGAGCGACAGCAGTCCGGCGAAACGTTCCAGCAGACGGTCGCCCACCTCATGGCCGTGCAGGTCGTTGATCCGCTTCAGCCCGTTGACGTCGCAGACCACCAGGCTGACCACCGCGCCGCTGCGACGGTGCTCCTCCAGCGCGGTGTCCAGCCGCCCGTCCACCGCGCGGCGGTTGGCCAGGCCGGTGAGCGGGTCGGTGAAGGCCAGCCGCCGCAGGTCCTCCAGCCGCTCGGTCTGGGCGAGCCCGGCCGAGATCTGGGCCGCCACCACGGTGGCGAAGTCGGTGTCGCCCTCGGTGAAAACCGGGCTGTCGGCGGTACGGGCCAGATACAGCTCGCCCCAGGCCCGGCCGTGCAGCACGATCGGCGCGACCAGGCAGCAGGAGCGGCCCCGGCGGCGCAGCCCCGCGGACCGCTCCTGGCAGAAGGTGACGCTCCGGGCCGGGGTGCCCGCTGCGGTCTCGGCGGCGTCGTCGTCGGCGGTCTGCACCCAGGCCCGGGGCAGCCGCCGCTGGGCGTCCAGGAAGCTGACGATCTCGGGGAAGTCCGCGATCGGGTAGGACTCGTCGTCGGGCAGCTGCTGCTCGCCGGGGGCCAGGTCGCCGTGGTTGACCAGCACCCGCAGCCGGCCGGACTCCCGGTCCCAGACGGAGACGGCCGCCATCGCGGCGCCGAGCGCGGCACGGGCCCGGCCCGCCGCCGCCTGGACCGCCTCCAGCGGCGTCTGCGCCACCGACATGGCCTGGGCGAGGTCGACCACCGCCCGCAGCCGCGCGTCGGGGTCCGTCACCGCCGGGGCGTCGTCCGCCCGCTGCCCGTCGCCGCCCACGCTCTCCCGCTCCTCCCGACAGTGAGGTCATCCCGACAGTGAGGTCATCTGACCGTGACAGTGAGGTCATCCGACCGTGGAACCAGGGCCCGGTGGGGTCAGGACCCACCCGGACCGAGAACAGTGAGATCAAGAGTAGGGGCGCTATGCCGCGATATGCCCGACCGGCGGCGCGGCGTACGACCGTACGGCCGCCGCGCGCCCCGCCCCGGCCGCCACCCCGGGGGCGCGGCCGGCCGTGCTAGCCGCGCCGGGTGAGCAGCCAGGGCTCGACCAGCCCCAGGCCGCGCACCGGGCGGCGCCACATCGGCTGGAGGTGGAAGCGGTACCCGCCCGCCCCGTCGCGCTGCTGCCGGTCCGCCGCCGGAGCCGCAGCCTCACCGGGCGGCGCGCCCCCGGGGGCGGTCTCGCCGGGCGGCGGCACCACCCCGTCCCGCTCCAGCGCGGCGGCGAACTCGCCGTCGATCAGCACCGCGTCCTTGGGCGCGATGGAGGTGAGCCGGCTGGCCAGGTTCACCGTGGTGCCGAAGACGTCGCCCATCCGCGAGGTGACGGTGCCGAACGCCATGCCGACCCGCAGCGCGGGCATGCTGTCGTCCTTGGTGAGCGTCTCCACCAGCGCCAACCCGATCTCGGCGGCGGTGGCGGCGCCGTCCGAGACGTACAGGATCTCGTCGCCGAGCGTCTTGATCAGCCGGCCGCCGTGCCCGGCGACCAGGTCGGCGCAGGTGGTCTCGAAGGACTCCACCAGCTCGCCCAGCTCCTCCTCCTCCAGCCGCCGGGACAGCCGGGTGAAGCCCACCAGGTCCGCGAAGCCGACGGCGAGGCGGCCGCTGGTGACCTCCTCGTCCTCGGCGGCCTGGACGACCCGGCCGGTGACGGCGGCCAGCTGCCGCCGCCACACGTACACCAGGAACTCCTCCAGCTCCGGCAGCAGCAGCTGCACCAGCGGATAGGCCACGTCGGCGCGGGACATGCCCGGCTCCATCGCCTGGGTGAGGTTCTCCAGGAAGGTGTCCATCTGCCACTCGGCGAGCCGGGCGGTGGTCTGCCCGGTGGAGCGGGCCACCTGGATCGCCATCGGCTCGCTGAGCAGCCCCGCCTCGACCATGCCGGCCAGCCGGCGCAGCGCGATGACGTCCGCGTCGGTGAGCGCGCGCGACTGGCCGATGTCCGGGAAGCCCATCGCCCGCCAGAAGCGGCTGGCCAGCTCCATCGGGACCCCGGCCGAGCGCGCCGCCTGGTACGGGGTGTACCGGCGCGGGGCGTCGAGGATCAGCTGCTCCAGCTTGAGCGCGACCGTGCCCTCGTCGTCCTCGTCCAGCGGCGGTTCCCCCGGGTCGGACCCGTGCCTGGGCTGCGGGTCGGCCTCGGGCAACCGCTCCTCCGGGGAGCCGCCCTCGGCCCGCTGGGGCCCCCGCGTGGTGCCGTCGTCGTCTGTCACCGTTCCATCCCTGTGCGGTCGCCGCACTCCTCCGCCGTCGGGACGAGCCCCGGGCAGCGGCCTGCCGCAGTGGTCCGCCTCACAGCTGTGCCCTGGGGAATGGTCGCACGGAATGCCGCACTCCGGTGCGACCTGCCGTGATGCGGACGGCTGGCTCCGGGCATGGGACGCCGCTCACCGCTCACGCGGTTGCGGTCGTACGTGGACGACGTCCCCCGCGTCCACCGCCCGCTCCGCCCCGTCGGCGGTGCGGACCACCAGTCGGCCGTCCCGGTCCACCGCCACCGCCTCGCCCAGCAGCTCCCGGTCGCCCGGCAGCTGGACCCGCACCGGCCGGCCCACCGTGGTGCAGCGGGCCGTGTACGCGGGGAGCAGCCCGCTGGCCTCCGGGTCGCCGCCGACCTGCCGCCACTCCCCGTACAGCTCCGCGAAGTCGCGCAGCAGCGCCCGCAGCAGGGTGTCGCGGTCGGTGACGGCCGCGCCGCCCAGCGCCAGTGAACCGGCGGTGGGCACCGGCAGCTCCTCCTCGCGGAGCGAGACATTGATCCCCATGCCGGTGACCACCGCGTCACCGGCCAGCTCGGTGAGGATGCCGCCGAGCTTGCGCTCGGTGCCGCCTGCGGTGAGCAGCAGGTCATTGGGCCATTTGAGACCGGTCTCCACCTCCGCGATCCGGCTGAGGGTGGTAGCCGCGGCCACGCCGACCAGCAGCGGCAGCCAGCCGTAGCGGGCGGGCGGCACCTCGGGGCCGGGGCGCAGCAGCACGGAGAGGAAGAGGCCGGAGCGGGCGGGGGCGCTCCAGCGCCGCTCCAGCCGACCGCGCCCGCTGCGCTGCTCCTCGGCGACCAGCACCGCGCCCTCGGGGTCGCCGGCCCGGCCGCGGGCGGCCAGGTCGCTGTTGGTGGAGCCGGTCTCGGTGACGACGTCCAGCGAGGTCCACAGGCCGCCGGGCACCACCAGGGCCCGGCGCAGCCGGGCGGCGTCCAGCGGCGGCCGGTCCAGGTCGGTCCAGGGCGACGGGCCCTCGCCCGTGAAGCCTCTGAGCCCGCTGATACGGCGGCGTCGGCCGCCCGGTTCCTCGGTCACAACGCCAGCCTATGCGGGCGGCCGCCGGGTGGCTTCATCAGGACGTACGGGGGCATCAGACAGGCGGTGGGGACTGTGGTCCTCGCCATAATGACAACGCTCCCGTGCTGGCTACGCTACGCAGTGGTAATCCTCCGGGCCGTCCGGATCGCAACGGCGGCGGCCGGGCCTGGCCCGGTCCTTCGACAGAGCATCCCCTCATCAGCATCTTGAGCAGTCGATCAGCACCTTGATCGGTTCACGCATTCGGGTCGGAACGAACTAGGGAGTCGCGCGGAATGGCCGGAGCGGAGATCGCCCAGGACGACGCAGACCGTCACACCACCGCCGGGAAGATCGCGGATCTGCGGCGGCGGATCGACGAGGCGGTGCACTCCGGTTCCGCACGGGCGGTGGAGAAGCAGCGCGCCAAGGGCAAGACGACGGCCCGGGAGCGGGTGGCGGAGCTGCTGGACGAGGGCTCCTTCATGGAGTTCGACGAGTTCGCGCGGCACCGCTCGACCACCTTCGGGCAGCAGAAGAACCGGCCGTACGGCGACGGCGTGGTGACCGGCTACGGCACGGTGGACGGGCGGCCGGTCGCGGTCTTCGCGCAGGACTTCACGGTCTTCGGCGGCTCGCTGGGCGAGGTCTTCGGCGAGAAGATCGTCAAGGTGATGGACTTCGCGCTGAAGACCGGCTGCCCGGTGATCGGCATCAATGACTCCGGCGGCGCCCGCATCCAGGAGGGCGTGGTCTCGCTCGGCCTGTACGGGGAGATCTTCCGCCGCAATGTGCACGCCTCGGGTGTCGTGCCGCAGATCTCGCTGATCATGGGCCCCTGCGCGGGCGGCGCGGTCTACTCGCCCGCCATGACCGACTTCGTGGTGATGGCCGACCAGACCTCGCACATGTTCATCACCGGCCCGGACGTCATCAAGACGGTCACCGGCGAGGACGTCGGCTTCGAGGAGCTGGGCGGCGCCCGCACCCACAACACCAAGTCGGGCGTGGCGCACCACATGGCGGCGGACGAGAAGGAGGCGATGGAGTACGTCAAGACGCTGCTGTCGTACCTGCCCTCCAACAACCTGGAGGAGCCGCCGGCCCTCCCGGAGGAGGCCGACCTGGCGGTCTCGGCGGCGGACCTGGAGCTGGACGCGCTGGTGCCGGACTCCGCCAACCAGCCGTACGACATGCACCGGGTGGTGGGACACATCCTGGACGACGGGGAGTTCCTGGAGACCCAGGCGCTCTTCGCGCCCAACATCATCACCGGCTTCGGCCGGGTCGAGGGCCGCGCGGTGGGCGTGGTCGCCAACCAGCCGATGCAGTTCGCCGGCTGTCTGGACATCGACGCCAGCGAGAAGGCCGCGCGCTTCGTCCGCACCTGCGACAGCTTCAACATCCCGGTGCTGACCTTCGTGGACGTGCCCGGCTTCCTGCCCGGCACCGACCAGGAGTGGGACGGCATCATCCGGCGCGGCGCCAAGCTGATCTACGCCTACGCCGAGGCCACCGTGCCGCTGGTCACCATCATCACCCGCAAGGCGTTCGGCGGCGCGTACGACGTGATGGGGTCCAAGCACCTGGGCGCCGACCTCAACCTGGCCTGGCCGACCGCGCAGATCGCGGTGATGGGCGCCCAGGGCGCGGTCAACATCCTGCACCGCCGGGAGATCGCCGAAGCGGACGACCAGGAGGCCCGGCGGGCCGAGCTGATCGCGGACTACGAGGACACCCTGCTCAACCCGTACGTCGCCGCCGAGCGCGGCTACATCGACGCGGTGGTGGTGCCCTCGGAGACCCGGCAGCACATCGTCCGGGCGCTGCGGGTGCTGCGCAACAAGCGCGAGACGCTGCCGCCCAAGAAGCACGGCAACATCCCGCTCTGAGCCGTCCCGGGCCCGCCCGCCGGGCGGGCCCGGCCCCCTCCCCCACCCAGGAGCGCCCCGATGCCCCCGATCAAGGTGCTGCACGGACAGCCCACCCCCGAGGAGCTGGCCGCCGTCATGGCGGTGGTCTCGGCTCGGGCCGCCGCCTCCGCCGCCGCCGCGCGCGACGGGGCGGGCGGCGGCCCGGTCTCCGCCTGGTCCGACCGGGCCGCCGCGATGCGGCGGATGCCCCGCCCCGGCCCGTACGCCTGGCGCACCTCGGCCTGGGCCCGCTGAGCCGATCCACCCGGCCCGGGGTGTCCGAGATGAGTACGCGTACTCAGGCGCCCCGGGCACGGCGGGCGCACCATCGGTGGTGTGCTCTGGTCCGACCCCCGCGACGAGCCGTCACCCGAGGGCCGGCGCGCGCTGAAGATGCTGCGCCGCGCGGGCCCCTGCATCGCGGCCTTCGCGGTGCTGGCCATGGTGCTGCTGATGATCTGATCCCCTGCCGAACCGGCCACTTGCCGATCCGGCCCGCTCCGGCGTCTTCTACCCTGGTCCGCATGACCGACCGCCGCACCCTCGTCCTCGCCTCCGCCTCCCCCGCCCGGCTGGGGCTGCTCCGCCAGGCCGGGCTCGACCCGCAGGTGATCGTCAGCGGGGTCGACGAGGACGCGCTGAGCGCCGCCACCCCCGGTGAGCTGGCGCTGCTGCTCGCCGAGGCCAAGGCCGCAGCCGTCGCCGAGCGGCTGGCGGCGGAGCCGGGCGAGTGGCCCGGTCCGCTGGTCATCGGCTGCGATTCGGTGCTCGACCTGGACGGCGTGGCGCTCGGCAAGCCCGCCGACGCCGCCGAGGCCGCCGAGCGCTGGCAGGCCATGCGCGGCCGTGAGGGCGTGCTGCGCACCGGCCACTGCGTGATCGACACCGACAGCGGTGCCCGCTCCGCCGCCACCGCCGCCACCACGGTCCGCTTCGGCACCCCGGACGACGCCGAGATCGCCGCGTACATCGCCTCCGGCGAGCCGCTGCACGTCGCCGGGGCGTTCACCCTGGACGGGCGCTCCGCGCCGTTCCTGGCGGGCATCGACGGCGACCACGGCAATGTCATCGGGCTGTCGCTGCCGCTGCTGCGCCGACTGCTGGCCGACGTCGGGGTGCGGATCACCGACCTGTGGGTCTGAGCGGGCCTCAGGCCGGCTGCGCCGCCGCCGGGGCGGTGGGCTCCGGCGGCCCGGCGGGCTCCGGCTCCCGGAGCACCAGCAGCGCCAGCACCAGGACGGCGAGCACCACCATCAGGCCCGCGAAGACCGGCACCCCGGCCAGACCGAGCAGCACCGCGCCCAGCAGCCCGTGCAGCACCGCGCCGCCCACCAGCAGCGCCCACGCCACCCGGCCCGCCCCGCGCCGCCCGCCGCCGGGCCCGGGGCCGCGCAGCAGGGCCGCCCGGCCGGCCACCACCGCGCAGACCAGCAGCACCAGGACGAGCAGCCCCAGCCCGGCCCAGGCCCCGTCGGCCATGGCGTCGCTGGACAGCCCGCCGACGGACATCCGCTGCCGCCGCACGGCCAGGACGGCCACCAGGCCGACCGCGGCGAACACCAGGGCCTCGGCCAGCAGCAGCCCCGCCGCCGTGAGAAGCACCGCTCTGCGCATGCCCGCACCCCCTCCGGCGCCGGGGCGCGCCGTGGGCCGCCGCGCCTCCGAACCGTCCGCAACGAGGCTACTGACGGGCCGTCTCACTCCTCAAGGCTCCCGGCGCATCACCCCGCACGGTGGACAGCACCGCGCGCCCCCGGGCCTGGTTCCGGACACCCCCGAGGGGTGGCGGCGTACCGTGTGGCAGAGCGACGCCAGGGGAAGTACGGCTCCGCCGACGGCCTGAATGACTCTCCGTGTGGGCAAGGTCACCACCGGGGGTGACTCGATAGTACGGACCCTCGCTCCATAAACTCACCTAGGTTCAAGAAGGGAGCCATCGTGCGCAAGGTGCTCATCGCCAACCGCGGAGAAATCGCAGTCCGCGTCGTCCGGGCCTGCTCCGACGCCGGAATCTCCAGTGTCGCCGTATACGCCGAGCCGGACCGGGACGCACTGCACGTCCGCGCGGCCGACGAGGCCTATGCACTCGGCGGGGAGACCCCCGCCACCAGCTACCTCGACATCGCCAAGGTCCTCAAGGCCGCCGCCGACTCCGGCGCCGACGCCGTCCACCCCGGCTACGGCTTCCTGTCGGAGAACGCCGAGTTCGCGCAGGCCGTGATCGACGCGGGCCTGATCTGGATCGGCCCGCCGCCGCAGGCCATCCGCGACCTGGGCGACAAGGTCGCCGCCCGGCACATCGCCCAGCGGGCCGGTGCGCCGCTGGTCGCGGGCACCCCCGACCCGGTCTCCGGCGCCGAGGAGGTCGTCGCCTTCGCCCGCGAGCACGGCCTGCCCATCGCCATCAAGGCCGCCTTCGGCGGCGGCGGCCGCGGCCTGAAGGTCGCCCGCACCCTGGAGGAGATCCCGGAGCTGTACGACTCGGCCGTCCGCGAGGCCGTCGCCGCCTTCGGGCGCGGCGAGTGCTTCGTGGAGCGCTACCTCGACCGGCCCCGCCACGTCGAGACCCAGTGCCTGGCCGACCAGCACGGCAATGTCGTGGTCGTCTCCACCCGCGACTGCTCGCTCCAGCGGCGCCACCAGAAGCTGGTGGAGGAGGCCCCGGCGCCGTTCCTCTCCCATGAGCAGAACGCCGAGCTGTACCGGGCGTCCAAGGCCATCCTGCGCGAGGCCGGCTACGTCGGCGCCGGCACCTGCGAGTTCCTGGTCGCCCAGGACGGCCTGATCTCCTTCCTGGAGGTCAACACCCGCCTCCAGGTGGAGCACCCGGTCTCCGAGGAGGTCGCCGGGATCGACCTGGTCCGCGAGATGTTCCGGATCGCGGACGGCGAGGAGCTGGGCTACAGCGACCCGGAGCTGCGCGGCCACTCGTTCGAGTTCCGGATCAACGGCGAGGACCCCGGGCGCGGCTTCCTGCCCGCCCCCGGCACCGTCACCGTCTGGGCCCCGCCCACCGGCCCCGGCGTCCGGCTGGACTCCGGCGTCGAGGCCGGCTCGGTCATCGGCCCGGCCTGGGACTCGCTGCTGGCCAAGCTGGTCGTCACCGGCGCCACCCGCAAGCAGGCGCTGGAGCGGGCCTCCCGCGCGCTGGCCGAGTTCCAGATCGACGGCATGGCCACCGCCGTCCCGTTCCACCGCGCGGTGGTCACCGATCCGGCGTTCGCCCCCGAGGTGCACGGCCACAGCAACCCGTTCACCGTCCACACCCGGTGGATCGAGACCGAGTTCGAGAACACCATCGCCCCGTTCACGGGCGGCGCGGCCGAGGGTGACGAGCCCGAGGGCCGCGAGACGGTGGTGGTCGAGGTCGGCGGCAAGCGGATCGAGGTGTCGCTGCCGTCCTCGCTGGGCGTCACCGCCGCCCCGGCTGCCGCGGCGGTCAAGGCCAAGCGCCGCGCGGGCGCCAAGAAGGCCGGCTCGGCCGTCTCCGGCGACTCGCTGGCCTCCCCGATGCAGGGCACCATCGTCAAGGTCGCCGTCGAGGACGGCCAGGAGGTCCAGCAGGGCGATCTGATCGTCGTCCTGGAGGCCATGAAGATGGAGCAGCCGATCAACGCCCACAAGGCCGGCACCGTCACCACGCTGGCCGCCGAGGTCGGCGCCAGCGTCACCAGCGGCGCCGTGCTCTGCGAGATCAAGGACTGACCCCGGTACAACACGGCCACCGCTTCGCCCCGCCGGTCATCCGGCGGGGCGAAGCGCTGTCCGGCTCCCGCAGGATCGCGGAGAAGCCAGCCGCCGCCCATCCCCTACGGCGCCGCCCCGCCCTCATCCACCGCCCCCGGCCCGGCCTTCGGGAAGCCGAGGGAGCCTGATCGACGCTCATGGCCGATGCCGCTGCGGCCGGATTCGATCCCCGGGGTGTCTGGCATGCCTGGTATGACTGCGCTATAGGGCGAGCGACCCATGCCCCTGGACGACGAGGGCCTATCCGGGACTCTTCCCCCACCCAAAGTGGCTCGTCATGGGGATTCCGCAGTCAGCAGGGTGGTCGGGCCGTCCATTCCGGCGCACCGCCACCGAGAGCACAGCAGAATCCGGTCAGTTTGATCGTGTCCATGCCGTGATCGACTTTACCTTTTCGCGGTTGGTAGAACGGGTGACCTGTGCCGGGCCTTTGCCAGGGCCTTACACGGCCTACACCTAAGCGGGGGAAACACTTGACGAAGCATCGGTATCCGTTGCCAGCCGTCGGCAGGCCGGCCACACGCCGTCTGACAGGCGTGGCGGTGGTCGCCTCGTTGGCGCTTCTGATCGGGATCGTGGAGCCGCTCGAACCGTCGTCGGCGAAGGCGGTCGCGGCTCCGGCGAAGCCGGCTGCCTCAGAGGTGCCGGCTGAGGCCGCGGATGCGGCGTCGGCGCTGCTGGCGGCGCGGTTGCGGGATCGGCGGATCGAGATCACCGGGGAGCGGACGGATTCGACCACGAGTTGGGCGAATCCGGACGGGACGACCACGGTGGAGTCGTACACCGGGCCGATCCGGGTGCTGGACGAGCACGGCACCTGGCGGCCGGTGGACACCACCCTGGTGCAGGCCGACGGAGCGGTGCGGCCCGCGATGGCCGCCGCCGGCATCGCCTTCTCCGACGGCGGCACCGGCGAGACCCTCGCCCAGCTGACCCGGGGCAAGCACACCCTCGGGCTGGGCTGGGAGGGCAGGCTCCCCAAGCCGACCCTGGACGGACCCACCGCGACCTACCCCGACGCGGTCCCCGGCGGCGACCTGGTCGTCACCGCCCTCAAGGAGGGCTTCTCGCACTCCGTCGTACTGCGGGAGCGCCCCGACGGCCCGGTGGAGTACCGCCTGCCGATCCAAGCCACCGGCCTGCGCCTGAAGGAGACCACCGACAAACACCTGAGCTGGGAGGACACCAAGGGCGACACCCAGGCCACCGCCCCGGCCCCGCTGATGTGGGACTCCTCGGTCGACAAGGTCTCCGGCGACCCCAAGCACCTGGCGCCGATCGACGTCACCCTCGAAGCGGGCAAGAACGGCAAGGGCCAGGTCCTCGTCCTTCGGCCCGACCCCGCCTTCCTCGCCGACCCCGACCTCACCTACCCGGTCACCATCGACCCCACCGACTCCCTCCTGGGCGCCGCCACCGACACCTGGATCCAGTACGACGACTACCAGACCTCACAACGCGCCTCCACCGAGCTCAAGGCCGGCACCTACGACGGCACCCACAAAGCCCGCTCCTTCCTGAAGTTCACCACCACCAAGTACGCGGGCAAGCACATCCTGGACGCGAAGCTGCGCCTGTACTCGTACTACTCCTCGACGTGCAGCACGGCGGGTTCGGGCGTGGAGGTGCGGCGGATCACCGCCGACTGGGACCCCGCGGCGATCACCTGGTCCAAGCAGCCCGCCACCACCGCCACCGGCGCCACGGTGGTCAAGGACGCCAAGGGCTACAACTCCTCCTGCCCCGGCGGCTTCAACACCTGGGGCCTGACCGCGATCGCCCAGGCCTGGGCCGACGGCCAGCCCAACTACGGCGTGCGCCTGGCCGCCGTCACCGAGACCGACGTCCTCACCTGGCGCCGCTACCACTCCGCCAACTACGTCGACGGCGCCCACGACCCCGCCTCCGAACCGTCCCTGACGGTGAACTACAACACCAAGCCCGGCGTGGTCACCCCGCTGAGCCCGCTGGACGGGGCGTTCACCAACGCCACCAAGCCGACGATCAGCGGCAAGTCGGTGGACGCCGACGGCAACACCGTCCAGCTGACCTTCGAGATCTGGAAGTCCGGCGGTACGGCCGCGCTGATGTCCGGCAAGTCGCCGTTCGTGGCGTCGGGTGCGACCGCCTCCTGGGTGCCCACGACCGCGCTGGCCGAAGGCGCGTACAAGTGGCGGGCCACGGTGACCGACGGGACCGATGCGAACGGGACCTGGTCGGCCTGGCAGAACTTCACCGTCGACACCACCAAGCCGGGTGCGCCGTTCGTCACCTCGGCCGACTACCCGTCGGACGGGCTGTGGCACGGAGGCTCGGGCCAAGAGGGCAAGTTCTCCTTCACCCCCGCCTCGGGGACCACGGACCTGGCCGCCTACGTCTACTCACTGGACGGCGCCGCAGCGCAGACGGTGGCCGCGACCGGCGGCGCCACGGTCTCGATCACCCCGTCGGCGGACGGCCACCGGTCGCTGAGCGTGCAGGCCAAGGACAAGGCCGGCAACCTGTCGACCGCCACCGTCTACGCCTTCCTGGTCGGCCGCGGGGCCATCACCTCACCGCAGGCGGGCGCGTCCAGCGCCCGCCGGGTCAAGCTCCAGGTCGACGCCCAGGCGCAGTACACCCGGGTGACCTACCAGTGGCGGCGCGGTCCGGGCGCGACCCAGTACGACGTGCCGCTGGCGAACCTCACCAAGGCCGACAACACCCCGGTGACGGCGGCGAAGTCACGGTTGGCGGACCTGGGCAGCCACGCCAACTGGTCCGTGCTGGAGACTCTGGGCCAGATCGGCGGCATCGTCGAGGTCCGCGCGGTGCTCTACACGAACAACGACGCGGACCCGTCCTACGCCACCGAGTGGCGCAGGTTCACGGTGGACCCCAACGCCGACGGTGCGGCCTCCGACGACATCGGCCCTGGTTCGGTGAACCTGCTCACCGGCGACTACTCGGTCAGCGTGGCGGACGCTGACGAGTTCGGCCTGTCCAGCAGCCGGGTGGCGTCCTCCCGGGGCACCGACCGGGGCTGGCAGGCGCAGGGCGAGCGGCTCACCGCCAACCAGCAGCAGGTGTCCACCAACACGGCCGGCTTCGTAGCCGGCAATGCGACCATCTCCCGGGACACCACGCTCGGGCAGGACGGCTCCACCGACTCCCTGAAGGTCCTCCCCGCCGCCGGCGGCACCACCAGCGCCACCAGCGCACGGCTGGACGGCAACCCCGACAGCTGCCTGGAAAGCCTGTGCCAGGGCATGAAGCCTGGGCACACCTACCGGGCCAGCGCCTGGGCGTACGTCCCGGCGGCTACCGGTCTCAGCCCGGACGACAGCCGGGGGCTGCGGATCGTCGCCTCGGCCGGTACGTCGGGCACGCTCAAGGAGACCAAGTCGCGGGCGGTCCCCTACACCGACGCGTGGGCCGAGCTGACCGTCGACTTCACCGTCCCCGCCGATGCGACGATCGCCCACATCCAGCTGTGGAACGGCTTCCCGACCGGCTCGGGCAAGGCGGTCTACTTCGACCATCTCTCGCTGCGGGAACTGGTCGCGCCGTTCGGCAAGGAGTGGGCCGGCGGTGCCGAGGGCGGCCCGACGGACAACGACTACGTGGCGTTGGCCTTCCCCGGCAAGGACGTCGCGGTCATCATCGCGGACGACGACACCACGCTGAGCTTCGCCAAGGGCTCCGGCAACACCTTCACCCCCGAACCCGGCGCCGAGGGCCTGACGCTGGCCCTGAAGACGGATGCCACGCCCAACTACTACGCCCTGTCGGACATCGACGGCACCGTCACCACCTTCAAGCAGCAGTCCGGCTCGGACCTCTACACGGTGAACAGCGTCTCCGGGACGGACGCCGACTCCACGGTCCAGTACACCTATGACGTCTCCGACGGCCGCACCCTCGTCAAGCGGGTGATCGGACAGGTCGAAGCCGGGGTGGACGACGCGGGGCAGTGCAAGGGGGCCACCCCGGCGCGCGGCTGCGAGGTGCTGGAGTACCTGTACGCCACCGCGACCACCGCCACCGCCACCACCCCGGGCGACTACACCGACCGGGTCAAGGCCGTCCGCGTCTGGTCCTGGGACCCGGACGCGAAGGCCGAGACGGCCGTCGAGGTCGCCTCCTACCGCTATGACGGCTCCGGCCGCCTGGTGGAGGTGTGGGACCCGCGCAAGGCCGACGCCTCGGACAGCACCGCCCCGCTGAAGACCACCTACGGCTACGACGGCGCGGACCGCCTGATCGGGGTCAACCTCGCCGGTGAGCTGCCGTGGAGCTTCGACTACGGCACGGCCGGCGCCGACCAGGACCCGGGCCGTCTGCTCAGGGTCCGCCGCGCCTCGCTGGTGCCCGGCAGCAGGGACCAGGTCAGCGGTGAGACCGCGTCCACCGTCGTCTACGAGGTGCCGCTGACCCGCGCGGCCGGCGGCCCGTACGACCTGGACGGCGCCACCGCCGGCAGGTGGGCGCAGACGGACGCGCCCACCGACGCCACGGCCGTCTTCGATGTCGAGGACGACCCGGGCACCAGCACCGCGACCTCGACCGCCCCCGGAAAGGACGGCTACAAGCCCGCCACCGTCCACTACCTCAACGCCTCCGCGCAGGAGGTCAACACCGCCACCTGGTCGCCGACCGGACTGGGCGACATCAGCACCACCGAGTACGACCAGTTCGGCAACGCGGTCCGGTCGCTCGACGCGTCCGCCCGGCTGCTGGCACTGGGCGCCGGTCCGGACACCGAGGCGCACAGCGCGGAGCTCGGCCTGCCGGAGGGCTCGGCCGCGCGGGCCGCGCTGCTGGACTCCCGTACCGTCTACAGCGCCGACGGCGTGGACGTCCTGGAGGAACTCGGCCCGTCCTACGCCGCCAACCTCTCGGAGGCGGTGGCCGGGCAGTCCAGCCCGACCAAGGTGACCGTCGAGGGCGAGAACCTCGTCCAACTGGGCTCCACCGCGCCGGTGAAGGTGCAGGCCAACGGCTGCTGCACGGTCACCTGGTCCGGCACCGGCCAGGTCCTGGTGCAGGGCGCGAAGGCCGGCGACAACGCCACCTTCCGGATCAGCGTGCCCGAGGAGGGCGACTACCGGCTCACCTCCACCCTGACCAAGGCCAAGGACTACGGCATCGCCCAGCTGTCCATCGACGGCCAGAACATCGGCGGCACCTTCGACGGGTACAGCGCGACCGTTGCGACGGCCGCCTTCAACCCGAGCACGCCGGTCAGCCTGCAACGCGGTGACCACGAGCTGACCGTCACCGTCACCGGCAAGAACACCGCGGCGGTCTCTCCGTACTACCAGGCCGGCATCGACGTCGTCGCCCTGACCAAGACCACCGTCAACGCGGCGCTGCCGGTCGGCGCGCCGGTGGTGGTCCGCGACCACACCGTCCACAAGTACGACGAGGGCAAGCCCGACGGCGCGGCCTACCACCTGGAGACCACCACCTACGACGGCGCCCGCCTGGAGGGCTACAGCTCCGACGTCGAGGTCAGGGTCACCAAGACCGGCTACGGCACGCCGATCGGTGGCACCTCCGGCTGGGTGCTGCGGACCGCGACCTCGGTGACCACCGACGCGGTCACCGGGGGGGCCAACCTGACGGCCAACCTCAAGTACGACAGCGCGGGCCGGGTGGTCGAGTCCCGCAGGCCGGGCTCGAACGGCGCGGACACCGGCACGGTCAAGACCGTCTTCTACACCGCCGGGACGAACCCGGACGACGCCGCGTGCGGCGGCCGGCCGGAGTGGGCGGGCAACCCCTGCGCCACCCTGCCCGGCGGCGCGGTCACCGGGGCCGACTCCGCCCGGATGCCCACCACGCTGCCGATCAAGCGGATCACCCGGTACTCGCGCCACGGCGACGTGGAGGAGTCCACCGAGACCAACGCGGGCAAGACCCGTACGTCGGTCACCGTCTATGACGCGGTCGACCGGGTGGTGTCGACCCAGATCACCTCCGACCAGGGCCAGGCCCTGCCCCAGGTGACCACCGAATACGACCCGATCACCGGCAACTCGGTCAGGACCACCGCCGGCGGCAAGACCGTCAGCCGCGTCTTCGACGCCCTGGACCGGCTGCTGTCGTACACCGACGCCGACGGCGGTACCACCACCACCGAGTTCGACACGTACGGCAAGCCGGTCAAGGTCACCGACAACACCGGCTCCACCAGCTACACCTACGACCGCGCCACCGAGCCCCGGGGCTTCGTCACCTCGGTCACCGACAGCGTCGCCGGCACCTTCGGCGCCCACTACGGCGCCGACGGCCAACTCACAGAGCTGACCTACCCCGGCGGCATCAAGCGCACCGACACCTACAACGCGGCCGGCGTGGCCACCGACCGCACCTACGTCCGCACCTCCGACGACGCCGTGGTCTTCGGCGAGCACCTGGACCTGACCACCCAAGGCGCCATCGGCTCCGACAGCTCGTCGGTCTCGGACAAGGAGTTCAGCTACGACCGGCTCGGCCGGCTGACCCAGGCCCGGCAGACCACCGCCGCCGACGGCTGCACCACCCGTACGTACGGCTACGACGAGGCCGGCCGCTCCACCCCCGGCCGGATGAACCGCACCTCCAAGACCACCAGCCCCGCCGCCGAGGACGGCACCTGCGCCACCGCGAACGCCGTCACCGAGACTCACTCGTACGACAGCGCGGACCGGCTGTTGGACCCCGGCTACACCTATGACGCCTTCGGCCGCACCACCGCCACCGGCACCGGCTCGGCCAACACCTACTGGGCCAACGACCTGGTCGCCACCCAGACCGTCGGCGACACCCGGCAGTCCTGGGCCCTCGACCCGGCGTACCGCTTCGCCGCCTTCACCACCGAGGCCAAGCAGGCGGACGGCTCCTGGGCCAACGCCACCAGCAAGCTCAACCACTACGGCGACGACTCCGACGAGCCCCGCTGGATCGTCGAGGACACCACCCAGGGCACGGTGACCCGCAACGTCTCCGGCCCGGACGGCGACCTGACCGCCACCACCTCCGCCACCGGCGACGTCCAGCTCCAGCTCACCGACCTGCACGGCGACGTCGTCATCACCACCGACCCCGCCCTGGAGACCCCGCAGGTCCTCACCTTCGACGAGTTCGGCATCCCCACCGCCGACCAGGGCACCACCCGCTACGGCTGGCTCGGCGGCAAGCAGCGCTCCGCCGAAGCCCTCGACGGCGTCATCCTCATGGGCGTCCGCCTCTACAGCCCGGCCCTGGGCCGCTTCCTCCAGACCGACCCGGAGCCCGGCGGCAACGCCAACGCCTACGACTACTGCACCGGCGACCCCGTCAACTGCACCGACCTGGACGGCAACTGGGGCTTCCACTTCAAAAAGGTCTTCGCCAAGGTCGCCAAGGTCGCCGAGTACGCCTCTTACATCCCCGGCCCCATCGGCAATGTCGCCTCCGCCGTCTCCGCGGTCTCCTACGCCGCCACCGGCAACTGGCGCAAGGCCGCCGAGATGAGCGTCGGCATCGCCCTCGGCGCCGCCGGCAAGGTCGCCGTCAAGGCGTTCAAGGCCGCCAACACCATCCGCAAGGCCAGCCGCGTCCAACGCTTCGCCTCCCGCGCCAGGACCGCCGTCCGGCGCACCGGCTGCAACTCCTTCGCGCCCGACACTCCGGTCCTGATGGCCGACGGCAGCTATCTGCCGATCGCCGACATCCAGGTCGGCGACTACGTCGCCGCCACCGACCCCACCACCGGCAACACCTACGCCGAACCCGTCCTCGACGTCATCGTGGGCTACGGCGCCAAGCATCTGATCGAGATCGACACCGATCTCGACCCCACCACCCCTCCGCTTGAGGCCACCGCCAACCACCCCATCTGGGTCGCCGGCCAAGGCTGGACCAATGCCGTGGACATCCGTCCCGGGGACCGACTGCTGGACCCGGACGGCTCGGCGCACACGGTCGCGTACGTACACGATGAGGGCTATCTCACTGACCAGCTGGTCCTCAATCTCAATATCGGAGACGTCCACACCTACGTGGTCTCGGACGGCGACTCCGATATCACCGTCCACAATTCAAATGAATGTCCGATAGTCAAGGTCAGGGCAGGAAGCGGGAGTGGCCTCCTCGGTCCGGGGAAGTATGCGAAGTACGGAGTCGTCTTTCCCAAGAAGACGTCCCGGAGCTTTGGGAAGAAGGTCCGGGCGAAGGTGAACTACATCGGCAACACGTACGGATGTCACGCATGTTCGGCCAAGAGCCCGGGTGGTGGGCTGAGGAACTGGATCCCCGATCACTGGCCTGCCGTGTCGATAAACCTTCGCCACGGGGGTAACCTCAAGACCATCCTGCTCCCCCATTGCAGTGCCTGCTCGCAGAGACAAGGGACTTTGCTGTCAAGGTTCTCAAGCGCCATCAAAAGGCGGAGGTAGCGGCGGTGGGGTTCCCGAATTCCGCAAACGGAGGAAATTCCATGGAACATGTCGAAAATCCCATGTCCTTGGCCAGGGTCTTCGTCGTCGGACACATTGAGCACATGCGCCTGGCCGATATCGTGGCCGGTTCGATGGGCGTGCCCCTGACGAACTCGCTCACCATTCTCTCGCCTGGCTGGGCTGTCGAGGTCGGAACAACAGACGATATTGAGGATGAGCTCCCTGGGGCGCTGGGCCTGGATCGTTCCGAGTTCTACCTTGACTGCATTCCAGCGGAGGATGCCAGGTTCCGAGACGTGGCCGCCTTTGTGGAGAAGATCTCCTCGGCGCTTCGGTCGAGTGGTCTGGAGGTGTTCTGCGTGATCGAGTACGACGTGCAGCCGTTCTGATGCGCTGTTCGGGGGCCGCGCCGCACCGGAGCGGCCCCCTGACGCCTGTGCGGCCGCCGGGCGCGGAATCGCTTCAGCTCTGCGGCCCGGCCGGGAGGCGGGGCACGCTGGCGATCAGCCGCTGGGTGTACGGGTGATCGGGTGAGCCGAGGACGGCGGCGGTGTCGCCCTGTTCCACGACGCGGCCGTGTTCAAGGACCACCGTGTGCTCGCAGAGCGCCGCCACCACCGACAGGTCGTGCGAGACCATGGCGATGGTCAGGCCCATGGTCTCCTTGAGCTCGGTCAGCAGGTCCACGATCCGGACCCGGGTGGTCACGTCCAGGGCGCTGACCGGCTCGTCCGCCAGCAGCAGCCGGGGGCGGCAGACGGTGGCCCGCGCGATGGCGATGCGCTGCCGCTGGCCGCCGGAGAACTCGTGCGGGTAGCGGCTCACGGCGTCCGCCGGGAGGCCGACCGCCGTCAGGGCTTCGGCCACCCGGGGGTCGCCGGCGCCGGAGTCGGTGAGGCCGAGGGAGCGCAGCGGTTCGGAGACGATGGCGCCGACCCGCTGCCGGGGGTCCAGCGAGGAGTACGGGTCCTGGAAGACGCACTGCACGCTGCGCCGCAGCCGCCGCAGCTGCTCGCGGTCACGGGGCTTCAGCGCGTCCCCGTCGAAGCGGATCTGCCCGCTGGTCGGCCGGGCGAGGCCGAGCAGCAGGCGGAGCAGGGTGCTCTTGCCCGCGCCCGACTCACCGACCAGGGCGACGCTGCGGCCCGCCGGGATGTCGACCGTGACGCCGTGCAGCACGGGGGTGGCGGCTCCTCGGTAGGCGAAGCCGACGCCGTCCGCCGCCAGGATGGGGCCTGCTGCGGGAACGGGGCTCGCTGCGGGAATGGGGCTCGCTGCCGGATGGGGGGAGGTCATCGGATGGTCCGCTCCAGCGCGCTTTCGAGATGGCGGGCGCTTGCCACCAGGTTCCGGGTGTACGGGTGCTGGGGGGCGTGCAGAATCCGGTCGACGGCCCCGGACTCCACCGCCTCCCCGTCCTTGAGCACCACCACGCGGTCGGTCACCCCCGAGACCACCGCCAGGTCGTGGCTGACGAAGAGCAGCGCCATGCCGCGCTCCGCGACCAGCCCGTCCAGCAGGGCGAGCACCTCCGACTGGACCGTCACATCCAGCGCGGTGGTGGGCTCGTCCGCGATCAGCAGCGCCGGTTCGCAGGCCAGCGCCATGGCGATGGCGACCCGCTGCCGCTGGCCGCCGGAGATCTCGTGCGGGTGGGCGCGGGCCACCCGCTCCGGCAGCCGGACCTGGTCGAGGGCGTCACCGACCGCACGGCGCAGCGCCGCCCCGCGCAGCCCCTGCCGGCGGCGCAGCGGCTCGGCGATCTGGCGGCCGACCCGCATCAGCGGGTCCAGCGCGGTCAGGGGTTCCTGGAAGACCACGGCGGCGGCCCGGCCGCGCAGTCCGACCAGCTGCTTCTCTGCCGCGCCGACGACCTCGGTACGGGGCAGCCCCGGCGCGTCCAGCACCACGGAGCCGGCGGCCGTCATCCCGGGCGGCAGCAGGCCCATGACGGCGAGTGCGGTGAGCGACTTGCCGGAGCCGGACTCGCCGATCAGGCCGAGCCTGGTCCCGGGGTCGAGGGAGAACGACAGGTCGGAGACCAGGGTGCGGCCGTCGGGGGTGCGGCCGTCGGGGGTGCGGCCGTCGGGGGTGCGTATGGTCAGGCCGGTGACGTCGAGCAGGCTCATGAGCTTCTCCGCCGGGTGGGGTCCATCGTGTCGCGCAGGCCGTCGGCGACCAGGTTGACGCCGATGACGAGCACGACCAGCAGTACGCCGGGGGCGATGGCTCCGAGGGGAGCCGTGAGTACGGTCGCCTGGGCCTCCTGGAGCATCCGCCCCCAGGACTCGTTCGGCGGCGGGGCGCCCAGTCCCAGGTACGACAGGGATGCCTCCGCGAGGACGGCCAGGCCGAACTGGAGGGCGAGGTTGACCGAGAGGGTGGCCCAGATGTTGGGCAGCACATGCCCGGTGACGACCCGGGGCCAGGAGGTGCCGGAGGTGCGGGCGGCGGTGATGTAGTCCTGGGAGAGGACCTGCTTGACCAGTACCCGGGTCAGCCGGGCCACCACGGCGGTCATGGCCAGCCCGATGGCGATCACGGCCGAGCCGAGCGACGCGGAGCGGGCGGCCACCACCAGCATCGCCAGCAGCAGGGTGGGGAAGGCGATCAGGATGTCCAGCAGGGCCGCGACGACATCGTCCAGCCACCGGGTGGCGAACCCTGCGGCCAGGCCCAGCGAGATGCCGAGCAGCGCGCCGATGGCGACCGCGCCGACGCCGGACGCCAGCGCGATCCGGGCGCCGATCATCAGCTGGGTCAGCAGGTCGCGGCCGAGCTTGTCGGTGCCGAGCAGATGGGGCAGCCCCGGCTGGGCCAGTCGGCCGCCGGAGGTGTCGTCCGGGGAGAAGGGCACCCAGACGAGGGAGAGCAGCCCCACGGCGACGATCAGCCCGACGAGTACGCAGCCGGTCGTCAGCGGTAGGGAGCGGCGGCGCCGGGCGCCCTGGGCGGCCGCGGGCTTCATCGCGCACCGCCGGAGAGCCGGCCGCGCAGCCGGGGGTCGATCAGCCGCTGGGCCAGGTCGGCGAGGAAGCCGATGATCAGCACGGCGAAGGTGGAGACGAAGAGCACGCCCTGGAGGGTGGGATAGTCGTGCTGGGCCACCGCCTGGGAGAGCATGCTGCCGAGCCCCGGCAGGGCGAAGACGGTCTCCACCACGACCGCGCCCAGCAGGGTTGAGGCCAGCTCCATGCCGAGGATGGAGATCACCGGGACGGCGCCGTTGCGCAGCCCGTGCCGCCACATCGCCCCGGTGAAGGTGGCGCCGAGGGCGCGGGCGGTGCGCAGGTAGTCGCTGCCGAGGACGTCCAGGGTCGCGGACCGGACGTACCGGATCAGCGAGGCGGACATCACCAGCGCCACCGTGATCACCGGCAGCGCCAGTGAGCTGAGCGCTTCGCCGGGGTCGGACCAGTTGTCCTGCGGGAAGCCGCCGGCCGGCAGCCATCCCAGGCGGAGCGCGAAGAACGTGATCAGGATCATGCCGACCCAGAAGACCGGGACCGCGATGCCCAGCTGGGAGACCCCGTTGAGCAGCGACCCGTACCAGGTGCGCGAGCGGTGCGCCGCCAGGAAGCCGACCGGGAGGGCGACCACCAGGGCCAGCAGGAAGGAGAGCAGCGTCAGCGGCACCGTGACATTGAGCCGGGTGACGATCTCCGGGCCGACCGGGAGCGAGGAGACGAAGGAGTTGCCGAGCCGGAAGGTGGCCAGCTGGTGCAGCCAGCCGGCGAACTGCTCCGGCAGCGGCCGGTCCGAACCGATCTGGTGCCGGGCGGCGGCTATCTGCGCCGGGTCGGCCCCGACCGACAGCAGCGCGTTGGCCGGGTCGCCGGGGAGCAGCCGCAGCAGCAGGAACAGCACCACGCTGGCCATCAGCAGGGAGAGGACGAGGAAGGCCAGTCGCCGTAGGACGTACGTAGTCATCAGGGAACCGATCAGTGGGGACGGCAGTGCCGCTGCGGCAGCCCGGCGGTGGGGCGGGGCTGCCGCAGCGGGACGGGCATCAGCTCTTCTTGATGCCGTAGGCGTAGAACTGCGAGTTCAGGCCGTTGAGCGGGTAGCCCGACAGCTTGGAGTTCGCCACCACGATCTGCGGGTAGAGGTAGAGCCAGTCGCTGGCCGCGTCCTGCGCGATCTGCTGGTTGACCTTCTTCAGCAGCGCGGTCTGCTGGTCGGCGGTGTCCGACTGCTCGGCCTGCTTGACCCAGTCGGTGACCTGCTTGTTGTCGTAGCCCCAGTAGAAGTCCGGGTTGCCGTACCAGACGATGTCGCGGTCGTTGACGTGCTCCTGGAGCGTCGCGCTGAAGTCGCGGTTCTTGTAGACCTTGGTATACCACTCGTCCGGCGTGATGACGTGGATGTTCACCGTGATGCCGACCTTGGCCAGCTCCGACTTGATGAAGGAGGCGGCGGTCGGGTGCGGGTCGTAGTTGGGGGTCTCCAGGGTGAAGCTGAACCCCTTGGCGTAGCCGGCCTCGGCCAGCTGCTTCTTGGCGAGCGCCACGTCGTACGGGTTGACCTTGGTCAGGTCCTCGTACCAGGGGTCGGTCGGCGGGGTCATCGACCCGATCAGGGTGCCGTAGTCGCCCCAGACCGACTGGAGCAGCTTCTTGTTGTCGATGGCGGAGGTGACGGCCTTGCGCACCAGGGCGTTGTCGAACGGCTTGACCCGGTCGTTGAAGGCCAGCAGCAGCTTGGTGGTCGAGTGGCCGTCGTTGACCTTGTAGTTCCGGTTGTTCTTGAACTGGTCGAGCGCGTCGGGGCTCTGCTCGCTGGTCACCACGTCCACCGCGTTGGTGAGCAGCGCGTTGTTGAGGGCGGTGGCGTCCTTGAAGTACTTGAAGACGACCTTCTGGTTGGTGGCGGGGGTGCCCCAGTAGCCGTCGTACCGGACCAGGCTGAGCGCCGAGCCGCGCGTCCACTTGTCCAGCTTGTACGGGCCGGTGCCGTCCTCCGAGGTCTTGAGGTCCTTGGCCTCGGAGTCGACGATCCACACATAGCTGAGGTTGTAGACGAACGAGATCGACTTGGCGGACAGGGTCACCTTGACGGTGTCCGCGTCCGGGGTCTCGATGCTCTTGACCATGTCGAAGCTGCTCTTGCGGGCGGCCTGCGACGTCTCGCCGGTGATCTTCTCGATGCTGTACTTCACATCGGCTGAGGTGAGGGCCTTGCCGGAGTGGAAGGTCACCCCGCTGCGCAGCTTGAAGGTGTAGGTGAGGCCGTCGGGGCTGACCGTGTAGCCCGTGGCGAGCCGGTTCTCGATCTTGCCGTCGTCGGTGAGCTGGAACAGCCCCTCGTAGACATTGCCGTTGAGCGCCTCGGTCACGCCCTGGCCGCCGCCGGCGGTCATGTCCAGGTTCTGCGGCTCGTAGAGCGAGCCGATCGAGACGGTGGCGTTGCGGTCGTACGAACCGGACGGGGAGCTGCTCTTGGTGGCCGTCCCGGAGCCGCAGCCCGTGAGGGCGAGGGCGAGGGTGGCAGCCAGGGCGCCGCCGAGGAGCGGTGCCGTCTTCCTTCTCACTTCATTACTCCTGATCGACGGCCGGACCGCCGGGGGCGGCGTCCGGCCGGGGTGCCGGGGATGGGTGCGGTGGGCTCAGTACGCTGCGAAGCCGTCGCGGAAGACCGGAAGCTTCTCGCCGGCCTCGACGGGCAGGTGGAAGCGGTTCTGCCGCGGCGGCAGTGGACAGTTGTACTGGGCGGAGAAGCCGCACGGAGGCACAAAGGAGCGGTTGAAGTCGAGCACGACTGTCTCGCTGTCCGGATCGCGGGGGACGAAGAGGAACCGGCCGGCGCCGTAGGTGGTGGCGCCGTTGGTCGGGTCGCCGAAGACCAGGAGCAGCGTCCCGTCGTCGTCGAAGGCGTGCAGGGTGTAGTCGGTTCCGTCCAGGGTGAAGCGGATGTCACCGGGGACGAGCAGTTCACGGGTGTCGCCGTGGTCGCGGATGTGCTCGAACGGTACCCGGCGGCCCTCGGGGACGGGGGTGAAGGTGGCCTCGATCACCCAGTCCGGGTCGAACGGGAAGGTGTCGATGCCGGAGAAGTGCCGGATGGCCGGGGCGTCGGCGTCCCAGAAGCGCAGCGCGTGCTCCGGCTCTCCGCTGCGGATGGCGGTGCGCTGGACGGCGGTGACCGTCACCCCGTCCGGCAGCCCGGCGCGGGCCTCCGCCAGGGCGGGCTGCTGCCCGTCCGGCAGCCATCGGGTCTCGACAAGGGCCAGATTGCCGGTGGGCGCCGTCACGGCGGCCAGCCGCGAGGCACGCCAGTCGTCCCATCCGGCCTGGGCGGCATCGATGGTCTGCGCGGCGGCGCGGGGGGTTACGGACATGCGTGGCTCGCTTGGTCTTCGCGGGCGGGGCGGAGGTGGATCGCCCTTCCCGAGGTGGGTGACTGCGGCCAAATCCTACATATGAGGAATGCTTATAGGTCCTGTATGACCAATGCACGAGATGAACGTCTCATTGCCGGTATCGCCGCCACCACCTGGGATCTTCCCCGCGCCGACCCGCCGGCCGCGAATCCGATCGGGCGCTCAACCCCCGCTTAAGCCCGCCTTAACAATGCCGACGGACCGTCAATTCCCTTATTCCGCACGGCTATGGTGAATGCACGCCGGAGTGAGCGCGGCGGTGGCAGACCAGGACCGGGCCGGATCGGCCTCCGCTGCCACCCCGGCAGCATCCGCCCGTTCCGGCCACCGCCAGGCCCGGCTTCGCCGCCGTGGGCCGACGGGGCGCCGCCGGCGTCGCGGGCTTCCGCCCCTCCACCTCTGGGGCCCGGACCACTGCGGCGGCGCCAAGCGGGGGCGAGGTCCCCGGCAGCCGCTGCCGGGGACCTCGCCCGCTTCACCGCTGGCCGCCCCACCCGACCAGGCCGCCCCACCCGACGAGGCCGCCCCACCGGGCCGGCCCGCTCACCGCTTGCGGCGGCTGCCCAGCTCGGCCAGCCGGGCCTGTCCGGGCAGCCCCGGGGCCCCCGGAGCGCCGCCCGGACCGCCATGGGCGCCCGGCCGCCGCTGGCCGGGCAGCGGGGCGCTCTGCTGCGGGCGCCGGGGGTCGGCGGCACCGGGGTGCGCCCCGGGCAGCTGGCCGTGGCCGTACGGCTGGTGGTGCGGCCCGTCACCGGGCAGCCCGGTCGATGCCACCGAGACCTGGACGCCCCGGTCGGCCAGCGCCTCCAGCTCCCGCGCGGTGCGGTCGTCGGCGGTCGCCTGGTCGTCGGTGACCAGCTGGGTGATGGCGTCGGTGGGCACCGTCTGGAACATGGTGTCGGCGCCGAGCTTGGTGTGGTCGGCGAGGACGATCACCTCGGTGGCCGCCTGGACCAGCGCCCGGTCGACGCTGGCGGAGAGCATGTTGGTGGTGGACAGGCCGCGCTCGGCGGTGAGGCCGCTGCCGGAGACGAAGGCCCGCGCCACCCGCAGGCCCTGCAACGACTGCTCGGCGCCGCTGCCCACCAGGGCGTAGTTGGAGCCGCGCAGGGTGCCGCCGGTCATCACCACCTCGACCCGGTTGGCGTGCGCCAGGGCCTGGGCCACCAGCAGGGAGTTGGTGACCACCGTCAGACCGGGGACCCGGGCCAGCCGGCGGGCCAGCTCCTGGGTGGTGGTGCCGGCGCCGACCACCACCGCGTCCCCCTCCTGGACCAGCGTGGCGGCGAGGTCCGCGACGGCGCTCTTCTCGGCGGCGGCGAGGTGGGTCTTCTGCGGGTATCCGGGCTCCCGGCTGAAGCCTCCGGGCAGCACCGCACCGCCGTGGCGGCGGTCGAGCAGCCCTTCGGCCTCCAGCGCCCGTACGTCCCTGCGTACGGTCACTTCGGAGGTCTGGACGACACGTGCGAGCTCCCGGAGCGACACTGCTCCGTTGGCGCGCACCATTTCGAGGATCAACTGGCGACGTTCTGCTGCGAACACGGAACTGACCGTAACCCGCATGACCGTCTGCTTTCAGGCGTTTGCACCTCGTAGCCGAAGTTGCTCACCACGGACCGGCGCACGACCGTACAATACGCGCCCTCAGTTGGAGCGCCCGCTTTCCCGCGCGCCCCCCGTACGCACCGCAACGAGCCCGTCGCGGACCGTCATGAGCCGGGCCGCCACCAACCGGGGCGGGCCGGGGAGCGCAGCGGTCAGGAGCCGGAGTCCGCGCCGTCCCGCTTGCGGATGTGCAGCTGGCGGGCGCCCTCGGCGGTGGAGCCGGAGAGCGAGGGGTAGACCGTGAAGGCGCCGGCGACCTGCTCGACCGTGAGGTTGTTGTCCACCGCGAGCGAGATGGAGTGGATCAGCTCGCTGGCGCGCGGGGAGACCACCACGCCGCCCACCACGATGCCGGTGCCCGGACGGCAGAACAGCTTGACGAAACCGTCGCGGATGCCCTGCATCTTGGCCCGGGGGTTGCCGCGCAGCGGCAGCTTCACGCAGACCGCGTCCATCTTCCCGCACTCCACGTCGGCGGCGGTGTAGCCGACGGTGGCGATCTCCGGGTCGGTGAAGACGTTGGAGGAGACCGTCTTGAGGTTCAGCGGCTGCACCGCGTCGCCCAGCGAGTGGTACATCGCGATCCGGCCCTGCATCGCGGCGACCGAGGCCAGCATCAGCACGCCGGTGCAGTCGCCCGCCGCGTACACGCCCGGGGCGGAGGTGCGGGAGACCCGGTCGACCTTGACGTGGCCGGACTCGGTGAGCTTGACGCCCGCCTCCTCCAGGCCCATGTCGGCGGTGTTGGGGATGGAGCCGACCGCCATCAGGCAGTGGCTGCCGGTGATCACCCGGCCGTCCGCCAGCGTCACCTCGACCTTGTCGCCCACCCGTTTGGCCGACTCGGCGCGGGAGCGGGACATCACATTCATCCCCCGGCGGCGGAAGACCTCCTCCAGCACGCCCGCGGCGTCCGGGTCCTCGCCGGGCAGCACCCGGTCGCGGCTGGAGACCAGGGTGACCCGGGAGCCCAGCGCCTGGTAGGCACCGGCGAACTCGGCGCCGGTCACACCGGAGCCGACCACGATCAGCTCGCCGGGCAGCTCGTCCAGGTCGTAGACCTGCGTCCAGGTGAGGATGCGCTCGCCGTCCGGCTGGGCGTCCGGCAGCTCGCGCGGGGTGGCGCCGGTGGCGATCAGCACCGCGTCGGCCCGCAGGGTGCGGGTCTCGCCGTCGGCCGTCTCCACCACGACGGCGCGCGAGCCGTCGACGTCCTGGCGGCCGGCCAGCCGGCCCTTGCCGCGCAGCACGGTGACGCCCGCCCGGGTGACCGACTGGGTGATGTCGTGCGACTGGGCGACGGCCAGCCGCTTGACCCGGCGGTTGACCTTGCCGAGGTCCACCCCGACCACCCGGCCGGAGCGCTGCCCCGCCGGGGCGTCCGGGGCGTCCGCCACGGTGATGCCCAGCTCCTCGTACGAGCTGTCGAAACTGGTCATCACCTCGGCGGTGGCGATCAGGGTCTTGGACGGCACGCAGTCCGTCAGCACCGCCGACCCGCCGAGCCCGTCGCGGTCCACGACGGTCACTTCCGCGCCGAGCTGCCTGGCCACGAGGGCCGCTTCATATCCGCCGGGTCCGCCACCGATGATCACGATCCGAGTCACCTCCCCATTGTCCCGCACCGCGCCGCTCCGGCGACGCCGGGTGGGCTTCCGGCTGCGCGGGTGTGGGCAGGCTCACGTACGCTAGGCGCCATGTCGCTCTACGCCGCGTATGCCACCAACCTCGACGCGCGGCAGATGAGTCGCCGCGCCCCGCACTCACCGCTGCGCGGCACCGGCTGGCTGGACGGCTGGCGGCTGACCTTCGGCGGCGAGCAGTTGGGCTGGGAGGGCTCGCTGGCCACCGTCGTGGAGGACGAGAAGGAGCAGGTCTTCGTCGCGCTGTACGACGTGGCGCCGATGGACGAAGAGGGCCTGGACCGCTGGGAGGGGCTGCAACTGGGCCTCTACCGGAAGATCAAGCTGCGGGCGCAGACCCTGGACGGCGACGTCGCGGTCTGGACGTACGTCCTGGACGACTACGAGGGCGGGCTGCCCTCGGCCCGGTATCTGGGGCTGATCGCGGATGCGGCCGAGTCGGCGGGCGCGCCGTACGACTATGTGATGGACCTGCGCAAACGGCCCTGCTGAGCGCGCCTCGCGCCGCCGCCACCCCCCGCTCGGGGTAACGATCCGGCATGTCTCACGGGGTTCGTCTACGCGCGTAGGGATTTTCCGACTACCCTCGCCTGCGTGAACGCATCTCCTCTTTCGCCCGTCGCCGTCGACCCCCACGCAGCGGCCCGTGCCGCCGCCGCCCGCCTCCGTGAGCTCACCGGAGTGGAGCGCCACGACGTCGCGTTGGTCATGGGCTCCGGCTGGGTGCCCGCGGCCGACGCCCTAGGCGCCCCCGAGAGCGAGTTCCCGGTCACCGAACTGCCCGGCTTCCCGCCGCCGGCCGTCGAGGGCCACGCGGGCAAGGTCCGCTCGGTCGTCATCGGCGGCAAGCGCGCCCTGGTCTTCCTGGGCCGCACCCACTACTACGAGGGGCACGGCGTCGCCTCGGTCGCCCACGGCGTGCGCACCGCCGTCGCGGCCGGCTGCGGCACCATCGTGCTCACCAACGGCTGCGGCGGTCTGCGGCCCACCTTCAGCCCCGGCCAGCCGGTGCTGATCAGCGACCACGTCAACCTGACCGCCACCTCCCCCATCGTCGGCGCCAACTTCGTCGACCTCACCGACCTGTACTCGCCCCGGCTGCGCGCGCTGTGCAAGGAGGTGGACCCCTCGCTGGAGGAGGGCGTCTACGTCCAGTTCACCGGCCCGCACTACGAGACCCCGGCCGAGATCGGCATGGTCCGGGCCATCGGCGGCGACCTGGTCGGCATGTCCACCACCCTGGAGGCCATCGCCGCCCGCGAGGCCGGCGCCGAGGTGCTCGGCATCTCGCTGGTCACCAACCTGGCCGCCGGGATGACCGGCGAGCCGCTCAACCACGAAGAGGTCCTGGAGGCCGGCCGGGCGTCCGCCTCCCGGATGGGCGCGCTGCTGGCCAAGGTCCTGGAGCGGATCTGACCCCGGCCGGCGACAGCCGCCGCACCGATCCGACCCGGTGAACCGGTGCCGGGCGGGGCTGCCGGGAAGGCGTCCCCCGCAGCCCCTCCCGGCCGCAGCCCCTCCCGGCCGCAGCCTCCCCCGATCGCAGCCTCCCCCGGTCGCAGCCCTCCCGACCGCCGCCCCGCAGCCCGCCGGGCCGGACCGCGACCGGGCCGGACCACGACCGGGCCGCCCGCCCGCCCGCCCCGAGACCGACAGGAGTCGAAGCCATGGCGCTCGCACCCGAGAACGACCTGCTCAAGCGGGCCCGTACCTGGCTCGCCGAGGACCCCGACCCGGACACCCGCGCCGAGCTGCGCGACCTGCTCGCCGCAGCCGAGGGCGGGGACGTCACCGAGGACGAGTGCCGCGCCTGGTCCGCGCTGGCCGCCCGGTTCGCCGGCACCCTACAGTTCGGCACCGCCGGTCTGCGCGGCGAGATGGGCGCCGGGCCGATGCGGATGAACCGCGCCGTGGTCATCCGGGCCGCCGCCGGGCTCGCCGGCTACCTCAGGAGCGAGGGCCACGGCGGCGGCCTGGTCGTCATCGGCTACGACGCCCGCCACAAGTCGTACGACTTCGCCCGCGACACCGCCGCCGTCATGGTCGGCGCCGGGCTGCGCGCCGCGCTGCTGCCGCAGCCGCTGCCCACCCCGGTGCTGGCCTTCGCCATCCGCCACCTGGGCGCGGTGGCCGGGGTGATGGTCACCGCCAGTCACAACCCGCCGCAGGACAACGGGTACAAGGTCTACCTGGGCGACGGCTCGCAGATCGTGCCCCCGGCCGACGCCGGGATCGCCGCCGAGATCGCCGCCGTCGGCTCGCTGCACGACGTGCCGCTGGCCCCGGACGGCTGGCAGGTGCTGCCCGCCCACGGCGAGCACGGCATCGTGGACGCCTACCTGGACCGCGCCGTCGCCGTCACCGACGGCCACACCCCCCGCGACCTGGCCGTCGTCTACACCCCGCTGCACGGCGTCGGCCGCGACACCCTGCTCGCCGCCTTCGCCAGGGCCGGCTTCCCCGCCCCCGCCGTCGTCCCCGAGCAGGCCGAACCCGACCCCGACTTCCCCACCGTCGCCTTCCCCAACCCGGAGGAACCGGGCGCGATGGACCTGGCCTTCCGCACCGCCGCCGAGGCCGCCCCGGAGATCGTCATCGCCAACGACCCCGACGCCGACCGCTGCGCCGTGGCCGTGCCCGACCCGGACGGCCCGGACGGCCCGGCCGGCTGGCGGATGCTGCGCGGCGACGAGGTGGGCGCACTGCTCGCCGCGCACCTGGTGAGCAAGCGGGCGGAGGGCACCTTCGCCACCACCATCGTCTCCTCCTCGCTGCTCTCCCGGATCGCCGCCGCCGCCGGGCTGCCGTACGGGGAGACCCTGACCGGCTTCAAGTGGATCTCCCGCGCCCCCGGCCTGCGCTACGGCTACGAGGAGGCGCTCGGCTACTGCGTCGACCCGGAGGGCGTCCGCGACAAGGACGGCATCACCGCCGCGCTGCTGATCGCGGAACTGGCCGCCACCCTCAAGGCGACCGGCCGCACCCTGGCCGACCTGCTGGACGACCTGGCGCTCGAACACGGGCTGCACGCCACCGACCAGCTCTCGGTGCGGGTCAGCGACCTGTCCCGGATCTCCGCCGCCATGCTGCGGCTGCGCCAGGAGCCGCCCACCACCCTGGCCGGGCTGGCCGTGGCGTCCGCCGACGACCTGGAGCGCGGCACCCCCGACCTGCCGCCCACCGACGGCCTGCGCTACCGCCTCACCGGCGCCGCCGACTCCCCCGTCGCCTCGGCCCGGGTCGTGGTCCGGCCGTCCGGCACCGAGCCCAAGCTCAAGTGCTACCTGGAAGCCGTCGTCCCGGTCCCCGACCCCACCGCCCTGAGCACCGCCCGCACCACGGCCGCCGAATTCCTCGCCGCCCTCCGCAAGGACATCGCCACCGCCGCCGGCATCGACGCCTGATCCCCCGGCTCAGCCGGACACCGCGCCCTCGACAGCGGCCCGGATGCGCGCCCCGGCCCCGGCCGCCCGTGGCGACCGTACGGCGGATGAGCTCGGCGTCGAGTTCACCGGGGGCTGCGGATCGGGCGGCGGGCGGCCTGCGGTGGCTGCCGAGGCAGGGCGGCGGTAAGAGGTGTTCGGACGGTTCGCCATGACCGAGGCGGGGTCGGCAGGGATTGCCGCCGGGCTCCCTGCCGACCCCGCCACCGTGAACGCCGGATCGACCGGGCCCGGTGAGCCGGGGGCGTCGCCGCCCCTGGCGTCGGCTCACCGCGCCGTGCAGCGGTGGGCTACGCGGTGACGGTCTTCTTCGCGGAGCACTTCTCGTAGCTGCCCTTCACCAGGCAGGTCCACATCTGGAGCTTGGTGCCCTCCGGCAGATTGCCGGTCGCCCACGGGCTCATGTACGGGGAGTTGTGGCCCCGGGTCGTGGCGATCCGGCCGTTGCTGAGGTGGGTCTCGATGCCGTACCCGTCCGCGAGATAGTCGTAGACGAACATGGCGTCGCCGGGGAAGGTGTCGACGGGGTCGGACTGCCATTGGCTCCATCCCGCCAGGGACGAGCCGTTGTAGACGTCGATTTCGAGGTTCTCGTTGTCCTTGCCGTCCCAGATGTACCTGAACGACACCGACGGGTCCGCGCTCGCCACCTCGGCCCCGACCGTGAGCGCGCCCCCGGACAGCAGCGTGGTCGCCGCGAGGAGTGCTGCGGCCCTGTTGCGTAACGTCGTCCTCATGAGTGCTCCTTCCGTACACGGCGCTCGCCGCGTACCCGTGTGACTCTCGGATGTGCACATGACACGGCCCGCCCCCGACCCGCCCGGCGCCGGCGGCCGGGGACGACTGCCCCGGCTGCCACCCCAAGCACCTGCGCCGAGCGGGTCGGACCCCGGGCCGGCGGAACAGGGTTCATCATGGGCGCGCTCCGGGACGGTGGACAGTTCCGCCCTGCACAGCCGGGCGCCCCAGCGGTACCGATCCGCCCAGCCGCCGACCGGGCCGCGGGCGGCGGTCACACACCTGCCGCGCAGTCGGCGGCGGTGCGGCTGGGCAGGCGGGGGTGCGGCAGCCGGATGGCCGACCGCTGGTCGGGTCGGCGGCGGGGCAGCGGGAACTGCGGCGCCGGTGCGGCGTGGGCCGGGCCCGCCGCTCTGGCGGCGAGCAGTGCCGCCCGCGCCAGCGGTGCGCCGCTCGCGGCTGCCGCCGCGCCGCCGCCGACCTTGGGCGTCCGGGCGCCGAGGCCCGAGCAGGCGCGGCAGTCGCCCGGCTGCGGTACGGGGTCGTGGCAGGTGGTGCACTCGGCGTACGCCCTGGCCGGGGGGCGCTCGGAGGCGCGGACGGGCGGCATCTTGCGTGTCAGGCGGCTGCGGAGGACGGCCGCCGGGGAGTGGATCACGGCGGGCAGGCCCGGCAGCAGGGCCTGGGCCAGCTCGCGGGTGGTACTGCCGCGCTCCAGCCACTGGGCGACCAGCGGGGCCAGCTCCTGGGCTTCGGCCGCGCCCAGCCGCAGGCGGGGCTCGGGCCGGATCGCCCGGAACAGCGTCAGCACCGCCGCCGTGCGGACCTGTTCGCCCACCGGCCGCCCTTCCGGTTCGGCGGCACCGCCCGGCGGCTCGCCGGTCGGTGGTCCGGCGGGGAGGGAGGGTTCTTGCACCGGGTTCTTTACCGAAAGGACGCCGACGGCGCCGGTGGTCGCTCCACCGGGGTCCGGACGGGTGACACCCGGCTCCGCGAGCTGCGGGGTGTCGTACACATGGGCCTCGCTGCGGAGTGTCCCGTCGGGCAGCCGCAGGATGTCGACCCGGTAGTATCCGGCGCTGGTCAGTTCCTTGAGGGCCCTGCGGACCGCGCCGCGCCCCTGCGGGCTGGAGTCGGCCATGTGCCGGCCGTCCTCGCGCCGGCCGTCGGGCCGCGAGAGGAGGTCGGCCAGCAGGCCGCGAGCGGTGTAGCTGAGCCGCCGGTCCTGGAGCAGACCGTTGGGCAGCACGGTGAAATGGCGCGCGTGGGCGCTACGATGGACACGCATAGGGAGGTCTTGCTCCTGTTGCCGCGCCCCGGGGTGTTCCCGCACCGCCGGGGCTACTTGTGTTCTGTTGAGGCTACGGAACGTAGCACACTCGTCACGCCATCCGCGAAGGAGTGTCCGTCGGCGCAGTCACCCTTTGCGGCGACTCGAACACGCACTGCGACGTCCGGCGGGATCGACAGCACACTCGGCAAGCGCGTCCGCCAGGCACCCAGCCGCAAGGGTGGCCGCAGCGGTCTGCGGGCGCTCCAGCACGGCCGTGGCGTGGTCGGCCGCGTCCAGGTCACTCGCGCGCAGATGGGCGTGGCCGCCGTCGACCTCTGCCTGCGCATCATCCGCAGCGGCGCCGGAGCCGTGGCCGCCAACCGACGCGCCAGGGCACTCGCGGCGGCGCCGCACCGCACCGCACCGCACTCAGGGGTCAGCGTGCCTTGGCAACGGCGGCGCGCGGTCCCGACCCGTTGACCAGGAGAGCGGCCGCGCCGAGGGTGACGGCGCATGCGACCTGCATCACGACGAACCACGGCGGGAGGAGTCACCGCACCAGGCGTTACACGTCCCCCTGCGGCAGATGGAGGACGGCTGCGCGGGCCGCCCACGCGAGTGCGCTCTGCGCCCGTAGCGAGAGACCGAGCCGGTTCCAGTGGAAGACGATGTGGTAGCTGAGGACCTGGCGCAGGCCACGGTCCAACGTTCCGAGTTGCACAGCGTGAGCCAGGGTCTGGCCGGTGTGGCGGAAGGCCGCTGCCCACTCGGCGACCGGCTCCAGCGGGCCGTCTGCGTCGAGCAGGGAGTCGATGTCTGCCAGGAGCAGGGCCCGGATCTCTGCTCCTCTCGCGTCCAGGCTTTTGCGCGGTACGTCCGCGATACTGGAACGGTGTTCGGCGGTGATGACGCGGTGCCAGACATCGCCCTGCTCGTACCATTCGAGCCCGGCGGCGCGCATCAGGATCGTGCAGAGGAGAACGGACAGCTCACGACGTCCCAAGCTCAGGCCGACGCGCGCGGGCAGGTGCTGTATCTCTCGGCTGTCGGCGACGAACAGTGCGTGGGCAGCCGCCATGCTGGCAGGGCCCCCGAAGGCGGCCGTCTCCGGCTCGTAGATGCCCGGCCACCAGCGGTGAAGGTGGCCTTCGGCAACGAGGTGGTCGAGGCCGTCTCCCATGCGGGTCATGGTCTCGATCTCGGGGTGCCGGTGAAGGCGCAGCCGCCAGCAGGGGTGCTTCCTGGTGTACCACCAGCCGTCGAGCGTGCCGTCGGCTTCTGCTGCGCGCAGCAGCGGCAGCACATGGGCGGTGAAGGTGCGGTCGGCGTCCGCCCAGTCGGCGAAGTGGAGGTAGGCGTGCCACCACTCGTCTTGCCCTGCACAGTGGTCGAGGGCTGCGCGGCCGGCTTGCTGGAAGACCTGGATGGCGTCGGAGAGGTTCGCCGGGTTCATGCCGGCCCGGCTGGCGGCGTCGGCTATCGGGTGGCCGGAGAGCACGGCAAGGACGGCGCGTTCGGTGGGGCCGGGCTCAGGCTGGGTCAGTTGATCAAGAGACATGCGTCCCATCCGGTGCTCGGGGGCTGCTGGGTGGCGAGGGTGGACAGGGCAAGCGCGGTGCCGGCGGCCCCGTTCAGCAGACCCGGTGCCGCCGTGGGGTCGGGCCGGGCGTGGTCGAGGAGCACGTTGCCGAGGGGGCGAAGCAGTTCGCGCAGGCGGAGGTCGCGGGCGTCGGCGGCGGCGCGTGTAGCGGTCTGGTAGATGCCTGCCCAGCCGTGGCACAGGCCGGCGTCGGTGACATTGGCCAGTTGCGCAGGATCGCTCAACGTGCGGTACAGGGCGTCTTCGTAGAATGCCTGGAGGCCCGGGTCGCGCAGGGCGATGCCTGCGAGTTGACCGGCTCGCGCGATGCCGGAGGCTCCGTAGCACCAGCTCGGTCTGGCGTCGTGGGGCCGGTGTGGGTGACCGCGTTTGAGGTCTCGACGCGAGAGGTGCTCGGGCCACCACGGGCCCGTCTCGGCGTCCTGGCGCCAGGTGTCGAGGTGGTCGCAGATGGTCCGGATGGCCTCGCGGTGGCCGTGGACCTCGATACCACTGCGCAGCGCTTGGGCAAGCAGCAGGAGCGGGCCGGTGATGCCGTGGGCGGCGCCCAGGTTGCCGTGGCCGCCAGGGAAGTGCGGGGAGTGTCCTCTTTGCGGGTCGTGCCGGACCCACCAGCCGGGCAGGGAGCCGTCACCTGGTTCGAGGGGCTGGGTCAATGCCACAAGGTAGCGGAGGATGCGTTCGAGGGCTCCATCGTCGGGGCCGGCGTGGAGCAGGTAGGCGCCGATGCCGGTTAGCCCGTAGAAGATGTCGTACTCGGCGAACGTGGCCAGGTCGCGGCGGTAGATGCGGGCCAGAGCTGCGTCGGTGCGGCGGTGGGCAAGCGTGACGATGTGCAGGTGCACCGTTCGGCGGGCCTGGAGGTAGAGGCGGGTGAACTCGGCCGGTGGGGTGCTGAGCAGGAAGCCGATGGCCGGCGCGCCGAGGAAGAGACCGGTGGTGTCCGCTGCGCTGACCCGTCCGGATGCTGCTGCACTGATC
The DNA here is from genome assembly GCF_044755465.1 of Streptomyces sp. NPDC092296. Lineage (NCBI taxonomy): Bacteria > Bacillati > Actinomycetota > Actinomycetes > Kitasatosporales > Streptomycetaceae > Streptomyces > Streptomyces sp. NPDC092296. Next base: position 299,980 of record NZ_JBIVRB010000004.1, on the reverse strand, counting down.
CAGCGGTGAGCGGTCCGCCAGGGCTGGGCGTGGCTGCGCGCGGCCTCGACGTGGAGCAGGGCGGTTCCGGCTGCACCGTCAGCGAGGGACTGCACCGCCCAGGGCTCGTCCGGGAGAGGGGGCGCGGGCTCGGCCAAGTGGCGGCTGAAGTGGGCGATCCTCTCTGCCACGGTGGTGGTGGGTGCGGTCATCGAACCGTCTTCCGGGCTCGCAGGGCTGCCGTGCGGGCGAGGCGGAGGGTGACGGCCTCGGCAGTGGGGTCAACGCCCAGGGCCCGGACATGGTGCTGGTGGAGCAGCGACCGAGCGGCCCTGAGCGGGTCGGCCCCGGACAGGGAGTCGCGGTAGGTGGCAAGGGCGGCGGCGCGGGCCTGCCAGGCATAGGTGACGGCAGCACCTCCGGGGAGTGCGGAGAGGCTGGCATGGCCGCTGGGCATGGTGAGGTCGAGTACCTGGTCACGCAGGCGGGGGTCAAGGCGGCCGGTGGTCTGCGGCAATCGTCGGACCACCCAGTCCGCTCCTTCCTCCTCGGTGGGGGCCAGGTGTGCTACGAGGTCGAGGGCACTGGCTGCGGCGAGTGCTTTCGGGGCGACGGTGTCATTGTGATCGGTGAAGTGGATCTGCGAGAGGGCAGCGGCGGAGTCGGCAGCGAAGACCCGGTGCGCGGCATCCAATGCGGCGCCGTGCCCGAACCGGCCGGTCTGCGGCCGGTAGTCGGCCAGGGTCAGGCCGGCTGCGAGCCCAGCGCGGTGGAGGGTGTCCGTCCAGTCGTGGACATGCTCGGCTGCGGCAGCGTAGGTGCCGGGGGCGAGCTGGAGAGCGAGGTCAAGGTACTGGTCGGCGTCCGGACGTGCGGTCTCGCGGTGGCGGGTGAACCACCACAGTGGCGCGCTGTCGCCGAGCAGGGCGAGCAGGGTGGGGATGTGTTGCGTCAGGATCTCGTCGTAGCGGCCAGGGTGCGCATGCAGGCGGGCGTACAGCACGCTGCCAGCGCCGGGCAGGTGGCGCCGCGGCAGCTCGCCGATCGGGGCCGAGCGGGAAACGTCCTTGGCCGCCGGGTCCGGTCCGGCGCGGTGCAAGCAGACCCAGACTTCGTGAGCGCGGCCGATCCAGCCGTGTGCGTCGGCATTCGGCGCCTCGCGCAGTTCCAGGCGCCGGTTCTGATCGAGCTGAGCACGCAGTAGGTGGCGGTGGACCGGATGCGTCAGGTCCATAGGAAGACGCTGGTCGTGCTCGATCATGCTGACGGCCTCCGGCACGCGCAGCCGGGCACGCCACGCGTCGAACGCCTGGCCCCACGTCTGCTGTTCGGCGCTGCGACCGGGCAGGTCTTCGGCGGCCAACAGCCAGCGGGCGGGAGCGAGGATGGTGCGGCGGTAGCGGACCCGGGGCAAGTACGGCAGGCGGGCCCCAGCTCCAAAATCGAACGGCTTGTAGGCGGCGTACCGGGCACCAGCGACCTCGGCGAGGAACCTCGCCAGCGCAGGGGTCTGAACTGCTGCTTCGAGGGCGTGCAGGACCCGCACGTCCAGGCGCCGCCCCGTGGAGCGCTGCACCAGGTGGAAGTGGCGGGCGTCGGCGGTGACAGCGATATCGGCCAGGTCGATCGTTTTGTTGTCCGGGGGATGGTGTTCACCCACGGCGATGACGTGGGGCAGGAGACGGGGCGTGCGGATCACGTTCTCGTTGCGGCGTTTACGGGGCGGGAAGCTGAGCTGCGCGGTGAGTGCGTCGGGGTCGGTGCAGTAGCCGGCGGCCAGGGCCTCTTGTCGGTCGGGCGTCAGCAGGTGGGCGAACCGGCCGGCCATGCTGCTGCCCGGCCGGGGCACGGCGGTGATCGCGACCTCGAAGACGCCGCGCGCGAGGGCCGTGGTGGAGGAGGCGTGGATCTCGAACGCGATCTCGACACGAGGGACGAAGTGCGGCTCGGTGCCGGCGGCGTCCGCTAGAGCGTCGATCGCCTTGTCGGTGAGGACGAGTTCGCCCCGCCCCTCCATCAGGACACCCTGCAGCAGTGCGAGCACGGTCTCGTCCCGGTCGGTGAGAAGTCTGGGCGGCTGGCCGCGCTCCGAGCCGAGGTAGCCGGCCGGTAGGCCGAGCCCGCTGTCGGAGACCAGCTCCATGACGGGCACGTGCGCGCCCACGCCGTACCGGGCGCGGAAGCGGCGGTGGTAGTCACGCCAGTGCTGGTAGCCGTACGGCTGTGTGGTGGTCCGGTACAACGCCATGATGGCGGCCTGGACCTCTTCCAGCACGGCCGCAGGGATCTGCACGTCGCAGTCGAGGCCGGTGTCGATGACCAGGGGCGTCGGTGTAGCCGAAGAGATGGCGCGCATCTTCGGAATGACGCCATCCAGCGCGGCGACGGCGCAGGCCGACTGGGGGGCGGCGATCTCGTCGCGTACGCGGTACAACGCGGCCACCAGGCCGTCCAGATCGGGCAGCGCATCGGCGTCGAGCCGTTCCAGTTCGGCGCACAGGTGGCCGAAGGCGTCCATGGCGGTCATCGGCGCCCACAGACTCGTCAGCAGGAGCTGCTGGCCGACCAGGTCGCGCAGGAGCCTGTCGATCTGGTCGCCGGTGGCCTGCGGGAAGAGCTTACGCAGGTGGGCGCACAGGTCGGCATAGGTGATCGGCTCGCGTGCGGCGGCCACCGCCGCAGCCACCGGTCGGGCGTTGCGTACGGATATCTCAATCGGGGCCAGGAGCGGCGTGTAGGCATCGGCCGGGGCCCCAACGGCGACGAGGCGGTCACCGCGTTGATGGGCGGTGTTGTTGGCCACCAGTGGCAGCCGACGCAGCAGTTCCGGGCTGGACTGGAGGCGCAGGATGATGTCGGCGACCCATTCGGCGTCGGCACGCAGCAACGCCCGGTGCTTCTCGCCCCACTGGGCGCGGGCCGTGTTCCCGACAACCGCTGCGGCGGTTCCGGCGAACAAGCCGAGCGGGGTCGGGCGGTTCTGCCACCGCAGCAGGTAGGAGATCGTGGACATCGCGGTACGCCGGACCTGACGGGGCCGGGTCTGCCGCCCGCTTACGACGGCTTCGACCGCTTCTGACAGTACGGGCGTGGCGGCGCGGAGAGCGTTGCGGAACGTCTCCTGCTGCCATCTCCGGCTCAGCCACATGCGGGTGACCGCCACGTCGTCCAGGTTGAGCGTGTGAGGCAGGTCCGCAAGGCCGGAGCTGGTGCTGGCTCGCAGCATTGCAGGGCCCTGCCAGCGGTAGCCGACGTCCGCTTGGGGGGCCATGGAGCCTTCCCTTCCGATACAGGCGTGGGATGGGAGCCGGTGGGCCAGGCCAGACGCGCGTCCGGCCCGGCCCACCGGTTGAGCGAGCTGCCCGGAATCAGGCGGGGTCGTCCACAAAGGAGTTGCACGCGGAGGCACCGTTGGTACAGGTGTTGCCGCAGCCGTCGCCGGTGGAGCACATCAGCTTGCCGTGCGGGTACGCGGCGACGACGACCTTCACATCGAGCGGCGCGAAGTCGTCGTCCACGTGCATCGGCACGGGCGGCGGAGCCAGGGTGGCACTGGTCATGGTGATGCCCTTCATTCCGTTGGGATGGTGCAGGAACTCTGGTCCGCGCTCACTGAGCCGCAGGCCAGGAGAGTGAGATCCGGCTGTGCACCTTGTCGATGACCCGGCCGCCGGGGACCTGGTCGTCGGGGGTGCCTGCCGGATAGACGCGGATGACCGGGCTGGGGCCGCCGCGGTGCTCGTCGGCCCAGTCGCGCAGGTGGCCGGCGATGGTCTCGGCGAACGCGGCGGCGTCGGGGCCCAGAGCGTGCACGCCGAACTCAACGTGCGTGTTGTCCTCGGTTCGGCGGGTGGTGAGGTAGGCGAAGGTGCGCCCTTCCCCGTCAACGGCCGCCAGGGCGAACCCCTTGTTGGTCGGGGCGACGATCCCGGAGTCGAGGTCCGGGTCGACCACCATGATGCAGAAGCCGGGCAGCGTGATGGCCAGGTGCATCTGGAGGGTGTCCAGCAGCTCGCTGACCCCGATCGTCACACCGGTCCACACCTCGAACCGGGGGGTCGTGACGGCGTTGTCGAGCAGACTCGGGTCGGAGGGCAGCCCGTCGTCAAACCGCAGTCCGATCTCGGGTGTGCCGGCGATCAGCAGCAGCTCTTCGTTGTGGGCGGCGGAGCCCTGCATCGGAACGAAGCCGCAGATTTTCGCGGACTCGCTCTCCAGGTGGTGGCCGACGCAGGTGAAGGCGATGGATCGGGTCAGGCCGCGCATTCGCAGCGGGACCACCAGGCGCCCGCCGGGCCCCAGCTGGTCGATCCAGGCCGGCGGGATATCCCAGGCTCCGGCAGTCACCAGGACGACATCGACCTGCCCGAGGCCGGCGATGGGCTCGGCGGCGTCGGCCGTGACGACGGTGACCCGGCTGTAGCCGTGCTCGTCCAGCAGTCGGCGGGCGCGGTCGCTGACGACGGGGTCGATGTCCACCGTGGTGACCTCGCCGACCTCGCCGACGAGTTCGGCGAGATAGGCCGCGTTCAGGCCGCCCGACCCGATCTCCAGCACCCGCATCCCCGGGCGGACCCGGGCCTGCTCCAGCATGAGGGCCTGGATCTGCGGCGCGGACACGGAGCTGAGCTGGACGCCGTGCTCGTCGGTCTTGGTGATCACCGCTGCGTACGGCTCGTACGCCTTCTCCAAGGTCGCTTCGGGAGCGAATTCGTGACGTGGGACCGCGCGCATCACGGCTTCGACCTCGGAGGAGGTGATCCAGCCTTCCGCGCGGAGGGTGTCCACGACGTTGTTCCGCAGGCGGGTGGCCTCGTCGGGTTCGACGGTCGTGTGGGTCATGAGGGGAAGTTCCTTCGCTCGTATGCACTGCGGGTATCCGGATGAGCGCGGACGGTGTCGCTTGGCCGGGAGGCCATCGCCTTGGGCTGGAGCGGATGCCGGCCGAGTGGCGCGAACGCGAGGACTGACTGCTCCACGCCCATGCCGGGTCCGGGCACCCTGCCCTGCACCATCAGCCAGGGCTGCTCACTGACCCACTTCTGTGGTTTTGCCGATGTTCGTACGGTCAAAGCAGCAAGCCTGGCTACGGTTGAGCCGACCCTATGGCTGACCGTGCCCGCTTGGTCACCGAACGCCATGAAGCCAGGTTGTCCTCACGCGGCTGGCTCCGACAGGGACGGAACGTCCCAGTTCTGCGACGTTACTGCGATACCCCGAGGAACTCTGCGATCTGACGTAGGCCCGGTGGGCGCTTCGGACCAGCGAGAAGGTCCGTCACAATTGCCACAGCCAGCGTGTGATGCCGCAGCCAAGCAGGCGCAGTGCGCCGCAGCGACTCCAGAGCCTTGACCGCGCCCGCCGCGTCCCCGGTATCGGTCCGGGCACGTGCGACGTCCAGCAGCAGCCAGGTCCGCCATGACGGAGGCGTGTCCTTGCTCAGTCTCATGCCGCGCGCCAGGGCCAACGCCTCTTCCGGCCGGGCGTGCTGAACCGCGAGGCGTACCCGCTCGATACGGACCGATGAGCGGTTGAAGACAGAAAACAACTTACCGTCAGTCGGCGGAGGAAGCTTTCCGAGCTTCTTTGTTGCATGCTCGGCCGACGACATCATCTCGCTGGCCTTTTCGTAATCCCCCTTACGCGCCACACTGGTTGCCGCCGACATGACCAGTCCGCCCCATACACGAATCCCCTCGGCGGAGTTCCCACTTCCCTGTTCAATGCTGTCAGCCGCATGGATCGCCACATATTCAGCGTCATCGAGGCGGTTTTGGCGCTGATAGGCCCATGCCACCGAGTTAACCAGCATGGCCGGTAGCAGGGGGTCAGCAGACTGGTCGGCATGGCTTATCGCTCGCTCAAGACTGGAGAGTGCAAGGTCAGCCTTGCCCAGCCTGATAGCCAGGTGCCCGCCCAGCTGCAACGCCTTTCCCAATGCGGCCTGCCCAGCCGCACGATCCTCCTCCCCACCGACGGAAGCGACCAGGCGCGCATCTGCGACAATCCCTGGCAGCACCTCCATCAACCGCCCGAAGTCAGCTGCGTGATAGAGCGTCCAGGCATCGGCGATCTCGGAGCGAAGCAATCCAACTGATAGGTCTTCGACTCCAACCGGATCGACAGGCGGTGCGAACAACGGCGGCATCAGCGCCCGGCGCACAGCAACCAGCGCCGGAGGATCGGACTCCCCGCTGGACAGCACCGCCGGAGGGTCACCCAGCAAGCTCGTCAGTTCGACGCCTAAACCCTTGGCCAAGGCATGCAAGGTCGGCAGCCGGGCGCTGTGCTTGCGTTTCTGTTCCAGCTTCCGAACAACGTCTACCGAGATGCCTGATCGGTCTGCCAACTCCTCCTGCGTCAGCCGGGCAGCGCGGCGGAGGCGACACACCCGGTCCCCTAGGTGCTCGGTGTCCATGCACCCAAGCTACGCCTGGGAGAGCTTCACAAGCACACCAGCCAGCAGGAGGCCCGCGCGCTGGCCATCACCCGCGCCGGAGTCGACCAGGTGTCCCGCATCCTCGACCGCGCCTACGTCGTCCTCGACCTCACCTGACGTGACGTGACGAACTCCGACCCCGGGCCGAAGTCGCGACCGACCCCCGCCCTGGTCAGGTAGGCCAAGGGGCTCCGGCGCTCGGCGGTGCCCGGCGAGCTGGGTGTTCTCGATGTCGTCCTCGGCTCCGCACCCGCTCGGAGTCGGCCGGGACGACTTCGAGTCCGACCTCCGCCGGTTGCTGTGGAAGTCCTCCGCGTCGGGCCGGTTCTCGGAGCGCCAGCCGAGCATCGAAGTGTTCGTCTGGCGAACAGGTCCCGCCGAGCGGTGACCACTGGGCGCCGGCCCGTCGGGGCGGCCGGCCGCCCCGACCCTCGTTGCAGGCGGCGGGCCGAGCCGGGGTTCAGCCGGTGGCGAGCAGGGCGATCAGGGCGGCCAGGCCGACCAGGGCCGGGGCGATGATCCACCAGCACCAGGCGGTGCCGACCGGGCCGGCCGCGCCGGGGCGGGTGGCGTTGCGCTCCGCGATCTCCTGGAGGGTGTCCACCACCTGGTCGGACCAGGCGCGGGTGGGGTCCGGCGCGCCGGGGACGGTGGGGCGGCCGAGGCCGGCCCGGGTCGGGGTGCGGCCGCCGCGTCCGGCGAAGGGGTCGTCGGCGGCGGCGCGGCCGGCCGCGCGGCTGGCCCGCTTGCGCTGCCGCAGCGACACCGGGACGGCCCAGACCTGGTACTTCTTGCCGCCCGCGAGGAGTTCGACCGAGTAGCCGGACCGCAGCCCCTCGACCGCGCCCCAGGGCGCGACGATGGTGCGCAGCGGGTTGCGGACCGTCAGCCGGTCCTCGTCGGCGCGGACCACCGGGCGCAGGGTGTACGCGACGATCCCCGGGCCGATCAGCAGTGCGACGGCGAGGGCCACCCAGGGGATGCGGCCGGCGCCGTACACCATGGCGTCGATGATCAGCCAGGCGGCGATGGCCAGCAGCAGTACGCCCGCGACGACGCCGGGCGTGGAGCGGAAGACGCGCTCGGCGTACTCGGCCTCGGGCTGCCGCGCCGCCGGGGCCGGGGTCTCGGGGGCGGCCGGGGCGGGGGTCCCGGGAGTGCTCTCGGGGGTGCCCTGGGGGGTGCCCTCGGGAGTGTCCGGGGTGGCGGATTCCGGGGCGGGGGTGTCCGGGGTGTGGGAGTCGGGGGTGCCGGGGGTGTCCTGGCTGCGCCCGTTCTCACCTGCGGGGTCGGTCATGGTTGCAGATTCTGCCTCAGCCACCCCGGGGGGCCGTGGGAGGCCGTATTGCGGTACGGCATCGGTTGGTCGTACCCCTGCCCATGCGCTACGCGTGTAGATATGCTGGTGTGGTGACTATGTCCACTGTTGCAGCCAACGCCCCCGGTGCCGTGGGCGGCGGCCTCGCAGACGTCGCCGCGTCCGAGGCCTCCCTGCGCCGCTTCCTGCACGGCCTGCCCGGCGTCGACGCGGTCGGTCTGGACGCCCGCGCCGCCGCCCTCGGCACCCGCTCGATCAAGACCTCCGCCAAGGCGTACGCCATCGACCTGGCGATCTCGATGATCGACCTGACCACGCTGGAGGGGGCGGACACCCCCGGCAAGGTGCGCTCGCTGTGCACCAAGGCCCGGCATCCCGATCCGTCCGACCCCGGCTGCCCCCCGGTCGCCGCGGTCTGCGTCTATCCGGACATGGCCGCCACCGCCAAGGCCGCGCTGGAGGGCAGCGGCATCCATGTCGCCTCGGTCGCCACCGCCTTCCCGTCCGGCCGCGCGGCGCTGCCGGTGAAGCTGGCCGACACCGCGCAGGCGGTGGCGGCGGGCGCCGACGAGATCGACATGGTGATCGACCGGGGTGCCTTCCTCTCCGGCCGCTACCTCCAGGTCTTCGAGGAGATCGTCGCCGTCAAGCAGGCGTGCCGCCGCACCGACGGCCCGGACGCCCATCTGAAGGTGATCTTCGAGACCGGCGAGTTGCAGACGTACGACAACGTCCGCCGCGCCTCCTGGCTGGCGATGCTGGCCGGCGCCGACTTCATCAAGACCTCCACCGGCAAGGTGGCCGTCAACGCCACCCCGCCGGTGACGCTGCTGATGCTGGAGGCCGTGCGCGACTTCGCCGCCGCCACCGGCACCCAGGTCGGCGTCAAGCCGGCCGGCGGCATCCGCACCACCAAGGACGCCATGAAGTACCTGGTCATGGTGAACGAGACGCTCGGCGACGGCTGGCTCTCCCCGGACTGGTTCCGCTTCGGCGCCTCCAGCCTCCTCAACGACCTGCTGATGCAGCGTCAGAAGCTGACCACCGGCCGGTACTCCGGTCCCGACTACGTGACGGTGGACTGAGCCCGATGGCAACGCCCAAGAACAACAAGAAGACCACCGCGCCCGCCCCCACCGCGCCCGAGGCCACCGCCCCGGCCGGCGGCCTGCCCGGCAAGCTCTTCTCCTACGCCCCCGCCCCCGAGTCGCCCGCCGCCGCCGGTGAGATCGCCTCCTCGTACGGGCACTTCATCGGTGGCGAGTTCACCGAGAGCGCGGGCAAGGAGGCGCTGAAGACGGTGAACCCGGCCACCGGCCAGGTGCTCGCCGAGTTCGCCCAGGGCAGCGGGGAGGACGTGGACCGCGCGGTCCGCGCCGCCCGGGACGCCTTCCCCGCCTGGTCGGCGCTGCCCGGCGCCGAGCGGGCCAAGTACCTCTTCCGGATCGCCCGGATCGTCCAGGAGCGCAGCCGCGAGCTGGCCGTGCTGGAGTCGATCGACAACGGCAAGCCGATCCGCGAGACCCGCGATGTGGACCTGCCGCTGGTCGCCGCGCACTTCTTCTACTACGCGGGCTGGGCCGACAAGCTGGAGCACGCGGGCTACGGGCCGAACCCGAAGCCGCTGGGCGTCGCCGCCCAGGTCATCCCGTGGAACTTCCCGCTGCTGATGCTGGCCTGGAAGATCGCCCCGGCGCTGGCCACCGGCAACACCGTCGTCCTCAAGCCCGCCGAGACCACCCCGCTGACCGCCCTGCGGTTCGCGGAGATCGTCCGCCAGGCCGGGCTGCCCAAGGGCGTCGTCAACATCGTCACCGGCGACGGCCGCACCGGTGCCGCCCTGACCGCGCACCCCGACGTGGCCAAGGTGGCCTTCACCGGCTCCACCGGGGTCGGCCGGTCCATCGCCCGGACGCTGGCCGGCAGCCGTACCAAGCTCTCGCTGGAGCTGGGCGGCAAGGCCGCCAACATCGTCTTCGACGACGCGCCGATCGACCAGGCGGTCGAGGGCATCGTCAACGGCATCTTCTTCAACCAGGGCCATGTCTGCTGCGCGGGCTCCCGGCTGCTGGTCCAGGAGTCGGTGCACGACGAGGTGCTGGACGCGCTCAAGCGTCGGATGGCCACCCTGCGGGTCGGTGACCCGCTGGACAAGAACACCGACGTCGGCGCGATCAACTCCGCCGCCCAGCTGGCCCGCATCCAGGAGCTGGCGGCGGCCGGCGAGGCCGAGGGCGCCGAGCGCTGGGCCCCGGCGTGCGAACTGCCGCAGGACGGCTTCTGGTTCGCCCCGACCGTCTTCACCGGCGTCAGCCAGGCCCACCGGATCGCCCGCGAGGAGATCTTCGGCCCGGTGCTGTCGGTGCTGACCTTCCGCACCCCGGCCGAGGCCGTGGAGAAGGCCAACAACACCCCGTACGGGCTGTCGGCCGGTGTCTGGACCGAGAAGGGCTCCCGCATCCTGTGGATGGCGAGCCGGCTGCGGGCCGGCATCGTCTGGTCCAACACCTTCAACAAGTTCGACCCGACCTCGCCGTTCGGCGGCTACAAGGAGTCGGGCTACGGCCGCGAGGGCGGCCGCCACGGCCTGGAGGCGTACCTCGATGTCTGAACCGGTGACGCGACTTGACGTCTTCAAGACCTACAAGCTGTTCGTCGGCGGGAAGTTCCCCCGCTCCGAGAGCGGACGGGTGTACGAGGTGACCGACCCCAAGGGCGACTGGCTGGCCAACGCACCGCTGGGCACCCGCAAGGACACCCGGGACGCCGTCGCCGCCGCCCGCAAGGCGTTCGGCGGCTGGTCGGGGGCGACCGCGTACAACCGCGGCCAGATCCTCTACCGGGTCGCGGAGATGCTCCAGGGCCGCCGCGAGCAGTTCGCCGCCGAGGTGGCCGCCGCCGAGGGCGTGGGCGGCCGGACGGCCGCCGCGCTGGTGGACGCCGCCATCGACCGCTGGGTCTGGTACGCGGGCTGGACCGACAAGATCGCCCAGATCGCGGGCGCCGCCAACCCGGTGGCCGGGCCGTACTTCAACCTCTCCACCCCCGAGCCCACCGGCGTGGTCGGCGTGCTCGCCCCGCAGGGCGGCACCGGCCACTCGCTGCTGGGCCTGGTCTCGGTGGTCGCCCCGGCCATCGCGGCGGGCAACACCGTGGTGGTCGCCGCCGCCGAGGCCACGCCGCTGCCCGCCCTGTCGCTGGGCGAGGTGCTGGCCACCTCCGACCTGCCCGGCGGCGTGGTCAACCTGCTCTCCGGCCGTACGGCGGACATCGCCCCGACCCTCGCCTCGCACCAGGACGTCAACGCCCTGGACCTGGCGGGCGCGGTGACCGGTGACGGCCCGGCCTCGGCCAAGGCCCTGGAGACCGCCGCCGCCGACACCCTCAAGCGGGTGTTCCGCGCCACTGGTCGCTCCGGGCAGGGACCCTCCTCGCCGAAGGCGGGCGAGGAGGGAGGAGTGTTCCGCGCCACTGGTCGCTCCGGGCAGGGACCCTCCTCGCCGAAGGCGGGCGAGGAGGGAGGAGTGTTCCGCCCGGCCGTCGACCCGGCCGCCGAGGACTGGACGGCGGCGCCCGGCACCGAGCGGCTGCTGGCCTTCCTGGAGACCAAGACGGTCTGGCACCCCATGGGCGTCTGAGCCCACCCCCGACGGGCGGCCCCGGCCGCTCCCGGACGGGCACGCGCCGGTTCCCCCGACCCGGCACGTGCCCGTTCCGGCATGCCCCGCGCTCGGCCGCCGGCCCCCGCCGGCCGAGCGCGGCGGCGATCGCTCCGCCGGGCGGCGGCAGCCCATCGCGCCGGCCCGCGCCGGGCCGTCCAGCCGGGCGCCCGCTGCGGGGCATCAGCGGTGGCCCGGGGGCAGACCGGGTGGCCGGGATGCGTCACACTGGTGTCCCGTGAGCGATTCTCCGGTGAACCCCCTGTCGATACCCCGCGCCCGGGTCGTACTGCTGTCCGGGCCCTCGGGCTCCGGCAAGTCGTCGCTGGCCGGGCGGACCGGGCTGCCGGTGCTCCAGCTGGACGACTTCTACAAGGACGGCGACGACCCCACCCTGCCCCGGCTGGACGACGCGGGCGCGGCGGTGGACTGGGACTCGCCCCGGGCCTGGCACGCCGAGGAGGCGGTGGCCGCGATCCGGCGGCTGGCCGAGGACGGGCGGGCCGAGGTGCCGGTGTACTCGATCCCGGACAACGGCCGGGTCGGCACCCGGACGCTGGAGCTGGACGGCGCGGCGGCGTTCGTCGCCGAGGGCATCTTCGCGGCCGAGATCGTGGCGCGCTGCGCCGCCGAAGGGGTGCTGGGCGATGCCATCTGCCTGCGCAACGGCCCGCTGACCACCGCCTGGCGCCGGTTCCGCCGGGACGTCCGGGAGGGCCGCAAGTCGGTGCCGGTGCTGATCCGGCGCGGCTGGCGGCTGATGCGGGCCGAGCGCGGGATCGTGGGCCGCCAGGTGGCGCTGGGCGCGTACGCCTGCGCGGGCGCCGAGGCGCTGCGCCGGGCGCGGGCGGCCGCCGAGACCCGCGAGCCCGCCGCCGCGCGCTGACGCCCCCCGTACGCCCCCGTACGCCCGGCGCGCCCGCCCCCGGGCATGAAGAAGCCCGGCGCCTCCCCAGGCACCGGGCTTCCCCCGCGGTCCTCCCCCGTGGCCCCGGCTCCCCCGAACCGGTGCGCGAGTCCCGCTGTCCCCTCCCTCATCCAGCTCCGGTGTCCCCCTTGGACCCCGGTTTCCCCCGCCCCACCCGGCGGGAGGTCTGTGACGGACCTCAGGCGACCAGCTCGCCGAAGGCCCGGCCGAGGTCGTCGCCCCGGTTGAGCGTGTCGTCGTCGCGCAGCCGGCGCAGCGCGCGCCAGATGCTGCTCTTCACGGTGCCGACGCTGATCTGTAGCACATCCGCGATCTCCGGGTCGGTACGGCCCTCGTAGTAGCGCAGCACCAGCATGGTGCGCTGCTGCTCGGGCAGCTTGGCGAGCGCCTGCCACAGCACGGCGCGCAGCTCGGTGCCGCCCATGGCGTCGGTGTCGCCGACCGTCTCCGGCATCTCCTCGGTCGGGTACTCGTTGACCTTGCGGCGGCGCCAAGCGGAGATGTGCAGATTGGTCATGGTGCGGCGCAGGTAGCCGCCGACCGCCGCCTTGTCGGAGATCCGGCCCCAGGCGCGGAAGGTGCTGAAGAGGGCGCTCTGCAACAGGTCCTCGGCCTCGTGGCGGTCCCCGGTCAGGTGGTACGCGGTGGCGTACAGGGAGGCGCGGCGCTCACGTACGTACGCGGTGAAGTCCTCGGTGTAGTCGACCGGGGCCGCGTCGGCGGCGCCCAGCTGCCCGCGTCCGGCCTCGCGGACCGCCGGCTCCCCCGAACCGGCGGCCCGCAGGCCGTCCCCCTCACCCCCCGGGAGGTTGCGCACCACGGGGACCACTCCCCGCAGCGTCAGCGTGCTCGCGCCGGTGCCGGGCTCCGCCGCAGTGCCCCTGCGGCCGATCCCGAACAGCTCACCGACGTTGGTACGGCCGGTGTGCGTGCATCCCCGCACGCTCACCGCACCGGCGTTCTCGTCGGCCCTGGCGGGCCGGCGGGCGGACGGGCGCACGGACCGGACGGGCGAAGCGTTCCTGGTCTGAAGCGTTGCGTTCATGGTGCGCCCCCATGTCGGTGCGAGCAGATGTTCCGGTGTCCTGGCCCCGGGCCGTCCTCCCCGTCTCCCCTCGGTTCGGCCGGTGATCCGTTTCCCTGACACCCAGAAGCTTGCCCTCGGCGCGTCATGGCGCTGTCCGCCGACTGTCACAGGGCTGTCACAGCGGCCGCGGGGCTGTCGCAGCAGGCGGGGGCCGGTCGCAGCGACCGGGGCGGGTGCGGTGGCCGTGGCCGGTGCGGGTCCGCGCAACCTTCCACGCGCGGGGGCGGCCGGCGGTTCCAGCGGGGGGCGCGAACGGGGGCGAAGAGGGGCAGTACGGCGTTGTGACCGGCGCAACGGGCGGAGTGGGTGAACCTGCGGCCCCGGGTGGGCAAGAATGAGCCCGTGCCGTTCCTACTGCTCATCGAGGACGACGACGCGATCCGCACCGGCCTCGAACTCGCCCTGACCCGCCAGGGCCATCGTGTGATGGCCGCCGCCTCGGGCGAGGACGGCCTGAAGCTGTTCAAGGAGCAGCGTCCGGATCTGATCGTGCTGGATGTGATGCTGCCCGGGATCGACGGCTTCGAGGTCTGCCGCCGCATCCGCCGTACCGACCAGCTGCCGATCATCCTGCTGACCGCGCGCAGCGACGACATCGACGTGGTGGTGGGCCTGGAGTCGGGCGCCGACGACTACGTGGTCAAGCCGGTGCAGCCCCGGGTGCTGGACGCCCGCATCCGGGCGGTGCTGCGGCGCGGCGAGCGGGAGAGCTCCGACTCGGCGGCGTACGGGCCGGTGGTGATCGACCGGGCCGCGATGACGGTGACCAAGAACGGCGAGGACCTCCAGCTCACCCCCACCGAGCTGCGGCTGCTGCTGGAGCTGAGCCGCCGCCCAGGCCAGGCCCTCTCCCGCCAGCAGCTGCTGCGGCTGGTCTGGGAGCACGACTACCTGGGCGATTCGCGGCTGGTGGACGCCTGTGTGCAGCGGCTGCGGGCCAAGGTGGAGGATGTACCGTCGTCGCCGACCCTGATCCGGACGGTGCGCGGGGTCGGCTACCGGCTCGACCCACCCGCCTGACGGCGCCCACCCCGGGACGGCCGGGACGGATTGTCTACGGAAAGCTGATGTGACGGACTATCAGGAGTATGCCGCACCGCCGCGCGACGACCAGGGCGGCGGCTGGCTCGGCCGCCGGCTGCGGCTGACCTCGCTGCGGATACGGCTGATCGCGGTGTTCGCCCTGGTGGCGCTGACGGCTGCGGTGTCGGCGTCCGGGATCGCGTACTGGCTCAACCGGGACGCGGTGCTCAAGCGGGCCCAGGACAGCGCCCTCAACGACTTCCGCGACTCGCTCACCCGCAATGTCACCGACATGCCGCTGACGCCGAGCTGCGACGACCTGCGGGCGCTGGCACGGGTGGTGGCCAGCCCCCGGCCGGGGCTGAACTACCAGGTGGTGGTGGTCGACCCGGCGCTCCCCGACTGCACCGCCTCCTCCAACCCGGGGCGCTTCACGGTCGACCGGGTGCCGCCCCGGCTGCTGGCCACCGTGCCGACGCCGCGCGACCTGGGCAACGGCAACTCCTACCGGTACCACCTGTACTGGCAGCGGACGATCCTGGACGGCGAGCCGTTCCTGGTGGGCGGCACCCGGGTGGTGCCGACCGGCCCGACCGCGTACATGTTCAAGTCGCTGGACGACGAGCGGACCGACCTCAACACCCTCGCCTGGTCGTTGAGCATCGCGGCGCTGCTCGCCCTGGTGGGTTCGGCGCTGCTGGCCCAGGGCGCCGCCGCCACCGTGCTGCGGCCGGTGCGGCGGCTCGGTGACGCGGCCCGGCGGCTGGGCCAGGGGCATCTGGACACCCGGCTGGAGGTCGGCGGCGCCGACGAACTGGCCGATGTGGCGCGTACCTTCAACCGGACGGCCGAGGCGCTGGCCGCGCAGGTGGCGGAGCTGAGCGCCCGGGAGTCCGCGAGCCGGCGGTTCGTGGCGGACATGTCGCATGAGTTGCGGACCCCGCTGACCGCGATGACCGCCGTGACCGACATCCTGGAGGACGAGGCCGACTCGCTGGACCCGATGATCGAACCGGCCGTACGGCTGGTGGTCAGCGAGACCCGGCGGCTCTCCGACCTGGTGGAGAACCTGATGGAGGTCACCCGCTTCGACGCCGGCACGGCCAAGCTGGTGGCGGACGAGATGGACATCGCGGACCTGATCATGTCCTGCATCGACGGCCGGGCCTGGTACGACGCGGTGGAGCTGGACGCGCCGCGCGGGGTGATCGCCCGGGTCGACCCGCGCCGGCTGGACGTGGTCTTCGCCAACCTGATCGGCAATGCGCTCAAGCACGGCGGCTCGCCGGTGGTGGTGCGGGTGCGGACCGAGGAGCAGCCGGCCGAGGAGCAGCCGGCCGGGGAGTGGGCCGGTGCGGAGCCGGGCCGGCAGCTGGTGGTGGAGGTGCAGGACAGCGGTCCCGGCATCCCGGAGGATGTGCTGCCGCATGTCTTCGACCGGTTCTACAAGGCCGACAAGGGCCGGGCCCGTTCCGAGGGCAGCGGCCTGGGGCTCTCCATCGCCATGGAGAACGCCCGCATCCACGGCGGCACCATCACGGTCGGCAACGCCCCGGCCGGGGCGGACGGCACCCCCGGCGGGGCGGTGTTCACGCTGACCCTGCCGATGGGTCCGGCCGAGCCGGAGGACGGCGATCCGGAGTTGGACGGCGGCGGCGGTACGGGCGCGGACGGCGGGCAGGGCGGGGCCGGCCGGGGCGGGATCGGGCAGGGCGGGATCGGAACGGACGGCGGTGCGGGGCGCGGCGGGGACGCGGGCGGCCCCGGTCAGGGAAGGGGCGAGCGGTGAGCGGCGGCACGGCAGGACAGGCGTACCGGGGGGCGGTGGCGGTGCTGCTGCTGGGCGCGGCGGCGGTCGGCTGCGGCATCCGGCCGACGTCGGTGCCGGTGGACGCGGGCGCCCCGGCCAGCCGTACGGCCTGCCCGACCCCGCCGAGCAGCACCGCTGCGGCGAGCGCCGCACTGGCCGCCCCGTTCTCGGCGAAGCAGCGCCGGACGGACGGCACCGAGCCGGACCCCGGCCCGACCGCGCCCCCGTCGCCCACCCCGACGACCACGCCCAGTTGCCTCCAGGGCGACGAGCACCGCTGAGCCGGGGCCACCGCCGCCGCCGACTGCGCAGAAACGTTCCGCCACTCCGCGTCCGCACCGTTGCCGCCCCGGGCCTCCCCCGGACGGTCGGCGTCGGCCGCCCACAGGTATGCGGAAGGCTTCGGTGCGGGTAGGGAACCGCCGGAATGGTGGCTCGCGTCATTCCCGACGTGCAGCGAGGAGGCACCGGCGTGCGGACCGGGAATGGCCGTCAGCTCCGGCAGGGTCAATGGGCAGGCGTACCGGCGATCCCGGCGTATCGGGACGAGGCTCCGGTGTGGCCGCTGCTGCGGACCACCGGCCTGCTGCTGCTCGCCGCGCATCTGCTGCTGGTGGCCTGGTTCGCGCTGCGGCCGGTACCGGCGGCGTGGATCTACGACGCCAACCTCCAGCCGTTCTCCTCGATCCGCCGCGACCTGTCCACCGGCAGCGCCGGCGAGTACCGCCGGCTGGTCCTGGAACTGCTGCTGATGGCGCCGCTCGGAGTGCTGCTGCCGATGGCCGGCGGCCGGGTCCGGGTCAGCTGGCTGCCGTCGCTGCTGCGCACGGTGGGGGCGGCGGCGCTGATCTGCACCGGGCTGGAGTTCGCCCAGACCGGCGTCCCCGGCCATGTGCTGAACGTGGACGACGTCCTGCTCAACCTGGCCGGCGTCACCCTGGTGCACCTCGCGGTGGTCCCCGGCGCTCGGGCCCTGCTGCGCCACCGCGGCGACCCGCCGACCGGCCCCGGCGCGCCGACCCCGGCCGAGCCCGCCCGCCCGCCCCGCCAGCGCCACCCCGCCCCGGGCGGCCGCCCCACCAGCACCCCGTACGAAGCCCTCCCCGCGCCGACCGGCCGCTGAGCCCACCGGACCGGCCGCCGCCCGCCCGAGCCCCCGCCCGAACCCCGGGCACCGCATTGCCCACCCGCCCCGCCCAGGCCGCCGAGCCCACCAGAGCGCCCGGCCGCCGCCACCCCGTACGAAGCCCCCACCCGAGCCCCGGGCCGCCGCAGCACCCACCCGGCGGCGCCACCCCGCCCCGACCGCCGAGCCCCCCGGAGCGCCGGGCCGCCGCCGCGCGGTCAGCCGCCCGGTGGCGGCCAGGGGCGCTCGCCCGCCTCACAGTGGTAGCAGCGGGCACAGTGGTAGCAGCGGGCGGGTGGGGCCGTCGTGGTTGTACCACTCGTGGGCGCCGCAGTCCCGCGTGCCCGTGCCCGCCGCTCCCCGGTCGACCAGGAACCGGGGCAGCCGCCTGCGCAGCCGGGTGCGCCAGCGGTACCGCCCGGTGTGAGTCATTGCCGGAGGCTACCCCCGGGGCGGACCCTGAGCGTTCCCTGAGGCGGGCGGCGGTGCGGCCCTGGGAGATGCGGGGGTCGGGGATCGGTACGCGGGCCGATGCCGGGCGGGCCGTCCGGGCGGAGGATCGGGGTAGTCGACCAGACCGGGGACGCCGGTCGCACGCCGGTCGCACGCCGAAGGAGAATCCGATGAGCACGCTTGCCCGCCCGCGACACAGCCGCGTCATCGCCGGGGTCTGCGCCGGGATCGCCGACCGCTTCGGAGTCAGCCCGGGGACGGTACGGCTGATCTTCCTGGTCTCCTGTGTGCTGCCCGGACCGCAGTGCCTGATCTACCTGGCGCTCTGGCTGCTGCTCCCGCAGGAGCCGTGAGGCCCCCGGCCTCCCGAGGCCCGGTACGCCCGAGGGCCGCCCCCGCGCGACAGGGACGGCCCTCCGGATCTACGGCGCGAGCGCGGCTCAGCCGCCCAGCAGCTGGCCGCCGCCGCCGAGCGCGCCGAGCACCTGGCCCACCGGGCCGCCGAGGCTGTTGCCGTGCGAGCCCGGGGTCAGGCCGGCGCCACCCGCACGCTGCTGCGGGACGGGCTGCTGAGCGGGCTGCTGAGTGTGCTGCTGGGCAGCGGCACCCGCCGCGCCGAGGGCGGTGTTGAGGGTGCCGAGGGCCTGGGCGACCGGCGACCCCAGCGGCAGCGCCCGGCTCGCGTCGAAACCGGCGGCGGGCTTGGCCGGGGCAAGCGGCTGCGCGCCCAGCGGGCTGCCTGCGGCAGCGGCGGCGGTCCCGGCGGCCGCCGCCGCGAAGGCGACCGAGAGCGCTGCGGTGCCGGCGGTCCTGAGCGTGGCCTTCTTCATGGGGGTTCCTCGTGTCTTCGTCGCATGCGGCGCGCCGGGCGGCAGATCGCTACGCCCCGTGCACTCTGGCGCACTCACCGTAGTGAGCCGCCCGTCCGCCGGACAACCGGCCGTCCCCCGGTCGGCCCAACGCGACCCACCGCCGCACCCGCCTCAGGACGCGGCGCGCCCGAACAGCCACTCCGCCTTGAGCTCGGCGTATCCCGGCTTGATCACGTCGTTGATCATCGCCAGCCGCTCGTCGAACGGCAGGAAGGCGGACTTCATCGCGTTGACGGTGAACCACTGCATGTCGTCCAGCGTGTAGCCGAAGGCGTCCACCAGGTGCCCGAACTCCCGACTCATGCCGGTGCCGCTCATCAGCCGGTTGTCGGTGTTGACGGTGACCCGGAAGTGCAGCCGCCGCAGCAGCCCGATCGGGTGCTCGGCGTAGGAGTCGGCGGCGCCGGTCTGGAGGTTGGACGTCGGGCACATCTCCAGCGGTATGCGCTTGTCGCGGACGTACGCCGCGAGCCGGCCGAGCCGCACCGAGCCGTCGGCGGCGACCTCGATGTCATCGATGATCCGCACGCCGTGGCCGAGCCGGTCCGCGCCGCACCACTGGAGGGCCTGCCAGATGGAGGGCAGCCCGAACGCCTCGCCCGCGTGGATGGTGAAGTGGTTGTTCTCCCGCTTGAGGTAGTCGAAGGCGTCCTGGTGCCGGGTGGGCGGGTAGCCGGCCTCGGCGCCCGCGATGTCGAAGCCGACGACGCCCCGGTCCCGGTAGGCGTTGGCCAGTTCCGCGATCTCCAGCGCGCGGGCGGCGTGCCGCATCGCGGTGAGCAGCGCGCCGACCCGGATGCGGTGTCCGGCCGCCCGCGCCCGCTCCTCGCCGAGCCGGAAGCCCTCGTTGACGGCCTCCACGACCTCCTCCAGGCTCAGCCCGCCCTCCAGGTGCTGTTCCGGGGCGTAGCGGATCTCCGCGTACACGACGCCATCGGCGGCCAGGTCCTCGGCGCAGTCGGCGGCGACCCTGACCAGCGCCTCGCGGGTCTGCATCACCGCGCAGGTGTGGGCGAAGGTCTCCAGGTAGCGCTCCAGCGAGCCGGAGTCGGCGGCGTCCCGGAACCAGGTGCCCAGCTCGGCCGGGTCGGTGGTGGGCAGCCCCTGGTAGCCGCACTGCTGAGCGAGTTCCACGATGGTCTGCGGGCGCAGGCCGCCGTCGAGGTGGTCGTGCAGCAGCACCTTGGGGGCGCGGCGGATCTGGGCTGCGGTGGGGGTGTGCGGGGCTGCGGCCGTGCTGGTGATGAGGTGGTTCTTCATTGGCCAACGATAGCGCCTACGCGCGTAGAAACGGGGTTTCGGTACGGTCACTTTCCAGCGTACGGCGGCTGAACCCGGGGCGACCGGGCCCGCTCAGTCGTGGTCCAGCAGCCGCCCCCGCCGGGACAGTACAAAGTCGCGGAAGGCCGCCGCCGGCGCCGTCACCGGGCGGCCCGCCACCCAGGCCAGGCCGATCGCGCGGCGGGTGCGCGGCGCCGTGACGTCCAGCTCCGCCACCCCCGGCCGGGGCACCAGCGACGGCGGCAGCAGCGCCACCCCCAGCCCGGCCGCGACCAGCCCGCGCAGGGTCTCCGCCTCCTCGCCCTCGAACGCCACCCTGGGCGTGAACCCGGCCTGCGCGCAGAAGTCGTCCAGCAGCGCGCGCAGCCCGTAGCCGCGCTCCACCGCCACGAACGGCTCGTCCGCCACCTCGGCCAGCCTGATCCGGCGGCGCCCGGCCAGCCGGTGGTCGGCCGGCACCGCCAGATGCAGCCGCTGCTCGTCCAGCGGCCGGACCACCAGGTCGGCGTCACCGGGCAGCGGCGAGACCAGGCAGAGGTCCAGCTCCCCGGCCCGCAGCCGGTCCAGCATCGCCCCCACGTAGTCCTGCACCAGCTGGAACCGCACCCGGGGGTGGGCCGCCCGGAAGCCGCGCAGCAGCGCGGGCACCGCGTCCGTCCCCATGGTGTGCAGAAAGCCGAACGCCACCCGCCCGGCCGCCGGGTCCGCCTCCGCCCTGGCCGCCTCCGCGCCGCGCTCCAGCTCCGCCAGCGCCCGTTCCACCGAGCCCAGCAGCACCCGCCCGGCCCGGGTCAGCCGCACCGTACGGCCCTGCCGGGCCAGCAGCGCCACGCCCAGCTCCGCCTCCAGCCGGGCCATCGCCCGGCTGAGGGTGGGCTGCTGCACCGCGAGCAGCTCGGCGGCCCGGGTCACATGCTCCAGCCGGGCCACCGCCGCGAACTGGGCCAGCTTGGGCGCCAGCAGCACCGCGGGCTCGTCCGGGCCCAGCTCTGCGGCCGGTCCTGGGGGGTCCTGGCTGTGCTCATACGTCATGGCATGGATTCTGGCGCTTCATCGCATTGGACGCATCAAACGGCGCGGTCCTAGCGTCGGAGCATGCCCGCCGCCAGTACCGGGGCGTCCACGGCCGCGCCGTCGGACGCCCAGCCCCTCGCACCCGCCCCCGCCCCCGCCTCCGCCTCCGCCTCCACACCCGCCTCCAATGCCGCCTCCAATGCCGCCGACGACGACGGGCGGCACCGCCCGGGTGAGCGGGACTTCCGCCGCGCCAACCTGGCACTGTTCGCCGCCGGGGTCGCGACCTTCGTCCTGCTGTACTCCACCCAGGGCCTGCTGCCGGTCCTCTCCGCCGACCTGCGGCTCACCCCGGGTCAGGCCAGCTGGACCGCCTCCGCCGCCACCCTGGGGCTGGCCGTGGCGCTGCTCCCGGCCAGCGCGCTCTCCGACCGGTACGGGCGCACCGCCGTGATGACCGCCTCGGTCTTCGCTGCCGCGCTGATCGGCGTGGCGCTGCCGTTCGCCCCCTCCCTCGGCACCCTGGTCGCGCTGCGGGTGGTGCAGGGCGCGGCGCTGGCCGGGCTGCCCGCCACCGCAATGGCCTTCCTCGCGGAGGAGCTGCACCCCTCGGCGCTGGCGAGCGCGATGGGCCTGTACGTGGCGGGCAACAGCATCGGCGGCATGGGCGGGCGGCTGCTCTCCGGCTGGATCGCGGCCGGCTGGGGCTGGCGCTGGGGGCTGGCGGGTTCGGCCGCGCTCGCGTTGGCCTGCGCGGTCGCCTTCCGGCTGCTGGTCCCGGCGGCCCGGCGGTTCCGGCGCACCCCGGTGGACCTGCGGGCGCTGGCCCGTACCGTCGGCGGCCATGTGCGCAATCCGCTGCTGGGGCGGCTGTACGCACTGGGCGCGCTGTTCATGGCGGTCTTCGGCGCCGTCTACAACACCGCCGGGTACCGGCTGATCGCCCCGCCCTTCAACCTGCCGGAGTCGCTGGCGGCGTCGATCTTCGTCGTCTACCTGGTCGGCACCGCCACCTCCGCGACCGCCGGGCGGCTGGCCGGGCGGATCGGCCGCCGGGGCGCCCTCTACGCCGCCATCGGCACCACCACCGCCGGGCTGCTGCTCAGCCTCGGCTCCACGCTCACCTGCGCGCTGCTCGGCCTGGTGCTGATCACCGGCGGCTTCTTCACCGGGCACGCGGTGGCCTCCTCGTCCGTCGGCCGCACCGCGACCACCGGCCGCGCCCAGGCGTCCGCGCTCTACCTGATCGCCTACTACCTGGGCAACAGCATCGGCGGCACCCTGGGCGCCGACGCCTACCACGCCACCGGCTGGCCCGGCACCGCCCTGGTCGGCCTCACCGCCATGGCCCTCGCCGCCGCCGTCACCCGCTACGCCAGTCACCGCGCCCGGCGCGGCTGACCCCGGCCGAAGTCGCCCCGCAGCCTGCTCGGCCCCGCCTCCCCACGGCTGCCGCTCCCCGCACCGGCGGTCGGCGGTCCGGGCGTCGGCCTGTTCGCCGTCCCGTCCCTCCGCACCCCCCTCGGCCGGGTCGCCCCGCAGGAGGGCTCGGCGGCCCGCCGGGCCTCGCGTTGCCGGGCACCGTCTTCCTGCGTACGGCCGCCTCCGCTACGCGTCCGGGTCGCCGCCGCGCTGACCGGTTCCCGGGCGCCGGCCGCCCGGCGGCCGACAGCGCTTGACTCGGCTCGGAATGATCACGCAGGATCGCAGGCGAACCAGTGATCGATCCCGGAGGCTCCGGGGCGTACCCCGCCCCGCGCCCGGCCGGGTGCGTACGCCGAGCGGAATGAGGACTCCGTGACCGACACCTGTGCCATCCCCGGCCTGCCCTTCGCGCTGACGCCCGAAGGCCCGGCCGCCGGCACCACCTGGCGGGTCGAGGACGGTGTCCTGACGATGGACGCCGGTCCGGTCACCGACCTGTTCCGCGACCCGGCCCGGCAGGACCCCGCCAAGGGCGAGGACCTGGTCCGGCTGGTCGGTGAGGTGAGCGGGGACTTCCAGCTCGCCGCCCGGGTCCAGGTGGGCTTCCGGAGCACCTTCGACGCCGGGGTCCTGGTGCTCCAGCACGGCGAGCAGACGTGGGCCAAGCTCTGCTTCGAGTACACCCCGCAGGGCCGGCCCAGCGTCGTCTCGGTGGTGACGCGCGGCGACTCCGACGACGCCAACTCCTACGAGGTGGCGGACGACCGCATCTGGCTGCGGATCTCCCGGACCGGGCGCGCGTTCGCCCTCCACGCCTCCGAGGACGGGAAGTGGTGGAAGCTGATCCGCTACTTCTCCTTCGGTCCGCTGGCGGACTCCGCCCCGGTCAAGGTGGGCTTCCTCGCCCAGTCCCCCACCGGGGAGGGCTGCCCGGTGGTCTTCGACCGGATCGGCTTCCGCGCCGAGACCCTGGCGCAGCTGCGCGACGGCAGCTGACCGGGGCCGCCCGGCCCCGACTCCCGACCCACCGTCGACCACCCCGGAACCCCGGGCGGCCTCGCCGCCCGGGGTTCCGGCATGTCGGCGGTGTGGTGGGCGTCACCCCGGCGGTCCGGTCCGGGTGTCAACCGGGGACGGCTCGGGCGGCGTATGGGAGGTGAGTCCGAAAAGATCCGGGAGCCGGTTTGACCGTCGAGGAGTTCGAAGAGTTCTACGCGTCTGCGGTCAGACGGCTCACCGGTCAGCTCTATGTGATGCTCGGCGATCTGCACGAGGCCCAGGACGTGGTCCAGGAAGCCTTCGTACGCGGCTGGAGCCGGCGCCGCCAGCTCGCCGGGGACGGCAACCCGGAGGCGTGGATCAGGACCGTGGCCTGGCGCCTGGCGGTGAGCCGCCGGCGCAGCAGGCGGCGCTCGGAGGAGGCGTGGCGGCGGCACGGGGAGCCGCCACCGGTCGAGGGGCCGGGGCCGGGGACGGTCGCGCTGGTGGCCGCGCTGCGCGAGCTGTCGCCCAAGCAGCGGCGGACGGTGGCCCTGCACTACGTGTGTGACCTCTCCGTCGAGCAGATCGGCGCCGAGACCGGCCTGTCCACCGGCACCGTCAAGACGCACCTGGCCCGGGGCCGGGCCGCGCTCGTCCACCGCCTGCCCGATCCGCACGCCGAGGAGCCCCCTGGTGCCTGAGCCGTACGATCCGCTGAGGGCCGCCCTCCGGGACGCCGCCGCCGCCGGGGAGCGCCGGGTGGTGCCGCTGCCGGCCGCCGTGATCAGGGCGCGCGGCAACCGGGTGCGCCAACGGCGGGTGGCGGCGGTGGCCGCCGCCGGGTGCCTGCTGCTCGGGGGTACGGGTGCCGCCGTCGCGGGCCTGCTGCCCGACCGTACCGGGGGCACCGCGCCCGCCACCGCCCCCGCCACCGCGCCCTCCCCGCCGACGTCCCCCCGGACCGCCCCGGGCCCGCCCGCCCCCGGGCTGTCCGGCTCGCATCCGCCGCCGCCCGCCGCGCGCACCGGCCCGCCCGACCCGGGCGCGACCACCACCTCGCCCGGCTACCGGGGGGCGCCGACCACCGCCCCCGCCACCAGCGGACTGCCGTCCACCTCGCCCCAGTCGTAGGGCCCGCCCGACCGTCGCCGCGCCCCAGGAGCCGCCCCGTGCCCGCCGCCCCACCGTCCTCGACCGCCGAGGCGCCGCTCGGGCGCCGCTCCGGCGCCGCGATACCCGATCTGCCGCCCGCTCGGCCGTCCGCTCGGCCGCCCGGGGTCCGTACGCTCCGGCGCGCGCTCGCCCGGGTCAGCGCCATGGACCGGGCGGTGCTGCGGCTCTACCTGCTCACCCGGGTCGGCATGTGGGCCGTCGCCTACTGCACCGGCTGGCTGTTCACCGGCGACGGCAGGTCCACCGAGGCGCCGTCCGTCCTGTCCCGGTGGCAGCAGTGGGACTGGGCGCACTTCCAGCGGATCGCCCAGGACGGCTACTTCCCCGGCCCGGGGCTGGTCGGCGGGGACCGGCCCGACAACCGCGAGGCGTTCTTCCCCGGCTTCCCGCTGCTGCTGCGCGCCGTGCACCTGGTGGTCGCGGACTGGGCCGCGGCGGGGCTGCTGATCTCCTTCGCGGCCGGGGCGGTCGCCGTGTCGGCGCTGGCCCGGATCGCCCGCCTCGACACGGGTGACCAGCGGGCGGGCGGCCGGGCCGTGCTCTTCCTGCTGCTCTCCCCGTGCGAGGTGTTCCTGGCCGCCGGGTACACCGAGGCGCTCTTCCTGGCCCTGGCCCTGCCGTGCTGGCTGGCCGCCCGCCGGGGCAACTGGCCGCTGGCGGCGGTGCTGGCCTGCCTGGCCACCGGAGTCCGGATCAGCGGGCTGTTCCTGGCGGCGGCGCTGGTCGTCCAGTTCCTGGCCTGCGGGCGGGAGCAGCGCCGCTGGAGCCGCCTGCCGTGGCTGGCGCTGCCGGCGCTGCCCGCCCTGCTGTACTCCTGGTACCTGCACGCCCGGACCGGCGACTGGATGGCCTGGAAGCACGCCCAGGAACGCGGCTGGTACCGCGAGTTCCACGCCCCCTGGGTCGCCTGGCGGAACACCTGGCACGGTGCCTTCTCCCACGACCAGAGCACCACCTACGCGCTGCTGTTCCAGGCCGAACTGCTCGCCATGGCGGTCGGCGTACTGCTGCTGTGCGTACTGCTCCGGCGGCGGCGCTGGGCGGAGGCGGCGTACGTCGGGCTCAGCCTCTGGGCGCTGGGCACCTCCTACTGGTACATGTCCATCCCCCGGGCCTCCCTGCTCTGGTGGCCGCTCTGGGTCCTGCTCGCCCGCTGGAGCCTGCGCCGCCCCTGGCTGAAGGACGCCTACCTGGGCATCGCCGCACCCCTGATGACCGTACTCGCCATCGCCTTCACCTCCGGCCGCTGGGCGGGCTGACCGGCACGGGGCGGCGTGGCATGCTCGGCGTCCATGGGGAAGCGGGAGTTGGACGGGCAGGTCGCGCTGGTCACCGGTGGGTCGGCCGGGCTCGGGCGGGCGATCGCCGACGGGCTGGCCGGGGCGGGCTGCGCCGTGGTGGTGGCCGGGCGGCGGCACGGGGCGGCGCGGGAGGCGGCCGAGGGGATCGCCGCCGCCACGGGCAGCCCGGCGCTGGGCCTGTCCTGCGACGTCACCGACGAGCGGGCCGTCCACGACCTGGTCGGTGAGGTCGTGGCCCGGTACGGCCGCCTCGATGTGCTGATCACCAGCGCGGGCGTGCAGGCGCGCGGCGGGATCACGGCGCTGGACGTGGCCGCGTTCCGCCACTGTCTCGAGGTCAATGTGGTCGGTACGTTCCTGGCCTGTCAGGCGGCCGTACCCGTGATGCGGGCCGCCGGCTACGGGCGGATCGTCACCCTGGCGAGCGCCCTCGGGCTGGTGGGGGCCGCCGAGCGGTCCGGGTACGCGGCCAGCAAGGGCGCAGTGGTCCAGCTGACCCGCAGCCTCGCCGTGGAACTGGCCGGCACCGGAATCAGCGTCAACTCCCTGGCCCCCGGCCCCTTCCGCACCCCGCTGAACGAAGGCGTCGACGACGACCCGCAGGTCCGCGACTTCCTGGCCCACCAGGTCCCGGCCGGCCGCTGGGCCGACCCCACCGAACTCACCGCCGCCGCCCTCCTCCTCGCCGGCCCCGCCGCCGGCTACCTCACCGGCGCCATCCTCCCCGTCGACGGCGGCTGGACCGCCCACTGAGCTGCCCTGGCGGTCGCCGCGTCAGCTCCGGGAGTGCGGCGTGTCCTCCTGTCGACGGGGACCCCGGAACACTGGACCGTCCCCGCCAGCCCCATGCCTCCTGCGATCCGGCCGGTGCGCAGCGGTGGGCGGTCGCCGCCGTCGCGTACGCCTCGCGCATGCGCTGTCGCGCCCACCGGCTACGACGCCGCTCTCCTGCACGCCTACAGCCTCCTCGTACCCGAGACCGCAGCCGACGTGCGCCGCTTTCTCGGGCACGTACTCGACACCCGGGCCGGGCGGTTCGCCGAACTGGCCGTCATCACCGAACTGCTGCAGACCACGACCCGTGGCGACAACCTCGAACTCGAACAGCCACTGCGCGCCCGCCTCGGCCGCCTGCTGGAACAGCGCTGAAGCCTGGCCCCCGGGAGCGCTGGGCGCTCCCGGGGCGGCGGCGGTGGGGGTGGTCAGGCGATGCGGTCGAGGATGATCGGGGTCGGGGTGTGGGGGGTGCCCGCCGGGGAGACCGTGAAGGCGTCGGTGAGGGCTTCGAGGGCGTAGTCGTAGCGCTCGGGGGTGTCGGTGTGCAGGGTCAGCAGCGGCTGGCCCTCGGTGACACTGGCGCCCGGCTTGGCGTGGATCTCGACGCCCGCGCCGGCCTGGACCGGGTCCTCCTTGCGGGCGCGGCCCGCGCCGAGCCGCCAGGCGCAGACGCCGACGGCGTAGGCGTCGAGCCGGGTGAGCACGCCCGACGACGGGGCGGTGACCACCTGCTGCTCGCGGGCGACGGGCAGCGCCGCGTCCGGGTCGCCGCCCTGGGAGCTGATCATGCGGCGCCAGTGGTCCATCGCGGAGCCGTCGCGCAGCGCGTCCGCCGGGTCCTTGCCGTGCACGCCCGCCGCGGCGAGCATCTCGCGGGCCAGGGCGAGGGTCAGCTCCACCACGTCGGCGGGGCCGCCGCCGGCCAGCACCTCGACCGACTCGCGGACCTCCAGCGCGTTGCCCGCGGTGAGGCCGAGCGGGGTGGACATGTCGGTGAGCAGCGCCCGGGTGTCGACCCCGGCGGCGCGACCCAGGTCGACCATGGTGCGGGCCAGTTCGCGGGCCTGCGCCAGGTCCTTCATGAAGGCGCCGGAGCCGACCTTGACGTCCAGCACCAGGGCGCCGGTGCCCTCCGCGATCTTCTTGCTCATGATGGAGCTGGCGATCAGCGGGATGGCCTCGACGGTGCCGGTGACATCGCGCAGCGCGTACAGCTTCTTGTCGGCCGGGGCGAGCCCGTCGCCCGCCGCGCAGATCACCGCGCCGCAGTCGCGCAGCGTCTGCATCATCTCGTTGTTGGAGAGCAGCGCCCGCCAGCCGGGGATGGCCTCCAGCTTGTCCAGGGTGCCGCCGGTGTGGCCGAGGCCGCGCCCGGAGAGCTGCGGCACGGCGGCGCCGCAGGCGGCGACCAGCGGGGCCAGCGGGAGGGTGATCTTGTCGCCGACGCCGCCGGTGGAGTGCTTGTCGGCGGTGGGCAGCGGGAGGGAGGAGAACTCCATCCGCTCGCCGGAGCGGATCATGGCGTCGGTCCAGCGGCTGATCTCGCGCGGGTTCATGCCGTTGAGCAGGATGGCCATGGCGAGCGCGGACATCTGCTCGTCGGCCACCTCCCCCCGGGTGTAGGCGTCGATCACCCAGTCGATCTGGCTGTCGGTGAGTTCGCCGCGGTCGCGCTTGGTCCGGATGACGGAGATGGCGTCCATGGGTGGGTTCCTTGCTGTGGGGGAAACGCGGAGAGTGCCGCGCCACGGCGGGCGCGGCACTCTCCGGGAGGGGTGCGGACGGTACGAGTACGGGCAGATCAGAGGTGCTGGCCGTCAGAGGTGCCGGCCGTCAGAGGTGTTGGGGCCCGAAGGCGTCCGGCAGCACCTCGTGCATCGGGCGGATGCCGGACGGCAGGTCCACCAGCAGGTCGGGGCCGCCCTGCTCGTACAGCAGCTGGCGGCAGCGGCCGCACGGCATCAGCCGGTCGCCCTTGCCGTCGCAGCAGGTGAAGGCGGTCAGCCGCCCGCCGCCGCTGAGGTGCAGCGCGGAGACCAGGCCGCACTCGGCGCACAGCCCGAGCCCGTACGAGGCGTTCTCGACGTTGCAGCCGGTGACGGTACGGCCGTCCTCGACCAGCGCGGCGGCCCCGACCGGGTACTTGCTGTACGGGACGTACGCGTGCGTCATGGCGTCCCGCGCGGCGGCCCGCAGGGTCTCCCAGTCGATGCCCTGGGCCGCCCCGGCGTCCTGAGTGGTGGTCACTTTCCTTGCCCCTTGCGGTAGACCATGCCGTCGGCCTTGGGCATGCGCAGCCGCTGGGAGGCCAGGGAGAGCACCAGCAGCGTGGCGACGTACGGCGTGGCGGTGACGAACTGGATCGGGACGGTGTCGGTCATCGCGTACCAGACGAAGAGCGCGACCGCGAAGACGCCGCTGACCACGGCGGCGACGGTCTGCCGCTTGTAGGCGCGCCAGGCGGCCATCAGCACCAGCAGTACGGCGACCAGCAGCAGCAGGGCGTGCACCGAGGGGCCGCCGTTGCGCAGCTGGAGGCTGTCGGTGTAGCCGAACAGTCCGGCACCCATGGCCAGACCGCCGGGCCGCCAGTTGCCGAAGATCATCGCGGCGAGGCCGATGTAGCCCCGGCCGCCGGTCTGGCCCTCGTTGTAGATGTGCGAGGGGACCATGGTGATGAAGACGCCGCCGAGGCCGGCCAGGCCGCCGGAGGCGATCACGGCGAGGTACTTGTAGCGGTAGACGTTGACGCCCAGCGACTCGGCGGCCGTCGGGTTCTCGCCGCAGGAGCGCAGCCGCAGCCCGAACGGGGTCCGCCAGAGCACGAAGAACGTACCGATCACCAGCACCACGGCCAGCAGGGTCAGCAGCGAGACATCGGTGGTCAGGCCGCCCAGGATGCCGGCCAGGTCGGAGACCAGGAACCAGTGGTGCGCGGCGAGCTTGTCCAGCCAGTCGGACAGCCCTGGGATGCTGACCGTGGAGATGTCCCCGATCGGCGGCGACTGCTTGGGGCTGCCGGCCGGCTTGTCCGCGAAGAACAGCTTGGCGAGGTACTGGGTGGCGCCCAGCGCCAGGATGTTGATCGCCACACCGGAGACGATGTGGTCGACGCCGATGGTGATGGTGACGAAGGCGTGGATCGCGCCGCCCAGCGCGCCGCCGAGGACACCGGCCAGCACACCCACCCAGGGGTTGGTCTGCCAGCCCGCCCAGGCACCGAAGAAGGTGCCGAGGATCATCATGCCCTCAAGGCCGATGTTGACCACGCCGGCCCGCTCGGCCCAGAGGCCGCCGAGTCCGGCCAGGCCGATCGGCACGGCCATGGTGAGGGCGCCGGCCACCTGCCCGGCGGAGGTGATGTCCTGGGCGCCGGTGATCGCCCGGACCGCGGAGAGCGCGACCAGCGCGCCCGCCACGATCAGCAGGACCACCGGCAGCGAGAGCCTGCGGCGTCCGGTCCTGCGGGCCACCGTGCCGGCGCCGGTGGTGCCGCCCTGGTCCTGGGCGGCCTTCTCGCTCGTGGGGCTCGGGGCGCTCACGCCGCCACCTCCTGGTTCTTGGACGGGACGGCCTGGGCCGCGAGTTCCGCGCCGACCCTGCTCTGCTGCCGTCGCAGCCCGTAGCGGCGCACCAGCTCGTAGGCGATGACCACGGCGAGGACGATGACGCCCTGGATGACGCCGGCGATCTCCTTGTCGTACCCGGCGAACTCCAGGTGCCCGGTGGCCCGTTCGATGAAGGCCCAGAGCAGGGCGCCGACGCCGACGCCGATCGGGTTGTTGCGGCCGAGCAGGGCGACCGAGATGCCGGTGAAGCCGATGCCGGCCGGGAAGTCCAGGCTGTACTGGTACGAGTCGTTGAGCAGCTGCGGCATGCCGACCAGGCCGGCCATCGCGCCGGAGATCAGCATGGCGGTGACCACCATGCGCTTGACGTTGACGCCGCTGGCGTGGGCCGCGCTGTCGGAGCCGCCCGCGGTGCGCAGGTCGAAGCCGAAGCGGGTGCGGGACAGGCCCCACCAGAAGGCGACACCGGCGACGATCGCCACGAAGAGGAAGCCGTAGAGCGGGCCGCCCTTGGTGGAGATCTCGAAGAAGTGCCCGGAGTTCGGGATCAGCGGGGTGGTGACATTGCCGGTGGCGTCCAGCTTGGCCAGCCGGCCGGGGCTGAGCAGATAGGCGATCACCGAGGTGGCGATCGCGTTCAGCATGATGGTGGAGATGACCTCGCTGACGCCCCGGGTCACCTTCAGCAGGCCCGCTATACCGGCCCACATCGCGCCCACCAGCATGGCGACCACGACGATCACGATGATCTGGAGCACCGACGGCAGGTGCAGGGCGGCGCCGACCACGGCGGCGAAGAACGCCGCCATCCGGTACTGGCCGTCCACGCCGATGTTGAAGAGGTTCATCCGGAAGCCGACGGCCACCGCCAGACCGGCGAGGTAGTAGGTGGTCGCCTTGTTCAGGATGTACGTCTGGCTGTCGGCCTTGGTGCCGTAGGTGAGCATCTCGTTGAAGGCGTGGAACGGGTCCTTGCCGGAGGCGAGCAGCACCAGGGCGGTGACGACGAGTGCCGCCACCACGGCGAGTACGGGGGCCGCGAGGCCGAGGAGCAGCCGCTCCCCGTCGATCTTCTTCAGCAGCTTGTTCATGGGGCTACTCCCCCGCCTGCTCGGCGTTGCGCGGCTCGTCCGAGGTCGCCTCGGTGCTGGCCCTGTCGGTACTGGCCCTGTCGGTGCTGGCCCTGTCGGTGCTGGCCCTGTCGGTGGCGGCGGCGCCCTGGTCCGAGCCCTCCGCCGGGTCGGGGCCGTCCAGGCGGCCCTGGGCGGCGCCGGTCATGGCGGAACCCAGCTCCTCCGGGGTGACGGTCGCCGGGTCGGCGTCCGCGACCAGCCGGCCGCGGTACATCACCCGCAGGGTGTCGGACAGGCCGATCAGCTCGTC
The DNA here is from genome assembly GCF_044755465.1 of Streptomyces sp. NPDC092296. Classification (NCBI taxonomy): domain Bacteria; kingdom Bacillati; phylum Actinomycetota; class Actinomycetes; order Kitasatosporales; family Streptomycetaceae; genus Streptomyces; species Streptomyces sp. NPDC092296. The sequence continues at coordinate 268,382 of NZ_JBIVRB010000004.1, read as the reverse complement.
CAGGTCGGCGGAGATCAGCAGCACCGCCAGGCCCTCGCGGCGGGCGGCGCGGATCTGGTCCCAGATCTGCGCCTGCGCGCCGACGTCCACGCCACGGGTGGGGTGGGCGGCGATCAGCAGCTTGGGGTGGTGGCTCATCTCGCGGCCGACGATCAGCTTCTGCTGGTTGCCGCCGGAGAGCGAGGCTGCGGTGACGTCGATGCCGGGGGTGCGTACGTCGTACTCGGCGACGATCCGCTCGGTGTCGCGGCGGGCCGCCGCCGGGTTGAGGATGCCCCGGTGGCTGTTGGGCTGCTCGGTGACATGGCCGAGGATGCGGTTCTCCCAGAGCGGGGCTTCCAGCAGCAGCGCGTGCCGGTGCCGGTCCTCGGGGATGTAGCCGATGCCGGCCTCGCGGCGGGCCCGGGTGAGCGCGCCCGAGATGTCGGTGCCGTCCAGGGTGACGGTGCCGGCGTCGGGATGGCGCATGCCCATGATGGCCTCGACCAGTTCGGCCTGGCCGTTGCCCTCCACACCGGCGATGCCGAGGATCTCGCCCTTGTGGATGGTGAAGCCGATGCCACCCAGCACCACGCGGTCCACGCCGTCCGGGTCGACCTCGCTGAGCCGCAGGCCGTCGACGGTGAGCATGGGGGTGTCGGTGACGGTGGACTCGCGGGTCTCCGGGGAGGGCAGCTCGCTGCCGACCATCAGCTCGGCCAGCTGGCGGGCGTTGACCTCGCGCGGGTCGACGCTGGCCACGGTGGTGCCGCGCCGAATGACGGTGATCGCGTCGGCGACGGAGAGCACCTCGTCCAGCTTGTGGGAGATGAAGATGACGGTCAGGCCCTCGGACTTGAGCTCGCGCAGGTTGTCGAAGAGCGCGTCGACCTCCTGCGGCACCAGCACGGCGGTGGGCTCGTCCAGGATCAGGGTGCGGGCACCCCGGTAGAGGACCTTGAGGATCTCGATCCGCTGGCGGTCCGCGACGCCCAGGTGCTCGACCAGGACATCGGGACGGACGTCCAGGTGGTAGGCGTCCGAGATCTCCTTGATCGCGGTACGGGCCCGGCCGCCGATGCCGTGCAGCTTCTCCGCGCCGAGGACGACGTTCTCCAGCACGGTGAGGTTGTCGGCGAGCATGAAGTGCTGGTGCACCATGCCGATGCCGCGGCTGATCGCGTCGGCGGGGCTGTGCAGGTCGGCCGGTTCGCCGTCCACGGTGATGGTGCCCTCGTCGGGCCGCTGCATACCGTAGAGGATCTTCATCAGCGTCGACTTGCCGGCGCCGTTCTCGCCCACCAGGGCGTGCACGGTGCCGCGTCGGACGGTGATGTCGATGTCGTGGTTGGCCACGACTCCCGGGAAGCGCTTGGTGATGCCGCGCAGTTCGACGGCGGCCGGCGCGGTCCCTGCGCCGGCTGGGGTTTCGCCCGCGTGGTGGGCGCTCGGAGCAGTGATGGCGCACTCCTGGTGAAGCTATGGCAGCCGCTCCGAGCGGGCGGGGGCAGGGGCTCGGACGGTGCGTGGGCGTCATTGCCTGGAACAGGAGGGCCCGCCTCGCGCGGCGCGTTCGGCGGGCCCTGCTGCCGTGGGTCCGGTTCCCTGCCCCGGGGGCGGGCAGGGACCGGATTCCTTCTCGTCGGGCTGTTTCCCGGGTACTGCGGCTGGGACTTACTTCTTGACGGTCGTCGGCGGCGTGACCGAGCCGTCGATGATCGCCTTCTTGGCCGCGTCGATCTTCGCGACGGTCGCCGCGTCGTCCTTCAGGGCGGGGTTGGAGAGCGAGTAGCCCACGCCGTCCCGCTTGAGGTCGAAGGTCTGGGTGCCGGTGAGCGTCTTGCCGTCCTTGAACGACTTGATGTAGTCCAGCACCGAGATGTCGACGTTCTTGATCGCCGAGGTCAGGATCGAGCCCTTGAACTTGGCCAGCGCGTCCTGGTTGTACTGGTCGGAGTCGACACCGATCGCCCACGCCTTGGCGTTGGCGGCGGCCTCGATGGCGCCGTTGCCGGAGCTGCCGGCCGCCGCGTAGATCACGTCGGCGCCCTTGTCCAGCATGCCCTGCGCGGCGGCCTTGCCCAGGTCGGGCGAGGTGAAGCCCTTGTTGTCCGGCGGCTGCGAGAGGTACTGCGTCATCACCGTGGCGCTGGGGTCGGTCGCCTTGACGCCCGCGGTGAAACCGGCCTCGAACTTGTTGATCAGCGGCACATTGACGCCGCCGATGAAGCCGACCTTGTGGGTCTTGGACTTGACCGCCGCGGCGACGCCCACCAGGTAGGAGCTCTGCTCCTCGGTGAAGACCAGGTTGGTGACGTTCGGCGCGTCCACGGTGGAGTCGACGATCGCGAACTTGGTGTTCGGGTACTGCTTGGCGACCTTCTCCAGCGGACCGGCGTAGGAGAAGCCGATCGCGATAACCGGGTTGTACCCGGCGTCGGCCAGGTCCTTCAGCCGCTGGGTCTTGTCGGTGTCGGTCTCGGTGGCGCCGGCCGACAGCTCCTTGACCTGGGCACCCAGGTCGGTCTTGGCCTTGTCCAGGCCACGGGCGGCGGAGTCGTTGAACGACTGGTCGCCGCGGCCGCCGATGTCATAGGCCATGCCGACCTTGAGGCCGCCGCCGCCGGACCCGGCGGAGGCGGAGCCGCCGCTCGCGTTGGAATCGGTGTCCGACGTGCTGCCGCAGGCGGCGAGCGAGGCCATGCCCAGCGAACCGCTGAGCACAACCGCGGCGAGTTTGGTTACTCGGCGCAAGGGAGTTTCTCCTTCCGACACGCACCTGACTGGCGTGATCGAACGCCACCGTAACGCGCGTAGAACACGGTTGTGTTACGTCTTCGCCGGTGGGAACGGTTGTTATCAAACCGTGGTGGTGCTGCGGACAAAAGGGGGCCGAACGGACGACAGCCCGCCCGTTCGGCCCCTTTCGTCACCAACATTCCTACTACAGGGTGTGCGAGTGCTCCAGTGCCAGTGAGCAGAACAACTCCACACCCACCCCGATGGCCCGCTCGTCCACATCGAAGGTGCCCTGGTGCAGGTCGCGCACCTCGGACTCGGAGGGCGCGCGCACGCCGAGCCGGGCCAGCGCACCGGGGATCTTCTCCAGGTACCAGGCGAAGTCCTCGCCGCCCAGGCTCTGCTCGGTGTCCTCGACCGCCGTGGTGCGGGGGCTGCCGAACCGGGCGTGCATCGCCGCTTCCAGCTGGGCGACGGACTCGGCCTCGTTCACCACCGGCGGCACGCCGCGGTGGTAGTCCAGCTCCCACTTGGCCCGGTAGGTCTCGGCGATCCGGGCGGTCAGCTCGTGCAGCAGCTCCGGCGCCTCCCGCCAGCCGGCCAGCTCCAGGCAGCGGACGGTGCCCTCCAACTCGGCGTGCTGCGGGATGACATTGGCCGCCGAGCCGGAGGCGATCCGGCCCCACACCAGGCTGACGCCCCAACGCGGGTCGACCCGGCGCCCGAGGGCCCCCGGGAGGTCCGCTGCCATCCGGGCGACGGCGGTGACCAGATCCGTCGTCAGATGCGGGCGGGCGGTGTGCCCGCCGGGCCCGTCCAGGCTCAGCACCAGCCGGTCGCAGGCGGAGGTGATCGCTCCGACCCGCAGCCCGATCCGGCCCGCCTCGACCTTGGGATCGCAGTGCACCGCGAAGATCCGGCCGACGCCCTCCAGCCCGCCCGCCTTGATCACGTCCAGTGCGCCGCCCGGCATGACCTCCTCGGCCGGCTGGAAGATCAGCCGCACCGGCTGCCGCAGCCGCCCGGCGTCCGCCGCCTCGGCCAGCACCAGCGCGGTGCCCAGCACCACCGTGGTGTGCACGTCGTGGCCGCAGGCGTGCGCCCGACCCGGGACGGTGGAGCGGTACGGGACGTCCGCCTTGGCGTCGTCGATCGGCAGCGCGTCGATGTCCGCGCGGAAGGCCAGCAGCGGCGTGCCCTCCGCAGTGCCCGCCGGGACGATGTCGCAGACCAGCCCGGTACCGGCGGGCAGCACCCGGGGGGCGAGCCCGGCCTGCTCCAGCCGCTCCTTGAGCAGCGCGGTGGTACGGAACTCCTCCCGGCCCAGCTCGGGATGCATGTGCAGGTCGCGGCGGAAGGCGATCAGCTCGGCGGTGTGCGCCCGGACCCGGGCCCGCAGCAGGTCGCTCCCGGGAAGGTCGGCGCCCGGGAGATCAGCGCCCGGGAGATCGGCACCGGCCAGCTCCGCACCGGCCGACTCCGCACCGGGGATGTCGGGCCCGGCGGCACCGGCGCCGGGACAGTCCGCACCGGCCGCCTGGGCCGCGGGCGTATGGTCCGCGGCGGGATCGTCCGATACCGGGTCATGGGGGGAGAGGACATCCCCGGGCGTTGGATGGTTCACCTCAACTAGGTTACGACCGATCGGGCCGCCCGGCCCGGTGATCGCCGGAATTCCTGCCCGCTGCGCGCAGAAAGTCCCCCGCGCGGCGCATGGCGGGCCGTGGTTCGGGTATGACCCGAGGTTTGTGCTGCTTCCGCCCGCCCCGGCCCGCCGGGATCTGCGAGAAGCCGGGCGGCCGGTGGCGGCGGGCTGGGATGATCGGGCGGCCGGAGGTGCGGCGTGACCGGCGGCACGGCCGGCCCGACCGGCGGCGAGAGCAGAGGCGGAAGGGGAGAGCGATGACGGAGCAGAAGGTGGCGGTGGTCACCGGCGCCAGCAGCGGGATCGGCGCGGCCACCGCGCGCGGCCTGGCGGCGGCCGGGTACCGGGTGGTGCTGGCGGCCCGCCGGGCGGACCGGATCGAGGCGCTGGCCAAGGAGATCGGCGGCACCCCCTATGTACTGGACGTCACCGACCGGGCCTCGGTGGACGCCTTCGCCGCCTCGCTGGACCGGGTCGACGTCCTGGTGAACAACGCCGGCGGCGCGCTGGGCGCCGAGTCGGTGGCGACCGCCGACCCGGCCGACTGGCTGGCGATGTACCAGGTGAACGTCCTGGGCGTGCTGCACGTCACCCAGGCGCTGCTGCCGGCGCTGCGGGCGAGCGGCGACGGCACCGTGCTGCTGCTCTCCTCCACGGCCGGCTTCACCGCGTACGAGGGCGGCGGCGGCTATGTGGCGGCCAAGCACGGCGCGCACGCCCTGGCGGCGACGCTCCGGCTGGAGCTGTGCGGCGAGCCGGTCCGGGTGATCGAGATCGCCCCGGGCATGGTGCGCACCGAGGGGTTCGCGCTCACCCGCTTCCGGGGCGACGAGGAGCAGGCGGCGGCGGTGTACGCGGGCGTCGCCGAGCCGCTCACCGCCGAGGACGTGGCGGACACCGTGGTGTGGGCGGTCACCCGCCCCCCGCATGTCAATGTCGACCTGCTGGTGGTGCGGCCCCGGGCGCAGGCCGCGCAGCACAAGGTGCACCGGGAACCGACCCCCTGAGGGTGAAGGCGCGGGTCCTTGATACCCGGATCGGGTGAATTCCCCGGTTCGCGGCCCGGCGCGCCGGGCCGCGGACTACCTTGGTGCGGGGTCCCCCTCACCGGCGCCGCAACACCGGGTCCCGCCCGGCCGCCCGGCGCTACCCTTCGCTCCGGCGGCCCCCGTCACAGCGCCGCCGCCCGCCCCGCGACCACCGCCGGGGAGGGCCCCTCACCCGCCCTCCGAGGAGGACCCGCTGCCCAGCGACACCCCGGCGCCCCCGCTGTCCGCGCAGCTGCCCGTGGGCCTGCGCCGGTTCAACGAGGCCGACCCCGGCGCCGCCGAGGAGGCCCTGCTCGCCTGCTGCGGCAGCCGCCGCTGGGCGCTCCGGCTGGCCGCCCACCGCCCCTACCCCGATGTGGCGTCGCTGCTGGCGGCGGCCAGCGAGGCGTCGTACGACCTGCGGCCCGCCGACCTGGCGGAGGCGCTGGCCGACGAGAGCTGGACGCCGCAGCCGCTGCTGGGCATGCGCGCTCCCGGCAGCCAGGCGGCGCGCACCGCGCTGCGGGCCGCGCACGCCGCGTACGAGGCCCGGTTCGGGCATGTCTTCATGGTCTGCCTGGAGGGCTGCCCGCCGGAGGAGATGCTGGACACGGTGCTGACCTCGCTGCGGACCCGGCTCGCGGGCGAGCCGGAGGAAGAGCGGCTGGTCGCGGCGGACGAGCTGCGGCGGATCGCGATCGGCCGCCTGGAGCACCTGGTGGCCAGCCACAGCGGCGCGGGGGCGCCCGCCTGACCGGGGCGGCGGCCGTCCGGCTGTCAAGGCGACGCCCGGCGGGCCCGTTAGCCCGGCCGTGCCTGTTTGATCACACTGCCGGACCCCGGCAGCGTCCGACCTGCTGAGCGTCGCTACGATGGCCACGGCCGGTGGACCGTACCCGGCCGGGCTGACCGACACCGAAGCCGGCCGAGCCCCGATCCCGCTTCCGGAGGGTTTTCCGTGCCGGCTGGAACGCTGTACCGCGGCCGGGAAGGCATGTGGTCGTGGGTGGCTCATCGAGTCACCGGCGTACTCATCTTCTTCTTCCTGTTCGCCCACGTTCTCGACACAGCGCTCGTCCGCGTCTCCCCGGAGGCGTACGACAGCGTCATCGCGACCTACAAGGTCTGGTTCGTCAACCTGATGGAGTACGGCCTGGTGGCCGCCATCCTGTTCCACGCGCTGAACGGCCTTCGGGTCATCGCCGTCGACTTCTGGTCCAAGGGCACCCGCTACCAGCGGCCGATGCTGTGGACCGTGGTCGGCATCTGGGTCGTGCTGATGGCCGGGGCGTTCTACCCCGTGCTCCAGCACACCCTGACGACCTGGTTCGGGAAGTGATCCGCGATGTCCACTGCTGAGACCTCCCCGGTGGAGCTCGTCTCCTCCTCGCAGCCGCACACGGCCTCCGGCCTGTCCACCGACAGCCCGTACGTCATCGAGCCGCCGCGCACCCGCACCCGGAAGACCCCTCGGGCCACCCGTGGCAACTTCGAGATGTGGGCATGGCTGTTCATGCGCCTCTCGGGTGTCGTCCTGGTCGTGCTGGTCCTCGGCCACCTGGTGATCCAGCTGGTGGTGGACGGCGGTGTCTCCAAGATCGGGTTCGCCTTCGTGGCCGGCCGCTGGGCCTCGCCGTTCTGGCAGGGCTGGGACCTGCTGATGCTCTGGCTGGCGATGCTGCACGGCTCCAACGGCATGCGGACCGTCATCAACGACTACGCCTCGCGGGACACCACCCGCTTCTGGCTGAAGACGCTGCTGCTGGTGGCCACCGTGTTCACCGTGCTGCTCGGCACGCTGGTGATCTTCACCTTCGACCCGAACATCTAAGCGGCAGCAGACGAGGCGAACGAGACCCCCATGCAGATCCACAAGTACGACACCGTCATCGTCGGCGCGGGCGGCGCCGGCATGCGCGCCGCCATCGAGTCGACGCAGCGCAGCCGCACCGCCGTGCTGACCAAGCTCTACCCCACCCGGTCCCACACCGGCGCGGCCCAGGGCGGCATGTGCGCCGCCCTCGCCAACGTCGAGGAGGACAACTGGGAGTGGCACACCTTCGACACGGTCAAGGGCGGTGACTACCTGGTCGACCAGGACGCCGCCGAGATCATGTGCAAGGAGGCCATCGACGCCGTCCTCGACCTGGAGAAGATGGGCCTGCCCTTCTCCCGCACCCCCGAGGGCCGGATCGACCAGCGCCGCTTCGGCGGCCACACCCGCAACCACGGCGAGGCGGCCGTCCGCCGCTCCTGCTACGCCGCGGACCGCACCGGCCACATGATCCTCCAGACGCTGTTCCAGAACTGCGTCAAGCACGGCGTGGAGTTCTTCAACGAGTTCTACGTGCTGGACCTGCTGCTCAACGAGGGCCGCACCGCCGGTGTGGTCGCGTACGAGCTGGCCACCGGCGAGATCCACGTCTTCCAGGCCAAGAGCGTCGTCTTCGCCTCCGGCGGCAACGGCAAGTTCTTCAAGGTCACCTCCAACGCGCACACCCTGACCGGCGACGGCCAGGCGGCGGTCTACCGCCGGGGGCTGCCGCTGGAGGACATGGAGTTCTTCCAGTTCCACCCGACCGGCATCTGGCGGATGGGCATCCTGCTCACCGAGGGCGCCCGCGGTGAGGGCGGCATCCTGCGCAACAAGGACGGCGAGCGCTTCATGGAGCGCTACGCGCCGACCATCAAGGACCTCGCCCCGCGCGACATGGTCTCCCGTGCGATCTACACCGAGATCCGCGAAGGCCGGGGCTGCGGCCCCGACGGCGACCACGTCTACCTGGACCTCACCCACCTGCCGCCGGAGCAGCTGGACGCCAAGCTGCCCGACATCACCGAGTTCGCCCGGACGTACCTCGGCATCGAGCCCTACACGGACCCGATCCCGATCCAGCCGACCGCGCACTACGAGATGGGCGGCATCCCGACCAACGTCGAGGGCGAGGTGCTGCGCAACAACACCGACATCGTCCCCGGCCTGTACGCGGCCGGCGAGGTCGCCTGCGTCTCGGTGCACGGCGCCAACCGGCTGGGCACCAACTCGCTGCTGGACATCAACGTCTTCGGCCGCCGGGCCGGCATCGCCGCCGCCGACTACGCCCAGGCCAACGAGTGGGTCGAGCTGCCGGAGAACCCGGCCGCCCAGGTCGAGGCGCTGCTGGCGGACCTGCGGGACAGCGAGGGCACCGAGTCGGTCGCGCAGATCCGCAAGGAGATGCAGGAGACCATGGACGCCAACGCCATGGTCTACCGCACCGAGACCACCCTGAAGCAGGCCGTCGCCGACATCGCCGCACTCAAGGTGCGCTACCGGAACGTCTCCGTCCAGGACAAGGGCAAGCGGTACAACACCGACCTGCTGGAGGCCGTCGAGCTGGGCAACCTGCTCGACCTGGCCGAGGTGCTGGCCGTCTCCGCCCTGGCCCGCAACGAGTCGCGCGGCGGTCACTACCGCGAGGACTTCCCCACCCGCGACGACGTCAACTTCATGCGCCACACCATGGCGTATCGCGAGGTCGACGCGGACGGGAAGGCATCGATCCGCCTGGACTACAAGCCGGTCGTGCAGACCCGCTACCAGCCGATGGAGCGTAAGTACTGATGAGCACCCCCACCGTTCAGGAGACCGGGCCCCACTCGGCCGCCCTCGACGCCGCCGAGAGCGGGGCGTCCGGCCTGATCAAGATCACCCTGCGCATCCGCCGGTTCAACCCGGAGGAGCACCCGGAGCCGGTGTGGGTGGACTACGACCTGCTGGCCGACCCCAAGGAGCGCGTCCTGGACGCCCTCCACAAGGTCAAGTGGGAGCAGGACGGCACGCTCACCTTCCGCCGCTCCTGCGCGCACGGCATCTGCGGCTCGGACGCCATGCGGATCAACGGCCGCAACCGGCTGGCCTGCAAGACGCTGATCAAGGACGTCAACCCGGAGAAGCCGATCACGGTCGAGGCGATCAAGGGCCTGACGGTCCTCAAGGACCTGATCGTCGACATGGACCCGTTCTTCCAGGCGTACAAGGACGTCATGCCGTTCCTCATCACCAAGGGGAACGAGCCGACCCGGGAGCGCCTCCAGTCGCAGACCGAGCGCGAGCGGTTCGACGACACCACCAAGTGCATCCTGTGCGCCGCGTGCACCTCGTCCTGCCCGGTCTTCTGGAACGACGGCCAGTACTTCGGCCCGGCGGCGATCGTCAACGCGCACCGCTTCATCTTCGACTCGCGCGACGAGGGCGCGGAGCAGCGGCTGGAGGTCCTCAACGACCGCGAGGGCGTCTGGCGCTGCCGCACCACCTTCAACTGCACCGAGGCGTGCCCCCGTGGCATCGAGGTGACCAAGGCGATCCAGGAGGTCAAGCGCGCGCTCGTCACGCGGCGCTTCTGAGCCTCCCGGCGGCTGTACGGCAGGGGCGGGTGACCCGGGGACGGGCCGCCCGCCCCTGCCGCGTCCCCGGGGTCAGCGGCGGGTCCACAGCTGGACGGCGAAGCCCCGGACGGCGCTGTCCGCGATCGGCAGGTAGTCGGCGGCCAGCACCCGCAGGACCTCCTGGTCCCGGGCGCCCACGACGGCGTACCGGCCCCGGCCGCGCACCAGCCACACCCGGTCGTGGCGCCGCAGCAGCGGTCCGATCCGGCCGGTGGCGGCCTCCCGGCCGGCCAGCGTGCCGGAGGCGGCGGGGCTGACGGTGAGCAGGGCGTCCACCGTGTCCCGGAAGTCCTGCGGGTAGACGTCCTCGATGCCGCGCCGGTTGGCGGGGGCGAACACCACGGCGTCGCCGGGCCGGGCGCCCTGGCCCACCAGCCGGGCCGCCGCCCGGAAGTCGTCGGCCCGAGCGCGGGCGGTGCGCTCGCGGTGCTGCACGGGCAGCTGCGCGGCCAGCACCCCGGCGGCCAGCAGCAGGCCGAGCGCGGCGGCCACGGCGGTCGGGCGGGGGGTGCGTACGGCCTGGCGGCTCAGCAGGCGGCAGGCGGTGCGGGCGGCGGTGTCCAGCCCGGCGGCGGCCGACAGCACCAGGCCCGGCAGGCTGTAGAGGACGTACCGGTCGTAGTAGAGCGGGGTCACCGAGGAGGCGGCCATCAGCAGCGCCGGGGGCAGCAGCAGCCAGGGCAGCGCCAGGGCGCGCAGCGAGAGCGGGCCGCCGCCGCCCGGCCGGGGCGCCGGGCGGGCCAGGCCGAGCACGGCGAGGGCGGTGACGACGGCCAGTACGGCGGGGCGCGGCCCGGCGAAGTCGGTCAGCAGCGCCGGCGGGGTCCGGGCGGTCACCGGGGGCAGCCAGTCCACCTGGGCGGCCTGGCCGCTGGAGTACAGCAGCAGCGGCAGCGCGCCCAGCGCGGCGGCAGCGGCGGCGGCGAGCCAGCCCAGCCGTACCCGGCGCGAGGTGCGGGGCCGCCGGGGCAGCAGCAGCGCCGCGCCATGGGCGGGCAGCACCAGCAGGGCGAACGCGTGCAGCAGGCCGACCAGCAGCACCGCCGCCCCGTACCCGGCCCAGCGGCGGGCGGTCGGCCGCTCGCAGGCCCGCAGCAGCAGCAGGCCGCTGAGCACCACCCCGGCGGTGACCAGCGCGTAAGAGCGCCCCTCCTGCGCGTACCGGGAGGCGAACGGGGTGACCGCGAGCAGCAGCCCGGCGGTGAGCCCCACCGCCGGGCCGGCCAGTCGGCGGCCGATCAGCGCGACCCCGGCGGCGGCGACGGCCATCGCCGCGACCGACGGCAGCCGCAGGGTGGCCTCACCGGCGCCGAAGAGTCGGAAGACGGCGTGCATCAGCAGGTAGTACAGGCCGTGCACGGCGTCGACGTGCCGCAGCAGGTCCCAGAGCTGCGGCAGGTCGCGCTGCGCGGCCTGGTAGGTGGCGACCTCGTCCCGCCACGGCCCCCGGGCCGTGAGGCCGTGCAGCCCGGCTAACGACATCGCGGCGGCGGGCAGCAGCGGCACGGCCGCCGCCCGCAGGCGCGCGGCGGCGGTCGCGGGGCGGGCGGCCGGGGGGTGGGGGGCGGGCGGGAGCTGGGGGACGCGGGTGCCAGGGGTGCTCATGGGGTCCTCGGTACGCGGCGGCGGAGGGGATCACCGGCTCCGACGGGACCGCCCGGCGGCGGTGGCTCAGAGCGGCAGGCCGGGCAGCCGCTGACGGCGGAAGGCCCGCAGACCGCGCAGCCCGACCAGTCCGACCAACGTGCCGAGCAGGAAGGAGGTGACGGCCAGCGCGAGGTGGATCCAGAAGAAGGCGGTGGGCCGCGAGTGGTCGCCGCCGGTGAACGCCTGGCCGCCGGAGTCCTGCCAGAGGTTCTTGGCGAAGGTCACCCAGATGATCCAGCTCCAGACACCGAAAACGGTCAGGAACCAGGAGGTGCGGCGGCTGAGTTTCATGGTCACGTCCTCGACGTACGACAGGCGGTCTGCCCAGTATGGGCGGTTGTGACCGGTGCCCCGACCCCGGGTCTCCGGTTGACGCGCCGCGACGGCGTTACGGCGAACGGGCGACCCGCACGGCCAGGTTGACGAGGTCGGTCCGGCGGCGGGTACGGTCACCGGGTGACCAGCGCCGATGACCTCACAGGTTCGCAGGACCGCTCCGGCATACCCCCGGCCACCGGGGGGACCGGCCACCGCCGCAGGACCGCGTCAGCACTGCTGGCCGTGGTCGCCGCGTCCGCCGCCATACTGTCCGGCGCGCTGCCGGCCGCCGCCAAGCCCACCGGCGAGCCCACCGCCGGGGCGACCAAGAAGGCCCGCAAGCACCCGGTGCCGCCGGAGCGGATGTCCACGGTGGGCGGCGAGCAGCTGGGCCTGCCGGGCGTGCGGATACAGCCGGGGGACGGCGCCCCCGAACTGCCGGAGCAGCTCACCGGGCTGTCCTGGATCGTCAGCGACGCCACCACCGGCGAGGTGCTCGCCGCGCAGAACGCCCACTGGCGGCTGCCCCCGGCCAGCACCCTGAAGATGCTCTTCGCCGACACCGTGCTGCCGAAGTTCCCCAGGGGGACCACGCACCGGGTCACGCCGGAGGAGCTGGCCGACATGGGCGAGGGCAGCAGCCTGGTCGGCATCAAGGAGCACCTGGACTACCGGGTCGAGGACCTGTGGCGGGGGGTCTTCCTGCGCTCCGGCAACGATGCCGTCCATGTGCTCGCCCACATGAACGGCGGCATACCCGAGACCGTCGCCCAGATGCAGGCCAGGGCGGACGAGCTCCAGGCGGACGACACCCATGTGGTCAGCCCGGACGGCTATGACGCGCCGGGGCAGGTGTCCTCCGCGTACGACCTGACGCTGTTCGCTCGGGCGGGGCTGCGCAACGCGGACTTCCGGTCGTACTGCGCGACCGCGACCGCCAAGTTCCCCGGGGACGTGGACTCCAAGACGCACAAGCGGGAGAGCTTCGAGATCCAGAACACCGACCGGCTGCTCACCGGGGCGTGGGGGATGAAGCCGTATCCGGGGCTGCTGGGCGTGAAGAACGGTTACACCACCAACGCGGGGAACACCTTCACCGGCGCCGCCGAGCGCGACGGCCACACGCTGATCGTCACGGTGATGCACCCGGAGCCGGTTCACCCGAACGAGGTCTACATCGAGGCGGGTGAACTCCTCGACTGGGGGTTCTCGGCACTCGGCAAGGTCACTCCGGTGGGCTCGCTGGTCGGGCCCCGGTCGGAGCAGAGCCCGTCGCCCAGCGCGACGCCCCCCACCCAGCAGGCCGGTCCCAGTCCGGCCGCCGCCGGTACGACCACCGTGGAGGCGGGCAGCACCAGCACCGGCGGCGGGTCCCTCGGCTGGACGGCCGCCGGGGTCGCGGCGGCACTGGCCGTCGGCGGCCTGGGCGTCGCCCGCACCCGGGCCCGCACCCGGCGCCGCGCGGCGGCCTGGGCCTCCTCCGGCCCGTCCGGCTCCACCGCCCTCAGCGCCTCCCCCACCGGCTCCACCGCCGTCACCGGCCGCCGACGCCGCCGCAGACTCCCCACCCGCCGCCGCTGACCCACCCCACCCGGGGGCGCACGGAACGCCTACGCGAGGGCACACCGCCACAGCCGGCTGACCGCGCGGGGTTCCTCGCGCCCCTGGGCCCTACCCCCAGCGGCGCGACGAACCGCGCCAACAACCACCCACCCACGCAGAGCACCCCGCCGAACAGCACCCCCCACCACCCCAGGGGCGCGAGGAACCGCGCGAACAACCACCCACCCACGTAGAACGCCGCCCAGACCAACCCCCCACCCCCGGGTGGCCGCCTCAGTCCGAGTGCCGCCGCACCGCGCCCCGCAGCGTATGGGCGAGCCCCGTGACCAGCGCCCCCGCCGCAAAGGCAGCGGCCAGCGGACCGGCGGTCGACCGGGCAGCAGCCGGAGCCGGGGCCAGGGCCGGGGGGAGGGCCGCCGGGGGCTTGGTGAGCGGTACGGGCGCGACGGGCGCCCCCTCCTCGCCCCCCGCCGCCCGATAGTTCTGCAGGGCCTGCCGACGCGCCCGTTCCTCCGCCGCCTCCGGATCGGCCAGCGCCGTCCACGCGGCGCAGTACATCAGCAGCCGGCAGAGGAAGTTGATCCAGAGCAGCAGCGCCACCGGCACCCCGAACGCCCCGTACATGCTCTTTCCGGCCACCCCGCTGATGTACGAGGAGAGCAGCACCTTCAGCACCTCGAAGCCGATCGCGCCGATCAGCGCGGCCAGCGCCACGGTGCGGCGGCGCTGGTCGGTGATCCGGGGGAACGCGGTGAGCAGATAGGCGAAGAGGATCATGTCGGTGCCGACCGCGATCACAAAGCCCGCCAGGCCCAGCAGCCAGGCGCCGAAGCCGCTGTGCTCCAGCCCCAGCAGGTCGGCCACCCGCCCGGTGAGCGCGGTGGTGAGCGCGGAGGCGGCCAGCGAGACCGCGACCACCAGGCCGAGGCCGATCAGCACGCCGACGTCCAGCAGCTTGCGCAGGACCACGTTGCCCGGCTCCGCCTCCAGGTGCCAGACGGTCCGGATGGACGCCCGCATGGTGTCGACCCAGCCCAGCCCGGAGACCAGCAGCAGCGCGCCGCTGACCAACCCGACCGTGCCGGCGTTGCTCACCAGCGAGTCCAGGTCGAGGGAGCCGGCGATGCCGGGCACCTGCTCGGCGATCTTCTGCTGGAGTTCCCTGACCCGCTGGTCGGACAGGGTCGCGGCGGCGACGGCGATGGCGACGGTGAGCAGCGGGAAGAGCGCCAGGAAGCAGAAGAAGGTGACCGCACCGGCCAGCCGGTTGCCGCCCACCGAGTTGACGTGCTGATAGACGCGGTACGCCCGGGTGCGCAGCACCCGGGCGAGCAGCGGGCCGACCACCGGCAGGCGGGTCAGGAAGTCCATGATCGGCGCCTACCCCCGGCCGCCGCCGGACACACCGGCCGGACAGACAGCAACCAGGCAGACACCGACGGCGCGGCTCAGCGGGAGCGCAGCATCCCCGCCAGCCGGTCCAGGCCGTCCCGCCCGGCGCCCTGGCTGGGCGCCGGGACGGTGCCGCGCAGGGCCAGCGCCCGCACCGGGTCCGGCGCGGGGGTGCGGTCGGCGATCGGTACGAAAGGAAGCGGCTCGGTCTCGCCCAGGAAGACCCTGCGCACCACCCGCTCGGCGGCATTGCCGTCGTCGAACTCGCAGAACCGCTCCCGGAAGGCGGCCCGCAGCCCGGCGGCGGCCTCGTCCCGCCAGGCGCCGGAGCTCAGGACGGAGAGCAGTTGCTCCTCGTCGCGGGCCACGGCGCCGGGCGTCTCGCCGGGTCGGCCGGAGAGCA
Source organism: Streptomyces sp. NPDC092296 (assembly GCF_044755465.1). Taxonomy (NCBI): domain Bacteria; kingdom Bacillati; phylum Actinomycetota; class Actinomycetes; order Kitasatosporales; family Streptomycetaceae; genus Streptomyces; species Streptomyces sp. NPDC092296. The sequence continues at coordinate 253,240 of NZ_JBIVRB010000004.1, read as the reverse complement.
GGTCGAGGTAGACGCCGCGGGTCTCCCGGTAGACCTCCCAGTCGTCGGCGTAGAGGACGATCGGCCGGTCGAGGTTGGCGTAGTCGAACATCAGTGAGGAGTAGTCGGTGATCAGCCCGTCGGCGGCCAGGCAGAGCCGCTCCACCGAGGGGTGCGCGGAGACGTCGATCACGCTGCCGTCGGCGGGGTCGCCGGGCAGCGGGTCCTGCCGGTCGTGGAAGTAGTGCACCCGGTTGAGCAGCACATGGCCGGGGCCCAGCGCCCGCATCAGCCGGGCGGCGTCCAGCCGGGGGCGGTAGGAGGTGCGGTAGTCCCGGTGGGTGGGCGCGTACAGCAGGGCGACGGTGCCGTCGGGGATGCCCAGCTCGGCGCGGGCCTCCAGCACGTCCTGCGCGGTGGCGCGGTAGAAGACGTCGTTGCGCGGATAGCCGTACTCCAGGGTGTCGTACCCGGCCGGGTAGGCGCCCTCCCAGACCAGGGTGGAGAAGCGGTTGCTGGTGAGGCTGTAGTCCCAGCGGTCCACCCGGTCCAGCAGCCGTTCGAAGTCCATCCGGGCCGCCGGGTACTCCTGGAGGTCCAGGCCCATGGACTTCACCGGGGTGCCGTGGTGGGTCTGGAGGTGCACGGTGCCGGGGCGCTTGACGGCGGAGTCGGGGAAGTTGACGTTGTTGACGAAGTATCCGGCGCGGGCCATGGCGGCGCGGTGGCCGCGCGACCCGGGGTGTACGAAGCGGATGCCGGGCGGCACCTCGGCGCGGCGGCGCCGGTCGACCACCCAGACGGTCTCGATCTGCGGGGCCAGCTCGCGCAGCTTGCTGTGGATCGCGGCGGGGTTGCAGGACGGGCCACGGTTCCAGTACGCGGCGAAGACGGCCAGGTCGCGGCGGATCGGCAGCCGCTGCTGCACCCGCTGGTACGCGGCGAGCAGTGGACGCCCCAGCGCGTGCCGGGCCCGGCGCAGGCCGCCGGGCCCGGTGCGGCGCACCCACTCCAGGGCGCGCAGCGCGGCGTGGCTGCGGCGGCGGCCCCGGGCCAGCAGCCGCAGCCGGGCGGTCTCCAGGCCCGCCGCCGGGGTGTAGCCGGCCGGGCGGTGCCGGCGGCAGTGCCGGGCGGCGCGGCGGAAGTACTCGCGGCGGGCGTCGGCGGGCACCCGGTCGGGGCGGCTGACCACGGTGTGCAGGTGGTGCAGCATCCGGCCGTAGACCACCGGGCGCCAGCGCTCCAGGTCGGGCCGGGAGTCCAGGAAGGCGAATACCCGGTCGTACTGGTCGAAGACGTCGAAGTGCTTGCGGCTGCTGGTGCCCAGGATGTTGCCCTGGCGCCGCTGCCGGTAGTGGACGCAGACCCGGTCGAGCAGCGCGATCCGCTCGGCGGCGAGCATGGCGGGGTACGTCCAGGGGGTGTCCTCGTAGTAGCCGGGTGGGAAGCGCAGGCCCTGGCTCTCCACGAAGTCGCGGCGGTACGCCTTGTTCCAGACCACCATCAGCAGGCCGAGCAGTTCGGGCCGCGCGTCGACCCGGAAGACCTCGGGGCCGGGCCGGGAGAACAGCTCGGCGTCGCGGCTGCGGCGCACCTTGCGGTTCCAGTAGGAGCGGGCGTAGTCGTAGACCAGGATCTCCGGCTCGGAACAGTGCTCCAGCCGGTCGGCCACGGCCTGGAGGGCGCCCGGGGTGAGGGTGTCGTCGCTGTCCAGGAAGAGCAGGTAGTCGCCGGTGGCGACGTCCAGCCCGGCGTTGCGGGCGCGGCCGAGCCCGACGTTCTCCGGCAGGTGCAGCACGGTGACCCGGGGGTCGCGGCGGGCCGCCGCGTCGAAGATCTCCCCGCAGCCGTCCGGCGAGCGGTCGTCGACGCCGATCAGCTCGAAGTCCTCGTACGACTGCGTGAGGACCGAGTCGATGCACTGGTCCAGGTAGGCCTGGACCTTGTACGCGGGGACGATGATGCTGAACCGGGGCATGGGCATCCACATCGGGTCGACGGGCACGGTACGGGTGCCCTGACCGCGGGAGCCTTCTCCGTCGGCGGGCAGGCGGACCGGCCGGCAGCTGGTCCGTCACCAGCCTCAACGACCGTGCGGCGTAAGGGACACGCCCTAGTGCGGATGAATCATGCGGTGCGCGTGCGGTCGGCGGCCGCACGCGCACACCGCGGGTCAGCCCGCGAAGCCGTACGCCTGCAACGGGCGCCAGACGCCGTCGTCACCGAAGCGGTAGAGGCTGAACCCGGGCACCTCGAACTCGGCCCGGAAGCCCCGCATCTCGCTGTGGGCCCGGTCGAGCACCGGGTCGGGGAGGTTGTGCGCCACCGTCACATGCGGATGGAACGGGAAGTTCAGCTCGCGGGCCAGCAGCCCGGAGCGCACCGACGCCTCCACCTCGCGGCACTCCTGCATGCCCGCCTCGACCCGCACGAAGACCACCGGGGAGACCGGGCGGAAGGTGCCGGTGCCCAGCAGCAGCATCGGGAACGGCCGGTGCCGTGCGGCGACGCTCCGCAGGTGCTGCCGCACGGTCGGCAGGTCGGCCGCCGGGATCTCGGTGGGCGGCAGCAGGGTGACATGGGTCGGTATCGAGCGGGCGAGCGGGTCGCCGTAGCCGTCCCGGGCGTCCTGGATCTCCTTGCCGAAGGGCTCCGGGACGGCTATCGACACACCGATGACGACGTGCGGAGCCCCGTCGTCGTCGGCCGGTTCGTCAGGTCCGGTGTCCATGCGGGTCAGTGCTTCGCGGGAAGGAAACCGACGCGGTCGTACACCGCCGCCAGGGTCTCGGCCGCCACGGCACGGGCCTTCTCGGCGCCCCGGGCGAGCACCGCGTCCAGCTCCGCCGGGTCGTCCAGATAGGCGCGGGTCCGCTGCTGGAAGGGGGCCACCCACTCGGTGAACACCTCGGCCAGCTCGGTCTTGAGGGCGCCGTACATCTTGCCCTCGAAGTGCTGCTCCAGCTCCGGCACCGACCGGCCGGTGATCGCCGAGTAGATGGAGAGCAGATTGGAGACGCCGGGCTTGGCCGCCGGGTCGTAGCGGATCACGGTGTCGGTGTCGGTCACCGCGCTCTTCAGCTTCTTGGCGCTGGTCCTGGCGTCGTCCAGCAGGGTGATGATGCCCTTGGGCGTGGACGCCGACTTGCTCATCTTGACCGTCGGGTCCTGGAGATCGTAGATCTTCGCCGTCTCCTTGACGATGTACGGGTCCGGGACGGTGAGCGCCGGCCCGAAGCGGGTGTTGAAGCGCTCCGCGAGGTCCCGGGTGAGCTCCAGGTGCTGCCGCTGGTCCTCGCCCACCGGCACCACGTCCGCCTGGTACAGCAGGATGTCCGCGACCATCAGCACCGGGTAGGTGAACAGGCCGACCGTGGTGCGGTCAGCGCCCTGCTTGGCGGACTTGTCCTTGAACTGGGTCATCCGGGACGCCTCGCCGAAGCCGGTGAGGCAGCTCATCACCCAGGCCAGCTGCGCGTGCTCGGGGACGTGCGACTGCACGAAGAGCGCGCAGCGGTCCGGGTCGAGCCCGGCGCCGAGCAGCTGCGCGGCGGAGACCCTGGTGTTCTGCCGGAGGGTCGCCGGGTCCTGCTCCACGGTGATGGCGTGCAGGTCCACCACCATGTAGTAGGCGTCATGGCTCTCCTGGAGCGCCACCCACTGGCGTACGGCACCCAGGTAGTTCCCCAGGTGGAACGAGCCGGAGGTGGGCTGGATGCCGGAGAGCACGCGTGGGCGATCAGTGACCATGCCGACCATTCTTTCAGGAAAGACAGCCGACTCGGAGCCCGGTTCCGACTCGTCGTATTTGCGCAGGTGGGAGCAGCCACCGACTCTCCCGGCGGGCAGCCGGCCGCTACGGCTGGGCCTCGCCGGGCGGGGCGGGCCGGGGCGGGGCGGCCTCGGCGGTGGTGGTGACCCGGACCCGGTCGATGCGGCGGCCGTCCAGGGCCGCCACGGTGAGCCGGTAGCCGTCCTCGGTGACCACCTGGTCCCCGACGGCCGGGAGGTGTCCGAGGGCGGCGACGGTGTACCCGGCGACGGTCTCGTACGGGCCGGGGGGCAGCTCCAGGCCGGTCTCCTCGGCGAAGTCGGGGAGGTTGAGCAGCCCGTCGACCTCCATGCCGCCGCCGGCCAGCCGCAGGGTGGCGGTGGCGACCTGGTCGTATTCGTCGCGGATCTCCCCGATGACCTCCTCGACCAGGTCCTCCAGGGTGACGATGCCCGCCGTGCCGCCGTACTCGTCCACCACCATCGCCAGGTGGTACCCCTCGCGCCGCATCTCGGACATCGACGGCAGCACCCGTTTGGTGGCGGGCAGCAGCTTCACCGGGCGGGCCAGGTCGCGCACCCGGCGGGCGGGTGCGGCGGCGCCGTCGTCCGGCCGGTAGAGGTCGCGGACGTGGACGAAGCCGACCACGGCGTCGTACGAGCCCTCCACCACCGGGTAGCGGGAGTGCGGGTAGCGGCCGACCTCGGCGCGGACCTCGTCCAGCGGGCGGTCGGCGTCCAGGAAGGTCACCTCGGTGCGCGGCACCATCACCTCGCGCAACTGCCGCTCCCCCGCCGCGAACACCTCCGCGATCAGCTCCCGCTCGTCGGTGCCCAGTTCGGTGTTGGCCGCGACCAGGCCGCGCAGCTCCTCCGAGCTCATCGCGTCCCGTCCGGCCTTGGGGTCGCCGCCGAAGACCCGCACCATCAGATTGGTGGACCGGGAGAGCAGCCAGATCGCCGGGCGCAGCACGATCGAGATGACGTCCACGGCGGGGGCGGCCAGCAGGGCGATCGGCTCGGCCCGCTGGAGGCCGATCCGCTTGGGGGTCAGCTCGCCGAGCACCAGTGAGACATAGGAGATCACCAGGGTGAGCAGCACCAGGGCCACGGTGTCCGCGATGCCGCCGGCCAGCCCCAGGTCCACGAAGAGCGGGGCGACCTTGTGGGCCAGCGTCTCGGCGCCGAACGCCGCCGACAGGAAGCCCATGCAGGTCACGCCGACCTGGACGGCGGCCAGGAAGCGGTTGGGGTCGGCGGCCAGGTGGGCGGCGCGCTCGGCCCGCTTGGTGCCCCGGGCCGCGAGGGACCGGATCTGGCCCTCGCGCAGCGAGATGAGGGCGATCTCGGCCACGTTGAAGAGGCCGCCGATCGCGATGAAGACCAGGACGAGCGCGGCGTCTTCGATGGTGTCGTTCACAGGTGAAGTCTAGGAACCCCGGCCGGGGGCGGGCGGCGGACGGGGGCGGTCGGCGGACGGGGGCGGTCGGGGTCGGCGGACGGGGGCGGTCGGGGTCGGCGGACGGGGTTCCTCCGATTTCCGCCCCTTCATATTCGCTGCCTGTTCATCAGATCTGTCCGGATCAGGCCATACCCCCCGCGCGATTCCCGTCGTTGGCCCCCAGGAGCCGTGTGGCAAGCGCGCTTCTGACGACCGCAAGGGAGAGGGGAAGCATGTCCGGAATGACTCGACGCAGGCTGCTGGGTTCGGCGGCCGGAGTGCTGGGCGGGGGCGCCGCGCTGGCGCTGCTGCCGCCGAGTGTGCAGCGGGCGGTGGCGGCGGGGGCGCCCCGGCGGGGTTCGCTGCGGGACATCGAGCACGTGGTGCTGCTGATGCAGGAGAACCGGTCGTTCGACCACTACTTCGGCACCATGAAGGGCGTCCGCGGCTTCCGCGACCGGCATGCCCTGACCCTGTCCACCGGGCGGGACATCTTCCACCAGCCCGACGAGGACGATCCGGACGGCTATCTGCTGCCGTTCCACCTGGACACCCGGCGGACCAGCGCCCAGGCGATCCCGTCCACCAGCCACGCCTGGTCGGTGCAGCACCAGGCGTGGAACAACGGGCGGATGGACCAGTGGCTGCCCGCCCACCGCAAGGCGGACGGCAAGAACGGCCCGTATGTGATGGGCTACTACACCCGGCAGGACATCCCGTTCCAGTTCGCGCTGGCCGAGGCGTTCACCGTCTGTGACAACTACTTCTGCTCGGTGATGGGCCCGACCTGGCCCAACCGGCTGTACTGGATGACCGGCAGCATCGACCCGGGCGGCCGGCACGGCGGCCCGATCACCAACAACACCGCGCCCAAGCCGTACACCTGGACCACGTACGCGGAGCGGCTGGAGGCGGCCGGGGTCAGCTGGCGGGTCTACCAGCAGGACGACAACTACGGCACCAACATGCTGTCGCAGTTCCAGCGCTTCCGGGACGCGGGGCCCGGCGACCCGCTGTACGAGCGCGGGCTGGCCCCGCAGCCGGAGGGCGCCTTCGAGGACGACGCCCGCAACGACCGGCTGCCGGCCGTCTCCTGGCTCCTGCCGACCAGCTACCAGTCCGAGCACCCGGACTACCTGCCCGCCGCCGGGGCGGACTTCGTGGCGTCCAAGATCGAGGCCATCGCCGCCAACCCCAAGGTGTGGGCGAAGACCGCGTTCATCCTCAACTACGACGAGAACGACGGCCTGTTCGACCATGTGCCGCCGCCGGTGCCCAAGGCGGGCACGGCGGACGAGTTCATCGACGGGCTGCCGATCGGCGGCGGCTTCCGGGTGCCGGCCATCGTCGTCTCGCCCTGGACGGTCGGCGGCTGGGTGGCGGGCGAGGCGTTCGACCACACCTCGGTGCTGCAGTTCCTGGAGCGCTTCACCGGCGTGGCGGAGCCCAACATCAGCCACTGGCGGCGCGCCACCTTCGGTGACCTCACCTCGGCCTTCCGGTTCGGCCGCGCCGCCCGGTCCAGCCCCCCGCTGCCGCAGGACACCGCCGCCCAGCTGGCCAAGGCCAGGATCCAGGTGGCGACGCTGCCCGCCCCGACGCTGCCCGGCGCCTCCCAGCCCTGGCCGCCCGGCACCTCCTGAGCCCGGCAGCCGCCTGAGGCGGGCAGCTTCCGAGTCGGGGGCGGCGGGCGGCCGGGGTGCGTCCCAGCCGCCCGCCGCCCCGTTCACCGGGGTCAGGCCGTCGGCAGGCCGGGGGCCGGGTAGGCGGACATCAGCGACGCCACCTCGGCGCGGACCTTGGCGACGGTGTCCTCGTCGCCCGTCCGGGCGGCGGTGACCACCCGGTCGATCCACTTCGCGACGGTGGCCATCTCCGACTCGGGGAGGCCCCGGGAGGTGAGGGCCGGGGTGCCGATCCGGATGCCGGACGGGTCGAAGGGCTTGCGGGTGTCGTACGGCACGGTGTTGTAGTTGACCACGATGCCGGCCCGGTCCAGGGCCTTGGCGGCCACCTTGCCGGGCACGTCGCGGCCGGTCAGGTCGATCAGCAGCAGATGGTTGTCGGTGCCGCCGGAGACCAGGTCGAAGCCCCGGGCGGCGAGCTGCTCCCCGAGGGCGCGGGCATTGGCCACCACCTGGTGGGCGTAGCCGCTGAACTCCGGGGTGGCGGCCTCCCGCAGGGCGACCGCGATGGCGGCGGTGGTCTGGTTGTGCGGGCCGCCCTGGAGGCCGGGGAAGACGGCCCGGTCCACGGCGCGGGCGTGCTCCTCGCGGCACATCAGCATGGCGCCGCGCGGGCCGCGCAGCGTCTTGTGGGTGGTGGTGGAGACGACATCGGCGTACGGCACCGGGGACGGGTGGGCGCCGCCCGCGACCAGGCCCGCGATATGGGCGATGTCGGCGACCAGCACCGCGCCGACCTCGCGGGCGATCTCGGCGAACCCGGCGAAGTCGATCACCCGGGGGACGGCGGTGCCGCCGCAGAAGATCAGCTTGGGCCGCTCGGCCAGCGCCAGGTCGCGGACCTCGTCCAGGTCGATCCGGCCGGTGTCGCGGCGGACGCCGTAGCGCACCCCCCGGAACCAGGTGCCGGTGGCGGAGACGCCCCAGCCGTGGGTGAGGTGGCCGCCCATCGGCAGCGACATGCCGAGCACGGTGTCACCGGGCTGGAGGAACGCCAGGTAGACGGCGAGGTTGGCGGGCGAGCCCGAGTACGGCTGGACATTGGCGTGGTCGACGCCGAACAGGGCCTTGGCGCGGTCGATCGCCACCGTCTCGACCTGGTCGATGTACTGCTGGCCCTCGTAGTAGCGCTTGCCGGGGTAGCCCTCGGAGTACTTGTTCTGCAGCACGGTGCCGGACGCCTCCAGCACCGCCCGGGAGACGTAGTTCTCGCTGGGGATCAGCCGCAGGGTGTCGGCCTGGAGCCGCTCCTCGGCGGCGACCAGCGCGGCGATCTCGGGATCGGCGGCGGCAAGGGCGGGGTGGCGGTCGGGTGCGGTCATCGCATTTCCTCCCGGGTCGGTCGTACGGACGACATGTGACCCGGGTGCCCAGGCGGACGGCACTCCGGCGACTGCTCCCCGGGCAGGCCCGGAGCGGTGCCGCTCCCTCGTGGTCGGTTCCACGCAGGGCGCCCTGGGTGATCCGGGGCGCACTCGCCAGTCGCGGCACGCTCACTGTAGCGCCGCCGGGGGCGGTGCGCTGGCGGGTTTACCGGCGTGGGCGGGAGAAACCCGCCGCCGGCGGGAAGGACGAAGGCACGGACCCACACCCCCGGGGCCGTACCCACCGACCGGAGACCCCGGCGACCCACGGAGCCACACCATGAACCACCTGCCGCCCCTGACCGCCAGCCTGATCGCCACCGCCGAGGCGCACAGCGCGCACAACTACGACCCGCTGCCGGTGGTGCTGGCGCGGGCCGAGGGCGCCTGGCTGACCGATGTGGAGGGCCGCCGCTACCTGGACCTGCTGGCGGGCTACTCGGCGCTCAACTTCGGCCACCGGCACCCCCGGCTGATCGCCGCCGCCAAGGCGCAGCTGGACCGGGTGACGCTGACCTCGCGGGCGTTCCACCACGACCAGTTCGCGGCCTTCTGCTCGCAGCTGGCGGAGCTGTGCGGGATGGAGGCCGTCCTGCCGATGAACACCGGCGCGGAGGCGGTCGAGACGGCGGTGAAGACGGCCCGGCTGTGGGGCTACCGGGTCAAGGGCGTGCCGGACGGCCAGGCGCGGATCGTGGTGGCGGCGGGCAACTTCCACGGCCGCACCACGACCGTCGTCGGCTTCTCCACCGACCCGGAGGCCAGGGCGGGTTTCGGGCCGTACACGCCCGGCTTCGACGTGGTGCCGTACGGCGACGTGGCGGCGCTGGAGGCGGCGGTGGGCGACCGCACGGTGGCGGTGCTGCTGGAGCCGATCCAGGGCGAGGCCGGGGTGGTGGTGCCGCCGCCCGGCTATCTGGCGGCGGCGCGCCGGATCACCGCCGACCGGGGGGCGCTGCTGATGGCGGACGAGGTGCAGTCGGGCCTCGGGCGGACCGGGCGTACCTTCGCCTGCGAGCACGAGGGGGTGCGGCCGGACGTCTACATCCTGGGCAAGGCGCTGGGCGGCGGGGTGCTGCCGGTCTCGGCGGTGGTCTCCTCGCGGGCGGTGCTGGACGTCTTCACCCCGGGCAGCCATGGTTCGACCTTCGGCGGCAACCCGCTGGCCTGCGCGGTCGCCCTGGAGGTGATAGCGATGCTGCGTACCGGGGAGTACCAGCGGCGGGCCGCCGAGCTGGGCGACCAGCTGCACGCCGAGCTGGCCTCGCTGGCCGCCGCCGGCCCGGTGCTGGCGGTGCGCGGCCGGGGTCTGTGGGCGGGGGTGGACGTGGACCCGGCGTTCGGCTCGGGCCGCCGGATCTCGGAGCTGCTGCTGCGGCGCGGCGTGCTGGTCAAGGACACCCACGCCTCGACCATCCGGCTGGCGCCGCCGCTGGTCATCGCCGAGGACGATCTGGCCTGGGCCCTCGACCAGCTGCGCGAGGTGCTGACCGGCGGCTGACCCGGCCCGGGGCCGGGGTGGGGCCGGGGTCAGCGGATGATGTGCGGGAGGAAGCGGGCGTACTCGTCGGTGATCAGCCCGGCCGACTCGCGGATGCCGAGCCCCGCCGGTTCGCCGTCGACCACCCAGGCGCCGAGCACCACCCGGTTGCCGTCGAAGTCGGGCAGCGGCGCGAACTGCTGCCAGCAGTAGCCCTCCTCGCCGTAGCTCGACCCGTCGGGGGTGATCCCGTACAGCTGCTCGCTCGGCAGGCCGTCGAAGACGCGGATGCCGGAGCCCTCGCGGCCCAGCAGCGGCTTGGCGATCCACTCGGCCAGGTCGCGCGGGCCGTCCAGGTGGGCGGGCAGCAGATTGGGGTGGCCGGGGTAGAGCTCCCAGAGGACGGCCAGCAGCGCCTTGTTGGAGAGCAGCATCTTCCACAGCGGCTCGATCCAGAGGGTGGAGCCGCTGCCGCCGCCCAGGTCGGCGGTGCGCAGCGCATGCGCGCCGAAGTCGTCGGAGACCAGCCACTCCCAGGGGTAGAGCTTGAAGACGGTGCGCAGGAAGCCGTACTGCTCGTCGACGAAGCGGCCGGAGAGCGGGTCCCAGCCGATGTCCTCCATGGCGATGCCCCGGGTGGCCAGGCCGGCCTGGCGGGCGGTCTCCATCAGGTAGACGACGGTCATCTGGTCCTCGCCCAGCTCGTCGTCGTGGGAGTGCGCGAAGTACACCGGCCGGCCGGGCGGCAGCAGGGCGGCCTGCCGCTGCCAGGCGGCGACCAGCCGCTCGTGCAGGGAGTTCCACTGGTCGGCGCCGGGGAAGCGCTCCTCCATCCAGAACCACTGCGGGCCGGCCGCCTCCACCAGGGAGGTCGGGGTGTCGGCGTTGTACTCCAGCAGCTTGGCCGGTCCGGTGCCGTCGTAGCGCAGGTCGAAGCGGCCGTACACGCTGGGCTGCTCCGCCCGGCGGTGCCAGGAGGCGGTGACGGCGGCCACCACCGCCGGGTCGGTGATGCCCAGTTCGGCGAAGCGGTTCTCCGCCACGATGTGGTCGGCTGCGGCCAGGCACATCCCGTGCAGCTCCGCGACGACCTCCTCCAGCGCCTCCACCTCGGGCAGCGTGAAGGCGTAGTAGGCCGACTCGTCCCAGTACGGGCGCAGCGAGTCGTCGGGGTAGCGGGTGAGCGGGTAGATCAGCCCCTGCTCCTCCACGGTCTGCTGCCAGCCGGGGCGGGGCTCGATGCGGTGACGGTGCATCGGCGGGTCAGCTGCCGCTGCTCTTCCCGTGGCCGCCGAAGCCGCCGCGCCCGACTCCGCTGCCGCCCTTGCTCCCCGAGCCCGAGCCCGAGCCCTTGGAGAGCCGGGGGCCGGTGTAGCGGTGGCCGTAGACGCCGGTGCCGCCGGTGCTGCTGGTGCGGCCCTTGTCGCGCTCGTACCACTGGTAGCGGTCGGTGCTGGCGTAGCCGCCGCCCGGCGCACTGTCGCAGAGGCTGTTCGAGACGGTCTTGAAGGTCTGGGTGTCCGTGCAGCGCAGATCGGGCGCGCTCTTGCCGTTGCCGCAGGAGGTGAGCGCCAGCGCGACCGCGCTCACGATGCCCAGGGAGAACGTCTGGGATCGCATCCGTCTCGCCCGTGATACCGCCATGGTCCCGCTCCCCCGTTCCGCGCCCCGCTGCGGGCGCCCGCGCGACAACTGGTTGCTGTCTGCATCCAGATTATCGGGCGCTCAGATTATCGGCTCGATTCGGTCGCTGCGAGCGCCTGGGCGGAAGTCAGGAGTGTCCGTACCGGAGGGCGGACGGCAGCCGCAGGTGACGGCCCGTCGGTTCCGGCCACTGACGGCGGTCGCCCTCGTGAGCAGGTGGCCCTGGGCTGTGGTCCACTTGGACCATGGATTCCTGGGCCACCACGGGCAGCGACCTGCTGCTCGACCTCGCCCCCGGCCCGGGGGTGCGGGCCGCGCTGGAGACGGCGCTGCGCGAGGCCGTACGGGGCGGGCGGCTGGCGCCCGGCAGCCGGCTGCCGTCCTCCCGGGTGCTCGCCCAGGACCTCGGCCTGGCCCGCAACACGGTCGCCGAGGCGTACGGGCAGCTGGTCGCGGAGGGGTGGCTGACGGCACGTCAGGGCTCCGGCACCCGGGTCGCGGAGCACACCGAGACCGCCCCGGCGGCGGCGGCCGCCCCGGCCCGGCCCGCCGAGCCCGGCGACCCGTCCGACCCGCCGCCGGGCGACCGGGGGAGCCCGTACAACCTGCGGCCCGGCAGCCCGGACCTCGCCCTCTTCCCGCGCGCCCGCTGGCTGGCCGCCGCCCGCCGGGCACTGAACGCCGCACCGCACCGCACGCTCGGCTACACCGACCCCCGGGGCCTGCCGGAGCTGCGCCGCGCCCTCACCGACTACCTCGCCCGCACCCGGGGCGTGCGCACCGACCCCGGCCTGATCGTCGTCTGCACCGGCTTCGTCCAGGCGGTCGGCGTGCTGGGCCGGGCGCTGGCCGCCCGGGGCGGCCGGCGCATCGCGGTGGAGGCGCTGGGCTACCCCGACACCCGCAAGGGCCTGCGGGCCGCCGGACTGGCCGTGGACCGGCTGCCGCTGGACGGCCGGGGCGCCCGCGTCGAACTGCTGGACGGCCGGACGGACGCCCTGCTGCTGACCCCCGCCCACCAGTTCCCCACCGGCGTGGCGCTGCACCCGGACCGCCGCGCCACCACCCTGGCCTGGGCCCGCTCCACCGGCGCGACCGTGGTGGAGGACGACTACGACGGCGAGTTCCGCTACGACCGCCAACCCGTCGGCGCGCTCCAGGGGCTCGACCCCGAGCATGTGGTGTACGCGGGCACCGCCAGCAAGAGCCTCGCCCCCGGGCTGCGGCTGGCCTGGCTGGCGGTGCCGCCCGCGCTGCTGGACGCGGTGGTGGCCGAGAAGCGCCTCTCCGACCACCACTCCCCCGTACTGGACCAGCTCACCCTGGCCGAGCTGATCACCTCCGGCGACTACGACCGGCAGGTGCGCCGTGCCCGGCTGCACTACCGCCGCCGCCGCGACCGGCTCACCGCCGCCCTGGCCGACCGGGCGCCCGACGTGGCCGTCACCGGGATGGCGGCCGGGCTGCACGCGGTGCTGCGGCTGCCGCCCCGGCTGGCCGACGAGGCCGCGCTCGCGGCCCGCGCCGACGCCGCCGGGCTGGCGCTGGCCGCCCTGTCGCACTTCCGCGACCCGGGCGACCCCGGGCCGTACCCGCCCGCCCTGGTGGTGGGCTACGGCAGCCCGCCGGAGCACGCCTTCGCGGCCACCCTGGACCGGCTGTGCGCCCTGCTCGCGGCGGAGCCGGGCGGCCCCGCTTGACCCTGCCCCTGGGGCAGGGCGCAGCGTACGGAACCACCGGACGGCAGGCGTCCGGGGCGGAGGATGCGCGCATGGACCCCCACCCGGACGGCGACCGGCTGCTGAGCATCGGCGAGTTCGCCCGGCGCTCCCGGCTGTCGCTCAAGGCGCTGCGGCTCTACGACCGGCTGGGACTGCTGGTGCCGGCCCGGGTCGACGTCGGCAGCGGCTACCGCAGCTACCGGGAGAGCCAGTTGGCGGTGGCCAGGCTGGTGATGCTGCTGCGGCGGCTCGACATGCCGCTGGCGCAGGTCGCGCAGGTGGTGGCGCTGCCGGGGCGGGAGGCCGCCGGGCAGGTCGCGGCCTACTGGGACGGGGTCGAACGCCGGATCGCCTCCCAGCGGGAGCTGGCGGTCCACCTCCGCATCACCCTGTCGGGGGACGAGAGGAGTCTGGGCATGTTCGACGTCCAGGAGCGCGAGGTGCCGGAGCAGCTGGTGCTCACCGAGCAGCGGGCGGCCCGGCCGGAGGAGCTGCCGGGCTGGATTCCGGCCGCCACCCGGCGGCTGGAGGAGGCCGCGCGGCGGTACGGCGGGGTGGTGGCGGCGCCGTTCGTCATCTTCCACGGCGAGGTCAACGAGGACAGCGACGGGCCGGTGGAGACCTGCGTGCCGGTGGACGCCGACCTCGTCCCGGCGGCGGAGCGGGCGGCGGTGCCGGGGCTGCGCCGGGAGGCGGCCCACCGGGAGGCGTACGTCCGGCTGACCAGGGCGCAGGTGGAGTACCCGCAGATCCTCTCGGCGTACGACGCGCTCGAGCAGTGGATCGGCGCACAGGGGCGGCGCTGCACGGGGTCGCCGCGCGAGGTGTACTTCGCGGACTGGGGAACCACCCTTCCGGGTGACCAGGTGTGCGACGTGGCGTTCCCGATCGAGTGAACGGGACGCCGTACGGGCAGCGGCCCGCCGCCCCCGGCCGGGGGTGGCGGGCCGCTGCCTGCTGCTGCTTGCTTCGGGCGCGGGGTGGCTCAGATCAGGCCGAGCGAGCGGACCGCGTCGCGCTCGTCGATGAGCTCCTTGACCGAGGCGTCGATCCGGGCGCGGGAGAAGTCGTTGATCTCCAGGCCCTGGACGATCTCGAAGCGGCCGCCGCTGGTGGTGACGGGGAACGAGGAGATGATGCCCTCGGGCACGCCGTACGAGCCGTCGGAGACGATGCCCATCGAGGTCCAGTCGCCCTCGGCGGTGCCGTTGACCCAGGTGTACACGTGGTCGATGGCGGCGTTGGCGGCGGAGGCGGCGGAGGAGGCGCCACGGGCCTCGATGATGGCCGCGCCGCGCTTGGCGACGGTCGGGATGAACTCCTCGGCCAGCCACTTCTCGTCGTTGACGGCCTCGGCGGCGTTCTTGCCCGCGACCTCGGCGTGGAAGATGTCCGGGTACTGGGTGGCGGAGTGGTTGCCCCAGATGGTGAGCCTGCGCACGTCCTCGACGGTGGCGTCGAGCTTCTTGGCCAGCTGCGCCACGGCCCGGTTGTGGTCCAGGCGGGTCATCGCGGTGAAGCGGTCGGCCGGGACGTCCGGGGCGTGCTGCTGGGCGATCAGGGCGTTGGTGTTGGCCGGGTTGCCGACCACCAGCACCTTGATGTCGTCCGCGGCGTTGTCGTTGATGGCCTTGCCCTGCGGGCCGAAGATGCCGCCGTTGGCCGAGAGCAGGTCACCGCGCTCCATGCCGGCGGTACGCGGGCGGGCGCCGACCAGCAGGCCGACGTTGGCGCCGTCGAACGCCTTGTTGGCGTCGTCGGTGATCTCGATGCCGCGCAGCAGCGGGAAGGCGCAGTCGTCGAGCTCCATCGCGGTGCCCTCGGCGGCCTTGAGGCCCTGCGGGATCTCCAGGAGGCGCAGCTTCACCGGGGTGTCGGCACCGAGCAGCTGCCCGGACGCGATGCGGAACAGCAGCGCGTAGCCGATCTGACCGGCCGCACCGGTGACGGTGACGTTGACGGGAGTGCGGGTCATGGTGTGCCTTCTCCAGCTGATGCCTGAGGGGGTCAGTTGCGCCGACTGGTCGGTACCACCCGCCCGGAGGGTGGGGGCGGCACTCCCACCATGCCGGACCCTGATCGATCTCTCGACTTCGAGAGAACCACCGTCAGGCTATCCCAGGACGGAATGCGGCGGGGGATCGACCCGGTCCTCGGGCGGGAACGGGGGCTGCTGCCCGGGGTGGGGTGCTCGTTCGGGGGTGGGGCGCCACCCGGGGCGGATGGCGGCGGTCGGATACGGCGCACTACCGGATGGGGGGGCTGGTCGCGCAGTTCCCCGCGCCCCTGCCGGGCACGGACCCCGATACGAGGGTGGGGCGCCACCCGGGGCGGATGGCGGCGGTCGGGTACGGCGCGCTACCGGATGGGGGGCTGGTCGCGCAGTTCCCCGCGCCCCTCCCGGGCCGGGGCGCGGTCAGGAGGGGGGCCAGGCGCAGGCTTGGGTGTCGTTGATGGTGCCGCAGGCGCGGGTGTGGGTGGGGTCGGAGGTGGTGAGCATCGGGCTGCGGGTGCGGGGCCAGGCGGCGGCGAGGACGGTGCCGTCGTCGCCCTCGACGGCCAGGCCGCCGGGGAGCCCGCCGGGCGGGCCGCCAGGCGCCAGTTCGGCCCAGGCCGCCCGGCAGCGGGCGCTGTAGCGGAGCTGGACCGTCCGCCCGTCCACCCGCACCGCCGCCGCCGTGCGGGCGTCGTGGGAGCAGCCGGTGGTGTACGGGTCGCGGCCCTGGCAGCCGTCGGCGCGGCAGACCGGAGCCCGCAGCACCGCCGGGGCGGCCCGGACCGCCGGGGCGCGCAGTACCGCCGTGCCACGCCGGGGGGTGCTGGTGTGCAGGCCGCCGAGGGTGGCCGGGGGCCGGGTGCCCAGCAGGGAGCGGACGACATCCCGTACGGTCCGGGCGGCGGCGCCGCCGTCGACCGGTCCGAGCAGGCAGAGCAGTGCGGCGACCACCATGGCGGCCACGGCGGGCAGCAGCGCGGCGGGGACCCGGCGGCGCTGGGCGGCGGCCGGGTCGGCGGACGGCAGGTCGCGCCAGGCGGAGAGCTGCGGGTCGACCTGCGGCGGGGTCGACGGGCCGGGTGAGTCGGCGGGAGCGGGCAGGTCGGGCAGCGCCTGCCGGGCCGGTCCGGCGGTTACCGCCGCTGCCGGGCACGCCGTGTGGCACGCCGCCGCGATGTCCCGTCTGCTGCGTTCGGCCAGGCCCCAGAGGGCCAGCAGCCGGGCCGCGTCGGCGCCGGTCAGCCGGCCGATCGCCTCGACCGCCTGGCGCGGCGGGAACTTGACCCCGTTGAGGTAACGCTGCCAGGCCGACTTGCTGTACGGCGTACGGGCGGCGAGTGCGACCAGGCTCAGACCGCTGCGGTCCTTGAGTCGGCGCAGCTGCACGACCAGGCGGTGCAGATCCGGATCGAGCGTGCCGGGCAGCGGCTGCCAGCGCCCCATGTCCCATCCCCGTCCCAGGTTTTCGGTGGCCGCCGGGCATCCCCGCTGGCCGATGGGCTGGGATTCCCACTTCGTCCCAGTTTCCTCCTCCTGAATACCCGCTCCGCAGTCGCTGGGCAACTCTGGGTGATGGGTGCAGCGCCTCGAAAGCCCCACGGGCCTCCGAGGGCCGATCGCGCCCCGGAAGGGTGACCTTCCGCAATCAGCAGCAAAGGAATGGTGAACTTCATGTCCACGCACTCTGTAGGCAAGCGCCTGGCAGTCACCGCCGCCCTGGTCGCCGCCGGCTGGGGCCTGGTCCTCGGCCCGGTGTCGTCCGCCGACGCCGCGGTCCCCGCCAAGCCGGCCGGCCAGTCGGCCGCCGCCGCCCACTCCGAGCACTCGCGGCACGAGGCACACGCCGACCACTTCCGCCACGAGCGGCACGGCCGCCGCCACCACCACCGCCACGACCGCCGCCGCCACGACCGCCGCGACGACCGCCGCCATGACCGCCGCGACGACCGGCGCGACGACCGCCGCCACGACGGGGGCCGCGACGGAGGCCGCTTCGGCCGTCGCTGACGCTCGGGCCGGAAACGGCCCGGTGCCCCGCTCCTCCGCTGTGGAGGGGCGGGGCACCGCACCGTGCCGGCGGTCAGGCGGCCGGCTCGCGCCGGAGGTTCTCGGCCACGGCGTCGAGGAACTCCTCGGTGGTCAGCCAGGGGGCGTCCGCACCGATCAGCACGGCGAGGTCCTTGGTCATCCGGCCGCCCTCGACGGTCCGGACGCAGACCCGCTCCAGGGTGTCCGCGAACGCGACGACCTCGGGGGTGCCGTCCAGCCTGCCCCGGTGGGCGAGACCGCGGGTCCAGGCGAAGATCGAGGCGATCGGGTTGGTCGAGGTGGGGCAGCTCGGTGGCGCGGTACTGGTCACCGAAGGCGTGGCGGCCGACGACGATCGGCCTGGTCCAGCCCGGGACCAGGCGCGGCACGTTCCCGACGATGATCGGTTCGCGGAAGACCACGCCGCCCAGCAGGTTGCGGATGGTGCCGTTGGGCGACCGGTGCATCTTCTTGAGGCCGTACTCCGCGACGCGCGCCTCGTCGGCCGTGATGGTGGCGCACTTGATGCCGACGCCGTCCAGCTCGACGACCGGGTTGGCGACCTTGACTCTGGCCATGGCGAGGCACCCCTCTCAGCGGCGGGTCATTTATCTCGTGGTCAAGATACTCGCCATCGAGATACTTGTCATCGAGATGAACGGCGACGACCGAGCCCCCGTCCGCACGCACCTGGCGTTCGAACGGGGGCTCGGTCGTCGGTCGGACCCGTGGGCCCAGTTCGGACCCGTACGCTCAGTGATGGCGCCCCAGCAGGGCGGTCACCCGGTCCAGGACCGGGATGTGAATCCAGGGGTCGGGCTGGCCCATCAGTGCCAGCAGCACGATCGCGCCGCCCAGCACGCAGAGCACCGAGACATCGGTGAAACGGCTGCGTACGGCGAGCATCCCCACCTCACGCAACAGCAGCCGCAGCAGCGCGCCCAGCAGCAGCGCCCCGCCGACGGCGAGCGCGCCGACCCGGAAGCCGTCCGAGGTGGTGAGCACCAGCCCGGCGGCGACCACCAGGGTCACCAAGCTGATCGGCCACTGCCCCAGCGGGCGGGACCGCCCGGCCGCGGCCGCCGCCCCCTCCGGCGGCAGCGTGCCCGTGGTCTCCAGCGGCGGCCGCCGCCGCGACCGGCTCCGTACGACACCCATCGGCGTCCCTCAGTTCCGCGTGATGCCGGCGGCGCGCTCGGCCGCCTCGACGATGTTGGAGAGCAGCATGGCCCGGGTCATCGGGCCGACGCCGCCGGGGTTGGGCGACAGCCAGCCGGCCACCTCGGCGACGCCCGGGTCGACGTCGCCGACCAGACCGGCCTCGGTGCGGCTGACGCCGACGTCCAGCACGGCCGCGCCGGGGCGTACGTCGTCCGGCTTGACCAGGTGCGGCACCCCGGCGGCCGCCACGATGATGTCGGCGCGCCGCAGCTCGGCCGACAGGTCGCGGGTGCCGGTGTGGGTCAGGGTGACGGTGGCGTTCTCGGAGCGGCGGGTGAGCAGCAGCCCGATGGAGCGGCCGACGGTCACACCGCGCCCGACCACCACCACGTGCGCGCCCTTGGTCTGCACGCCGTGCCGGCGCAGCAGTTCGAGCACGCCGTTGGGGGTGCAGGGCAGCGGGGCCTCGATGCCGAGGACCAGGCGGCCCAGGTTCACCGGGTGCAGGCCGTCGGCGTCCTTGGCCGGGTCCATCAGCTCCAGCACCGCGTTGGGGTCCAGCCCCTTGGGCAGCGGCAGCTGAACGATGTAGCCGGTGCAGGCCGGGTCGTCGTTGAGTTCGCGGACCACGGCCTCGACATCGGCCTGGGTGGCGTCGGCCGGCAGCTCGCGGCGGATGCTGGCGATGCCCACCTGGGCGCAGTCGCGGTGCTTGCCGCGTACATAGGAGTGGCTGCCCGGGTCGTCACCGACCAGGACGGTGCCCAGGCCGGGTGTGACACCCTGCTCCTTGAGCGCCGCTACGCGGACGGCGAGTTCGGACTTGATCGCGGCTGCGGTGGCCTTGCCATCGAGAATCTGGGCGGTCATACCTCCATCCTCGCGGATACCCGGCGCTGACCGTGCATCCGTCCACCGTTCCCGTCCGGACATGACCCGACACCAAACGGAACGTAGTGATCCGGTTGCGATTGCGCCACGGTTCCGTCCGGGCGACGCGCAGTGACTGGACAGGCCCACACCGCCCCGATAACGATGGGCGCGGACAACGTCCGCCGCACCCCGGGCCCGCGCGTGGCGCTCCCGGCGCCAGCGGGGGAGCCAATCGGGGGAGAACAGTGAGCAATCCGTACCAGACGCCGCCGCCTGACCCGTACGGCGGACAGGCCGGCCAACCCTACGGCGCCCCGCCGGCCAGCGGGCAGCAGCCGGGGTACGGACAGCAGCCCCCCGGCTACGGCGGCCAACCGCCGTACGCACCGCAGCCACCGTACGGGCAGCAGCCACCGCCCGGGTACGGCGTGCCGTACGGCCGGCAGCCGGGCTACGGCGGGCCGGTCCCGTACGGGCCCGGTGTGACCACCGGCGAGCCCAACAGCCTGGCCACCGCCTCGGTGGCGCTCGGCTTCATCAGCGTGGTCGTCTGCTTCTACGGCGCCGTGCTGGCCCCGGTCGGCCTGGGGCTCGGCATCGCGGGGGTGAACCGCGCCCGGGTCACCGGGACGGGCCGCTCCACCGCCATCGGCGGCATCGTGCTGTCGACGCTGGCGATCCTGATCGGCATCGCCGCGCTGGTCTTCTTCGTGGTGCTGGACAAGAAGTCCAGCCTATGACCGCCCAGGCTCCGGGGCACACCGCCCCGCCGCCCGACCGCTGGTGGACCCGGGCGACCCGGTCCCGGTACGGCGGGCCGCTCCAGGTGCTGCTGCGGGTCGGCGGCGTCGGCGTGGCCGCGCCGGCGGTCGCCCGGCTGCACCAGGCGCACGACCCGGGGGCGCTCTGCCTGCTGCGGCGGTTCACCGGCATCCCGTGCCCGGCCTGCGGCTCCACCACCGTCTTCATCGAGGCCGGCCAGGGCCACTGGGTGGCGGCGCTGACGGCCAATCCGTTCACCGTGGTGATCGGTCTCGGACTGCTGTTCGCCCCGCTGGGGCTCGGCCGCCGCTGGTGGTCGGCCCCGGTGCGGCAGCGGAACGCGGTGATCGGCGTCGTCGCGGCACTGTCCTGGTGCTGGCAACTGCACCGCTACGGGATCGTCCTGTCATGACGGTCCGCTAATCTCCGGTCCCGGTCGGCTGTCCCAAACCGCCCGCCCGTCCCGGATGTCCTGTCCCATCACCTCCCGCCAGGAGACGACCGTGAGCTACCCGCCCGACCCGAACAACCCCTACGGCCAGCAGCCGCAGCAGCCCGGCTACGGCGCTCCCCAGGGCCAGCCCGGCTACGGCTACCCGCAGCAGGGCCAGCCGCAGCAGCCCTACGACGCGGCGGCCTACGGCTATCCGCAGGGGCAGCCGCAGCAGCCCGGCTACGGCGGGTACCCGCAGGGCCCGTACGGGAACGCGGCCAATGTGCAGCCGTTCTACGCCGGTTGGGGCTCCCGGGTGGTCGCCCGGATCATCGACTGGATCGTGGTCGGCATCATCCCGACGGTCATCCTGATGGCGATGCGGCCGACCGTCACCGTCGACGCCACCGGCACCCACACCAGCGGCGCCGGGCTCTACTACCTGCTGAGCTTCGTCTTCGCCTTCGCGGAGATGGCCGTCATCGCCTGGATGAAGAGCTCGATGGGCCAGTCCCTGGGCCAGAAGGCCGTCAACATCGGCATGGTCCGCGAGGTCGACGGCCAGCGGATGGGCTTCGGCATGGCGTTCGTCCGCGAGATCTGCCACATCCTCGACGCGATCTGCTGCATCGGCTTCCTGTGGCCGCTGTGGGACGCCAAGAAGCAGACCTTCGCCGACAAGATCATGGGCTCTGTGGTCGTCAAGTCCCAGTGACGGCAGCCCCGCTGCCGGCTGGTCGGCCCGCGTCCCCGCCCGGGGGCGCGGGCCGTCCGCATATGCCCCACCCCGACCCCAGCGATCCGGAGAAGCCCGTGAGCAGTCCGCCGCCCGCACCCGACAACCCCCGAGCCCAGCAGCCCGAGTGGGCCGCCCCGCAGCCGGACGCCGGCTACGGCTACCCGCCGCAACCCGGATACGGCTACCCGCAGGTCCCACCGCAGCCCGGGTACGGCTACCCGCCGGGCGACCCTTACGGATACGGCGCCCAGGTGGCGCCCGGCTACGCGGGGTGGGGGTCGCGGGTGGCGGCGACGCTGCTCGACGGGCTGTTCGCCGGCATCGTGCCGATGGTGCTGCTGGGCATCGGCTTCGCCGTCATGTTCAACTCCGTCCTCGATCACTGCGACGCCGACGGCAACGGCTGCGACAGCACGGGCAGCGGCGGCATCCTGGCCGGCTACCTGCTGATGATCGCGGCCGCGGTGGTGGCCTTCGGCACCACCCTGTGGTTCACCTACCAGGAGGGCACCACCGGCCAGACCCCGGGTAAGCGGCTGGTCAACATACGCGTGCTGCGGGAGGTGGACGGGCAGCCGCTGGGGTTCGGCATGGCGCTGGTGCGCCGGATCTGCCACGCGGTCGACGGCGCGGTGTGCTACCTCGGCTACCTGTGGCCGCTGTGGGACGCCAAGAAGCAGACCTTCGCCGACAAGATCATGGGCACCGTGGTCATCGGTTCCGGTTCCCCCGGGCCGCGACCCCTGTGACGGGCCCGGTACGGCCGAGCGGCCCGGACACCCCCGGTGCGGGGGCGTCCGGGCCGCTCGGTCCGGACGGTGCTCGGTCGGAAGACGTACTCAGTGGAAGAAGTGCCGGGTCCCGGTGAGGTACATGGTGACGCCGGCCTCGCGGGCGGCGGCGATGACCTCCTCGTCCCGGACCGAGCCGCCCGGCTGGACGACCGCCCGCACGCCGCCCTCCACCAGCACCTGGAGGCCGTCCGCGAACGGGAAGAAGGCGTCCGAGGCGGCGAAGGAGCCGACCGCGCGCTCCCCGGCCCGCTGCACCGCGAGCCGCGCCGAGTCGACCCGGTTGACCTGGCCCATCCCGACGCCGACGGTGGCGCCGTCCTTGGCCAGCAGGATCGCGTTGGACTTGACCGCCCGGCAGCACCGCCAGGCGAAGACCAGGTCGGCCAGCTCCGCCTCGGTCAGCGCCTCGCCGGTGGCCAGCGTCCAGGTGGCCGGGTCGTCGCCCGGGGCGTCGATCCGGTCGGCCTGCTGGAGCAGCACCCCGCCGCTGATCGGCTTGAGCTCCACCGGCGCGGACGGGGCACCGGGGGCGCGCAGCACCCGGATGTTCTTCTTGCGGGCCAGGATCTCGACCGCGCCCGCCTCGTAGTCGGGGGCGACGATCACCTCGGTGAAGATCCCGGCGACCTGCTCGGCCATCGCCGCCGACACCGGACGGTTGACCGCGATCACGCCGCCGTAGGCGGACACCGGGTCGCAGGCGTGCGCCCGGAGGTGGGCCTCCGCGACGTCGGCGCCGGTGGCGATGCCGCACGGGTTGGCGTGCTTGATGATCGCGACGGCGGGCCCGGCGTGGTCGTACGCGGCGCGGCGGGCCGCGTCGGTGTCCACGTAGTTGTTGTACGACATCTCCTTGCCGTGCAGCTGCTCGGCGTCGGCGAGGCCGCCGCCCTGGCCGTCGGTGTAGAGCGCGGCGGCCTGGTGCGGGTTCTCGCCGTAGCGCAGCACGCTGCGGCGCTCCCAGGTGGCACCGGCGAACGCCGGGAAGGGCTGGTCGTCGGGGGCGTACCCGGCGGCGAACCAGGAGGCCACCGCGACGTCGTACGCGGCGGTGTGCGCGAACGCCGCACCGGCCAGCCGCTTGCGGGTGGCCAGGTCGAAGCCGCCCGCCTCGGCGGCGGCCAGCACATCGGCGTACCGGGCCGGGTCGACGACCACGGCGACCGACGGGTGGTTCTTGGCGGCGGCCCGGACCATCGAGGGGCCGCCGATGTCGATCTGCTCGACGCACTCGTCCGGGGTGGCGCCGGACTCGACGGTCTGCCGGAACGGGTAGAGGTTGACCACGACCAGGTCGAAGGGCTCGACGCCCAGGTCGGCCAGCTGCGCCCGGTGCGATTCGAGGCGCAGGTCGGCCAGGATGCCGGCGTGCACCCGGGGGTGCAGGGTCTTGACCCGGCCGTCCAGGCACTCCGGGAAGCCGGTGAGCTCGGCGACCTCGGTCACCGGCACCCCGGCGGCGGCGATCCGCCCGGCGGTGGAACCGGTGGAGACCAGCTCCACCCCGGCCGCGTGCAGGCCCTGGGCCAGCTCCTCCAGGCCGGTCTTGTCATAGACGCTGACCAGCGCCCGGCGGATGGGGCGTACGTCTTCGGAGGTGGGGGGCGGCGTGCTACCGGCGGCGGTCATGCAGGGGTCCGTACCTTTCGTCCCTCGATGCGGTGGCCTTCGCGGGCCAACCGGCCCACGACGTCGACGAGCAGGGTGCGCTCGACAGTCTTGATGCGCTCGTGCAGCGCTTCCCCGCCGTCGGCGTCGTCCTCGTCGCGGACCTCGACGGCGGCCTGCGCCACGATCGGACCGGTGTCCACCCCGGCGTCGACCAGGTGGACCGTGCAGCCGGTGACCTTCACGCCGTACGCCAGCGCGTCGCGGACACCGTGCGCGCCGGGGAAGGACGGCAGCAGGGCGGGGTGGGTGTTGAGGATACGGCCCTCGTAGCGGGCCATGAACTCCTTGCCCAGGATCTTCATGAAACCGGCCGACACCACCAGGTCGGGCGCGTACGCCTCGGTGGCGGCGGTGAGGGCGGCGTCCCAGGCGGCGCGGTCGGCGTGGTCCGGGACGCGGTGGACGAAGGTGGGCAGTCCGGCCCGCTCGGCGCGCTCCAGACCGGCGATGCCGTGCCGGTCGGCGCCCACGGCGGCGATCACCGCGCCGTAGGCGGGGTCGGCGCAGGCGTCGATCAGCGCCTGGAGGTTGGTGCCCGAACCGGAGACCAGGACGACCAGACGGGCCGGGCCGGGGGTCGACGGCGGGAAGATCAGGGCGGGGGGCACAGCGGCGGCCACTGCTCGGTTCTCCGAATCCGTTGCTCGGTGCGCCCCGGTGCGGCTCCGGTCGCGGCGGGGCGCCGTACTCCGGTGGGAGCGGCCCCCGGGCGGTCGGACCCGGGC
The DNA here is from genome assembly GCF_044755465.1 of Streptomyces sp. NPDC092296. Taxonomy (NCBI): domain Bacteria; kingdom Bacillati; phylum Actinomycetota; class Actinomycetes; order Kitasatosporales; family Streptomycetaceae; genus Streptomyces; species Streptomyces sp. NPDC092296. Next base: position 228,973 of record NZ_JBIVRB010000004.1, on the reverse strand, counting down.
AGGGGCAGGGGCGGGCTGGCAGACTGGACGGTCGGGGGTGAGGAGTTCCCGGCGTTCCGGGTTCGGCGGGGGTACGGCGTGGAGGTACGGCGAGGTTGCCCCGCCGCACTGCGGGGCCTCGGGAACCCGTGGGCACTCCCAGCCGTCACCACGATAACGGCACGTCGGAGGGGGTCGGCACCTCAGGACTGGTGCAACGCGCGTAGACGAGGTAAGGATCTCGCTGTCCGGGCACGCGTCCGGCAGCAGCACCGCCGACGGGCTCCGGCAGGTCGGCGGGCCCGCCGGACAGCCGGGACACAGGGCGGGGCACCCCTCCGGCGACGGCTGCGAGATCATAGGGGCAGTCGGCCCACCAGGTCGGCGCGGCGGGGCACGGCGACCACCGGCACCGGACACCGACCACCGGGCAGCGACCACCGACCACGACGACCGGGGAAGACGGACGGACTACTGATGAGCAGCGGCAACAGCACGGGCGAGCGCGACCCCTTCGCGCCGCCGCCGGCGGACGCCCCCGACCGGCCCTGGCAGCCGCGCGCACCCCAGCCGCCCACCGGCGGCCCGGGGCCCGGCCGACCCGCGCAGGGCGGCGACGCCGGGGAGCCGGACGACGGCTCCTCCCCCACCCGGCCTCCGGCGGCCCCGCCGCACCCGCCCTCCTGGCCCGCCTTCGGGCAGGAGGGGCCCAGGGGCCCCGGCTGGCAGGGGGGCCGGGGGCCCGGCGGCCCGTTCGGCTCCCAGCAGCCGGGCGGCCCGCAGCAGCGGTACGACCCCAGTGACCCGGTGCTGCGCCGGGCCCGGTACGCGTTGCAGGCCGGGATGTGGGGCATCTTCTGCATGATCTTCAACCTCCCGTCGCTGGGGCTGCTGCTGGGCGCGCTCGCCGTGTACTGGGGCATCGCCGCGCTGCGCGGCACGCCCCGGGAGCCCAAGGCGGGCGACCAGGGCCAGGGCGCGGTGGGCCAGGGCGCGGTGGGCCGGAGCGGGGTGGGCCGGAGCGGGGTGGGCCAGGGCAGCGTGGGCCAGGGCGCGGTGGCCGGGCGGCCGGGCGGCGGTCCGGCCGCGCCCCCGCCGCCGGCCGGTCAGCAGCCGGTACCGCTGCCGCCACCGGGCTGGCCCGCGCCGACCCCGCCCCGGCCGCAGGTCCCGATGGCCCTCGGCGGCCTGGTGACCGGCGGGGTGGCGCTGGCGATGGTCGCGGCTTCCTGGGGCGTACACCTCGCGTACAAGGACTACTACGACTGCATGTCCGACGCGCTCACCCAGAAGGCGCAGCACAGTTGCAGCACGCTCAGCCCCGACTGGCTGCCCAAGCCCGCCTCGCTCGGCCTGGGCCGCTGACGGCTCCCGGCCCCACGGCAGCACGGCCCGTCCCCGCGTCGGCGGGGGCGGGCCGTCGCGTCGGCCGGGGCCGGGGGCGTGGCCGGGCCGGGTGGGTTCGGGGCCGGGTGGGTTCGGGGCCGGGCGGGTGGAGCTTTGGGCATGGTGGAGCCGGCAGGCCCGACGTGGTGTCGGACCTGCCGGCCTCGTTTACCGGTGTGGGCGCCTACCGGTGTCGGCTGAGGGAGGGTTCGATGTCAGAGCCCGAACCCGCCGAAGCCGCCGAGCCCGCCGCCGAAGCCGCGCTCGCCGAGGCCCCGCCCGCCGCGCCGGTGGTCGTTGCAGCCGCCGCCGAACAGGGTGCTGATGAAGTCGTCCTCGCAGACGTACCAGGACTTCTTCTCCCAGCTGCGGAAGTGAACCTCGCGGCCGTGCTCGTGACCGCGCCTGTGGTGCTCACCCTCGCAGCCACAGTCGTCGCCCCGGCCGCGGTCGCCGCCGCCGCCGTAGCTGCCGTGGGCGCCGTCGTTGCCGTAGGACGCCGCCGTGGCCGTGCCCGCCATCGGCAGGACGGCAGCCGCAGCCGCCAGAACCGAGACCGCGGCGATACGCGTGATGCGCTTGGACATGCAGATGCACCTCTGAAATGAGTTTTCGGATCCCCGAGCAATCACCACGTAATCAGCGGATTCCCGACCCCGCGCCCTGACCTTCTGCCAACCGGCCCAATCCGCACCCGTTCTGGCCGCCTGTCACCCTGGCAGCCCCACACCGGGTGCCCGCCGCATCGGCCGGCCCTAACGTCGGGGTGCGCGATGCGCGCACCCCGGAGCGGGCGACTTCTCCGGAAGCCGGTGTCCGGCCGTCCCGCACGGCTGGGCATCGGCAGCCCGCCCATGCCCTGGCGCCCATGCCCTGGCGCGGAGGATCAGGCGCGCGGATCAGGCGCGCGGGTCGCCCGCGCGAGTCACGCGCGCGGGTCGGCCGGGCGGGAGCGCGCTGCGGGCGGCCTGCGCAGCAGGTGCCGGACCAGCAGGGCGCCGGGCAGGCCCACGGCGGCGGTCCAGCCCGCTGCCGCCGCGCCCACCTGCCACGGGACCGGGCCCAGCGCCGCCAGCCGACCCGTGCCCAGCGCGCCGCCGGAGGCGGCGGCGCAGGCCGCCAGCGCCAGGCCGGTGGCCAGCGCGGCGGCGAGTGCGGCGGTGGCGGTGGCGACGGGGTGCCACGGTTGGGGGTCGTGGTGGGGGGCGGCGGGGTCGGTGGGGTGGTTGGGGTCGTTGGGGTCGTCGGGGTCGTCGGGTCTGCCGCCCGCCGCCGCCCGGCCCAGTACGGCGGCCAGTGCGACTCCGGCCAGCGGGGGCAGGGCGAGGGCGGCCCAGCCAAGCGGACCGGCCGGGGCGGGGCCGGGCAGCGCGGCCAGCAGCGGGAGCCGTGGGGTCTCGCCGAGTACGGTGCCGTGCGGCGCCACCGTACTGCCGGTGCCCAGCGTGAAGCCCGGCCCGAGGGCGTACGCGGTGGCCCACACCACGGCGTCCGGGTAGAGCGCCAGGCAGAGCAGCAGCAGGCCGGTCAGCCCGGGGAGGTCCGGGGCGAGCGACCGCGCGGTGTGCCCGGCGGCGCCGCCGTGGATCAGCAGCGCCGTACCGAGCAGCAGCGCCCCCGCCCCCAGCAGCGCGGCGCACCCGGCCACCGCCGCCCGCAGCACCGGGGCGGCCCCGCCCGCCGGGAAGGCCCAGCCGGGCAGCGACCGGGCGGCGGAGCGGCCGGACGGGTCCCGCCAGGGCCGGGTGGCCGACCAGAGCCCGGCCGCCGCTCCGGCCAGGGCCACGGCGGCGGTGGCGGCGAGCGCGGGCAGCGGCCGGGCGCGCAGCAGGCCGGCCCCGGCGGCGAGCAGCACGGCTGCGGCGGCCACACCCAGGTAGCCGCCGCAGAGGGCGAGCAGCGCGGTGGCGACGGTACGGGCCCGGGGCCGGGCGGCGGGCTGCTCGCCGGCCGGGGTCGACAGCGCCCGGCCGGTGTACGCCCCGGCGCGGTACAGCAGGCCGAGGACGGCGGCGGTGATCAGCAGCGGGGCGATGCCGACCGGCGCGGTCGCGGCCTGCGGGCCGGTACCGGTGGTGCGCAGCAGCTCGGCACCGTGGGCGAGCAGCCAGAGCGCGGCGGAGAGGCGGAAGGCGCCGACAGCGCCGAGCTGGACGTACGGGGTGACGATCCAGAGCAGGAACAGCGGCACCGCCGTCAGGGCCAGACCCGCGAGGGCGGCGGCGGCCCCGGTGGCGAGGCCGACCGGGAGGGCCGGGCACCGGGGCGGACCGACCACCACGGGTGTCGGACGGGGGACCGGTGCCCGGGGGCCGATCAGGTGGGTCATGTCCGCCCATGCTGGCAGGGATGGGCGATTTGCTCAGTGAAGTGCGAGATGTTCGCCGTGTCGCAGATCATATGGCTATGCGTACATTTCCAAACCGCTGGCCGCTCTGGGGCGAGCCACCCGAGGACGAGCGGCGGCCCGGCGGGCCCGGCGGCCGCTCCTGGACACTGGCCGGGCTGCCGGCGGCCGTACGGGAGGCGGTGCGCAACCACCGGACGGACGAGGACCGGGCCGACTTCGACGCCCTGTACGCGGCGGCCGCCGAACCGCTGACCCGGACGGCCTTTCTGCTCACCGGGGACCGGGCGCGTGCGGTGGACCGGGTGGGCCGGGCCTTCGCCGCCGCCTGGGGCCGCTGGCCGGAGGTCGCGGCCGACCCGGAGCCGGAGCGGTGGGTGCGCAGGGCCCTGTTCGAGGACGTCCGCTGCACGCCGTGGCGCCGGTTCGGCCGCCTCGGGGGCGGCGGCCGGGAGCCGGACCGGGAGGGCGCGGACCGGGAGGGCGCGGACCGGCTGACCGAGGTGGACCGGGTGCTGCTGGCGGCCCTGCGGGAGCTTCCCGGGCCGCAGCGCGGGGCGCTGGTGCTGCATGACGTCCTGGGGCTGGACGTGATGGCGGTCGCGGCGCCGGACGCGGTCGGCGGCGACCCGGCGGCCGAGGGGTTCGGTGAACGGCTCGGCGGGCTGCTGCGGGCCGCCGCGCAGCGCGGCTGCGAGGCGCTGCCGCGCGTCCCGGCCGACCTGGTGCGGCGGCGGTGCGCCGTCCGCACCCGGGCCACCACCGGCGCGGCGGGGGCGCTGCTGCTGGCCGCTGCGGTGACGGGCCTGGCCACGGTGCTGGGGGTCGGTCCGTCACACTTCCTGCGGAGCCACGGGGATACCGCCGACCCGGCGCCGAGCTGCGCCCCGGCCGGACCGGTCGGGCTGGTCGGTACGGGCGGCACGGGCGGTGACCTGGGCGGGGGCGCGGGCGGGCTGCCGGACGGGTGCGCCCCGGGCCACTGACGCGCCGAGGGCGCCCCGATCGGGAGCCTTACGGTCCCGGGCGGGGCGCCCTCGGTCGGCTGTGCTTGCGGGGCTCAGCCCTGGATGAGCTCGCGCGCCAGGCGGGCGGTCTCGGACGGGGTCTTGCCGACCTTCACGCCCGCGGCCTCCAGCGCCTCCTTCTTGGCCTGCGCGGTGCCGGAGGAGCCGGAGACGATGGCGCCGGCGTGGCCCATGGTCTTGCCCTCGGGCGCGGTGAAGCCCGCCACGTAGCCGACGACCGGCTTGGTGATGTGCTCCTTGATGTACGCCGCCGCCCGCTCCTCGGCGTCGCCGCCGATCTCACCGATCATCACGATCAGGTCGGTGTCGGGGTCGTCCTGGAACGCCTGGAGGGCGTCGATGTGGGTGGTGCCGATGACCGGGTCGCCGCCGATGCCCACCGCGGAGGAGAAGCCGATGTCGCTCAGCTCGTACATCATCTGGTAGGTCAGGGTGCCCGACTTGGAGACCAGACCGATGCGGCCGGCCGAGGTGATGTCGGCCGGGATGATGCCGGCGTTGGACTGTCCGGGGCTGATCAGGCCGGGGCAGTTGGGGCCGACGATGCGGGACGCGCCGCCCTTGCTCGCGTTGTACGCGTGGAACGCGGCGGTGTCGTGCACCGGGACGCCCTCGGTGATCACCACGATGAGCGGCATACCGGCGTCGATCGACTCCAGCACGGCGCTCTTGGTGCCCGCCGGCGGAACGAAGATCACCGATACGTCGGCACCGGTGGCCTCCATGGCCTCCTTGACGGTGCCGAAGACCGGTACCTGGGTGCCGTCGAAGTCGACCTGCTGGCCGGCCTTGCGGGGGTTGGTACCGCCGACGATGTTGGTGCCGGAGGCGAGCATGCGGCGGGTGTGCTTCATGCCCTCGGAGCCGGTCATCCCCTGGACGATGACCTTGCTGTCCTTGGTGAGGAAGATAGCCATTGGTGTCGCCGTGTCCCTTACTTCGCAGCCGCGAGCTCGGCGGCCTTGTCGGCCGCTCCGTCCATGGTGTCCACCTGCTGCACCAGCGGGTGGTTGGCGTCGGTCAGGATCTGCCGACCCAGCTCCGCGTTGTTGCCGTCCAGGCGGACGACCAGCGGCTTGGTGACCTCCTCGCCCTTGGACTTCAGCAGTTCCAGGGCCTGCACGATGCCGTTGGCCACCGCGTCGCAGGCGGTGATGCCGCCGAAGACGTTGACGAACACCGAGCGGACGTCGGGGTCGCCGAGGATGATCTCCAGGCCGTTGGCCATCACCTCGGCGGACGCGCCGCCGCCGATGTCGAGGAAGTTGGCGGGCTTGACGCCGCCGTGGGCCTCACCAGCGTAGGCGACGACGTCCAGGGTGCTCATGACGAGACCCGCGCCGTTGCCGATGATGCCGACCTCGCCGTCGAGCTTGACGTAGTTGAGGCCCTTGGCCTTGGCCGCGGCCTCCAGCGGGTTGGCGGCGGCCTTGTCCTCAAGCGCCTCGTGGCCGGGCTGGCGGAAGTCGGCGTTGGCGTCCAGCGACACCTTGCCGTCCAGCGCGATGATCTTGCCGTCACCGGACTTGATCAGCGGGTTGACCTCGACCAGCAGGGCGTCCTCGGCGACGAAGACCTTCCACAGCTGCTGGAGCACATCCGCGATCTGGCCCGCGACCTCGGCCGGGAACTTGGCGGCGGCGACGATCTCGGCGGCCTTCTCCGGGGTGCAGCCCTCGTTGGCGTCCACGGTGATCTTGGCGAGCGCGGACGGGTTGTTGACCGCGACCTCCTCGATCTCCATGCCGCCCTCGACGGAGGCCATCGCCAGGAAGGTGCGGTTGCTCCGGTCCAGCAGGAAGGAGACGTAGTACTCCTCCTTGATGTCCGCGGTGGCGGCCAGCATCACCTTGTGGACCGTGTGGCCCTTGATGTCCATGCCCAGGATCTGGTCGGCCTTGGCCACCGCGTCCTCAGGGTCGGAGGCCAGCTTCACGCCGCCCGCCTTGCCACGGCCACCGGTCTTGACCTGGGCCTTGACGACGGCACGGCCACCGAAGCGCTCGGCAATGGCGCGCGCGGCCTCCGGGGTGTCGATGACTTCACCGTCCAGCACCGGTACACCGTGCTTGGCGAAGAGGTCCCTCGCCTGGTACTCGAACAGGTCCACGCGCGTCCGTCCTTGTTCGTGATCGCGATTGTGTGTCTGTGAGCGTGCCGCCGCGGGTCGTCGCTGTGGTCTTCGCGACATGAGGGGTACGCAGGAAACCTTGCGTCCCCATGTCGTTACTGGGCGCACACGTCGGCCGAAGCACGCGGCATGTCCGTCTCGCAGGTTATCCCCGTGGGCTTCCCAGGTTGGAACGGGGATGGACTCTTGACTGGTGAGAACCATCACAACGGGCGTGCGCCGCAGGTCGCGCGCCCCGGGGCGCGACGGGAATCACCACGGGAGACGGACAAACCCGCTGCGCGCTTGCTTTTGCCCGCACGCTCCGGAACGGTGGATCGAGTAACGGATCAATTACTCAGCGTAGTGGAAGCCGATGCCCAGCGCACTCCATCGCATCCGGAGCCGGCGGGACGACACGTCGCCCGACCACGACCCCGACCCGGAGCCCGACCCCGGTCCGCCCTGCTCATCGGGGCCGTCTGGTCCCGCTGGCCTCCCTGCTCCTTCCAGCCTCTCCGGTCCTGCCGGCCTCTCCGGTCCCTCCGGTCCGCTCGCCGCTGCGGACGGTGCGGTCGGTAGGGACGATATGGGTAGTACGGGCGGTACGGGCGGTACGGGCGGTGGGTGCGACCGGACCGCCGCACTGGAGGCGGCCCGCACCGCATGGCCGATGGACCGTCAGGCGGCGGCCTCGCTGCCCGGGGCCCCCGAGTCCGTCTCCACCGCCCGGAGCTTCGTCCGGGCCACGGCGGCCATGTGGCGGCTGGGTGAGCAGCTGGTGGACGACGCCGAGCTGTGCATCTCCGAACTGGTCGGCAACGCGGTCACCCACACCGACAGCCTCCGGGTGCACTGCCGCATCTGGAGCGCACGGCAGGTGCTGTTCCTGGAGGTGGACGACGAAGGGCGGCTGCGGCTGCCCGCCGTCGGCCGCGCGAGCGAGGACGACGAGCACGGCCGGGGCATGCTGCTGGTGGACGCCTTCGCCGACGCCTGGGGCACGGCACCCCGGGCGGGGGTGTCCGGCAAGACGGTGTGGGCCGCACTGCCGATGCCGGTCCGGGGCACGGCCTCCTGACCGGCGGCGCCGGGCCGGGCCGGTGACGGGCCGGGCTCGGTGACGGGCCGGGCTCGGTGGACCGGTCCGGCGCCCCCGGTCAGTGCGGGCCGGTCAGTGCGGGCCGGTCAGTGCGGGCCGGTCAGTGCGGGTCGGGTATCGGCAGTGGGCGTCTCTCCAGGGCGGCGGCCATGATCTCGGGGAAGAGGTCGGGAGTACAGGCGAAGGCGGGTGCGCCCAGGGCGGCCAGCGCCGCCGCGTGGTCCCGGTCGTACGCCGGGGCGCCCTCGTCGGAGAGGGCGAGCAGCGCGACGAACTGCACCCCGGCGGCCTTCATCGCGGCCACCCGCCCCAGCATCTCGGCGCGGATGCCGCCCTCGTAGAGATCGCTGATCAGCACCACGACGGTCTCGGCGGGCCGGGTGATCCTGGTCTGGCAGTAGGCGAGCGCCCGATTGATGTCGGTGCCGCCGCCGAGCCGGGTGGCGAACAGGACATCCACCGGGTCGGTGAGCTGCTCGGTGAGGTCCACCACCGAGGTGTCGAAGACGATCAGCCGGGTGCTGAGCGACCGCATGGACGCCAGCACCGCGCCGAAGACGGCGGAGTGCACCACCGAGGCGGCCATCGAGCCGGACTGGTCGATGCAGAGGATGACGTCCTTGCGGACCGCCCGCCCGGCCCGCGCATAGCCGACCAGCCGCTCCGGGACCACGGTGCCGGCGGTGCGGTCGCCCGAGGGCGGCAGGTAGTTCTTCAGATTGGCCCGGACGGTGCGGTCCCAGTCGATATCCCGGTGGCGCGGGCGGTGGGTGCGGGCGCTCCGGTCCAGCGCGCCGCCGACGGCGGCCCGGGTGCGGTCGGCCAGGCGGCGCTCCAGATCCGCGACGACCTTGCCCACCACGGCCTGGGCAGTCTCCCGGGTGGTCTCCGGGAGGGCGTGCCGCAGCGAGAGCAGCGTGCCCACCAGGTGGACATCGGGCTCGACGGCCGCCAGCATCTCCGGCTCCAGCAGCAGCCGGGACAGGCCGAGCCGATCGATGGCGTCCTGCTGCATCAGCTGCACCACCGAGGTGGGGAAGTACTCCCGGATGTCACCGAGCCAGCGGGCGACCTGCGGGGCGGAGCCCCCCAGGCCCGCGCTGCGGGAGGAACCCCCGCCACTCCCGGCCGGCGCCCGGCCGTCCTCGCCCCGGTAGAGCGCGGCCAACGCCCGGTCCATCGCAGCGTCACGACCGGTGAGACGGCAGCCGGTACCGTCCTGCTCGCCCCCCAGCACCATCCGCCACCGTCGCAGCCGCTCCTGACCGGCGGAGCTGTCGGCGGGGGCGGTGACGGCGCTGCCGACACCATCGACCGCGTCCAACGGGCGGGCCGCGCGGCCGGGGGTGGCGTCGACGGTGCCGACCGGGCGGGCGCTGCCGACGGCCCGGACAGCTGACACGGCAGTGACGGCGGAACCAGCCATGTCGATCGAGGCGGTGACGCGAGCACTCCCCACGGCCCGGCCGAGGGACGCCGGACGGACGCCGACGGACGGACAGGCACCGTCGGCACGGCTGACAGCGGCAGGGGCGGCGACCGGGTCAACCACCGGGCAGGCGCTCCCAACGGCCCGGACAGCTGACACGGCAGTGACGGCGGAACCAGCCATGTCGATCGAGGCGGTGACGCGAGCACTCCCCACGGCCCGGCCGAGGGACGC
>NZ_JBIVRB010000004.1:3517-219260 GCF_044755465.1 Streptomyces sp. NPDC092296 | reverse complement strand
GCCGGACGGACGCCGACGGACGGACAGGCACCGTCGGCACGGCTGACGGCGGCAGGGGCGGCGACCGGGTCGGCCACCGGGCAGGCGATGGGCACGAGGGTGGGGCCGGTGGTCATGGGGTGGCGGTCCTCTCCGGGACGGGGGTGGTAGGGGGTTGGGCCAGGCCGAGCAGCAGGGCCACGGTGGCCAGGGCGGCGTCCGCCCGGGGGAGGTCGGGGTCGGCGGCGAAGCCGGGGGCGGTGGCGGACGGGCGGGCCGGGGTGCGGCCGTCCGCCGTACCGGGGGCGCCGGCGCGGACCCGCTCACCGACCGTCCGCCGGACACCCGCCTCGAAGCCGGAGAAGGTACGGCGCAGCAGCGGCAGCACCTCGGTGAACGCCTCGGCCGGCACCCCTGCCAGCCAGCCGTCCAGCAGGCCGAGCAGCCGGTCGTCGTGGACCAGCAGCATGCCGCCGCCGGCCAGGAAGCCCTCCGCCCACCCGGCGGCGTCGGCCGGCCCGGACGCGGTGGACAGGGCGAGGCCCATCCGGCGGGCGGCCTCGTCGGTGTCGAGCCGACCGTCGTCCAGCAGCAGCCGGACGGCCCGGCCGCGCAGCAGCCCGGGGACGCCGGTGGCGGAGCCCCCGACGGGTTCCCGGTCGGCCAGCGAGTACAGGGCGGCCGCCCAGCGCTCGCGCACCCCGCCCGGCTCGGAGCCGTCGTCGAGCAGGCCGATCGCGTGGTGTACGGCGTCGAGGTGGGCCAGCATGGCGGTGGCCGCCTCACCGGCCAGCCCGGTGCAGGCGGGTGGCAGGCCCACGCACACCCGTACCGCCAGGCCCTCCGCGACGCCGCGCAGCGCCCCGGCGTCGGTGCCGCGCACATCGCCGTAGCGCAGCGCCCGGACCAGGGCGGGCAGGGCCTCCGCGAGGTGGGCCACGTCGGTGTCCAGTGCGGCGCGGTCGGCGAGCACCCGCATCACGGTGGGGAGTGCGTCGGGCAGGTCCGCCAGCAGGCAGTCCTCGGCCAGGGCGGTGACCTCGGCCAGCGTGGCGGCGTGTGTGGCGCCGTCCCGCGCCCTGGCGGTGGCGGCGGCGGACACGGTGGTGCCCCAGAGGGCGGCCTCCACGACGCGGACGGCCAGCTCCGGGTCCCACCGCAGGCGCCAGGACTCGCGGAAGGTGCCGGTGCTGCCGCCGACGGAGCGGGCCGGGGTGCCCCAGGGGATGCCGAGCAGGCGGAGCCGGTGCAGCAGGCGGCTGCGGGCGGCGCCGGACTCCTGGCGCAGATCCAGGTCGAGATCACGCTCGGCGGCCGTGGGCGGCAGGCGCAGGGTGCGCTGCTGCCGGGTGAGGTCGCGCTGTAGTGGCACGGCCGGGGCGCTTTCGGGCACCGTACCGAGGGCGTCCCCGACCACCAGGCGGTCGTGGACGAGGGTGAGCGGCACCTCGGAGCCGTCGGTCAGCACCGCGCGGACGGCGTCCAGGGTCTCGGTGAGGCCGGGGAGCGGGCGGCCGCGCATGGCGGCAAGGGTCTCCGCGAGCCGGACCGCCTCGATGACATGGGCGGAGGAGACCGGGTGGTCGGCCTCGCGCAGCAGCCCGGCGACGCGGGTCATCCAGCGGGCCAGTGGCCGGTCGGGGGCGGTGAAGAGGTGGTGGTACCAGCCGGGTGAGGCGATGCCCGCGCCGTAGCCGGTGTGCTGGGCCAGGCGGCGGTGCGTCCAGGGCACCCAGGTGATCTCGGTCCTGGGCCGCCGGGGAAGGGTGCGCAGCAGTGCGGTGTCGTGGGCGGCGGTGGGCATCCGCTCCAGGGCGGGGACGTGCCAGGCGCCGCAGACCACGGCGATCCGGCGGTGGCCGGCCCGGCGGGCCGCGCGGATCTCCCGGCGCATGTACGCCTCGCGCAGTGCCTCGTCCGGCAGGCCGGTCGGGCCGCCGCTGCCCGGGTCGGATTCGGCCGGGCCGCGCTCGCGCAGCACGGCCATGGCCTCGGAGAGGGCCCGGAAGGGGGCCAGGGCGTCGCCGTCCCGGTCGTGCTCCCGGGGCAGCCGGTGTTCGACGACGTCCTCCCACCAGCGCTCGGCGTCGTCATGCCCTGCGGCTCGGGCCAGTGCGGCGATCGGGTCCAGGGCGGCCGGGCCGGCCCCTGCACCGTCACCGGGGCCGTCTTCGGGCTCGGCGGCGAGGCCGGGCGGGGCGCTCCCCGGTGGCGCCCCGCCCGGCTGCTGCTCCCGTGCGGCGGCCAGCGCGAAGCCGTACGCCGCCGGGAGGTCGATGAAGCGGACGGGCGTACCCCACTCCACGGCGTGCCGGATCGCGACCCACTCCGGGGAGAAGGACGCGAACGGCCAGAACGCGGCCTGGGCCGGCTCGTCCACCACATGGGCCAGCAGGGCGACCGGCGGGACCATGTCCTGCTCCGCCGCCAGCGCGAGGATCGGGTCGGCCTCCGGCGGGCCCTCGATCAGCACCGCGTCCGGCGCCAGGGCGGCCAGGGCGGCGGCCACCGCGCGGGCGGAGCCCGGCCCGTGGTGCCGTACGCCGAGCACGGTGACCTGTGCGGCCCGGTCGGCGGTGGCCGCCGGGGCGGATCGTGCCATCGTCAGCCCACCTCCCGGCAGGCGCGGTAGAAGTCCTTCCAGCCGTCGCGCTCGCGCACCACGCCCTCCAGGTACTCCCGCCAGACCACCCGGTCGCCGGCCGGGTCGCGGACCACGGCACCGAGGACGCCCGAGGCCACGTCGGCGGGGCGCAGCACGCCGTCACCGAAGTGGGTGGCGAGCGCGGTGCCGTTGGCCAGCACCGATATCGCCTCGGCGGTGGAGAGGGTGCCGGTGGGCGACTTGACCTTGGTGCGGCCGTCGGCGGTGACGCCGTCGCGCAGCTCGCGGAAGACGGTGACGACCCGTCGGATCTCGGTCGCGCCGTCCGGCAGGTCGGGCAGGTCCAGGGAGCGGCCCAGCTGGCGGACCCGCCGGGTGACGATGTCGACCTCGTCCTCGATGGAGGCGGGCAGCGGCAGCACCACCGTGTTGAACCGGCGGCGCAGCGCGCTGGAGAGGTCGTTGACGCCCCGGTCGCGGTCGTTGGCGGTGGCGATGAGGTTGAAGCCGCGCACGGCCTGGGTCTCGGCGCCGAGCTCGGGGATCGGCAGGGTCTTCTCGGACAGGATGGTGATCAGGCTGTCCTGCACGTCCGCCGGGATGCGGGTCAGCTCCTCGACGCGGGCGATCTTGCCGTCCGCCATGGCGCGCATCACCGGCGACGGGACCAGCGCCTCCCGGCTGGGGCCGTGGGCGAGCAGCCGGGCGTAGTCCCAGCCGTAGCGGACGGCCTCCTCCGGGGTGCCGGCGGTGCCCTGCACCAGCAGCGTGGAGTCGCCGCTAACGGCGGCCGCCAGATGCTCCGACACCCAGGTCTTGGCGGTGCCGGGGACGCCGAGCAGCAGCAGGGCCCGGTCGGTGGCGAGGGTGCTGACGGCGACCTCGACCAGGCGGCGCGGGCCGACGTACTTGGGGCTGATGACGGTGCCGTCCGGCAGCTCGCCGCCCAGCAGATAGGTGGCGACGGCCCACGGGGAGAGCCGCCAGCGCTCGGGGCGCGGCCGGTCGTCGTGGGCGGCGAGGGCGGCCAGCTCCGCGGCGCAGGCGTCCTCGGCGTGCGGCCGCAGCACCTCGGTGGTGCCGGCGGTCGTCGCAGCGGTCGGTGCGGTCAACGGGGGCTCCTTCCAGCGGGTCGCCGGGCACACCTGTGGCAGGGCACCGCGGCGGCGGGTTCGATCGGGGAGCATCGGCAGAGGTCAGTCCATGGGCAGGCCGACCGGGAGGGCGCGGACGGGCCGCGCCGGAGTCGGTCGGTCCGACCTGCGTGGAACCACCATGCACCACACCACTGACAACGCCGCCGGGACGGCTTCGGCCGGGGGCGTTGTCAGTGGTGGTCGCTACGGTCGGGGTCATGTCGGTGACTTCGAACGACGTGCGGTGGACGGCGGACCAGGTGCTGGCGCTGGCTCCTGACGCCGCATCACGCAAGGCGGCGGCCAAGTTGTCCTCCCCCGCGCCCTGGTCCGGGGTGGGCGCCGGGGGCGGTGCGGTGTGGGGGGAGTGCAAAGGCAGCGGCAGCGCCGTCTACCGGACGGCGGTAGAGCCGTCCGTGCCCGCGTACTCATGCAGTTGCCCCAGCCGGAAGTTCCCGTGCAAGCACGCGCTGGGCCTGCTGCTGCTCTGGGCCGGCGGCCCCGGCGCGGTGCCGGACGCGGCCGAGCCCGCCGACTTCGCCGCGCAGTGGCTGGCGTCCCGCCGGGAGCGCGCGGCGGGGAAGGAGCAGCGGGAGGCCGCCCGCGCCGAGGCGGCCACGGCCGACCCGGCGGCGGCGCGGCGGCGGGCCGAGCGGCGGTCCGCGCGGGTCGCGGCGGGCGCGGCGGAGCTGCGGTTGCGGCTCACCGACCGGCTGCGCGGCGGGCTGGCCGGTGAGGAGCAGGCGGGCTACGGCGGCTGGGACGACGTGGCCGCCCGGATGGTCGACGCCCAAGCCCCCGGGCTGGCCTCGCTCACCCGGGGGCTGGCGGCGGTCCCGGCCTCCGGTCCGGGCTGGCCGGCCCGGCTGTTGGAGGAGTACGCCCTGCTTGACCTGCTGACCGGCGCATACGGCCGGCTGGACGGGCTGCCCGCGCCGCTGGCCGCCACCGTCCGCACCCGGGTCGGCTTCACCGTGGACAACGCGGAGGTGCTGCGCGGTCCGGCCGTGCGCGACCGCTGGCTGGTGCTGGGCGTCCGCGAGACCGCCGACGACCGGCTGACCACCCGTCGGCTGTGGCTGCGGGGGGCCGGCAGCGGCCGCCTCGCCCTGCTGCTCTCCTTCGGACGGCCGGGCCAGGCTCCCGAACTCGCCCTGCCCACCGGCCTGGTGCTGGAGGCCGACATCGCCCACCACCCGGGCGCGCGGCCTCTGCGGGCGGCGCTCGGCACCCGCCACGCGCCTCCCGCTCCCCCGGAGCCCGGGGAGGCGGTGCCGCCCGGCGTCACGGTCGGCCGGGCGATGGCGGAGTACGGCGCCGCGCTGGCCGAGGACCCCTGGCTGGACTCCTGGCCCGTGGTGCTCACCGATGTGGTGCCGGTGCCGGGCCCGGACGGCTGGCGACTGGTGGACGGCGACGGCCGCGAGCAGATACCGGTGCCCCGCCCGGCGGCGGGCGGCGGAGTGGGGGCCGGGCTCTGGCTGCTGGCCGCCGTCTCCGGCGGGCGCCCGGTGACCGTCTTCGGAGAGTGCGGCCACCGGGGCTTCAACCCGGTGACCGTCTGGGACGCGGAGGGCACCGCGACGGGGGTCTGCCGATGACCCGTCGACAACGCGGCACGGCCCGCGCCCCGACACCACCGGCCGACGGCCGGCACCGCCCCCGGTCGGCGCGACCCGGCCGCACGCCCGTACGGCAGCACCTTCCACCGAAGGCGGCGTCGGGCCACCGGGGCACGACCGGCCGACGGCCAGGACCGCAGTCGGTCGGCGGCGTTCCCGGCCGAGCGCCCGTACGGCAGGAGCGCCTGACCCAAGGCACCGGTGGCCACCGGCCGGTACGGCCCCGACCGGGCACCCGTGCGGCAGCCACCAGGCGCGCGGCCCGCGCTCGGGCACGGCCTGAAGGCGACCGCCACCGGGCGGCACCGCGCCGACCCGACGACCCGACGGCCCGGCAGCCGGACAGCCCGACAGCCGGACGGCGGCCGGCCGCCGCGCCGGTTGCCCGGCCGGGTGGTGGACCGCACACACCTACTCCGCCCGGCTGAGCCGGGCGGCCGGATCACGCAGGAGGTACCCATGACCGCACAGCAGCTCCCGGCGGTACGGCCGCCGCAGGCCGGGGAGTGGGAGGAGCTGGTGGCCGCCGCGCTGCTGGGGACGGAGCGGCGGCCGGTGCCCGGCTCCGCCGACTCGGCCGCCGCACTGCTCACCCGGGCCGCGCTGAGCACCGTGCACCGGCGGGCCGGGCTGCGACCGGCCCCCGCCGAGCCGCTGCCCGGACCGGCGCCGGAAGACCCCCGGCCACCGCTCCCCGAACCGGCCCGGCGGCGGCTCGCCCTGCTGCTCGCGGACCGGGGCGGCACGGCCGGGGCCAACCTGGTCGAGCTGCTGCCGCAGTGGCTGGCCACCGCCCGAGCCCGTGGCTACCGGCTGCCCGCGCCACTGGTGCCCGCGCTGCTGGACACCGCCAGGGCCCGCAGCGAGCTGCGCGCGGACGCGGTCGCGCTCGCCGGTCCGCTGGGCCACTG
Organism: Streptomyces sp. NPDC092296; assembly: GCF_044755465.1. Taxonomy (NCBI): domain Bacteria; kingdom Bacillati; phylum Actinomycetota; class Actinomycetes; order Kitasatosporales; family Streptomycetaceae; genus Streptomyces; species Streptomyces sp. NPDC092296. The sequence continues at coordinate 213,007 of NZ_JBIVRB010000004.1, read as the reverse complement.
GCTGGCCGCACGCAACCCCGACTGGCGCTTTGTGCTGCGTACCGTCCCGGAGGCACCGGCCACCGCCGAGCAGCCGGGCGACGGGACCGGGATCTGGCACGAGGGCCTGTTCGCGGAGCGGGTCACCCAGCTGACCCGGCTGCGCCGCCGCGACCCGGCCGCCGCACTGGAGTTGCTGCGCTCCACCTGGGCCACCGAGCGGGCCGAGGACCGGCTGCTCTTCCTGGACGCACTCCAGGAGCGGCTCTCCAGCGCCGACGAGCCGTTCCTGGAAGCCGCACTCGGTGACCGCAGCAAGAACGTCCGGCTGACGGCGGCCGAGCTGCTCTCCACCCTGCCGGGTTCGGCGCTGGCCGCCCGGATGGCGGACCGCGCCCGCGCCGCCGTCCGGCTGCGGCCGGGGCCCACCGGGGCCGCCCTCACCGTCCGGCCGCCCGACGAGTGCGACGCGGCGATGCAGCGGGACGGCATAGCCCCGAAGTCCCCCACCGGGCGCGGCGAGCGGGCCTGGTGGCTCGGGGAGATCGTGGCCGCCGCCCCGCTGCCGCTCTGGGCGGAGCTGACCGGGCTCGACCCCGGGCAGCTGCTGGCACTGCCGGTGGACGACGGCTGGGGCGACGACCTGCGGGAAGCCTGGGCCCGTGCCGCCGTACGGCAGCACGACAGCGACTGGGCCCGCGCGCTGCTCGGGCCGGCGCCCCGGCCGACCGACGGCGCCGGGCGGTCCGCCGGGGCACCGGCGAAGCTGCTCGCCGTACTGCCGCCGGAGGAGCGGGCGGCCTGGGCGGCGGCGTTCGTGGCAGCCCACGGGCTCGGGGACGCCTTCCAACTGCTGAGCGCCTGCACCGTGCCCTGGTCGCCCCGGCTGGGCGCCACCGTGGTGGGCGCCCTGGCCAGGGCCGCCGGTTCGGGGGCCTATCCATGGAGCCACAGCGGGGTGCTGGGGATGGCCGAGCGGGCCCTCGCCCCGGCGGCCGCCGACGAGGTGGAGGCGCTGGTGGCGGCCGCCGAGGGCGGCGCCGCGTGGACGGAGACCTTCGCCCGGCTGGCCGGCACGCTGCGTTTCCGCGCGGCGATGCTAGCCGAGCTCGGCTGAGCAGCGGCGACGGCGATGGTGCGGGGACCGCCCCCGTCAGGCGGCCGGCTGGGTACGCAGATTGGCCTCGACCCAGGCGACCACATCGCGGGTGGAGGTGCCCGGGGTGAAGATGTCCGCGACGCCCATGGCCTTGAGCTGCGGGACGTCGTCGTCGGGGATGATGCCGCCGATGAAGACCTTGATGTCGGCCGCGTCCTTCTCCTTCAGCAGCTCCACCACCTTGGCGCAGAGCGTCATATGGGCACCGGAGAGGATCGACAGGCCGATGCCGTCGGCGTCCTCCTGGATCGCGGTGTCCACGATCTGCTGCGGGGTCTGGTGCAGACCGGTGTAGATGACCTCCATACCGGCGTCGCGCAGCGCACGTGCGATGACCTTGGCCCCACGGTCGTGGCCGTCGAGACCCGGCTTGGCGACCACTACGCGGATCGGTCCGGACACTCCCATTCCTGCCTCCAGAGCTTCACGAGAACGCGGTGGGTCCCGCACATGCCAGGTGCCCGGTTAACGGGCGATAACAAACCTTGGAGGGAGGGTAGCGCCCACCGCGCCGGGGCGCTGTTCCACGGTCCACGGGGAGGGCAAAGTCACAGCGGGCGGCTGCGCCCCGCACCCGCACCGCCGACCGCCGGCCGCCCGGGGGCGCGACGCGGCCCGTTCGCCCGTCTGGACCATTCGGGGTGGAAACGGTGAGCGCCCCGCCGACCGGCCGCCCCCGGCCGTGGCCGAGGAGTCGGGTGCGGCTCCCCGCCGGGTCCGGCGGCGGCGCCGGCCGCCGCTGCGGAGGCGCCCGCAACCGCAGGTCACGGCCGAACGGCGGTCGATCCGGGACCGCGATCCGGCGGGCACCCGGGCCGTCCGATTCAGCACGTTTTCTGACGGGGCGACAGCTCCCGTACGGGCGGTGCCGGGTGTCCGATCGGCCGGTGCGGTGAGTCCCGTCCCCGGCAAAAGATTGTCGCCGGTCCACCTCCGGGGATACAGTCGCCGCTGATTCCCTTGCTGTCGAGGCGAAAGTGGAGCCAGTGGCATACGAAGGCCATGGTGCCGGGGCGGTCTTCCCGCCCCCTGTCGCCCCTGACCCCTCGTATGCGGAGACCTCCTACGACGCCACCGGCACCTGGTACGGCTACGGGGAGATGACGGCGGAGCAGACCGGCGGCTGGGCGGCCGACCCCGGCCGGCAGGCCGCCGCCGCGACCACCTACGGCTACGGCACGTACGCCGCAGACCCGACCGCGACCGCCGTCTGGGACAGCACCGCCTTCGCCTCGCCGGACACCACCGGCCACCAGTACGGCGCCCAGGACCTCTACGGCGGCACCGGGTACGGCGAGTACCCGGCAGGCACCGGGCCCGCCCAGGACGGGGTGTACGGCTACCAGGCGTACGCCGGGTACGACACCGCCCCGACCACCGGCACGGGGTACGCCGCCGAGTACGGCACCCACTCCGGCCAGGGCACGCCGCAGGAGGCCGCGCCGACCGGGTACGACACCGCTGCCACCGGCTACGGCGAGGCCCACTACCAGGCGACCGGGTACGACACCTCGCACTACGGGGCAGCCGGGTACGACACCATTCCGCACCAGGCGGCCCCGTACGACACGGCCCAGTTCGAGACCACGCAGTTCGAGACGGCCCAGTTCGAGACGGCCCAGTTCGACGAGACCGCGCAGTTCGAGGCCGCCCACTTCGACGAGACCGCGCAGTTCGAAGCGGCCCCGTACGACACGGCCGAGTTCGACCTGTCCCAGTTCGACCCCGCCGACCACCCCGAGCACGCCGGTCACCCCGAGCACCCGGACGCCGCAGCCCCCGCCGACCACCCCGGCCCGGCCGACGCCCCCGAACCCCCCGCAGCCGGGCACCCCGCCCCCGAACCCCCCACCCGGGTCGTGGCCCCCGGCGGCGGCCGCGCCGCCGCCCGCGCCGCCCGGGGCAAGCCCCGCACCGCCCGGCGGTCCGCGCTGCTCACCATCGCCGTCCCCTCGGTCGCCGTGATGGGCGTGGCCGCCGCAGCCGCCGTCTCGGTGAGCGCCCCCGACCAGAGCCCGTCGCACGAGACGGCGGCCGGAGCGTCCGACTCGACGGCCCTCGCACAGCAGCAGGTCACCACCGCCTCCTCCAAGCTGGACACCCAGCTGGCCGGACTGCGCAAGAACGCCGACGACTTCGCCGGCCGGGTCAGCCGCGACCAGGCGCGGATCGACCTGAAGAAGCGCCAGGCCGACGAGAAGAAGCGCAAGGAGGAGGCGCGCCCCAAGTTCGTACTGCCGGTGAAGCAGCACGGCCTCTCCGCCACCTTCGGCATGGCCGGCACCCACTGGGCGGCGCTGCACACCGGTATCGACTTCCCGGTCAGCTGGGGCACCAGCGTCCACGCGGCGACCGACGGCACCGTGCGCACCCAGTGGAACTCGGCGTACGGCTACATGGTGATCGTCACCGCGTCGGACGGCTCGGAGACCTGGTACTGCCACCTCAGCTCGTACAAGATCCGCTCGGGCAAGGTGAAGGCCGGCGACGTGATCGCCTACTCCGGCAGCAGCGGCAACAGCACCGGCCCGCACATGCACTTCGAGGTCCACCCCGGCGGCGAGGGCGCCCCCGCGGTGGACCCGATCCCGTGGCTGCTGGAGCACGGGCTCGACCCGCGCTGAGCAGCCCCGCCGACCGGGCCCACCGGTGATCGTCCGCTACAGCTTCTCCACCGGCGCGTAGCGCAGCAGCAGCCGCTTCCTGCCGGTCGCCCCGAAGTCGATGGTCGCCTGCGCCTTGTCACCGACCCCGGTGGCCTCGACCACGGTGCCCAGCCCGAAGGTGTCATGGCTGACCCGGTCGCCCACGGCCAGCGCCACCACCTCCCGCTCCTGCACCCGCCGCGCCGACTTGCCCCAGCCCGCCCGGGGCGCTGCCGCCGACCCGCCACGCGCACCGCCGACACCGCCCACCACGCCGCTGGACGGCGGCGCGGCAGCGGCGCCGGACCGCTTCCAGTCGACCAGCTGCGCCGGGATCTCCTCCAGGAAGCGCGACGCCGGGTTGTACGAGGGCTGGCCCCAGGCGCTGCGCATCACCGAGCGGGTCAGATACAGCCGCTCCCGGGCCCGGGTCACCCCGACGTAGGCGAGCCGCCGCTCCTCCTCCAGCTCCTTGGCCTGGCCGAGCGCCCGCATGTGCGGGAAGACGCCGTCCTCCATGCCGGTGAGGAAGACCACCGGGAACTCCAGGCCCTTGGCGGTGTGCAGGGTCATCAGGGTGATGACGCCCTGCGCCTCGCCTTCCTCGGTGTCGGGGATCTGGTCCGAGTCCGCGACCAGCGCCACCCGCTCCAGGAAGTCGGACAGGGTGCCGCCGCTGTCCTCCTGGGCGGCGCTCTCCTGCTCGAACTCCAGCGCGACGGCGGCCAGCTCCTGGAGGTTCTCGATCCGGGTCTCGTCCTGCGGATCGGTCGACGCCTGGAGCTCCGCCAGGTAGCCGGTCTCCTCCAGCACCGCCTCCAGCACGGTGGCGGGCCCGGCGCCGCTCTCCGCGATGCCGCGCAGCTTCGCCAGCAGCTCGTTGAACTTCCGTACCGCGTTGGCCGAGCGGGCGGCCATGCCGTACGCCTCGTCCACCCGGCGCAGCGCCTGGGCGAAGGGAATCCGCTCGCGCAGCGCCAGCGCGTCGATCATCGCCTCGGCGCGGTCCCCGATGCCGCGCTTGGGAACGTTGAGGATGCGGCGCAGCGGCACGGTGTCCTCGGGGTTGGCCAGCACCCGCAGGTACGCGAGGACGTCGCGGACCTCCTTGCGCTCGTAGAAGCGCACCCCGCCAACCACCTTGTACGGCAGGCCGACCCGGATGAACACCTCCTCGAAGACCCGGGACTGCGCGTTGGTGCGGTAGAAGACCGCGACGTCGCCGGGCCTGGCCTCGCCCGCGTCGGTCAGCCGGTCGATCTCCTCCGCGATGAACTGCGCCTCGCCGTGCTCGTCGTCCGCGACATAGCCGACGATCCCGGCGCCGTCGTCGCCCGCCGTCCAGAGGTTCTTCGGGCGGCGGTTGGTGTTGCGCTCGATGACCGCGTTGGCCGCGCTGAGGATGGTCTGGGTGGAGCGGTAGTTCTGCTCCAGCAGGATGGTGGTGGCGTCCGGGTAGTCCTCCTCGAACTGGAGGATGTTGCGGATCGTGGCACCCCGGAAGGCGTAGATCGACTGGTCGGCGTCGCCCACCACGCACAGCTCGGCCGGCGGCAGCTGCGCCGGCCCCTCGGCCGCCGGGTTGACCAGGTCGCCGTCCACCGTCCGCTTGGGCGCCTGGCCGACGGCGCCGCCGGTCAGCTCGCGAACCAGCATGTACTGGGCGTGGTTGGTGTCCTGGTACTCGTCCACCAGGATGTGCCGGAACCGCCGCCGGTAGTGCTCCGCCACGTCGGGGAACGCCTGGAGCAGGTGCACCGCCGTCATGATGATGTCGTCGAAGTCCAGCGCGTTGGCCTCCCGCAGCCGCCGCTGGTAGAGCGCGTACGCCTCGGCCAGCTTGCGCTCCATGGGGTTGGCCGCCTGGCCGGCGTAGGTCTCCTCGTCGATCAGCTCGTTCTTGAGGTTGGAGACCTTGGCCGTGAAGGACTTCGGCGGGAACTGCTTGGGGTCCAGATCCAGATCCCGGCAGACCAGGGCCATCAGCCGCTGCGCGTCGGCCGCGTCGTAGATCGAGAAGCTGGAGGTGAAGCCCAGCCGCTTGCTCTCCCGGCGCAGGATGCGGACACAGGCGCTGTGGAAGGTGGAGACCCACATCGCCCTGGCCTGCGGGCCGACCAGTTGCTCGACCCGCTCCCGCATCTCGCCGGCGGCCTTGTTGGTGAAGGTGATCGCCAGGATCTCGCCGGGCCGCACCCCGCGCTCGGCCAGCAGATGGGCGATCCGGTGGGTGAGCACCCGGGTCTTGCCGGAGCCCGCGCCGGCCACGATGAGCAGCGGCGAACCAGAGTGCACCACGGCCTCGCGCTGCTGCGGATTCATCCCGTCCAGCAGCTGCGCCGGGTCGATCACCGTGCGTGGCGCGCCATTGCCGTGGTACGCGTCCCGCTGGACCGGGCCGTTGAAGTCGCCCTGGAAGAGGTCGGCCGGAATGGCCTCCTCGTACGGAGCCGCCTCGTCGTACGGGGCGAAGCCGTCCTCCTCCGGGGGAGGCGGCTCGTCGGCGGCCGCGAAGGCCGCGTACCGGGCAGGGGCCGCCGACCCTGCGGTGGGGCCGTCGAGGCCGGGCAGCGGGATGTCGTCAAAGAGGCTACTCATCGCTCACCGAGTCTATGACCTGCCTGCGACAGCGGGCCGCCGCTCCGCTCATCCCAGCCGCGCCCGCACCACCAGCTCGTGCAGTTCCCGGTGGCCGCGCTGCTCGGCGGGCAGCGTGCTGTCCCGCTGCGCCTGGTCCAGCTCGGCCCCCAGCGCCTCCACCGCGTCGCGCAGCCGCTCCGGCGTCGGCGCCCCGGGCAGCTCGCCGCGCAGCCCCTGCTCCGCCGTCGCCTTGGCGGCGATCAGCTGCCCGAGGTACGGCGGCGCGGACGGCACCTCGGCCGCCAGCGTCGGCAGATGGGCCAGCACCTCGCCGCTGCGCATCAGGTGGATGCCGGTGAGCAGCGCGCGGAAGGTGTAGAGCAGCGGCTTCAGCTCGTCGCTGCGCTCGAACAGCCGCCACTGGGTGCGGGCGAAGCCCCGGTAGTGGTGACCGTGGTGGCGGGTCAGCACCAGCGGCGCCAGCGCGGCCAGCTCGGCGTGCACCGGGGTGGTGCGCAGCACCAGCGGGGAGAGTAGCTGCTCCAGGACGTAGCCGTTGCGCCGCAGCATCAACCGGGCGTACTTGGCCAGGTCATGGGTGACCAGGTCCAGTTCGACGCCCTCGCGCAGCCACATCCGGCTCTGGGTGTCGCGGGGCGTCTCCAGGCCGATCAGCGCCTCGACCGGCAGCAGGTGCGCGCCGCGCAGGTCCACGTCCGAGTCGGTGGACGGGAAGCCGTACAGGTGGGCGCCGGAGACCGAGGCGAAGACCAGCGGCTCCGCCACCTCCTCCGCCAGCACCTCACCGAGCTCGGGCACCCCCGCCGCCGCGAGCCTCTCCTTCACCACTGCCGCCGTCGTCCCGGTCGTCATGCGCTCACCCTCTCGCCGTCCAGTGTCCGGCGCCGCACCGAGACCAGCCACTCCTCCACCCGCCCGGCATCCGGCTCGGCGGGCAGCGGGCTGGTCGGCAGGGCGGAGTCGACCCGCCGGACGAGCCGGTCGCGCCAGGCGCAGACCTCGTCCCAGCCGACCTCGCCCCGGCCGACGGCCAGCAGCCGTTCGCGGTCGGCGCCGACGTCCAGCCGCATCGTCCCGGTCTCCAGCAGGTGGGCGCAGCCGGTCAGCAGCCGCAGCAGATGCAGCAGGTGCTTGCCCCTGGGCTGCTCGCCACGGGCACGGCGGGCGTCGGCTCGGGCGAACTGGGCGTCCGCGTAGCGGACGTGGGTCTGGTGCGCCCGGCGGGAGAGGAAGGCCGGGGCCAGCTCGCGCAGCTCGGCCCCCAGCGGGGTGGTGCGCTCGACCAGCGGGGAGTGCAGCACTTCGAGGACGTTGGGATTGGCGGTCAGCGCCAGCCCGCAGAACCGCTCGACCTCCCAACTGAACTGCTCGTCCTGCGGCCCCGCCATGTGCGGCGGCGGCTTCTCCAGCCGCCAGAGCCAGGAGGCGGGCGTCACATAGACGCCGCGCCGATCGGTGTCGGACGCCTCGGTGGCCAGCCCGAACGCATGCGAGCCCACGACCACCGAGAGGACGGTGTGGTCGGTGACCAGCTGCTCCCAGCGCTGCATGCGGGCCATCGTGGCGTGCCGCGCACGGTCGGCGCCAGCAGATTTCGGGGCGGCGGGCCAGGGGCGACGGGCCAGGGGCGACGGGCCGGGGTGGCGGCGGCCCGGGGTGGCGGCGGCCCGGGGCGGCTCAGGTCCAGAGGGTGGCGATGAAGATGTTGGCGGCGGTCAGGCCGCCGATCGCGCCGACCACGCCGCCGGCCGGCTTGTCCTCGTCGCGGTAGACCCAGACCAGCAGCAGGATGACCACCAGCAGGGCAAGCTTCACGCCGATCTTGACCATGTTGGGGTGGTGGTCGTCGGCGTCGTTCAGGCCCACCAGCGCCATGCCGGTGACCAGCATGGTCAGCGCGCCGTGCACCATCGCCGGCACCACCCGGGCACCGCCCGCCTTCAGGGCCTTGAGCTGGGTGAGGAACCCGCCCAGCAGGGCGGCTATGCCGATGATGTGCAGGGCGACGAAGATGTTGATGAGGACGTCCACCCGGCCGATCGTACTCAGCCGCCCCCGGCCGCCCGGCCGCGCCCCCGGGGCGGCCGGGGCCGAGAGCGCGGGCCGGGCCAGGCGGCGGGTTCAGACCAGGCAGCGGGTTCAGACCAGGCGGCGCGCGGTGGCCCAGCGGGTCAGCTCGTGCCGGTTGCTCAGCTGGAGCTTGCGCAGCACCGCCGACACATGGCTCTCCACCGTCTTCACCGAGATGAACAGCTGCTTGGCGATCTCCTTGTACGCGTACCCCCGGGCGATCAGCCGCAGCACCTCCCGCTCCCGCTGGGTGAGCCGGTCCAGGTCCTCGTCCACCGGCGGGGTGTCGGTCGCCGCGAAGGCGTCCAGGACGAACCCGGCCAGCCGGGGCGAGAACACCGCGTCGCCGTCCCCCACCCGGAAGACCGCCGCCACCAGGTCGGACCCGGTGATGGTCTTGGTCACATAGCCGCGCGCACCGCCCCGGATCACCCCGATCACGTCCTCCGCCGCGTCCGAGACCGACAGCGCCAGGAAGCGCACCGCCGCCGCGCCGTCCGCGCCCTCGGTCATCAGCGGCGCGCAGCGGCGCAGCACCTCCACCCCGCCGCCGCCGGGCAGGTGGACGTCGAGCAGCACCACGTCCGGCCGGGTGGCGGTGACCACGGCGACCGCCTGCTCCACGTCGTCGGCCTCCCCGACCACGTCGATGCCGGTCCGCGCGGTCTCCCCGATCTCGGCCCGTACGCCGGTGCGGAACATCCGGTGGTCGTCGACGAGCACCACCCGGGCCCTGCGGACCTGCCCCGCCCCGACCGCTTCCTCGGTCCCGCTCATCCGTCAGCCCTCTCCATCTCCAGCTCGACCTCGGTGCCGCCGGCCGGGGCGGGCCGCACCCGCGCCTGCCCGCCGTTGCGCCGCATCCGGCCGATGATCGACTCCCGTACGCCCATCCGGTCCTCCGGCACCGCCTCCGGGTCGAATCCGGGACCGCGGTCGCGTACGAACACCCATACGATCCTCCCCTCGACCTCAGCGTAGACCTGGACCGGTCCCCCGCCACCGTACTTGGCCGCGTTCACCATGGCCTCACGCGCGGCCTGCATCTGCGCCGTGAGCCGCTCGTCCATCGGGCAGTCACCGACGCAGACCACCTCCACCGGCACCCCGTGCAGGTCCTCCACCTCGGCGGCGACCTTGCGCACCCGCTCGGCCAGCGTGTCCGGCGTCTCCGCCGCCGCCTCCGGCCGGTACAGCCAGACCCGCAGCTCACGCTCCTGCGCGCGGGCCAGCCTGGCCACCTCCTTGGCGTCCTCCGCGTGCCGCTGGATCAGGGTGAGGGTGTGCAGCACCGAGTCATGGACGTGCGCCGCGATCTCGGCCCGCTCCTGGGCCCGAATCCGCTCCCGGCGCTCGGTGCCCAGGTCCTGCCACATCCGCAGCGCGTACGGGCCGATCAGCACCAGCACCCCGGCCAGCACCGCGAGCGACGCCTCCAGCACCGCGCCGAGCTGGGTCTCCGAACCCTGGAGCACCAGCAGGCCGATGATGCCGGCCGCCACCAGCACCACCCCGGCGACCACCCGCATCACGGCGGTGCCGCGCTTGCTGCCGTCCAGACCGAACCAGCGCTGCCACCGCGAGTCGTCGGCCTGCCGCCACACCAGGGCGACGCCCACCCCGATGGTCAGCAGCGGCCAGACGTACGGCTTGGCGGCCTGGATGTGCAGCGCGTTGAGCAGCGCCAGGATGCCCACCACCACGGCGAGCAGCGCCACCAGCTGTCCCAGGTTCTCCCGGCTGGCGCGGCCCTGCGGGGCGGCGGCGGGAGCGGCGGCCGGGTCCGGCGGCAGGCCGAAGGACTCGCCCTGGAACGTCCGCTGCAACCCCTCCCGCAGCCTGCCGATCCAGCCCCGGCCGCCCTTGCGCAGCGGCTCGCCGCCGCGACCGGGCACGAAGGCGCCGCCGACGTACGCCCAGTCGCCGGGCCCGCTGCCGCGCACCGGCTCACCGATGCCGATCGGCACCACGAACCAGAAGGCGGCGTAGAGCAGCACCCCCATGCCGTCCGCGAAGAACAGCAGGACGAAGGCGGCCCGCACCCAGGCCACCGGCAGCCCCAGGTGCACCGCCAGCCCGCCGGCCACCCCGCCCACCATCCGCCGCTCCGGGCTGCGGTAGAGCTTCCGGTACGGCGGCTGCGCCTCCGGCTCGGGCTTCGCGGCGGTGGCACCGCCGCCGGGCGCGCCGGAGTGCCCACCGGCGCCGGACGGCACTGCGGGCTCGGGAGGGATCGGGCCGGGCGGGTCCGGCCGGGACGGGGCTGGGCCGGACAGGGCTGAGTCGGACAGGGCTGGGTCGGCCGGGGCCGGGCCTGCGGGGGGTTCGGTGCCGGGTGCTGCCACGCCACCGATCGTCACACGCTCGCGGGGGCGCGCGCATCAGGGTTGCGCCCCTCAACCATCTCAGGGAGAGATCAGGGTCCGAGCAGGGGCGGAACCGGTTGGTCCCGGCCGCCGGCACCCGCAGGATGGAGTCATGACGGACGACCGCACGCCACCCCCGCCCACCGACGGGCGACAGGCGGCCCGGGACCGGGAGGACACCGCAGCCGGAGCCGGAGCCACCGCCGCCGACGACGGCACGGCCGCCCGCCCGCCGCTGGTGCGCAGCGACCGCCACCGGGTGGTGGCCGGCGTCTGCGGCGGCCTCGGCCGCCACCTCGACATCGACCCGGTGGTCTTCCGGGTGGTCATCGCGGTGCTTTGCCTCTCCGGCGGCCTCGGACTCTTCCTGTACGGCCTGGCGTGGCTGATCGTCCCCGCCGAGCGCTCCCGGAAGACCGAGATCCAGCGGGTGCTCACCGGGCAGGTCGACGCCCAGTCGATCGGCGCGGTGCTGCTCACCGTGATCGGCACCGGCGTCTTCTTCTCCTGGATGGACCGGGGCAACCGCCTCTTCCCGCTGCTGCTGCTCGGCGTGCTGGTCTTCTTCGCGGTGCGGTACGACCCGGAGCGGCGCCGCCGCCCGCCGGGCGAACCCCGACCGCGCCGCGAGTACGACCCGTACGACCGGCATGTCCAGCGCGAGGAGGCACGGGCCCAGCGCGACCAGCTGCGCGAGGAGTGGCGGGCGCGCCGCCAGGAGTTCCGGGACGAGTGGCGGGTGCGGCGGGAGGAGTGGCGGGCCACCGCCGGGTCCCCGACCGGCTACCGCTGGGACCCCCGGTATCCGGACCGCAACCCGTACGCCCCGTATGACGCGCCGCCCCCGCCGCCGGGCGGCACGGCGGCCTGGTGGCAGCGCGAGGATCTGCCGGCGGGCGATCCGCTGCGCAAGACGGCCGCGCCCGAGCCGCCCGTACCGCCGACGCCGCCGGAGCGGCGGCCGCGTCACCACCATCCGGGCCACCGGCACGGCCGCAGCCACCGGCACGGCCAGGGCGGCCTGGGTTCGATCGCCTTCCTGCTGTCGCTCGGTGCGGGTGCGGCGGTGTGGGCGATGGCGGGCGGGCAGCACGGTGATGTCCGGCTCACCACGGTGCTGGCGGCGGTGCTGCTGGTGCAGGGGCTGGCGCTGCTGCTCGCCTCCCGGCGGGGCCGGGCGCGCGGCCTGGTGCTGCCCGCGCTGCTCACCACGCTGGCGCTGGCGGCCGCCGGCACGTCCGACCTGCCACTCAAGGCGTCGGTGGGCGATCGCGCCTGGGCACCGGCCAGTGCCTCCCAGGTCCGGCACATCTACAGCCTGGGGGCGGGCAACGCGGCGCTCGACCTGGGCGGGATCGACCCGGGCGGCGGCACCGTCACCACCGGGGTCCGGCTCGGCGCGGGCAGCCTCACCGTCACCGTGCCGGGCGACGTACGGCTGCGGATCACCGTGCACAGCGCGGCGGGCGACATCGAGCTGCCGAACGGCATCCACGCGGGCGGCCTGGGCAACGAGCACCAGGCGAACCTGGCGCCGCTCGGTCCGCACTCCAAGGGCACCATCACCCTCGACCTACAGGTCGGGCTCGGCGACGTAAAGGTGGTCCGCAGATGAAACGCCACGAGGTCGACGTCTTCTCGCTGATCGCCGGGCTGACGTTCAGCGCCATCGCGGTGGTCTACCTGATCGCCTCGCTCAACAACCGGTCGGTCAACGGGCACATCGTGATCCCGGTGGCCCTGATCTCACTCGGCACCGCCGGCCTGGCCGGTGCGGTCGCCCGGATGGCCCGGCGCAACCGCCTGGACGCCACCGGCCAGGGCAACCCCCTGGGCCTCCTCGACGACGACCGGACTCCCCCGAAGCCCTGACCCCGTACGGCGCCAAGGCGCACCCACCCAGGGGCGCGAGGAACCGCGTGAAAAGCCATGGCCGCGCCCCCGGGTGGCCGCGCAAGGCGACCACTCGGGGGCGCGGCCTGACGGCCCGGCGGCGCCGGTCAGGACTCCTGCGGCCCGAGCTCCAGCCGGTCGCCGCTGCGGGTCAGCCCGTACTTGGGCAGCCCGGTCTTGGCCGGCCCGACCAGCACCTCACCGGTGGTCGCGTCGAACACCGACCGGTGGCACGGGCAGACCAGCTTGCCGTCCTTGGGCTTGTCCACCACGCACCGGGCGTGCGGGCAGACCGCCGACAGCGCCGAGTACTCGTCCTTCTTCAGCTGGAGGACGAAGACCGCGTCACCCGTCGCCGGGTCGGCGGTCCGCACCGCCCCGCCCAACGCGACCTCGGCCACCGGCACCGACACCTTGGCCGCACCGCCGCCCGCCCCGTTGGCACCGACCGGCTGCTGTGAGGGCGCGGCGTCGGACCCCGGCCGCACCGTCCGGTCGTCCTTGGCCACCGTGTCGCCGTTGTTGCGGCCGAGCTTGGCCGCCAGCACCCCGGAGAGCAGGCCCACGCCCGCGACCGCCACGGCGGCGATGCCGCCGTCGATCAGCGCCCGCCGCCGGACCGCGTCCGGCGCGGCACCGGCCGTCCGCTCCCGGGCGGTGCGCCCGGCCAGCCAGGCGTCCAGCGAGAGGTTGGGCGCCCCGGCGAGCACCAGCGGCAGCCAAGCGATCATGTAGGGCAGGTCATTGCCCAGGTAGAACGGGTCCACCTGCCAGCTGACGGTCAGCCAGAGGCTGAGGTTGATCAGCACGCCGCCGATCCCCGCCACCCGCATCCAGAGGCCCAGCAGCGCACCCAGCCCCACGGCCAGCTCGCCGAAGGCCATCGCCAGCGCGAACGGCGTCGGCGTGTGCAGTGCCTGGTCCAGCAGCGGGCCGATCGGGCTGCTGCCCCGCACCGCCCGGGTCTGCGCCACGAACGACGCGGAGTCGGCCGCGCCGGCCAGGTAGTGCGCGTCCGCGAGCTTGTCGATGCCCGCGTAGACGAAGGTCACCCCAAGGAAGATCCGCAGCGGCAGCAACGCATACCGGGAGCCGAGTTCCCGGAGCCCCGCAACCCCGCCCACCTGCGATTTCCCACCGCTGGGCCCCGGCGTCACCGCCGCGCCGCCATCGTCTGCCCTGTCCGCCATAACGCACCTCTCCGTGCTTCGCCTCTGAGTGACAAACCTAGGAGGCGCAGACGATTCGATACGCGCCGCGCGGCGTAGCAGACGACCCGTCAGCCGCCGCAAGGACAGCAGACCACGACCCCGGCCGTAGCGGAAGAGTCCGGACTACAGGTGTTCGATGTCCGACAAGTCGATATCAATCTCGAACGGAACGGTGAGCTTCAACCGGTCGTGGTGGATGCCGGTGAGCGCATAGACCCGGGCCGTCGGGTCGATCTCATAGGTGTACACAGTGGGACTCCCGTTCTCGGACCGGTCGACCAGCCAGTAGTGCGGAATGCCCACCCGGGCGTAGAGCTGCGGCTTGCGCTCCCGGTCCCGGATCTCCGAATCCGGTGAGACCACCTCGACGGCGAGCAGCACGTCAGCGGCCTGGTAGCGCGTCTGGTCGGGGTCGGCGTCCGCTTCGGCCCGCACGACCGTGATGTCCGGCTCCGGGCACTGCCGCGGCTCCAGCAGGACGCTCATTTCACGTCGCACCCGCAGGTTCTCCGGAACGGTCCGGCGCAGGCCGTACACCAGCAGATCCATGGCCAAAGTGTGGAAAAGCCTCTGCGGGCTGACAAAGATCAGGCTTCCGTCGATCAACTCCGAATGCGGCGGGAGTGCGGTCATCCGCAGGAAGTCGTCGGCGGTGAAGCCGGCCTCCGGCGGGATCAGCCAGTCCGGGACTGCCGACTGCTTCGGCTGGGGCAGCGGCTCTGCGGTCATGCTTCCTCCCATGGCACGGGATTCTGGCCTCCGTACCAGCGTAGAGGGCGGGAAACGGCGGCGCCGCCACCCGAACGTGTGTCGGATGGCGGCGCCGTTGACCGAGGGGGTGACCGGGGTCACTCCCACTCGATGGTGCCCGGGGGCTTGCTGGTGACGTCCAGCACGACGCGGTTGACGTCCGCGACCTCGTTGGTGATCCGGGTGGAGATCTTCGCCAGCACGTCGTACGGGACCCGCGACCAGTCGGCCGTCATGGCGTCCTCGGAGGAGACCGGGCGCAGCACGATCGGGTGGCCGTAGGTGCGGCCGTCGCCCTGGACGCCGACCGAGCGGACGTCCGCGAGCAGCACGACGGGGCACTGCCAGATGTCGCGGTCCAGGCCGGCCGCGGTCAGCTCGGCGCGGGCGATGGCGTCGGCCTCGCGGAGCAGCTCCAGCCGCTCCCGGGTGACCTCGCCGACGATCCGGATGCCCAGGCCGGGGCCGGGGAACGGCTGGCGCCAGACGATCTCACCGGGCAGGCCGAGCTCCAGCCCGACCATCCGGACCTCGTCCTTGAAGAGGCGGCGCAGCGGCTCGACCAGCTGGAACCGCATGTCCTCGGGGAGGCCGCCGACGTTGTGGTGCGACTTGATGTTGGCGGTGCCGGTGCCGCCGCCGGACTCCACCACATCGGGGTAGAGGGTGCCCTGGACCAGGAACTCCACCGGCTCGCCGGTGGCGCCGGCCTCCTCGACCACCTCACGGGCGGCCTGCTCGAAGACCCGGATGAACTCCCGGCCGATGATCTTGCGCTTCTGCTCGGGGTCGCTCACCCCGGCCAGCGCGGCCAGGAAGCGCTCCTGGGCGTCGACCACCTTCAGCTGGACGCCGGTGGCGGCCACGAAGTCCTTCTCGACCTGCTCGGCCTCGCCCTTGCGCAGCAGGCCGTGGTCGACGAAGACGCAGGTCAGCTGGTCACCGACCGCCTTCTGCACCAGGGCCGCCGCCACTGCGGAGTCCACGCCGCCGGAGAGACCGCAGATGACCTTCTTGGTGCCGACCTGGGCGCGGACCGCCTCGATCGACTCCTCCACCACATTGCTGGTGGTCCAGTCGGGGGAGAGCCCGGCGCCCCGGTAGAGGAAGTGCTCCAGCACCTGCTGGCCGTGCTCCGAGTGCAGCACCTCGGGGTGGTACTGGACGCCGTACAGCTTGCGCGCGTCGCACTCGAAGGCGGCGACCGGCGCGCCGTCGGTGGCGGCGGTGACGGTGAACCCGTCGGGCGCCTCGGAGACCGAGTCGCCGTGCGACATCCACACCGACGGGTCGCCCGGCACGCCCTCGAAGAGGGTGGAGCCGGGCCGCCCGACCCGCATCGGGGTGCGGCCGTACTCGCGCAGGCCGGTGTGGGCGACGGTGCCGCCCAGGGCCAGGGCCATCGCCTGGAAGCCGTAGCAGATGCCGAAGACCGGCACGCCGGCCTCGAACAGCTCCCGCTGCACCGCCGGGGCGCCGTCCGCGTACACGGAGGCGGGGCCGCCGGACAGGATGATCGCCTTGGGGTTCTTGGCCAGCATCTCCGCCACCGGCATGCTGTGCGGGACGATCTCGCTGTAGACGCGGGCCTCACGGACCCGGCGGGCGATGAGCTGGGCGTACTGGGCACCGAAGTCGACGACCAGGACGGTGTCGGTCGTCTGCTCGGTCTGTACGGGGGTCGCTGATGACACGTGCGGCCTTCCGGCGGGTGCTGCGGGGGGTCGGAACCCCAGTCTACCGGCCGGGGCCCCGCAGCCCGCCGGGCAGGCGGCGGGGCCCCGGCCGGTGGATCACATCGGGCCGCGGCATAGCTCCAGCAGCAGCTTGGCGACCTCGGTGCCGGGGCGGCCCAGCTCGGTGCGGAAGCGCTCCAGGATCTGCAGTTCGCGGGAGAGCGCGAGCCGGGGGCCGCCGACGGAGCGGCGGGCCGCCTGCACCTCGGCGGAGGCGGCGGCGCGCTGCTTGACCAGGGCGATGATCCGGCCGTCGAGATCGTCGATCCGGGCGCGGGCGCTGGCGATCACGGCGGCGGCCTCGGCGGCGGTGTCGGTCTGGGTCTCGGTCTGGGCCTCGGCCTCGGGAGCGGTGCCGGGCTGGGTGGGGGTGGGGGTGGCGGTCATGGTCCTCGTTCCTCGGGACGGGGTGCCCCGCCGCCCGACCCGGCCCGCGACGCACGACAGGCGCCCCGGGCCTGGTCGGCCCGGGGCGCCTGTGCGGTCTGTGCGTCAGTCGTTCACGCAGCAGCGGCTCGGCAACCGGACCTGCCGGTGCCATAGCCAAACGAGAAGTGCCGCGCTGCGCTGGACATACCGCCAGTATGGCCCGCCGCCACCGGACGGGCCACCGCTTTACCGCGCTCGGACGCCCCGCCATTCACCCGTTCGCCACACCCGGTGGGCGTGACCGGCCACCGTCCGGGCTCGTTGAGCACCATGACCGTACGAGCGCTCCCGCACCAGCCAGGGCGGACCGCCGGCCCCTCGCACGGGGCCGTCCAGTGCGGCATGTAGGACCACGCGTGGAACTTCCAGTCCACCGGCGCGTTGAGGCGCGTGGCCCGCCCCGCGTCGGCTCGCGCCGACCGGACCGGGCCCGCGCCGTGGGACACCGCGCCGGTGCTGTGACCGGAAAGCAGGGGACAGCGGCCCGGTCACGACTGAAAAGGAAGGGCGGCCGGCTCCGGGGACGCCCGGGTCGGCCGCCCCGCCGACGGCGTCGCCCCGACCGTACGCGGGGCGCGCGACAGCTCTACCAGCGCACACGCCCATGCCATGCGCCCATGGCGCATTCTTTGCGCAGCGTGACGATCTCCGGGGGGCGGCTCCCGGTGGCTCCGCTCCCGCCCGGGGCCGGAAATCGGCGGCACCCGAGTCTGTCGAACCAGTTGCACACAACCCCGCCGGTCCCCCACGATGCTGGTGAGGGGTTCACCGGGACGGCGCCCACCACCTCGGTGGCCACCGGTGCGAGCGTGGCCGAAACAGTGGGGTGACAACGATTGCCTGCTCACGCTCAGTGATCACATCTCCGTGCCCAGGGCGCACCCGCCACGGGCCGGTACAGAGGCCAAACCGCAGGACGGCGCTCCTCCCCCGGCGCCGTCACCTCAGCACCGGCGTTGCCCTGACGCCGTGTGCTGTATGACAAAGGGCCCCGCCCGCCGCGGGGCCCTTTGCCTGTACTGCTCGGGTCGCCCGTACTGCTCGGGTTGCCCGTACTGCTCGGGTCGCCTGGCGTGCTCGGGCCAGCCACTCCGGCGCCGCCGGCCGCTTCGGCGGCACCTCCGGCGGCGTCGTCAGGACTCCTTCGGGCATGCCGCACCCCCCGCTGCGGCGCGGCGGTCCGCCTGGCCCGTCCGGAGGCTACTTGAGGCGCAGCGCCTTCAGCGCCTTGAGGCTGCGGGTGAAGAAGGCGGCGAAGGCGGCGTCGTCCATGCCCAGCGAGGGGGCGATGGGCAGCAGCCGCTGGGTGGCGACGGTCTGCGCCTCGGTGTACTTGTGGATGCCCTCCACGCCGTGGCGGCGGCCGAGCCCGGAGTCGCCCATGCCGCCCATCGGGGCGCCGCTGGAGCCGTACGCGGCGGCGTACGCCTCGTTGATGTTGACGGTGCCGGTGCGCAGCCGGGCGGCGACGGCCCGGCCGCGCCGGGTGTCGCGGGTCCAGACGCTGGAGTTGAGGCCGTAGGGGGTGGCGTTGGCGCGGGTGACGGCCTCGTCCTCGGTGGCGAAGCGGTAGACCGAGACGACCGGGCCGAAGGTCTCCTCGGCGCAGACGGCCATGGTGTCCTGGACGCCGTCCAGCACGGTGGGCTCGTAGAACAGCGGGCCGAGGTCGGGCCGGGGGCGGCCGCCGGTGAGCACGGTGGCGCCGAGCCGTACCGCCTCGTCCACGTGCCGGGTCACCGCGTCCAGCTGGCGCCGGGAGACCAGCGAGCCCATGTCTGCCCCGTACGCCAGGCCGGTGCCCAGCCGCATCGCCCGCACCCGGGCGGTGAACCGCTCCAGGAAGGCATCGGCCACGTCGCGGTGGACCAGCAGCCGTTCGATGGAGATGCAGAGCTGCCCGGCGGAGGAGAAGCAGGCCCGTACGGCGCCCTCGGCGGCCCGGTCGAGGTCGGCGTCGGCCAGCACCAGCATCGCGTTCTTGCCGCCGAGCTCCAGGGAGGCGCCGACCAGGCGGGCGGCGGCGCGCTGGGCGACGTCGCGGCCGGTGCGGGTGGAGCCGGTGAACGAGACGTAGTCGGCGCCCTCCACCACGGCCGGGCCGACCACCGGGCCGTCGCCCACCACGATGTGCCACAGGTCGGCGGGCAGGCCGGCCTCGGTGAACAGCTCGCGGGCCCAGAGCGCGGTCAGCGCGGTCTGGGTGTCGGGCTTGTTGACGATGGCGTTTCCGGCCACCAGGGCGGGCAGCGCGTCGCCGACGGAGAGTTCCAGCGGGTAGTTCCACGGGGAGATCTGGCCGATGACGCCCTTGGGGCGGCGGGCCTCCACGGTGTGGGTGAGCAGCGGTACGGCGCCGCCCCGGCGGCGGTCCCTGAGGTACCCGGCGGCGGCCCGGCCGTAGTGGCGGGCGGCGCCGGCCACCGCCAGCACCTCCTCGAAGGCGTGCAGCCTGGACTTGCCGGTCTCCGCCTGGACCAGGTCCAGCACCTCGTCCTGCCGGCGCAGCAGCAGGTCGTGGAAGCGCAGCAGTACGGCCGCCCGGCGGCGGACCGGCAGCGCGGCCCAGCCCGGCTGGGCGGCGCGGGCCCGGCGGTACGCCTCCCGGACGTCGGCGGGCGTGGACTCGGGCAGCGCCGCCAGCACCTCGCCGGTGAACGGCGCCCGGGTGCGGACGAGGGTCGGCGCGGCCCCGGCGGTGACGCCCCGCGCCAGCCGGGCGACCAGCGCTTCGGTGACCGCGTCGGTGACCGTCCGGCCGCCGCCGGGGGCGACGGGGTTGCCCCGCTCCGTCCCGGGTGACGTGCTCCCGGGTGACTTCCTCCCGGGTGACTTCCTCCCGGGTGACTGGTCCCCGCCCTGACCGCTCAGCGTGGTTTCCGTCATACCGCGAAGCGTAGGCGCTCCGACGCCGGTTGGATACCCGCCGGTAACCGTGAATCCCGATTTCCGCCATCGATCACTGGCGCGGTTCCCCGCCCCTCCCCGGGCGGCCCGGCTCAGCTGCGCTGCGCCTTGGCCACCTTCGGCGTGGTCGTGGTGCGGCTGGACTTGGTACCGAAGGTGAGCAGGGTCGCGGTCTGCCCGTCGCCCAGGTCGTGCAGGGCCGTCACCGTGCTCTCCACCGTCTTCCCCGAGGCGTCCACGAAATCGACCAGCACCGCGTACGAGGCCGTCCGGCCGGAGTGGTTGCTGATCTTCACGGTCGCGGCGGGGTGGCCGTGCGCGGTGCTCGCCGGGACGCCGGAGAGCGTGATGTCGCCCACGGCGTTGCCCTGGCCCTGCACCGTCTTCAGCTCCGCTGCGGCGGCGGCCCGAGCGGCGGCGACCTCGGCCGACACCGACTCCACGCTCTCCGGGGTGGCCGTCGCCGCCGGCGCGCTCGCCCCGGCGTCCCCGGCGGCCGGTGCGGCGCCCGCCGCCCCGGTGGAGCCGCTGCACGCGGTGGCGCCGACCACCAGAGCGGCGGCGGCGATCAGCAGCCCGGCGGTGCTGCGGGCCGAGCGGCGCTGCCGCAGCGGTACCGGTCGGGCGATGGGATGCTGGTCGGTGGTGTTCACCGGTCTCCTCGGAAAGGGATCTCGGGCTTGCGCCCTGGGGCAGGTGCAGCCTTCCAGTCCCGGACCGCATCGCGGACCGGCGTCTGACCAGCCCATGGCGGCCCGCGGTCCTGCGGAGCACTGACCGGTGCCGACCGGGGGCGCGGGTGAATGTGCCCGTGCCGGGTGCTTCGCTCGGACGCGGATCGCCTGCCGACCCCCTGCGGGGACGGGGACTGCGACTCGGTACGAAGCGTGAGCATACAAGCCCATTCCCCGCAGGCCGAGAGGGAGATCACACCCGGTTCCCCCGCGTGCCCGGAGCCGACAGCAGGCTCAGCTGAGGGCGGCGAGGGCGTCGGCGATGGCGCGGTGGAAGGTGGGGTAGGCCCAGACGGTCCGGGCCAGCTCGGTGACGGGGATGCGGGCCTGGACCGCGAGGGTGAGGACGCCCAGGGTCTCGCCGCCGGTCGGGCCGACGGCCGTCGCACCGACCAGTACGCCGCTGTCCGCGTCCACCACCAGCTTGACGAAGCCGTCGTTGCCCGGCCCGTGGACGAAGCCCCGGGCGCTCGCCGCCAGGTCGGCCCGACCGATCCGGACCGGCAGCCCGCGCTCCCGGGCCCGCGCCTCGGTGAGGCCCACCGCGCCGATCTCCGGGTCGGTGAAGGTGACCCGGGGCACCGCGTGGTACTCGGCCTGCGGACCGCCCCGGCCGAGGATCGCCCGCACCGCCACATCGGCCTGGTACACCGCCACATGGGTGAACGCACCGTGCCCGGTCACATCCCCGACCGCCCACACCCCGGGCCCGCCCGGCGTCCGTACCCGCATCCGGGCGTCCACCGGCAGCGCGGCCGCACCCTCGTCCACCTCCAGCACCCCCGCGCCGAACCGGGCCAGGTCCACCCACCGCCCGGTCGCCACCAGCAGCCGCTGCGCCGCCAGCCGCTCACCGCGCGCACACCGCACCGTGAACCGGCCGTCGGCGTACGACACCGACTCCAGGTCGGCCCCGGTGTGGACCTCCACCCCGTCATCCGACAGCACCCGGACCAGCAGCTCCGCGACCTCCGGCTCCTCCTGGCCCAGCAGCCGGGGCGCCACCTCCACCACCGTCACCGCCGTGCCGAACCGTTGGAACACCTGGCCCAACTCAAGACCGACCGCGCCGCCGCCCAGCACCAGCAGCGACTCGGGCGCCTCGGTGGCCTCGATCGCCTCCCGGTTGGTCCAGTACGGCGTGGCGGCCAGCCCCGGCACCGGCGGTACGGCGGGCTCCGAACCGACCGCGATCACCACCGCCCGGCGCGGCCGCAGCACCACCTCACCGCCGTCGGCCGTCTCCACGGTCACCTCGCCGGGGGCGGTCAGCCGGCCCCGGCCGCGCAGAAAGCGCCCGCCCCGGGCGGTGAAGCGGTCGACCGCCGCCGCGTCGCTCCAGTCGTCGGTGGCCCGCCGCACCCGCCGGGCCAGCGGCCGCCAGTCGGGGTGCACCATCGCGGTGCCGGCCGTGCCCGGGATGCGGTGCGCCTCGGCCACCAGCCCGGCCGCCCGCACCATGATCTTGGACGGGATGCACCCCCAGTACGGGCACTCGCCGCCCAGCAGCCGCTCATCGACGCCGACCACGTCCAAGCCGGTGTCGGCCAGGCGCCCGGCGACCTCCTCGCCGCCCGGCCCCATGCCCACGACCACTGCGTCCACCTGCTGGGGCTGCTGCGGCAGCCGGTCCGTGACGGCCATGACGGCCTCCTCCCGGAGCACCTGGCGGCGCGGCACCGGAGCGGTCGGACCCGCCCCCGGCCTTCCTTCCACCGTACGCGCCCGCCGGACCTCGGGGCCCGGCGGTTCCCGGGGGTCCGGCGGCTCCCGGGGCCCGGCGGCGGATCAGCCGCCGGTCGGGGTGAAGCTGTTGCGTACGGTGTAGAACCGCTGCTCGCCGGTCTTCCAGTCGGCCTCCGGGTACGAGAGGTAGATCGCGTACTCGGTGCCGCCCACCCGGTAGAGCTGCTCGATCACATGCCGGGGGCCGCTGACGGCGTTGTAGGTGAACTCCCAGACGGCGCCGGTGTGGCCCTTGTAGTCGTTCTCGACCAGTTGGAGCTGCTGGTAGCCCGCCGACTGGCTGACGGTCTGCTCCATGGTCTCGGCGTGCTGGAGCGGGGTGGCGGTCTGGCCGGTGATCACCGAGAAGCGCAGATAGTGGTTGTTGCCGTCGGGGCTGTAGTCGATCTGCCCCTGGTTGATCGCCCGCGTCCACGGCTGGTCGGCGGAGTCCGGCAGCAGGAAGCGGAAGCCGTCCGGGTCGTCCGCCCAGCGGTAGCCGTCCGGCGCGGGCGGCCGCTCCCGGTCCGTACCGCCGGTGGGCGAGGCGGACGGGGAGTCGGACGGGGAGTCGGACGGCGACGCCGACGCGGTCGGGGTGGGCGAGGCGACGGCGGCGGGCCCGACGGAGTCGCCGCTCCGCTGGGCGACCGCCAGATACGCCACGCCGCCGCCCAGCAGCGCCGCCACCAGCGCGGCCGCGACCAGCAGCCCGGCCCGGCGCCGACCGGAGCGGCGCACCGTACCGGCGGAGTGGCCGCCCCGGGCCGCCGGGAACGGCGGGGCGGGCTGCTGCGGGCCGCCGCCGGGCGGGCTCGCGGCCAACAGCGGGGTGGGCGCCTCGGCGGGGCGGGCGCCACCGGGTCGGGCCTCGGCCGGCCGGGCGCCGTCGGATGCGCCGCCGGTGCGGTCCACCACCGGCACCACCTGGGTGGGCGTCCGCTGCGCGGCGGGCGGCCCCAGGGTGATGCCCAGGGTGTGCCCGGCGGCGACGCCCTCCAGCATCCGCATCGCCTCGTCGGCGCTCGGCCGGTCCCGGGGGTCCTTCTGGAGCAGCGCCCGCAGCACCGGCATCAGCGCCCCGGCGCTGCGCGGCTCGGGCAGCGGCTCGCCCACCACGGCGGCCAGCGTGGAGAGCGGCGAGGGGCGGCTGAACGGGGATTCGCCCTCGACTGCCGCGTACAGGGTCGCGCCGAGCGCCCACAGGTCGGACTCCGGCCCCGGCCGGTGGCCCTGCGCCCGCTCGGGGGCCAGGTAGTCGGGCGAGCCGACCAGGTCGCCGGGCCGGGTCAGCGAGGTGGAGCCCTCGAAGGTGGCGATGCCGAAGTCGGTGAGCACCACCCGGCCGGTACCGCTCTCCAGCAGCACATTGGCGGGCTTCACATCGCGGTGCAGCACGCCGACCTGGTGGCCCCGGTGCAGCGCGGCCAGCACCTGGGCGCCGACGTCGGCGGCGTCGCGGGGCAGCAGGGTGCCCTCCTCGGAGACCACGTCAGCCAGCGAGCGGCCGTCGATCAGCTCCATCACGATCCACGGGCGGCCGTCCTGCTCCAGCACATCGTGGATGGTGATCACGCCCGGGTGCTTGATCCGGGCGGCCGCGCGGGCCTCCTGCTTCATCCGCGTCTGGAGGATCACGAGGTCCTCCTCCGGGAGGTGACCGATGCTCAGCTCCTTGACCGCCACCTCGCGGTCGAGCATCCGGTCCTCGGCCCGCCAGACCGTGCCCATGCCGCCCCGGCCCAGCCGGTCACCGAGCAGATAGCGCCCGGCCAGCAGCCGCCCGTCGCGCGGCCCCCGGGGCGGTGGCCCGGAACCGGCCGCCCTGCCCGCCCGGTCCGCCCCGCCCGCCCGCTCCGTGCCGCCGGTGCCGGCTCTGCCCGAGCCGGCACCTGCGGCGTCCTCGGCGCGGTCGGCGGCGGCCTCAGCGCCGCCCGGGGTCGCGGCGGCGCCCGGTACGGAACCGTCCTGCGTACCCATCCGTGCTCCCCCTCGTCTGCGTACCGCCGCACCGGCAGGTGGTGCGGCATCGCACGACGACCCCCGTCGCCCGTCACCCCGGGTCTACCCGGAGCGGCCACTGCTCACCACTCGAACATGTACTGGGGACAGGTTAGGCGCCCGAGCCGACCCGGCCTATCCCGACCCCACCCGCGTGATCCGGCTGTAACGCACCGGCCGCCCCCGTCAACCGGTCAGTCAACCGGTCAGCCAACCGGTCAGCCGACCGGTCAGCAGCGTCAACCGGTCAGCAGCGCGGCCACCAGCAGCACCAGCAGCACCGTCAGCACCACACCGCCGACCAGCAGCGGACCGAGCAGCCCGCGCAGCCGACCGGGGCGGCGGCCCGCGTGCCGGGGCGGCCCGTGCGGATGGTCCGGGTGCGGCACCGGTGCCCCGCCCCGGCGGCGGCCGATCCCACCCCGGGCCGGCCGCTCCAGCGCCGCCGCCGGGCGGACGGCGGGCAGCAGCGCCGCGACCGAGGCGGCGTCCGGGTCGTACGGCTCCGGGGCGCGGGCCAGCAGCTCCACCAGCCGCTCCCGCAGCTGCGCCGGGCGGGGCCGGGCGGCGGGGTCGGGGTGCAGCAGCTCCTCCACCAGCGGGCGCAGCATGCCGCAGGTCCCGGCGGACGCCTGGCGGCCCGCCCGGACGGCGTCGAAGAGGACGGCCATGTCGTCCTCCGGGTAGGGGGCGCGGCCGCTGAGGGCCCGGAAGAGCAGCACGCCGACCGCCCAGCAGTCGGCGGCCGGGCCGACCGGCGCGCCGAGCTGCGGGCTCCACGGCTGGGGGCTCCTGGGCTGGGGGCTCCTGGGCTGGGGGAACTGCCCGTCGCGCACCGGCCCGACCTGCTCCGGCGCCCAGCGCTCGGCGCACGGCCCGGTGAGCGCGGCGCGGGTGTCGCGGGCGCGCAGCCGGGCCAACGTCCAGCCGGTGCCGTCCGGCCCGGCCCCCGGCTCGGCCCCCGGATCGGGGCCGCCCGCCGCATCGGCGCCGGTGCCCTCGGACAGTGCCTCCTGGGCGGCGCCGGTGCTCAGACCGCCGAGCATCGCGGTGCCGTCCTCGCAGACCAGCACCGTCTCGGCGGTGATGTTGCCGTGCATCAGCCCGGCGGCGTGCACGGCGTGCAGCGCGCCCAGCAGATCACCGGCGATCTCCGCGACCCGGTACGGCGGCAGCGGTCCGCGCTCCAGCAGCCGGGCGAGCGGTACCCCGGGCAGGTGCTCGCCGACCACCCAGAGGTAGCCGTCCTGCTCGAACACCTCGAAGACCTGGAGCAGCCGGGGGTGGGCCGGCACCGCGTCCGCGGCCTCGGCGGCGCGGCGCACGGCCCGTACGACGAGGGCATCGGTCCGGGGCGGGCGGGGGCCGCCGGGGGCCTCGGGCTCCTCCGGCGGCAGGCCGTAGACGGTGTCCAGGCCGTCGTCCAGCATCTCGGCGCTGACCAGCTCGGGCAGCGGGGTGGCCTCCAGCACGACCGGGAGGCCACTGAGCGTGTCCAGGGCCACGCAGGACACGGGCGCGTCGGCGTCCTCCGAACGGTCCGTGAGCTGGTACCGCCCGGCCAGCAGCCGTCCCGACGCTGGTGGCAATGGACCTCCCTCCGAGGCCCAGCGTACGGGCCGCCGACGACATCACCGGCAGCGCCTGCCCGGCGGCGCGGCGCCGGACACCCGATGACGCCCGGTCAGTCCTCGGGCTCGAAGGTGCGGAAGGCGACGTCGCGCGCCTCCTTGGCGGCGGCGCTGTCCCACTTGTCCTCGGGCGTGATCCACTGGATGAGGTAGGCGTGCTTCTTGTCGACCACGAAGGCACGGCTGAGACTGTGCTTGGCGGCCGGGCCCCGGTTGTAGGTCCACTCCCAGTCGGCGGCGTTCCAGCCCCGGTAGGAGACCTGGTGCACATCCCCGATCCGCTGGTAGTCCGGCCAGCCCGAGTGGGACTGGCTCTCCCGGTCCCGCCAGTCGTCCAGTGCGCTGGCGGAGGCATCGGTGCGCCGCTGGACGATCAGCACCAGGCCCTTGTACTCCAGTTGGTCACCGCCGTCCTTGGCGACGCCGGTGTACTTCATGCCCTTGGGCACGGCGATGGAGAAGTCCTCGCCGTTGCTGGTGTAGGTCTGGTAGCCCGCCGGGACGGCGGCGTCGCCGTCGCTGCTCCCGCCGCCGTTCCCGCTGTCGTCGCCGTCGCCACCGTCGTCGCCGCCGCCTGCCACCGGCCCGGTGCCGGTCTCCGGGTCGGACGGCGTGGTCGAACCGGTCGGAGCGGTCGAGCCGGACGGACCGGTCGAGCCGGACGGGGCGGTCGAGCCGGACGGGGTGGCCGGTGGCGTGGTGGCCGGGGACGGCGATCCGGCCGTCGCGGGCGGGGCGGGCGCCGGGTCGGACGGCTTGGGCGACCCGGTGGCGGGGTGGCCGCCGGTGGCCCGGTCCCGGTTGCCGTCGCCGCCCGACAGGGCGCGGACGCCGAGCACGATGCCGGTGGCCAGCAGCACCAGCACGACCAGGTAGATCAGCAGCGCCTGCGGGGTGGGGCGGCGCTCGGCGGGCGGCTGGGAGCGCCACTCGCGGATGCGGTGCCCGATCCCGCCCCCGTACACGGTGCCGCCGCCGGGCGGCCGCTCGCCGCCGTCCGGCCCGGTGACCGGCAGCACGGCGGTGGCCGGGGCCTCCGCCGCAGGCCCGGCCGGCTCGGCGGCGGGCGGTGTGGCCGCCGGGGCTTCCGGCGCCGTCCGGCTGCCGACCCGTACGGTGCCCAGCAGTCCGCCCAGTGCTCCGGCGCCGCGCTTGCCGGGCTCGGGCCGGTCCGCGTCGCCGCTCCCGGCGGCGGGCCCGCCGGTGGGCTCGGCGGCGGGGGCAGCAGCGGGCTCGGGGGCCTCCGCCACGGGTGCGCCGCCCTTCGGCGGCACGGTACGGGGCCCGTCCTTCGCCGCGTCCACGGCGGGCAGCACGGCGGGCAGCACGGTGGTCTCGGCGGCGGCGAGCGGTGCGGCCTCGGCGGTCTCGGCCGACTCGGCCGACTCGGCGATGATCCGGCGCAGCATCGACCGCGTGGTGGGCTCGTCCAGCCGCTCGTCCGGGTCCTTGTGCAGCAGCCCCTCGATGACCGGGCGCAGCGGCCCGGCGTTGCCCGGGGTCTTCAGGTCCTCGGTCATCACGGCGGTCAGGGTGGAGATCGCGGAGCCCCGGTCGTACGGCGGCTTGCCCTCCACCATGGCGTACAGCGTCGCGCCGAGCGACCACAGGTCGGCGGGCGGGCCGGGCTTCTGACCGCGCGCCCGCTCCGGCGAGATGTACGAGGGGGCGCCGACCAGCATGCCGGTGGAGGTGACCGAGGGGTCGCCCTCGACGCTGGCGATGCCGAAGTCGGTGAGCACCACCCGGCCGTCGTCCCCGATCAGCACATTGGACGGCTTGACGTCGCGGTGCAGGATGCCGTGGCCGTGCGCGGAGCGCAGCACGCCCAGCAGGTCGAGGCCGATCTCGGCGGCGCGGCGCGGCTTCAGCGGGCCGTCCTGCTTGATCACGTCGGACAGCGAGCGGGACTCGACCAGCTCCATGACGATCCACGGCCGGTCGTCCTCCTCGACCACGTCGAAGACGGTGACGGCGGCGACATGGCGTATTCGGGCGGTGGCCTTGGCCTCGCGCAGGGTGCGGGTGATCAGCCGGCGCTTCTCCTCCTCGTCGACGCCGCCGTGGAAGCGCAGCTCCTTGACCGCGACGACCCGTCCGAGCATCTCGTCCTCGGCGCGCCACACGGTGCCCATGCCGCCGCGGCCGAGCACCGACTCCAGTCGGTAGCGGCCCGCCAGGAGTCGGCCGGTGGAACCCTGCGCCTCGGTCATGGATGCGATCCCCTACTGCTGCCGGTCGACATGATGGTGCGTCGGCCCCGACGCACGCGCCGTGCGGTACGGGACCGGGGTCGGGCGGGGCGGTGTCCACGGGTGCTCCCGCGCCCCGGACGCCCAGGGCGCCCATCATCTCCTGAACCCCCGTCCGACCCATAGTCGGCCCCTGGCCATCGCCGGACGGGCGGCCCCCGGCGGGTGCAGGCACTGAGACGCGAGATCGCCGGTTCCGGTTCCCGACCGGCGCCGATCGGCGCTGCGTGGCCGCTCGCTCACGGAAATGCTCTGGGAACGGGCGTCCGGCACTGCTAGCCTTCCCGCCCATTCCCGTGCTCGCGCCCCGGCCCCGACGGGGCCGGGTGCGGCACGTCCGCGTTCACTCTCCTCGGGGGACCTCCATGGACCAGCCAGCACCCACGCCCGACACCACCGTGCCGCCGCCCGCCGGGGCTCCGCTGCCGCCACCGCCGGCCGGCCGGTCCGGCGCACCGCTGCCGCCGCCCGCCGGGGAGTTCGGCGCGCCGATCCCGCCGCCGACCGGGGAGTTCGGCGGCCCGGTGCCGCCCCCGCCGTCCCCGTACCTCCAGGCGCCGATCGCCCCCGCGCCGCCGGCCACCGCCTCCCGGGCGGCCCTCGGCGCGCTGGCCGGTGTGGTCGCGGCCCTGGTCGCCGCAGCGCTGTACGGCGGCCTGATCCGGGTCACCGAGCGCGAGTTCAGCTATGCCGCGCTGGCGGTGGGCGCGCTGGTGGGCGCGGCACTCGGCAAGGTCGGCGGGCGCAGCCAGACGCTGCCGGTGCTGGGCGTGCCGCTCGCCCTGCTGGGCGTCTTCCTCGGGCAGTTGTTCGGCATCGCGCTGCTGGCGCAGCACGAGCTGGGCATCTCGGTCTCCACGCTGATGCTGGACCACACCGGGACGCTGTACGACGCCTGGAAGGAGCAGCTCGGTGTGATGGACGTGCTGTTCTTCGCCGTCGCCGGGTACATGGGGTTCGCGCTCGCCAAGCGGTCCGGCGCTCACGGCTGACCGGGATGCGGCCGAGGGGCCCGGCAGCGCCGCAAACGGCGGTGCCGGGCCCCTCGGGTCTGTCCGACCGGATCAGCGGTGGCTGGCGTGCGGTGCGACGGTGACCTCGACCCGCTGGAACTCCTTGAGCTCGGAGTAGCCGGTGGTGGCCATCGCCCGGCGCAGCGCGCCGAAGAGGTTCATGGTGCCGTCGGGGGTGTGCGAGGGGCCGAGCAGGATCTCCTCGGTGGTGCCCACGGTGCCCAGGTGCACCCGCTTGCCGCGCGGCAGCTCCTCGTGGACGGCCTCCATGCCCCAGTGGTGGCCCCGGCCGGGCGCGTCGGTGGCGCGGGCCAGCGCGGCACCGATCATCACCGCGTCCGCGCCGCAGGCCACGGCCTTGGCCAGATCGCCGCTGTAGCCGACGCCGCCGTCCGCGATGACGTGCACGTACCGGCCGCCGGACTCGTCCATGTAGTCGCGGCGGGCCGCCGCCACGTCCGCGACGGCGGTCGCCATCGGGACCTCGATGCCCAGCACGGTACGGGTGGTGTGCGCGGCGCCGCCGCCGAAGCCGACCAGCACCCCGGCCGCGCCGGTGCGCATCAGGTGCAGCGCGGCGGTGTACGTGGCGCAGCCGCCGACGATCACCGGCACGTCCAGCTCGTAGATGAACTGCTTGAGGTTGAGCGGTTCGGCCGCGCCGGAGACGTGCTCGGCGGAGACCGTGGTGCCCCGGATCACGAAGACGTCGACGCCCGCGTCCACGACCGCCTTGGAGAACTCGGCGGTGCGCTGCGGGGAGAGCGCGGCGGCGGTGACCACCCCGGAGTCGCGCACCTCCTTGATCCGGCGGCCGATCAGCTCCGGCTTGATCGACTCGGCGTAGATCTCCTGGAGGCGCCGGGTGGCGGCCTGCTCGTCGTCCATCGCGGCGACCTCGGCCAGCAGCGGTTCGGGGTCCTCGTACCGGGTCCACAGACCCTCCAGGTTGAGCACCCCCAGACCGCCGAGCTTGCCGATGGCGATGGCCTGCGCGGGCGACACCACGCTGTCCATCGGCGCCGCGAGGAAGGGCAGGTCGAAGCGGTAGGCGTCGATCTGCCAGGCGATCGAGACCTCCTTGGGGTCCCGGGTGCGCCGGCTCGGCACGACGGCGATGTCGTCGAAGGCGTACGCCCGCCGGCCGCGCTTGCCCCGCCCGATCTCGATCTCGGTCACTTCGAGCCCTTCCGCTGTGTACATCTCGTCACGGCCGGTGATCTGCCCGTTCGGGCATCGACTCCGGTCGTTCCCAGTATCCCGGAGTCCGGCGGGCGGGCCACAACGGGCCGGGCCCGCCCGCCGCGCGAAGCGGTGGACGGGCCCGGTCGGCACGGCTCTGACCGGTCAGCGGCCGGGGTAGTTCGGCGCCTCGACCGTCATCTGGATGTCGTGCGGGTGGCTCTCCTTGAGGCCCGCGGCGGTGATCCGGACGAACCGGCCCTTGTCCTTGAGTTCCGGGATGTCGGCCGCACCGGCGTAGCCCATCGAGGAGCGCAGGCCGCCGATCAGCTGGTGCACCACCGAGGCCAGCGGGCCCCGGTAGGGCACCTGGCCCTCGATGCCCTCGGGGACGAGCTTGTCCTCGGAGAGCACATTGTCCTGGAAGTAGCGGTCCTTGGAGAAGGACGTGCCCTGGCCGCGCCCCTGCATGGCGCCCAGCGAGCCCATGCCCCGGTAGGACTTGAACTGCTTGCCGTTGATGAACAGCAGCTCGCCCGGCGACTCCTCGCAGCCGGCCAGCAGGCTGCCCAGCATCACGGTGTCGGCGCCGGCCGCGATGGCCTTGGCGATGTCGCCGGAGTACTGGAGGCCGCCGTCGCCGATCAGCGGGATACCGGCCGCGCCGGCTGCCTGGGCGGCCTCGTAGATCGCGGTGACCTGCGGCACGCCGACACCGGCGACCACCCGGGTGGTGCAGATGGAGCCGGGGCCCACGCCGACCTTGATCCCGTCCGCACCCGCGTCGATCATGGCCTGGGCGCCGTCGCGGGTGGCGACGTTGCCGCCGACCACGTCGACCCGGACATTGGCCTTGACCTTGGCGATCATGTCCAGGATGCCCCGGCTGTGGCCGTGCGCGCTGTCGATGACCAGGAAGTCCACGCCCGCCTCGACCAGCGCCACCGCGCGGTCGTACGCGGCGTCCCCGACGCCCACCGCGGCGCCCACGATCAACCGGCCCTCGGCGTCCTTGGCGGCGTTGGGGTACTGCTCCGCCTTGACGAAGTCCTTGACGGTGATCAGGCCCTTGAGCCGGCCCTCGCCGTCGACCAGCGGCAGCTTCTCGATCTTGTGGCGGCGCAGCAGCCCGATGGCATCCTCGCCGGAGATGCCGACCTTGCCGGTGATCAGCGGCATCGGCGTCATGACCTCGCGGACCTGGCGGCTGCGGTCCGACTCGAAGGCCATGTCGCGGTTGGTGACGATGCCCAGCAGCTTGCCGGCCTCGTCGGTCACCGGCACGCCGCTGATCCGGAACTTGGCGCAGAGCGCGTCGGCCTCGGCCAGCGTGGCGTCCGGGCGGACGGTGATCGGGTCGGTCACCATGCCCGACTCGGAGCGCTTGACCAGGTCGACCTGGTTGACCTGGTCCTCGATCGAGAGGTTGCGGTGCAGCACGCCGACGCCGCCCTGGCGGGCCATCGCGATGGCCATCCGGGCCTCGGTGACCTTGTCCATGGCGGCGGAGAGCAGCGGGATATTGACGGAGACGTTCCGGGTGATCCGGGACGAGGTGTCGACCTGGTTCGGCAGCACCTCGGAGGCGCCCGGGAGCAGCAGGACGTCGTCGTAGGTGAGCCCGAGCATGGCGAACTTCTCGGGTACGCCGGCGGCGTTGGAGGACATGAATACCTTCCCGTGGTGGGCCGGACCGATCCGATGGTCGGAGTTGGACGCGATCTCGTCGGATGTGGCGGAAGAGCCGGAGGGCGTCCGGTTTCTCCCCGCCCGCCCGCGTGCTCGCACCGGTACCTGCACGGGGCTGCTCGGGAGCGCAAGGCGCACCTGAGGCACTG
Organism: Streptomyces sp. NPDC092296; assembly: GCF_044755465.1. NCBI lineage: Bacteria > Bacillati > Actinomycetota > Actinomycetes > Kitasatosporales > Streptomycetaceae > Streptomyces > Streptomyces sp. NPDC092296. Next base: position 180,885 of record NZ_JBIVRB010000004.1, on the reverse strand, counting down.
CGGGGACGCCGAGGGCTCCGCCCGGACACCGATACTCCATGCTACTGGGACCGGAGACCTTTACTTCCGCCCCCTTGACGTCCCGGGCATCCCTTGACGCCAACGGCCCCTCGGGCCGACACCCCGGTCGGCCCGGCCCGCCGCCGGGCTCAGGCGGTCAGCCCGGTGGCCCCGTCGGCCTGCCCGGCCAGCGCCCGCAGCCGGGTCAGCGCCCGGTGCTGGGCGACCCGGACGGCGCCGGGCGACATCCCCAGCACCTCCCCGGTCTCCTCGGCGGTCAGCCCGGCGGCCACCCGCAGCAGCACCAGCTCCCGCTGGCGGCGCGGCAGGCAGGCGAGCAGTTCACGGGCCCAGGCGGCGTCGCTGCTGAGCAGGGCGCGCTCCTCCGGGCCGAGCGCCTCGTCGGCGGTCTCCGGCAGTACGTCGGCGGGGACGGCCGTGGAGGCGGGGCCGCGCATGGCGGCCCGCTGCAGATCCGCGATCTTGTGCGCGGCGATCCCGTACACAAAGGCCTCGAAGGGCCGGCCCTGGTCCCGGTAGCGGGGCAGTGCGCAGAGCACGGCCAGGCAGACGTCCTGTGCCACGTCGTCCACGTGGTGCCGGGCGTTGCCGGGCAGCCTGGTCAGCCGGGCCCGGCAGTAGCGCAGCACCAGGGGGTGGACATGCGCCAGCAGCGCGTCGGTGGCGCGGCCGTCCCCCTGGACGGCGCGGACGACCAGGTCGCCCACCGCCATGGACGGCGCCGACTGACGGGTCGGCTCGGCCACTGTCTCCGCCACCCTCCGCACCCCGAGGCCCCCCTGCCGACCGGCTGAACGCGACTGTCCGGCGCCTGCTCCTTCGGGCACGGCCGCGCCGAAGTCTGCCTCGCCGGGAGCGGCCGCCTCGTCGTAGCGCATCGGTCCATGGTGCCTGGTCGAACCGGAAAACGCGGCACCGCCCCCGGACTTGTGCACCGGAACGTTATGAGCTGCCCCGCCCGTGACGGCCGTGGCCTGCGGTGCGGCGTCCGGCAGCGGGTCCCCGAGGTACTCCATGCCTCTATGGTGCGGCCTGCGGCGCCCGCTGACACCATGCGGTCCCGCGCCGCGCACGGGGCTGCCCGGTCCGGAGCCGCCGGGAGGCGGTACGGGAGCCCCGCCCGCCTCCGGGGCGGGTGCCGCCGCCCGCACCGTAGCGCCGGACACCGGCGCCACGGGCCGCTCGGCGACCCCCGTCCTACGACCGCTCAGCGGACCAGGCCCCAGCGGAAGCCCAGCGCGACCGCGTGTGCGCGGTCGGAGGCGCCGAGCTTCTTGAACAGGCGGCGGGCGTGGGTCTTCACCGTGTCCTCGGAGAGGAACAGCTCACGGCCGATCTCCGCGTTGCTGCGGCCGTGGCTCATCCCCTCCAGCACCTGGATCTCCCGCGCGGTGAGGGTCGGCGCGGCGCCCATGTCCGGCGAGCGCAGCCGACGCGGGGCCAGCCGCCAGGTCGGGTCGGCCAGCGCCTGGGTCACGGTGGCCCGCAGCTCGGCGCGGGACGCGTCCTTGTGCAGGTAGCCACGGGCGCCGGCGGCGACCGCGAGGGCCACCCCGTCGAGATCCTCGGCCACCGTCAGCATGATGATGCGGGCCCCGGGGTCGGCCGACAGCAGCCGCCGGACCGTCTCCACCCCGCCCAGACCGGGCATCCGGACGTCCATCAGGACGAGGTCGGAGCGGTCCGCCACCCACCGGCGGAGGACCTCCTCGCCATTGGTGGCAGTGGTCACCCGGTCGACCCCGGGCACCGTCGCCACCGCGCGGCGGAGCGCCTCCCGGGCAAGCGGGGAATCGTCGCACACGAGAACGGATGTCATGACCGTCCTCCGCAGCTGATCCGCGTCACGTTGAGCCTCCTGGCTGGTACGAATCGTCACCGACACGGCCAATGACGACAGGCTTCGATCGGATCGCTCGTACTGCTCGCGATCGGTCCCGACGCCCGGCGCCCGCTAACCGCCTCCGCACTCCCAACGACCGTCACTCGAATGAGTTACGGGTCGGCGGCCACCTCCACCACTCTACGTGGTCGACCCGTTACCGATCGCCGCCCGCCGCCCGAGCCGTGCGCCGCGTCCTGCACGCCCGGCGGGTCCGGTGTAGTCCCAACGAGTGCACCGGCTCCCAGGACACGCCACCACCCGGCTTGTACTCTTAGTCCTTTTTCATGGGATTTGGGTAGAGAGAGCCTGTTGTGCAACTCACTGGGCATCTTGTCCTATAGATCTCTCCGTAGGTCATATTTCCATGTGTTCGCACTGACGTCCCGGAGCCTCGCCGTGACGGCCGACGCAGCCGCCCCCGAGCCTCGCGAAACCCTTGAGGGGATGAGCCATGGCAGACTTCTCTCGCCTTCCCGGCCCCAACGCTGACCTGTGGGACTGGCAGCTCTCGGCCGCCTGCCGCGGTGTGGACAGCTCCCTGTTCTTCCATCCGGAGGGCGAGCGCGGCGCCGCCCGCAGCTCGCGCGAGCAGGCCGCCAAGGAGGTGTGCATGCGCTGTCCGGTCCGCACGCAGTGCGCCACCCACGCGCTGACCGTCCGCGAACCGTACGGGGTGTGGGGCGGCCTGACCGAGGACGAACGCGAGGAGCTCCAGGGCCGGGCCCGGCACCGCCTGGTGGAGATCCCGCTGATCGCGCCGTCGACCGGACCGTGTTGAACGGCGGCCCCGCAGTGCGCCGGGCCGCCGGGCCGTACGGGACCACTCATGCAGGATCGTTTCTGCAATGCGCCGACCCGGACCGGACGACGCCGGGCCGCCCACCCGCAAACCGGCCGCCGGCCGCCGGCCCGCCAACCGCCCGAGCTGTCAGCCGACGGGCTGGGCCAGGCGTCCGGCCGCCACCCTGGTCAGCCGGTCCAGCATCAGCTCCACCGCCGGCACCCCCGCCAGGTCCGGCAGGGTGAGCGCCACCACCTGCCGCGCCGCGGGCGGGGTCAGCTCCACCACCGCGACGCCCGTGTGCCGTACCGACTCCAGCGCCAACCCCGGCAGCACCGCCACTCCCAGCCCGGCCGCGACCAGGCCCACCACGGCGGGGTAGTCGTCGGTGGCGAAGTCGATGCTCGGCTCGAAGCCCGCCCGGCGGCACAGCTCCACGAGATGGCCCCGGCACTGCGGGCAACCCGCGATCCACTGCTCCCCGGCCAGCTCCACCAGCCCGACCGGCCGGCCCGCGCCGCGCTCCGCCAGCGGATGCCCGGCGGACACCAGCGCGACCAGCCGGTCGTCCAGCAGCGGGCGGACCACCAGCTCCGACCAGTCACCCGCAGCGGCGGACGCCGCCGCCTCCAGCGCGGCCTCGGCCCGCGCCTCGCGCCGGGAGCCATGGCCGCCGGCCGCCACCGGCTCCTCCTGGTGGACCGGCGGCTGCTCCCGTACCGGCAGCGGCAGATCCGGGTAGCGGAAGGCCAGCGCCACTTCGCACTCCCCGGCCCGCAGCATCGCCAGCGCCTCCGGCGGCTCGGCCTCCACCAGTGAGACCCGCACCCCCGGGTGCGAGGCCCGCACCTCCGCGACCGCGCGCGGCACCAGGGTGGAGCTGGCGGTCGGGAAGGAGACCAGCCGCACCCGCCCGGCCCGCAGCCCGGCGATGGCGGCGACCTCCTCCTCGGCGGCGGTGAGCCCGGCGAGGATGCCGCCCGCGTGCTTGAGCAGCACCCGGCCCGCCTCGGTGAGCTGCATGCCCCGGCCGGAGCGGGCCACCAGCGGCGTACCGACCGACTTCTCCAGCGCCTTCATCTGCTGGCTGACCGCCGGCTGGGTGCAGCCCAGCTCCCGGGCGGCGGCGGAGAAGGAGCCGGTCCGGGCCGCCGCCCGCAGGACCCTGAGATGACGTGCCTCGATCATTCCCCAATCATAAGCAGTGCTTTGAGAAACGACCGGGGCCTGTGCCCGCCGCGAGGAAGCGGCGGGCACAGGCCCCGGAAGGGATGCGCTGCGTCAGTGCGAGTGGCCGTGGCCGCCGTGCGAGTGGCCGGCCTCCGGCTCCTCCTCCTTCTTCTCCACCACCAGGGTCTCGGTGGTGAGCAGCAGGGAGGCGATGGAGGCGGCGTTCTCCAGGGCGGAGCGGGTGACCTTGACCGGGTCGATGACGCCGGCCTTGATCAGGTCGCCGTACTCGCCGGTGGCGGCGTTGAAGCCCTGCCCGGCGTCCAGCTCGGCCACCTTGGCGGTGATCACGTAGCCCTCGAGGCCCGCGTTCTGGGCGATCCAGCGCAGCGGCTCGACCAGCGCGCGGCGGACGACCGCGACACCGGTGGCCTCGTCGCCGGTCAGGCCCAGGCCGTCCTCCAGCACCTTGGCGGAGTGGACCAGGGAGGCGCCGCCGCCGGCGACGATGCCCTCCTCGACCGCCGCGCGGGTCGCCGAGATGGCGTCCTCAAGGCGGTGCTTCTTCTCCTTGAGCTCCACCTCGGTGGCGGCGCCGACCCGGATGACGCAGACGCCGCCGGCCAGCTTGGCCAGCCGCTCCTGCAGCTTCTCGCGGTCCCAGTCGGAGTCGGTGCCGGCGATCTCGGCCTTGATCTGCGCGACCCGGCCGGTGACCTCCTCCGAGGAGCCCGCACCGTCGACGACCGTGGTGTCGTCCTTGGTGACGGTCACCCGGCGGGCGCTGCCCAGCACGTCCAGACCGGCCTGGTCGAGCTTGAGGCCGACCTCCTCCGCGATGACGGTGGCACCGGTCAGGGTGGCCAGGTCACCGAGCATGGCCTTGCGGCGGTCACCGAAGCCGGGGGCCTTCACCGCGACGGCGTTGAAGGTGCCGCGGATCTTGTTGACCACCAGGGTCGACAGGGCTTCGCCCTCGACGTCCTCGGCGATGATCAGCAGCGGCTTGCTGGCGCCACCCTGGAGGATCTTCTCCAGCAGCGGCAGCAGGTCCTGGATGGAGGAGATCTTGCCCTGGTGGATCAGGATGTACGGGTCCTCCAGGACGGCCTCCATCCGCTCCTGGTCGGTCACCATGTACGGCGACAGGTAGCCCTTGTCGAACTGCATGCCCTCGGTGAAGTCCAGCTCCAGGCCGAAGGTGTTCGACTCCTCGACGGTGATCACACCGTCCTTGCCGACCTTGTCCATCGCCTCGGCGATCAGATCGCCGACCTGCTGGTCCTGGGCGGACAGCGCGGCCACGGCGGCGATGTCGTCCTTGCCCTCGATCTCACGGGCGATGGCGAGCAGGTGCTCCGAGACGGCCGCGACGGCGGCGTCGATGCCCTTCTTCAGAGCGGCGGGGCCGGTGCCCGCCACGACGTTGCGCAGACCCTCGTTGACCAGGGCCTGGGCCAGCACGGTGGCGGTGGTGGTGCCGTCACCCGCGACGTCGTTGGTCTTGGTGGCGACCTCCTTGACGAGCTGCGCGCCAAGGTTCTCGTACGGGTCGTCCAGCTCCACCTCACGGGCGATGGTGACACCGTCGTTGGTGATGGTGGGAGCACCGAACTTCTTGTCGATGACGACATTGCGGCCCTTGGGGCCGATCGTCACCTTCACGGTGTCGGCGAGCTTGTTGACGCCGCGCTCAAGCGAGCGGCGCGCGTCCTCGTTGAACTGCAGGATCTTCGCCATCGTTGCGTCTTTTCCCTCTCAACAACCGCGCCCCGGGACCCCGGTCACTGCTGACAGGGAGCCCGGGGCGGGTCACGACTCTACGGTGAGCGTCGAATTACTTCTCGATGATCGCGAGGACGTCGCGAGCCGAGAGGACGAGGTACTCCTCGCCGTTGTACTTGACCTCGGTGCCGCCGTACTTGCTGTACAGCACGACATCGCCGACGGCGACGTCCAGCGGGAGACGCTGGCCGTCCTCGAAGCGACCCGGGCCCACGGCCAGGACGACGCCCTCCTGGGGCTTCTCCTTGGCAGTGTCCGGGATGACCAGGCCAGAGGCCGTGGTGGTCTCGGCGTCGAGCGGCTGGACCACAATGCGGTCCTCGAGCGGCTTGATGGCAACCTTGGTGCTGGCGGTCGTCACGTCCGACCTCCCCCTTCGGAGATCTCACGGGGTTGTCTAAAGGTAGGTGGCGACCTGGCCGGCCCGTCGTCGCGGGTGCCGGACCTGCCTCGTCGCGTTAGCACCCTCCTGGGGAGAGTGCCAAGGACGACCATAGGGGGCGTCTAGCACTCAGTCAACCAGAGTGCTAACCAGTGGCTGGTCTCGCTGACCGGAGACGGGTACCGACGGGGGTCGTCCTGGCGGCTGTCCGTAGGGGGTTGGGGGCGCGCGGCGGGGCCTGCCGGCCTTGAGAACGGCCCAGGAAACGGCAGGCGCCATGGGCGTGTCGCGGCCCCCAGGGGCGCGAGGAACTGCGCGAACACTCAGCCCCGCACCCCCAGGGGCGCGAGGAACTGCGCGAACAACCCCCACCTCCGTGGCGCGCCGCACAACGCCCCGCGCCCCGAGTGGCATCACCGCACAGCCCGCACCCGACCGAAGCACCCCCACCGAAGCACCCCCACCGAAGCACCCCCACCGAAGCGCCCGCACCGAAGCGGGAGAATGGCCGAGTGGAGATCGACGCGTTCCAGGAGCTTCAGTCCGGCGAGGGGCAGGCCCTGCTGGCCCTGCTGCGCGACTACGACCCCGGCCAGGAGCTGGCCCTCGCCACCCGGCTGCGCCGCGAGCACCCCGCCGAGCTGGTCTCGGCCGCCCTCGGTCAGGCCCGGCTGCGCCAGCGCGCCCGCGCCAAGTTCGGCGGCGACGCCGACCGGATGTACTTCACCCCGGACGGGGTCGAGCAGGCCACCCGCACCACGGTCGGCGAGTGGCGGGCCCGCCGGTTCGCCGCGCTGGGGGTGCGGCGGCTGGCCGACCTCTGCTGCGGGGTCGGCGGCGACGCCGTCGCGCTGGCTCGGGCCGGTATCGCGGTGCTCGCGGTGGACCGCTCGCCGCTGGCCTGCGCCGCCGCCGAGGCCAACGCGCGGGCGCTGGGAGTGGCCGACCTGGTCGAGGTGCGCTGCGCGGACGTGGCCGAGGTGGACCTGACCGGATACGACGCGGTCTTCACCGACCCGGCGCGCCGGGGGGCGCGCGGCCGGATCTTCGACCCGGAGGCGTACTCCCCGCCGCTCTCCTGGGCCGTCGCCGCCGCCCGGCGCACCCCGTACGCCGCACTGAAGATCGCCCCCGGCGTGCCGCACGAGGCGGTGCCCGCGGACGCCGAGGCCGAGTGGGTCTCGGACGGCGGGGACGTCAAGGAGGCCGTGCTCTGGTTCGGCACCGGCGCCGCGCAGCCGCACCGCGCCACCCTGCTGCCCGGCGGCCACACGCTGACCGGCGGCCGGCTGCCCGACCCGGCCGTGGGCCCGGTGCGCCGCAACCTCTACGAGCCGGACGGCGCCGTGATCCGCGCCCACCTGGTGGCGGAGGTCGCGGAGCGGGTCGGGGGCGGCCTGCTCGATCCAACCATCGCCTACCTCGCCTCCGACACCCTGGTGCCCACCCCGTACGCCACCGCGTACGAGATCACCGACACCCTGCCGTTCAACCTCAAGCGGCTGCGGGCGCTGCTGCGCGAGCGCGGGGTCGGCACGGTGGTGGTCAAGAAGCGCGGCTCCGCCGTGGAGCCGGAGGAGCTGCGCCGCAAGCTCCGGCCGCAGGGCCCGAACTCCTGCACGGTGTTCCTGACCCGGGTGGCGGGCGCGCCCACCGTACTGCTGGGGCAACCGGCCTGACGGCGGGTCAGCCGGAGGTGCCCAGGTAGTCGTCGAGCCGGCCCACCGCGAAGCCCTGCTGCTGGATGCGGTGCAGCAGCGCGGCGAACATCTGGGTCATGGTGTGCCCCTTGAGCTCGGACGGGCCCCGGAAGTGGGCCAGGATGACGTCACCGGGGCGCAGCTTCTTGTCGGGGGCCTGGTACTGCATGTCGGTGATCTGCATCGACTCCTTCCAGAGCACCACGGCCTTGATCCCGCACTCCTTGGCCGCCTGGAGGGTGGCGGCGTTGTAGTTCCCGTACGGCGGCCGCAGCAGGGTGGGCGCCTTGCCGTACTCCTTGGCGAGCTTCTGCTGCTGGCCGCAGATCTCGGCGCGCTGGGCGGCGGCGCCGAGGGTGGGCAGGTCGGGATGGGTCAGGGTGTGGTTCTGGACGGTGTTGCCGAGCCCCTGGAGCGGGGTGAAGTAGCGGTAGTCAGTGCGAATGCTGGCGTCGGTGAGGAACATGGTGACCGGCACCTTGAGCTCGCTGAGCATCCGGACGAACTCCGGGTCCTTCTCGGCGCCGTCGTCGATGGTGATGAAGACGACCCGGTCCTTGGTGTCGACCTGGCTGATCACCGGGATCGGTCCTGAGTCGCCCGGTCCGCCGGTGGGCAGCGCGGGCGCGGCGGGCGGCTTGGGGGCGGCCCGCAGCGGGGTGAGGTGCCAGCCGCGCCAGAGCGCGGCCTGCCGTCGGGCGGCCTCCCGCCTGGCGTCGGCGGACGGGATGGCGGCGTGGGCCGTGGTGGCGCCCGCCGACGGGGTCGGGCCGCCGGGGCCGGGGGCGGGCGCGCCGGTGCCGCAGGCGGCCAGCGAGGCGGCGGCGGCCAGCGAGGCGCCGATGACGCCGTACCGGACCGCTCGCCCGCGTGCACTCCGATCGATCATGCGTATGAGGACGCCGGGGGCGGATCGGTGGTTGCCGGGGCGCGCGGCGGTCACGGGAAGCTCTCGACCCGGTGGAAGCGCCACCGGTGCGGGGCGCGGGCCAGCAGTTCCTGCGGCGGGTCCGGCAGCTCGGGCAGCGTACGCCGCTCCGGCTCGGTCACCGCCTCCGGAGCCGCCGACCACCAGGTGATCACCAGCACCCGGTCCTCGGCGGCGGTGAACACCTCGGCCCGCTCCAGACCGGCCGCCGACGCGGTGAGCGCGGGCAGGCCCCGCTCCAGCGCCCAGGCCAGCAGCGCGCCGCCGCGCCCCTCGGCCGCCCGTGCCTCCCACATCAGGGTGACGGTCACACCCCACCTCCCAGCGCCTGGTGGGCGTGCGCGTGCACGGCCCCGTGCGGGTCCGGTACGGAGACCTCGGTGACCGGCAGCGAGGAGTCGGCGGACAGGTCGAACGCCGAGGCGTCCCGGCCGCGCCAGACCATCTCGGCGCCGAGCGCGGCCACCATCGCACCATTGTCGGTGCACAACCCCGGCCTCGGCACCCGCAGCCGGATGCCGGCCCGCTCGCAGCGCTCCTCGGCCATCGCCCGCAGCCGCGAGTTGGCCGCCACACCGCCGCCGATCATCAGATGGTCGACGCCGCTGTCCCGGCACGCCCTGACCGCCTTGCGGGTGAGCACATCGGTGACCGCCTCCTGGAAGGACGCGGCGACGTCCGCCACCGGTACGTCCTCCCCGGCCCGCCGCCGCTGCTCGACCCAGCGGGCGACGGCGGTCTTCAGCCCGGAGAAGGAGAAGTCGTACTCCGGGTCGCGGGGGCCGGTGAGCCCGCGCGGGAAGCGGATGGCCTCCGGGTCGCCCTCGCGGGCCAGCCGGTCCACCACCGGGCCGCCGGGGAAGCCCAGGCCGAGCACCCGGGCCACCTTGTCGAACGCCTCGCCCGCCGCGTCGTCGATGGTGGCGCCCAGCGGCCGTACGTCCCGGGTGATGTCCTCGGTGAGCAGCAGCGAGGAGTGCCCGCCGGAGACCAGCAGCGCCATCGTCGGCTCCGGCAGCCGGCCGTGCTCCAGCTGGGAGACGCAGATGTGCGAGGCCAGGTGGTTCACCCCGTACAGCGGCTTGCCCAGCGCGTACGCGTACGCCTTGGCCGCCGACACCCCGACCAGCAGCGCACCGGCCAGCCCGGGGCCCGCGGTGACCGCGATGCCGTCCAGGTCGCTCGCGACGATGCCCGCCGTGTCCAGGGCGCGCTGCACGGTGGGGACCATCGCCTCCAGGTGGGCGCGGCTGGCGACCTCCGGGACGACGCCGCCGAACCGGGCGTGCTCGTCGACGCTGGAGGCCACCGCGTCGGCGAGCAGGGTGGTGCCCCGGACGATGCCGACGCCGGTCTCGTCGCAGGAGGTCTCGATGCCCAGTACGAGGGGCTCGTCAGCCATGAGTGGTCTTTCCTTGATCGGCCGAAGGTACAACTGGATGTCCGGCGGGATGGTCCGCAGCGGCGGGCAGCGGGGCGTGCGCGGGGTCCGCCAGGCGCATCACCAGGGCGTCCACCCCGGCGGGCTGGTAGTAGCCGCGTCGGACGCCGACCGGCTCGAAACCGAAGCGCTCGTACAGCCGCTGGGCGCGCAGATTGTCGACCCGCACCTCCAGCAGCAGATCGGCGCAGCCGCGCCGCCCCGCCTCCCGGACCAGGTCGGCCAGCAGCCGGGAGCCGAGCCCGGTGCCCCAGTGCTCGTGGGCCACCGCGATGGTCTGCACATCGCCCTCGCCGGCCACCGCCATCAGCCCGGCGTAGCCCGCGATCCGGCCCCCGGCGTCCTCGGCCACCGTGTAGTGGCGGCTAGCGCCGGGGTGCCGGGTGGCGGACAGCTCGGACCAGAACATGCCCACCGACCAGGCGTCCTCGGGGAAGAGCCGGTTCTCCAGCTCCACCACCGGCGCGATGTCCCACCAGCGCATGGGCCGCAGGGCGGCGCCGGGCCCGCCGCTCACGCCGGGAGCACCGCCTTGTAACCGGCGGGCACCTGGGCGTCCGGCCGCCGCAGATAGAGCGGGACCGGCGGCAGCAGCTGCTCCCCGGCGGCCAGCCGCTCGGCGGCGTGGGCCGCGAGGTGGGCCGCCGAGAGGTGCTCGGGGCCGCGCGCGCCGGTGAAGGCGTCCGGGTAGAGCAGCGCGCCGGCGCCCACGGCGGGCAGTCCGGCCACCCGGTCGGCGATCTCGGCGGGCCGGTCGACGTCCGGGCCGGAGACCCGGGCGCCCGCCGCGTCGTAGGCGGCCCAGTAGACCTCCTTGCGGCGGGCGTCGGTGGCCACCGCGAACGGCTCGGCCAGACCGCCCGCCCTGGCGGCGTGCGCGATGCCGTCCAGGGTGCAGACGCCGTGTACGGGGATGCCCAGCGCATGGCCGAGGGCGGCGGCGGTGGCCAGGCCGACGCGCAGCCCGGTGTACGGGCCGGGGCCGACGCCCACCGCGATACCGGTCAGCTCGCCCTTGTCCGCTCCGGCCTCGGTCAGCACCCGGTCGATCACGGGGAGCAGCAGCTCGCCGTGGCGTCGGGCGTCGATCCGGGTGCACTCGGCCAGCACCGCTTCGCCATCGTGCAGGGCGGCCGTGACGGCGGGGGTGGCGGTGTCGAACGCTAGGAGGAGCACGGGAACCTACAACCGTGGTGGGGGCTGCTGTCTCGGGCACCATGCTACGTTCCGCGCACCCCCGTCCGGAGCGGGTCGAACGGTCGTCCGGGCGGCCGAGGGGCGGACCGGCGGCGGGCGGGGTGGCCGACTGCTGGCACGATGGGTGGTGACAGCAACCGGATGGCAGGAGTGCGCGTGGCGAAGATCGGTTCGGGTGTGGTCGTCACCGGCCTCACCCTGGGGGCCCTGGCCGTGATCACCGCGCTCGCCGTACAGGCGAACGGCACCGAGGACCGCGCCACCGCCGCCCCCGCACCCTCGACCTCGCCGGTGCAGGCCGCCCCGACCGCCACCGCCCCGGCCAAGCCGAAGGTCCCGGCGGTGCCGGCCCACTCCGGCAGCGGGCGGCGGGTGGTCTACTCGCTGGGCCAGGACCGGGTGTGGCTGGTGGACCCGACGCACAAGCCGCAGGTGGTGCGTACCTTCACCGTGCAGCCCAGCACCGTCGACCCGGACCCGGGGACGTACCCGGTGCACAGCTTCACCCCGACGGCCACCGGCTCGGACGGCACCCCGATCGAGCATGTGGTGCTCTTCGCGTACTCCTCCGACCTCTGGGTCGGCTTCAGCGCGGCGGTGGACGGCTCCACCCCGAAGCCCGACCCGGCCAAGAAGACCGGCGGTGTCCGCGAGACCCGCGCCGACGGCAAGGCCCTCTGGGACTTCACCCATGTCACCCAGAGCAAGATCATCGTCGTCGACTGACCCCACCCCTGCCCAGAGCGCACCCCGGCGCCCGAAACCCAGCCCCCACCCCCAGGGGCGGCGAGGAACCGCGCGAGAACTCCCCACCCACCCGGGCCACCCAGGGGCGCGAGGAACTGCGCGAACAACCCCAACGCACCCCGAGCCCGAAAACCAGCCCCACCCCCCACCTGCCCAGGGGCGCGAGGAACCGCGCGAACAACCCCAACGCACCCCGAGCCGGACAACAAGCGCAGGCCCCCACCCACCCAAGGCGGTCAGCCGCTAAGCAGCCGGGCGCAGCCGCCCCTCGCCCGGCTCGTCAACCGGCGGCGGCGTGGAGACGGCGGCCGCCGCAGCACACGCCGCCAGCACATCCCGTATGCCCACGGCCGGAAGCCCGGACCCCACCGGGCCCGCAGTAACGTCCGGCGCGGGCAGCCCGCGCCGGGACTCTGCCGCCCCGTCGCGCGGAGTGGTGCTCGACATGACGCCTCCCGGAGTTAGGCAAACCTAACCAGCACCACCATGTCACCATGCCCGACCCCCAGGATGCAACCGCTTGCCGACAACGTGTCGGCAACAGCCCCGGCCCGGCCCCGCCCCGGCGGCAGCCGCCCCGGCGTCACCGAGCGAGCACCCCCAGGTCCACCCCGTCCCAGCGCGGCCCCACCCCGCCCAGCACCACCCGGCGCGGATCGCCGTCCTCCTCGGCCGGCGCGTCCCCGCCGAGCCCGCGCCCGATCCGTACCTCCAACCGGTCCTCGGACAGCTCCTCGACCCGCCCCTCACCCCACTCCACGACCACCACCGACTCCGGCAGCGAGACGTCCAGGTCGAGATCCTCCATCTCGTCCAGCCCGCCGCCCAGCCGGTAGGCGTCCACGTGCACCAGCGCCGGCCCCCCGCTCAGCGACGGATGCACCCGGGCGATCACAAAGGTGGGCGAGGTGACCGCGCCGCGCACGCCGAGCCCCTCCCCCAGGCCCCGGGTGAGCGTGGTCTTGCCGGCGCCGAGTTCGCCGGAGAGCAGCACCAGGTCGCCGGGGAGCAGCAGCGCGGCGAGGTCGCGGCCCAGGCGGTGCATGTCCTCGGGCGTGGGCACGGTGAGCGTGGCGTACGAGCCCATGGGGGTGTCGCTGTCCTTCCGGTGGTACGGGCGGGGGGCGGAGTGCCCCGGTGGTCAGGGTCGCATGCCCGCGCCGCCCGGCGGGGCGGCGGTGGCGCGGTCCAGCAGGGCGGCGAGGCGGCTGTTCACCAGCTCCGGGTGCTCCAGCATCACCAGGTGTCCGGCGTCGGGGACGAGCAGCAGTTCGGCGCCGGGCAGCGCGGCGGCTATCGCCTCGCTGTGTCCGGGCGGGGTGAGCAGATCGCGGGAGCCGGCCAGCACCAGGGCGGGGATGCCGGAGAGCGCGGCCAGCGCGGCGGTCTTGTCGTGCAGGTCGAAGGCCGGGTAGAACTCGGCGACCACGTCGATCGGGGTGGCCTCCAGCATCTGCTCCGCGAACCGGGCCACGGCCGGGTCCACCTCGTGGCTGCCGAAGGAGAACCGGCGGTACAGCGCCGCCGTCAGCTCGCTGCCCGCCCGCCGGGTGGCCTCGACCAGCTCCACCTGGCGGCCCAGCGCCCGGATCACCCCCGGCGCGACCCGGTGCCACACCTTGGCGCCGTACGCGGGCAGGCCGAGCGTGACCTCGCGCCAGTTGCCCGCCGTGGTGCCGAGCAGCGCCACCCCCACCACCCGGTCGCGGAACAGCTCCGGGTCCTGGTCGGCGAGCGCCATCACGGTCATGCCGCCCATGGAGTGGCCCACCAGCACCAGCGGGCCTTCGGGGGCCACCGCGTCGATGACCGCGCGCAGGTCGGCGCCCAGCTGGTCGATGGTGGCGGGTTCGCCGGACTGGTAGGACCGGCCGCGCTCGGAGCGGCCGTGGCTGCGCTGGTCCCACAGGACCAGCCGGGCGCTGTCCCGCAGCGCGGCGCGCTGGAAGTGCCAGCTGTCCAGGTTGAGGCAGTAGCCGTGGCAATACACCACGGTCAGCGGGGCGGTCCCGGGCTCCTCGGCGGGCGCGGCGGGGGCGATGGGCAGCGGCTGGGGGCGCGGCGGGCGGCGGCGGGTGAACCAGCTCCGGCGTACGACGCCCTCGTCCACGTCCACCTCCACGTCCTCCGCCTCCCCGTCCTCCGCCTCCCCGTCCTCCGCATCCCCGTCCTCCCCTTCCGGCGCGGCAGGCGCTTCCGGCAGGCCGAGCCCGTCCAGCTCCACGTACAGCCGGGTGCCGTCGTCCGCCGTGACCTGGCGGGAGACACCGCGCAGCGAGCCGAACGGCGCGGCGGCGTCCAGTTCGGCGCGGGCCCGCAGCCGCATGGTGCGGCTGACGGTGAGCCGGTCCATGGCCATCCCGGCGGCCGCGCCCGCCGCCACCACGCCCACCGACATGCCGACCAGGGCCGCCCGCCGCCCGGCGCGCAGCAGCCGGCCGTCCACGGCGGCTCCGGCGACGCCGCCGACCGCCTGCACGGCGCGCAGCGCGGGGCCCGCGCCGGGGGCCGCGTCCGCCGGCCCGCGCGCGTCGCCGCTCATGCCCGGGACTCGCTGCTCATGTCCGGGACTCGCTGCTCATGTTCAGGGGGTGCCCTCCTGCCCTTCGGCCTGCCCGCCCACATATCTGCGGGGGACTCTTACCCCGATCCGGGTGACGATCTCGTACGACAGCGTCCCGCAGGCCCGCGCCCAGTCCTCGGCGGTGGGCTCGCCCCGGTCACCCGGGCCGAACAGCACCGCCTCGTCGCCAGGCTCGGCGCGGTCGCCGCCGAGGTCCACCACGAACTGGTCCATCGCGACCCGGCCCGCCACGGTACGCCACTTTCCGGCCACCTGGACCGGGCCGCCGCCGCTGGCATGCCGGGGGACGCCGTCGGCGTAGCCGAGCGGGACCAGGGCGAGGGTGGTCTCGCCGGGGGTGACGTAGTGGTGGCCGTAGCTCACGCCGTGGCCGCCGGGCACCCGCTTGACCGAGGCCAGCCGGCCCGCCAGCGTCAGCACCGGGTGCAGCCCGAAGTCGGCCGGGGAGCCGACCTCCGGGACCGGTGACAGCCCGTACATCGCCAGACCCGGCCGGACCAGGTCGTATTGCGCCTCGGGCAGCAGCAGGGTGGCGGCCGAGTTGGCCAGGTGCCGTACCTCGGGCCGGACGCCCTGGGCCTCGGCGTAGTCGACGGCATCGCGGAAGGCGGCCAGCTGGAGCCGGATCGAGGGGTGTCCGGGCTCGTCGGCGGCGGCCAGGTGGGACCAGAGTCCGGCGATGCGCAGCTGCCCGGCGGCCTCGGCGCGGCGGGCGGTGGCGACCAGTGCGGGCCAGTCGTGCGGCTGGCAGCCGTTGCGGCCCAGGCCGGTGTCGGCCTTGAGGTGGACGGTGGCCGGTACGCCCGTCCGGTCGACGGCGGCGAGCAGTTCCCGCAGTGCCCAGCCGGCGCTGATCGAGATGTCCACCCCGGCCAGGATCGCTTCGGCCCACGGGCCGCCGGGCGTCCAGAGCCAGCAGAGCACCCGGGCCCGGTCGGGGCCGATCCCGGCGGCCCGCAGGGCCAGCGCCTCCTCGGGGGTGGCGGTGCCGAGCCAGGTCGCGCCCGCGTGCAGGGCCTCGCGGGCGCAGGGCACCATGCCGTGGCCGTAGGCGTCCGCCTTCACCACGGCCATCACCTGGGACCGGGGCGCCCGGCCGCGCAGGGCTTCGACATTGGCCCGAAGCGCCGCCAGGTCCACCGTGGCTTCGGCACGCATCGCTGTTCTCATCGCATGCCAGTCTCCCAGAACCTCAGGTCGGAGCCCTGCACGCCGGGGGCGGGGGTGCGGCGGGCGGACGCGAGCGCCCGCCCCGCGGACAGCTGCGGGGCGGGCGCCGGGGTGGGGGCGGCGATCAGGTGCCGGGCCGCTTGCCCCAGATGTACACATAGTCGTTCTGCTTGAGGACGCCCCACAGCCGCTTGGCGTCGCTGTTGGTCATGTTGACGCAGCCGTGTGAACCGGGCGGGGTGGAGATCGGGATGGACACCCCGTGGAACGCCTCGCCGCCGTCGAAGAACTGGCTGTACGGCATCGCCACGTTGTAGAGGGTCGACCAGTGGTCCTTGTGCCGCCAGTAGATCCGCTTGAGGCCGGTGCGGGTGACATAGCCCTTGCGGCCGGAGCGGATCTTGACCGGGCTGTAGATCACCTTCTTGCCGTTCTGCACCCACATCAGCTGGCGCTTGAGGTCCACGCAGGCGATCCGGCCCTTGTTGGTGGGGCACTTGCCGGCCGCGTTGGGGTTGGCCGCCGCCTTGAGCTGCTGCACCTTGGCCCAGGTGACCGGGCCGGCGTAGCCGATGTGCGGGTTGATCTTGTACTTGACCTGGAACTTCTGGATCGCCCGGCAGTCGGCGGCCGACTGCTTGCCGTCCACCTTCAGCTTGAGGTAGGACTCCAGCTGCCGCTGGTAGGGGCCGGCGGTCTTGGTGCAGGACGTGGCCGCCTGCGCCTCACCGCCGAGTACGAAGAGCGACACCGGCGCCACCAGGCCCACGGTGGCCAGCGCCACGCCGGCCCGCCGCCCGGCCGTGGCCGCGCGTGAGCGCCCGGATATCTGCCCGTTCCGCAATGATCTCGCCTCCTCAGCGCGCGCCCGCCGCCCGGCGGCGCGCCTCTTCCCCTGCGGGTCATGAGGGCCCTGAGGGTCGTGGGGGCGCGCACCGTGAAAGCGCACGGCGCGTCCTCCCGCACTCCCATCAAGACCACCCGAACGGCCCAACGGTTGCAGCTGCCGAGAGCCACGTCCCAGCTGTTACGGAGTCGAGACGCACCCGGGCGCAAGGGGCAGCGGAGCGGCGGTCAGCCGGTGGCGCGGCGGACGCCGACGGCGGCGGGCACCGGACGCACCCGCCGCCGCAGCGGAACCGCCAGTGCCGGTCAGCCGGCCGCCCGGACGCTGCGCCAGGCGGCACGGAGGGCGGCGGCCACCTCCAGGGCCGACACCGGGGCGCCGACCACCGGAGCGGCCGGGGTGAGCGGTGCGGTGCCCGAGCGGCCGACGGCGGCGGTACGGGCGGCCAGGCCGTGCAGATAGGCGGCGACGGAGGCGGCGTCGGCCGGGTCGAGACCGGCCGCCAGCAGCGAACCGGCCAGCCCCGACAGCACATCGCCGCTGCCCGCCGTGGCCAGCCACGCGGTACCGGTGGGATTCACCCGGACCGGCCGCCCGCCCGCCACCGGGAAGCCGGGCCACTCCCGGCCCTCGGCGGAGTGCACCTCGGCCGACTCCGCCGGGGCCGGCACCACCACCGTGGTCGACCCCTTGAGCAGCACCGCCGCCCCGTACGCCTCGGCCAGCCGCACGGCGTGCCGCAGCCGCGCCGCAGCCACCGCGTCGGCCGGCTCGCCCCGGTGCACGGCGGCCAGCAGCCGCGTCGCCTCGCCGGCGTGCGGGGTGAGCAGCACCGGGGCGCGGCGGCCCTCCAGCAGCACCGGGCCGCGCTGCGCCAGCAGGGTGAGCCCGTCCGCGTCCACCAGCACCGGCACATCGGCGGCCAGCGCCTCCTCCAGCGCCCGGTGCGCCTCCGGCCCATCCCCCAGCCCCGGACCGACCACCCAGGCCTGCACCCGCCCGGCGTCGGCCGGCCCGCCGCCGGTCACCAGCGTCTCCGGGAAGCGCCGCACCACCTCCTCGGCCGCACTGCCCGCGTACCGCACCGCGCCCGCCCCACCGTGCAGCGCCCCCGCCACCGCGAGCACCGCCGCCCCCGGATAGCGAGCCGACCCGGCCGCGATCCCCACCACGCCCCGCCGGTACTTGTCGCTCTCCCCACCGGGCAGCGGCAGCAGCCCCGCCACATCGGCGTGCTGCAACGCCTCGGCAGCGGCCGGACCGCCCGGCCGCCCCTCCCCCAGCTCCGGCCCCAGCCCGATGTCCACCAGCCGCACCACCCCCGCGTACTCGGCCCCCGGGTCCACCAGCAGCCCCGGCTTGTGCGTCCCGAACGTGACCGTCACATCGGCCCGGACGGCGGCCCCGTGCACCTCCCCCGTGTCCGCGTCCACCCCGCTCGGCAGGTCGACGGCCACCACCAGCGCCCCGCGCCGCTCCCGGGCCCGCTGCGCCGCCGCCGCGAACGGCACCGCCGCCGGCCGCAGACCGCCCGTACCGCCGATCCCCACGATCCCGTCCAGCACCAGATCGGCGTGCTCGACCCGCTCCTCCCCCTCCCCCCGGCCACCCGCCACCGAGCCGCCGGCCACCCGCAGCGCCGCCAGCCCGCCCCGATGCGCCCGCTCCGGTGCCAGCAGCACCGCCGTCACCCCGGCCCCGCGCCGGGCGAGGCGCGCCCCGGCGTAGAGCGCGTCACCCCCGTTGTCCCCGCTGCCCGCCAGCACCACCACCCTGCTGCCGTACACACTGCCACGCAGGTCCGACAACGCCCCCGCACAGGTGGCCGCCAGCCCCGCCGCCGCCCGCTGCATCAGCGTGCCCTCCGGCAGCCGCGCCATCAGCGCCGCCTCCGCCGCCCGCACCCGCTCGACCGTGTGCGCGTACCGCATCCGAGCCTCCCTCAGCGTCCTGCGCCGTACGCCGAACGGGTTCACCCCTCGGCGATCACCACCGCCGACGCTACGCCCGCGTCATGGCTGAGCGACACGTGCCACGACGTCACCCCCAGCTCCGCGGCCCGCGCCGCCACCGTGCCGGTCACCCGGAGCACCGGCCGCCCGGACGGCTCGGTGTGCACCTCCACGTCCAGCCAGTTCAGCCCGGCGGGCGCCCCCAGCGCCTTGGCCAGCGCCTCCTTGGCCGCGAACCGGGCCGCCAGCGAGGCGGTGCCGCGCCGCTCCCCGGACGCCAGATGCAGCTCGCCGTCGGTGAACAGCCGTTCGGCCATTCGGGGGGTCCGCTCCAGCGATTCGCCGAAGCGGTCGATCGCCGCGACGTCGATGCCCACGCCTATGATCATCGGCCTGCTCCTCTCCGCGACGGACCGCCGCGTGCTGCCCCCAGCATTCCGCACCGCCGCCCGCCCGGCGCGGGCACAGCGAAGCCGGGCCGCCCCACGAGGGGGGCGACCCGGCCGGTGCCGCACGGCGGACGGAGGGCGGCGGGCGGTGCCCGCCGGACGGGTGACGCCCGCTACTCCACCGTCACCGACTTGGCGAGGTTGCGCGGCTGGTCCACCTCATGGCCCTTGGCGGTGGCCAGCTCGCAGGCGAAAACCTGCAACGGCACCGTGGAGACCAGCGGCTGGAGCAGCGTCGGCGTCACCGGGATGCGGACCAGGTGGTCGGCGTACGGGGCCACCGTCTCGTCGCCCTCCTCCGCGATCACGATGGTCCGCGCACCACGGGCCCGGATCTCCTGGATGTTGGAGACGATCTTGTCGTGCAGCACCGAGCGGCCGCGCGGCGACGGCACCACCACGACCACCGGCAGCCCCGGCTCGATCAGCGCGATCGGACCGTGCTTCAGCTCGCCCGCCGCGAAGCCCTCGGCGTGCATGTACGCCAGCTCCTTGAGCTTGAGCGCGCCCTCCATCGCCACCGGGTAGCCCACATGGCGGCCCAGGAACAGCACCGAGGACGCCGAGGCCAGCGACCGGGCCAGCTCCCGCACCGGCTCCATGGTGGCCAGCACCTCCTGGACCTGCCGGGGGGCGTCGGCCAGCTGCCGGATCACGTCGGAGATCTCGTCGCCCCACTTGGTGCCGCGCACCTGGCCCAGGTAGAGGGCGACCAGGTAGCAGGCGACCAGCTGGGTGAGGAACGCCTTGGTGGAGGCCACCGCGACCTCCGGACCGGCGTGCGTGTACAGCACGGCGTCCGACTCGCGGGGGATGGTGGAGCCGTTGGTGTTGCAGATGGCCAGCACCTTGGCGCCCTGCTCACGGGCGTGCCGCAGCGCCATCAGGGTGTCCATGGTCTCGCCGGACTGCGAGATGGCGATGACCAGGGTCTGCTCGTCCAGGATCGGGTCCCGGTAGCGGAACTCGCTGGCCAGCTCGACCTCGCAGGGCACCCGGGTCCAGTGCTCGATCGCGTACTTGGCGATCATGCCCGCGTGGAAGGCGGTGCCGCACGCCACGATCACGACCTTGTCGACCGCGCGCAGCACCCGGCTCTCGATCCGCACCTCGTCCAGGGTGAGCCGGCCGTCGGAGCCGATCCGGCCCAGCAGGGTGTCCGCGACCGCCTTGGGCTGCTCGGCGATCTCCTTGAGCATGAAGTAGTCGTAACCGCCCTTCTCGGCGGCCGACGCGTCCCAGTCCACGTGGTACTCGCGGACCTCGGCGGGCGCACCGTCGAAGTCGGTGACCGTCACCGAACCGGCGCGCAGCTCCACGACCTGGTCCTGGCCGAGCTCGATCGCCTCCCGGGTGTGGGCGATGAACGCGGCCACGTCCGAGGCGAGGAAGTTCTCGCCCTCGCCGCGCCCGACCACCAGCGGCGAGTTGCGGCGGGCGCCGACCACCACGCCCGGCGCGTCCGCGTGCACCGCGACCAGGGTGAACGCCCCGTCCAGCATCCGGCAGACCCGCCGCATCGCCTCGGCCAGGTCGCCGCCGGCCGGACCGTACTCCTCCGCGAGGAGGTGCGAGACCACCTCGGTGTCGGTCTCCGAGCGCAGCTGGTGCCCGCGCTCCGCCAGCTCCGCCCGCAGCGTCGCGAAGTTCTCGATGATCCCGTTGTGGACGACCGCGACCCTGCTCGCGTCATCCAGGTGGGGGTGGGCGTTGGCATCGGTGGGACCGCCGTGGGTGGCCCACCGGGTGTGCCCGATTCCGGTGCCGCCGGACGGCAGCGGGCTCTCCGCGAGCGCCTTCTCCAGGTTGGCGAGCTTGCCCGCCCGCTTGTCGACGGCCAGCTCGCCGTCCTCGGTCTGCACGGCGACGCCCGCCGAGTCGTAGCCGCGATACTCCAGTCTCTTCAGGCCGGCGATCACTACATCGAGCGCGGGCTGCCCGCCCACGTAACCAACAATTCCGCACATGAGCGTCAGCATAAGCGGCGTACGCCCAACCGGTACGATTTGTCCGACCGCAGCACCCGGCCAGGCGCCTCCCGGGCCGGCCGTGACGGAGCCCACACGCCCCGGCCGGACCGACCGACGCCGCCCGGCCCACAATGGACCACGTGCTGATGAGCGAAGCCCGCGTGCAGTCCGCGACGGCGCCCTCCCCGACCCCGTACGTGGACCTCGACCGGGCGGAGTGGAGCGCGCTGCGCGACCGCACCCCCCTCCCGCTGACCGCCGCCGAGGTGGAGCGGCTGCGCGGGCTCGGCGACGCCATGGACCTGGACGAGGTGGTCGACGTCTACCTGCCGCTCTCCAGGCTGCTGAACCTCTACATCCACGCCACCCATGAGCTGCGCGGCGCGGTCGGCACCTTCCTGGGCAGCCGGGACGCCGAGCGGGTCCGCACCCCCTTCGTCATCGGGGTGGCCGGCTCCGTCGCGGTCGGCAAGTCCACCACCGCCCGGCTGCTCCAGGCACTGCTGGCCCGCTGGCCCGAACACCCGCAGGTGCAGCTGGTCACCACCGACGGCTTCCTGCTGCCCAACGCCGAGCTGCGCCGCCGCGGCCTGATGGCCCGCAAGGGGTTCCCCGAGTCGTACGACCGCCGGGCGCTCACCCGCTTCGTCGCGGATGTGAAGGCCGGCAAGGACCAGGTGACCGCGCCGGTCTACTCCCACCTGGTGTACGACATCGTGCCCGGCGAGAAGCTGACGGTCCGGCGGCCCGACATCCTGATCGTGGAGGGGCTGAACGTGCTCCAGCCGGCCCTTCCCGGCAAGGACGGCCGCACCCGGCTGGCGGTCTCCGACCACTTCGACTTCTCGATCTACGTGGACGCGCGCACCGACGACATCGAGAACTGGTACCTCTCCCGCTTCCGCGAACTGCGGGAGACCGCCTTCCAGGACCCCTCGTCGTACTTCCGCCGCTTCACCGACGTACCGGAGGAGGAGGCGCTGGAGTACGGGCGCACCGTCTGGCGCACCATCAACCGGCCCAATCTGCTGGAGAATGTGCTCCCCACCCGGGGCCGGGCCACCCTGGTCCTCCAGAAGGGCCCCGACCACAAGGTCCGCCGCGCCCGCCTCCGCAAACTCTGACCCCTCGCCCGCCCCGCCCCCGGTCACCGCACCGCCCCCGCAGAGCGCGAAGCCCTCAGCCCAGGTGCGTCCGCACCGCGCCCGCCAGCCGCTCCGCGACCGACTGCGCCTGCACCGCCTCAGCCGCCTCCACCATGACCCGCACCAGCGGCTCCGTCCCCGACGGCCGCAGCAGCACCCGCCCGGTGAGCCCCAGCTCCGCCTCGGCCTCGGCCACCGCGAGGGCGAGGTCGTCGCAGCTGTGCACCCGCGTCCGGTCCACCCCGGTGACGTTGATCAGCACCTGCGGCAGCCGGGTCATCACCGCCGCCAGGTCCGCGAGCGGCTGCTTGGTCGCGGCGACCCGGGCCGCCAGCATCAGGCCGGTGAGGGTGCCGTCGCCGGTGGTGGCGTGGTCCAGCAGGATGACGTGCCCGGACTGCTCGCCGCCCAGCGAGTAGCCGTGCTCCTTCATCGACTCCAGCACATAGCGGTCGCCCACGGCGGTCTGTACCAGCCCGATGCCCTCCCGCTCCATGGCCAGCTTGAAGCCCAGGTTGGACATCACGGTGCCGACCACGGTGTTCTTCCGCAGCGTCCCGGCCTCGCGCATCCCCACGGCCAGGATGGCGAGGATCTGGTCGCCGTCGACCTCGTTGCCGTTGGCGTCGACCGCCAGGCAGCGGTCGGCGTCGCCGTCATGGGCCAGGCCCAGGTCGGCGCGGTGCTCGACCACGGCGGTGCGCAGCCGGTCGATGTGGGTGGAGCCGACGCCGTCGTTGATGTTGAGGCCGTCCGGCTCCGCGCCCAGGGTGTGGACGACCTCGGCGCCGGCCCGAGCGAACGCCTCCGGGGAGATCCGGGCGGCCGCGCCGTGGGCGCCGTCGATGACGACCTTCAGCCCGTCCAGCCGGTTGGGCAGCACCGCGACCAGGTGGGCGACGTACTGGTCGAAGCCCTCGTCATAGCTGCGGACCCGGCCGACCGCCGCGCCGGTGGGCCGCTGCCAGGAGGCGTCGGCGGCGTGCCGCCGGTACTGCTCCTCGATGGCGTCCTCGATCTCGTCGGCGAGCTTGTGCCCGCCCCGGGCGAGGAACTTGATGCCGTTGTCCGGCATCGGGTTGTGGCTGGCGGAGAGCATCACGCCGAGGTCGGCGCCGAGCACACCGGTCAGGTACGCGACCGCGGGCGTCGGCAGCACGCCGACCAGCAGTACGTCCACGCCCGAGCCGGCCAGGCCGGCGACCACGGCCGCCTCCAGGAACTCGCCCGAGGCGCGGGGGTCGCGGCCGACCACCGCGACCGGCCGGTGGCCCTCGAAGGCGCCGGCGTCACCGAGTACGTGCGCTGCCGCCGCCGACAGCCCCAGCGCCAGTTCGGCGGTGAGGTCCACATTGGCGACGCCACGTACGCCGTCTGTTCCGAAGAGTCGTCCCACTGATCCATCCTCCGTGGCTCGTCGCCGCGCGGGAGCGCTCTCCCGGACCAGCGGCACACACCTGCTGCTGAGCGTGCCCACACCCGGGTTGTGCATACCGTACGACTACTCCATTGGCGCCATGCGGCACCCATGATGCCGGGTGCCGGGGAGCACGACGCCCCGGGGGCGGAGTGCTCCCGGGGCGTCGACGCGCGGAGTGGGAGCCCGAAGGCTCCCGCCCAGCGCTCGCTGCTTAGCGCTTGCTGTACTGCGGCGCCTTGCGCGCCTTCTTCAGACCGGCCTTCTTACGCTCGACCGCGCGGTCGTCACGGGTCAGGAAGCCGGCCTTCTTCAGCGGGGCGCGGTTGTTGTCCACGTCCGCCTCGTTCAGCGCGCGGGCCACGCCGAGGCGCAGCGCGCCGGCCTGGCCGGAGACGCCACCGCCGCTGATGCGGGCCACGACGTCGTAGCGGCCGTCGATCTCAAGCACCTTGAAGGGCTCGTTGACGATCTGCTGGTGCACCTTGTTGGGGAAGTACTCCTCCAGGGTGCGACCGTTGATCTTCCACACACCGGTGCCGGGGACGATGCGCACGCGGGCGATCGCCTCCTTGCGGCGGCCGAGGCCGACGCCCGGCAGGGCCTCGCCGAAGCGGGAGGCCAGCGACTCGGTGGTGTAGTTCTCCTCGACGGTCTCCTCGACCTCAAGGGGGGTCTCGATGGCAGTCTCGGCCACGGTGATCCTCAGCTCCTGCTACTCAGTTGGGGGTTGGTGGCCGGAATTACTGCGCGACCTGGGTGATCTCGAACGACACCGGCTGCTGGGCAGCGTGCGGGTGCTGGTCGCCCGAGTACACCTTCAGCTTCGAGAGCATCTGACGGCCGAGCGAGTTCTTCGGCAGCATGCCCTTGATGGCCTTCTCGACGGCCTTCTCCGGAGTCTTGTCCAGGAGGTCGCCGTAGCGCACCGAGCGGAGACCGCCCGGGTAGCCGGAGTGGCGGTAGGCGAGCTTCTGCTCCCGCTTGTTGCCGGAGAGGTGCACCTTGTCGGCGTTGATGATGATGACGAAGTCACCAGTGTCAACGTGCGGCGCGTACACCGGCTTGTGCTTGCCCCGGAGAAGGGATGCGGCCTGGGTGGCCAGGCGGCCCAGCACGACGTCGGTCGCGTCGATGACGAGCCACTGACGCTGGACGTCGCCGGGCTTAGGGCTGTACGTACGCACGGTCGTAGCCTTCGCTTTTCAGTGAGTGTGTCCTGACAGGGCCACCCGGACGATCACGATCAGCCACGACATGCCGCCTTGGACGCAACAAGGGGGATTCCGCTGGTCATCGGCCCGGTGGACCGGCGTACCGACCTCTCACGTGAGATGGAGCGAGCCAATACGCACAACAAGCTCGCAGAATACCGGGCTCGCCCCGGACGGGTCAAAACGACCCGTCCGGCGGATGGGTGTCACCGCTCGCGGTCGACCCGCTTCTCGTCCCAGACCGGCTCCGGCGCCTCATAGACCCGGCCGTCCTGCCCGAAGACCAGGAAGCGGTCGAACGAGCGGGCGAACCACCGGTCGTGGGTGACGCAGAGCACCGTCCCGTCGAAGGTGTCCAGCCCCTCCTGGAGCGCCTCGGCGCTCTCCAGGTCCAGGTTGTCGGTCGGCTCGTCCAGCAGCAGCGCGGTCACGCCGGACAGCTCCAGCCGCAGGATCATCAGCCGCGCCTGCTGCCCGCCCGACAGGCTCTCGAAGCGCTGGTCCGCCTGGCCGTGCAGCTCATAGCGGCGCAGCGCGCTCATCGCCTGGCCCCGGTCCCTGGCGTGCTCGGTCTCCAGGATCTGCTGCGGGGTGCGGCCCAGCAGCTCGGGGTGTGCGTGCGTCTGGACGAAGTGGCCGGGCACCACCCGGGCCCCCAGCCGCCACTCGCCGCCGTGCCGCACCGAGCCGTCCCCGGCCAGCAGCCGCAGGAAGTGCGACTTGCCGGAGCCGTTGGAGCCCAGCACCGCGACCCGCTCGCCGTAGAAGACCTCCAGGTCGAAGGGGGCCATCAGACCGGTGAGTTCGAGCCCCCGGCAGGTGACGGCGCGCACCCCGGTACGGCCGCCCTTCAGCCGCATGGAGATCTGCTGCTCGCGCGGCGGCAGCTCCGGCGGCCCGGCCTCCTCGAACTTGCGCAGCCTGGTCTGCGCCGCCTGGTAGCGGGAGGCCAGGCCGTCGTTGAAGGCCGCCTTGTTCTTGAGCGTGTTGACCAGCTGCTTCAGCTTGGCGTGCTCCTCGTCCCAGCGGCGGCGCAGCTCCTCCAGCCGCGCGAAGCGCTCCTTGCGGGCCTGGTGGTACGAGGCGAAGCCGTCACCGTGCACCCACACCCGGCTGCCCGCCGGGCCCGGCTCGACACTGATGATCTTGTCGGCGGTACGGGCCAGCAACTCCCGGTCGTGCGAGATGAACAGCACGGTCTTGGGCGTGGCCCGCAACTGCTCCTCCAGCCAGCGCTTGCCCGGTACGTCCAGGTAGTTGTCCGGCTCGTCCAGCAGCAGCACCTCGTCCGGGCCGCGCAGCAGCGCCTCCAGCACCAGCCGCTTCTGCTCGCCGCCGGAGAGGGTGTTCAGCCCGCGCCACTGGGCCCGCTCGAACGGCACGCCGAGCGCGGCGGTGGTGCACACGTCCCAGACGGTCTCGTACTCGTAGCCGCCCGCGTCCGCCCAGTCGGCCAGCGCCTGCGCATAGCCCAGCTGGGCCGGCTCGTCGTCCTGCGCCATCATCGCCAGCTCGGCCGCGTCCACCGCCCGAGCGGCCGCCGCGATCAGCGGCGGCGCCACCGAGACCAGCAGGTCCCGTACGCAGGCGTCCTCCGGCAGGCCGCCGACGGCGCCGTCCGGGTCGGCGGACCGGGTCCGGCCGGTGGTGCCGACGAACTGCCGCATCACGCCCAGGCCCCCGCTGACCGTGACCGTCCCGCCGTGCGGCTGGGCGTCACCCGCCACCAGGCGCAGCAGGGTGGTCTTGCCCGCGCCGTTGGCGCCGACCAGGGCGACCGACGCGCCCTCCCCCACCCGGAAGGACGCATCGTCGAACAGCACCCGCCCATCCGGCAGGTAGTACTCCAGGTGCGAGATCTCGACGTGTCCCATGGCATGGGATTGTCCGCTGCCCGGGGGCGGCGCCCAACCGCTTTTCCGGCGGCGCCCCGCCCCGGCCCGGGTCCCCCGACCGGCCCATGGGAAGGCGGTGGGGCGATGCCCTAGGATTCTGGGCCATGAGTGATGGGTGGGGAGCTGCTCCCGGACCGGGTGGACAGCAGCCGCAGGACGGGCGGCCGGAGCAGCAGGGCGGGCAGCAGCAAGGCGGCCCGCAGTGGCCCGGAGCCCAGCCCGGCGGCCCCCAGTCCTCGACCCCGGCCGGGACGACGCCGCAGGGCCTGCCGCAGCGCGCGGCGCCGGGCCAGCAGCCGCCGTACCCGCAGCAGTACGGCTACCCGCCGCAGCAGTACCCCCAGCAGCCCCAGCAGCAGTCGCCGTTCCCGCCGCACGCCACCGGCCAGCCCGCCGGCGGCTACGGCTACCCCCAGGGCGGCTACCCCCCGCAGCAGGGCGGGTACGGGCCCCCCGAGCCGCTGCCCCGCAACCCCAACGAGCCGGACTGGGCCGCGCTGGCCGAGCGGAACGACGCGGCCGCCCGCAAGCGCAAGCGGCGGCTGATGGTCGGCGGCGGCGTGCTGGCCCTGCTGCTGGTCGGCGGCGGCACGGCGGCCGGGCTGGGCGCCTTCAGCGGCGGTGACGGCACCCCTGCGGCCGCCCCCACCCCGCCGGCCGGCTCCGCGCCGCCCGCGTCGCCCTCCCCGACGCCGCCGCCCAAGCCGACCACTCCCCCGCCGCCGCCCCCGGACCCGATGGACATCATCAGCAGCCGGCGCAGCGACACCGCACCGCTGGCGGGGGCCACCCTCTACCAGCCCAAGCTGTCGGTGAACGGCCGCGAGTACACCCGGGACGGCGCCCCGCAGGCCACCACCGACTGTGCCAAGACCGGCGCCAACGGCCTGGGCGAGCTGCTGACCCAGAACAAGTGCCTGGCCGTCTACCGCGCCACCTACGTCTCCAAGGACATCGCGGTGACCGTCGGCATCGTGGCGTTCGACAACGCCGAGCAGGCGCGTGCCACCAAGAAGCACGCGCTCGGCAACCTCAACCCGATCCACCAGAAGATCGGCGCGTTCTGCCAGAACGTCTACTGCCGGTCGACCACCAATGCGATCGGCCGCTACACGTACATCACCATCGGCGGCTTCACCAACGGCAAGCGGGTGCCCAAGGACGACAAGGCCGTCCGGCAGGCCACCCTGGACATGGACGGCATGGCCCGCAACACCCTGCTACAGCGCGGCCGGGTGGCCGCCGACCGGGCGGCCGCACCGCCCGCCCAGACCACCGAGGCCACCCAGGCCCCGCCGCCCGCCCAGACCACCGGGGCCACCCAGACCACCGGGGCCACCCAGGCCGGTCAGCCCGCCGGCTGACCGGTCACCCCCGGCAGGGTGCGCAGCCGGCGGGCGGTCCGGTTCCGCTCCAGCAGCAGCGCGTCGGCCGGATAGCCGACCTCCTCCAGGGTCAGGCCGTGCGGCCGCACCACATTGACCGCCGAGTTGCGCACCCGCCCGGCCAGCACCTCGCCGGGGAAGCCGACCGGCCGCCGCCCGTCGCCCACCAGCAGCATCGCGCCGACCAGGGCGCGGACCATGTTGTGGCAGAAGGCATCGGCCCGCACCGTGGCCACCACCAGCCCGGTGGCGTCACCGCCGGCCAGCGGGTCGGCGACGGTGCGCTCCCAGTGCACGTCGAGCAGGGTGCGTACGGTCGTGGCGCCCTCCCGCTTCTTGCAGTAGGCGGCGAAGTCGTGCTCGCCCAGCAGCAGCGCGGCCGCCGCGTTCATCGCGGGGACGTCCAGCGGGCGGTCGTGCCAGAGCACATGGCCGCGCCGCAGCGGGTCCACGCCACCCGGGTGGTCGCTGACCCGGTAGGCGTACCGCCGCCAGATCGCCGCGAAGCGCGCATCGAAGCCGTACGGCGCCTCGCGCACCGACCAGACCCGGATGTCGGCGGGCAGCCGCCCGGCCAGTCGGCGCGGCAGCGGGTCGGCGTGGGCGGCCCACAGCTCGGCCGGCAGGTCGACATGGGCGACCTGGCCCCGGGCGTGCACCCCGGAGTCGGTGCGGCCCGCCACCGTCAGCTCGACCGGCTGCTCGGTCCGCAGCACCGTCCGCAGCGCCTCCTCCAGCTCCCCCTGCACCGTCCGCCGACCGGGCTGCCGCGCCCAGCCGGAGAAGGCGGCGCCGTCGTACGCCAGGTCCAGCCGGACCCGCACCAGGCCCTCGGCCGGGCCGTCCGGCGCGGGCGTCTCGGCGCACTCGTTCACCACTGCTCGAATCTCCCCTGGTACGGCGGAACGGGCCTGATACGGCGGAACGGGCCCGCTCCCCCCTTGCGGGTGGGAACGGGCCCGTCCGATGCGAACCCTGCGGGCTCAGGCGTCCTTGGCCTCGTCGGCCGGGGCCTCGGCGGCCTCGGTCTCCACAGCCTCGGTCTCCACAGCCTCGGTCTTGGGGGCCTCGTCGGCCTCCTTGACGGCGCGCTTGGTGGCGGCCTCGGCCTCGCCGACGGCGTTCTGCGCGACGGTGAGGGCCTCCACCAGCTCGATCACGGCCATCGGGGCGTTGTCGCCACGACGGGGACCGATCTTGGTGATGCGGGTGTAGCCGCCGGGGCGGTTCTCGTAGCGCGGCGCGATCTCGGTGAAGAGGGTGTGCAGCACCGACACGTCGGTGATGGTCTGACGCACCAGGCGACGGTTGTGCAGGTCGCCCTTCTTCGCCTTGGTGATCAGCCTCTCCGCCACCGGGCGCACCCGGCGGGCCTTGGCCTCGGTGGTGGTGATGCGGCCGTGCAGGAACAGCTCGCGGGCCAGACCGGCCAGCAGCAGACGCTCGTGCGCGGGACCGCCGCCGAGGCGGGCACCCTTGGTGGGACGCGGCATGGGGATCTATCTCCTCATATCTCCTGCTCCGGCCGTATCAGGTACCGGAGAGGGCCTGCGGGCACGGCGCCCGCAGGACTTGGCTCTCTGGGGTACTACTCGGTACTGCTCAGTACTGCTCGGTCTCCGCGTAGCCGGAGTCGTCCAGGTCGTCCGCGCCGAACGCGTCGGCGGCGGCGGTCGGGTCGAACCCGGGCGGGCTGTCCTTGAGGGCCAGGCCCATGCCGGCCAGCTTCGCCTTGACCTCGTCGATCGACTTCGCACCGAAGTTGCGGATGTCGAGCAGGTCGGCCTCGGAGCGGGCGACGAGCTCACCCACGGTGTGGATGCCCTCGCGCTTGAGGCAGTTGTAGGAGCGGACGGTCAGCTCCAGCTCCTCGATCGGCAGCGCCAGGTCGGCGGCCAGGGCGGCGTCCGTGGGGGACGGGCCCATGTCGATGCCCTCGGCGTCGACGTTCAGCTCGCGGGCGAGACCGAACAGCTCCACCAGGGTCTTGCCGGCCGAGGCCATGGCGTCGCGCGGGCGCATGGCGGGCTTGGTCTCGACGTCGACGATCAGCTTGTCGAAGTCGGTGCGCTGCTCGACACGGGTCGCCTCGACCTTGTACGTGACCTTGAGCACCGGCGAGTAGATCGAGTCGACCGGGATGCGGCCGATCTCCTGGCCGGACTGCTTGTTCTGCACGGCGGAGACATAGCCGCGACCGCGCTCGACGGTCAGCTCCATCTCCAGCTTGCCCTTGCCGTTCAGCGTGGCGAGGATCAGCTCGGGGTTGTGCACCTCGACACCGGCCGGGGGCGCGATGTCGGCGGCGGTGACCACACCCGGGCCCTGCTTGCGCAGGTACATCACGACCGGCTCGTCGTGCTCCGAGGAGACGACCAGCTGCTTGATGTTGAGGATGAGGTCGGTGACGTCCTCCTTGACGCCCGGCACGGTGGTGAACTCGTGCAGGACCCCGTCCACCCGGATGCTGGTGACAGCGGCACCGGGGATCGAGGAGAGGAGCGTACGGCGGAGCGAGTTGCCGAGGGTGTAGCCGAAGCCCGGCTCCAGCGGCTCGATCACGAACCGGGAGCGGAACTCGTCGACGACCTCTTCGGTCAACGAAGGGCGCTGAGCGATCAGCATGAGAGGTTTTCCTCCAGTTGTCTTCGGCACCCGCTATTTGATGCCGACGGACTCAAGCGTACGGGCTCCCGGGTGAGGGGGAGCCCGTACGCAGGGTCAAGCAGTTACCCGTGAAACCCCGGGCGCGACGGCCTCAGACGCGGCGGCGCTTGGGGGGACGGCAGCCGTTGTGCGGGGTGGGGGTGACGTCCTGGATCGAGCCCACCTCCAGGCCGGTGGCCTGGAGCGAGCGGATCGCGGTCTCACGGCCGGAGCCGGGGCCCTTGACGAACACGTCGACCTTGCGCATGCCGTGCTCCTGGGCACGGCGGCCGGCGGCCTCCGCAGCCATCTGCGCGGCGAACGGGGTGGACTTGCGGGAGCCCTTGAAGCCGACGTGGCCGGCCGACGCCCACGAGATCACATTGCCGCTCGGGTCGGTGATCGAAACGATGGTGTTGTTGAACGTGCTCTTGATGTGGGCGTGCCCGTGAGCGACGTTCTTCTTCTCCTTGCGGCGCACCTTCTTGGCGCCCGCAGCCTGACGGCCCTTCGGAGGCATAAGTCTGAATCTCCTGATGAGGTGGTCGGTCCGCTACCCGCGGGCCGGAGGGAAGTCCGGTTTGGGGGGCGGACTACTTCTTGCCCGGCTTCTTCTTGCCGGCGATGGCGCGACGCGGACCCTTGCGGGTACGGGCGTTGGTGTGGGTGCGCTGGCCGTGGACCGGCAGACCGCGGCGGTGGCGCAGGCCCTCGTAGCAGCCGATCTCGACCTTGCGGCGGATGTCGGCCTGGACCTCGCGGCGGAGGTCACCCTCGATCTTGTAGTTGGCCTCGATCCAGTCGCGGAGCTTGACCAGGTCGTCCTCGGCCATGTCACGGACGCGCACGTCCGGGCTCACGCCGGTCTCGGTCAGCGTCTGCTGCGCGCGAGTACGACCGATGCCGTAGATGTAGGTGAGGGCGATCTCGATCCGCTTCTCGCGGGGGAGGTCGACGCCGACAAGGCGTGCCATTGATGTGGCTCCTGTGGTTCTTCGGAGGTTTGGCGCGATACCGGTCTCCCCCGCTTGCGCAGGGCAGGCCCCGGCCTCCGCCGGGGGTGGCGTCCCCAGGAGGGACGGGTATCACGTGGGAAAAATTCGCGTCGCGCGAAGAATTGCAACCCGTGCAGACGGGAAGTGATCGGGTCAGCCCTGGCGCTGCTTGTGGCGCAGGTTCTCGCAGATCACCATGACCCGGCCGTGGCGGCGGATCACCTTGCACTTGTCGCAGATCTTCTTGACGCTCGGCTTGACCTTCATGGGATTCAGGTTCTCCGGGTCGTGCACCACGAGAGGGCCGCACCACTCGGGATACGGCCGTCACAGCGCGAGATCTGGTGTTACTTGTAGCGGTAGACGATGCGCCCGCGAGTGAGGTCGTACGGGCTGAGCTCGACGACAACGCGGTCGTCCGGGAGGATTCGGATGTAGTGCATCCGCATCTTGCCGCTGATGTGCGCGAGGACCTTGTGCCCGTTCTGGAGCTCCACCTTGAACATCGCGTTCGGCAGAGACTCGATGACGGTGCCCTCGATCTCGATGGCCCCTTGCTTCTTGGGCATAAGGTTCGCTGATCGCCTTCCGGGCTCGACTACCTTGATCGCCCCAAACCGGTCCCCGGACACGCCGAAGCCAGGAATGAGCCGACGCGTCAGTCTACTTCAGCGGGCAATCAAACGCGAAACCGGGACCCGGCACCCTACCCCGACCGGCTCAGGCCAGCGGGTCCGGCGCCACGGTGATCCCCAGCTCCGCGAGCTTGGCCCGGCCGCCGTCGAAGGCGGTGAGGACCAGCGGCCCCTCCTCGGTCAGCGCCACCGAGTGCTCCCAGTGCGAGGCCCAGGTGCCGTCATTGGTCTTCACCGTCCACTCGTCCTCCAGCACATGGGTGTGCGGGGTGCCCAGGCTGACCATCGGCTCGATCGCCAGGCACATCCCGGTCACCAGCTTGGGGCCGGGCCGGCGGCCGCGCTCGACGTAGTTGAGGACGTGCGGCTCCATGTGCATGGCCGAGCCGATGCCATGGCCGCCGTAGCCCTCGATGATCCCGTACTTGCCCTTGGGCGGCAGCGGCTGCCGGCGGATGTACGACTCCACGCCCCGGCTGATGTCCTGGAGCCGGTTGCCGCGCTTCACCGCCGCGATGCCGGCCCACATCGAGCCCTCGGTGACCCGGCTCAGCTGGAGCAGTTCCGGGGCGACCTCGCCCACCGGCACCGTGATGGCCGCGTCGCCGTGCCAGCCGTCGACGATGGCGCCGCAGTCGATCGAGATGAAGTCGCCCTCGGCCAGCACCCGGCCGCCGGGGATGCCGTGCACCACCTCGTCGTTCACCGAGGCGCAGATCACGCCGGGGAACCAGAGGCCGCCGTGGTCGGCCCGGAAGTTGGAGGTGGCGCCGTGGTCGGCGATCACCTTGGCGGCGATCTCGTCCAGCTCACCGGTGGTCACCCCGGGGGCGACGGCCTCCCGGCACGCCTTGAGCGCCTCGGCGACGACCAACCCGGCCGCGCGCATCTTCGCGATCTGCTCGGGGGTCTTGATCTCTACCATGCGCCCTTGCCTTCCCAGCACCACTGCGTGATCTCCATACCTGGTCCCACTTGTCCGGTCCCACCGCTCCGTGTCGAAGCCGATCCCTCCACGGTACGGCCTGGCGGGCCCGGTACACACGAGGGCCGCGGCAGCCCCTCCCGGCGCTGCCGCGGCCCTGTGCGTAACTGCCTACTGCCTCACTCGCCCGACTTGCGAAGCGCCTCGATGGCGCGCTCCGTCACCTCGGACACCTTGCCCAGCGCCGGGATGGTCACCAGCAGACCCTGGTCCGCGTAGTAGCCGATGATGGGCTCGGTCTTGGTGTGGTACTCCTCCAGCCGGACCCGGACGGCCTCTTCGGTGTCGTCCGAACGCTGGTAGAGCTCGCCGCCGCACTCGTCGCACACGCCCTCGACGGCCGGCGGGTTGTAGTTCACGTGGAACACGTGGCTGCCGTCCTTGCGGCACAGCCGGCGACCGGCGATCCGCTTGACGACCTCGTCCTCGGGGACCTCCAGGTCCAGCACGCCGTCCAGTCCGCGCGAGCCGCCCTCGGGGGCGTCCTCGGCCAGGATCTCGTCCAGGGCCTTGGCCTGGCCGAGGTTGCGCGGAAAGCCGTCGAGCAGGAAGCCCTTGGCCGCATCGGGCTGGGCCATGCGGTCCCTGGCCATCCCGATGGTGATCTCGTCGGGTACCAGCTTGCCCGCGTCCATGTACGCCTTGGCCTCGAGCCCCAGCGGGGTGCTCTGGCTGATGTTGGCGCGGAACAGGTCGCCGGTGGAGATGTGCGGGATGGAGAGGGTCTTGGCCAGGAGGTGCGCCTGGGTCCCCTTTCCGGCCCCGGGCGGTCCGACGAGGACGATTCGCATCAGCGGAGGAACCCTTCGTAGTTACGCTGCTGGAGCTGGCTCTCGATCTGCTTGACAGTTTCGAGGCCGACACCCACGACGATGAGGATGCTGGTGCCGCCGAACGGGAAGTTCTGGTTGGCCCCGAACGCCACCAGAGCGATCATCGGGATCAGCGCGATGACGCCCAGATAGAGGGAACCGGGCCAGGTGATCCTGGTAAGGACGTAGTTCAGGTACTCCGCCGTGGGGCGGCCGGCCCGGATACCCGGGATGAAGCCACCATACTTCTTCATGTTGTCGGCGACTTCCTCGGGGTTGAAGGAGATCGCGACGTAGAAGAAGGCGAAGAAGACGATCAGCAGGAAGTAGATCGCCATGTAGATCGGGTGGTCGCCCTTGGTGAAGTTGTCCTTGATCCAGACCGCCCAGCCGGAGGTGCTGTTGGTCATCTGGACGATCAGCGACGGGATGTACAGCAGCGACGAGGCGAAGATAACCGGGATGACACCGGCCTGGTTCACCTTGAGCGGGATGTAGGTGGACGTGCCGCCGAAGGCCCGGCGGCCGATCATGCGCTTGGCGTACTGGACCGGAATCCGGCGCTGAGCCTGCTCCACAAAGATGACCAGCGCGATCACGACCATGCCGATGGCGATGACGCTGAAGAACTCGACCCAGCCGCCGCCGATCTTGCCCTGCATCTTGATCGCCCACAGCGAGGTCGGGAACTGCGCCGCGATCGAGGTGAAGATCAGGATCGACATGCCGTTGCCGATGCCCCGGTCGGTGATGAGCTCGCCCAGCCACATGACCACGGTGGTGCCCGCGGTCATGGTGATCACCATCGTGGCGATCCGGAAGACCGAGTCGTCCGGCACGATCTGGTTGCCGACCGAGCAGCCGCTGAAGAGCGCACCGCTGGACGCGGTCGCGACGATGCCGGTGCCCTGGAGCACGGCGAGCGCGATGGTCAGGTACCGGGTGTACTGCGTGATCTTCGCCGTACCGGCCTGGCCCTCCTTCTTCAGCGCCTCAAGCCGCGGGATGACCACGGTGAGCAGCTGGAGGATGATGCTGGCGGTGATGTACGGCATGATGCCGAGGGCGAAGATCGTCAGCTGGAGCAGCGCACCGCCACTGAACAGGTTCACCAGACCGAAGAGGCCCTGGCTGCCCTTGCTCTCGTCGATGCAGGTGTGGACGTTCTGGAAGCTGATCCCCGGGATGGGGATGTGTGCGCCGAGCCGGAACAGCACCATGATGCCCAGCGTGAACAGCAGCTTCTTGCGCAGGTCGGGCGTCTTGAACGCCCGCGCGAACGCACTGAGCACGGTGCCTCCTGCGCCTCCCGCACGTCGTCGGCGGAAGGGTCGGTGTGATGGGGACCGTCGGCCTTCAGGCAGAGTCTGCGGCCAACCTACAAGTGGACTCCAGGACTCTAACAGTGCGTGGCCACTCGAATGAAGCGCGTGGCGCCCTGGAACACTGATCACGAAGGTTAAAAAAGTGCGGGGCCGCCCCTCCGAAGAGGGACGGCCCCGCACTCACGCTGTCGACCGGACTCAGATGAGCTCGGTGACGGTGCCGCCGGCAGCGGCGATCTTCTCCTTGGCGGAGCCGGAGACGGCGTCCACCGTCACCTGCAGCGCCACCGAGATCTCGCCGGTGCCGAGCACCTTGACGAGCTGGTTCTTGCGAACCGCGCCCTTGGCCACCAGGTCGGCCACGGTGACCTCGCCACCCTCGGGGTAGAGAGCCGTGAGCTTGTCCAGGTTCACCACCTGGAACTCGACCTTGAAGGGGTTCTTGAAGCCCTTCAGCTTCGGCAGGCGCATGTGGAGGGGCATCTGGCCACCCTCGAAGCGCTGCGGAACCTGGTAGCGGGCCTTGGTGCCCTTGGTACCACGACCA
Organism: Streptomyces sp. NPDC092296; assembly: GCF_044755465.1. NCBI lineage: Bacteria > Bacillati > Actinomycetota > Actinomycetes > Kitasatosporales > Streptomycetaceae > Streptomyces > Streptomyces sp. NPDC092296. The sequence continues at coordinate 144,875 of NZ_JBIVRB010000004.1, read as the reverse complement.
GCGGTCTTGCCCTTGGAGCCCTCACCACGACCCACACGGATCTTGGCGGTCTTGGCGCCCGGGGCGGGCCGCAGGTTGTGGATCTTGATCGGGTTGTCGCCCATGTCAGTCCACCTCCTCGACCGTGACGAGGTGACGCACGGTCTGGGCCATCCCGCGGATCTCGGGACGGTCCTCCTTCACGACCACATCGTGCATGCGCTTCAGACCCAGCGAGCGCAGCGTCTCACGGTGGTTCTGCTTGCTGCCGATGTAGGACTTGGTCTGCGTGATCTTCAGGCGAGCCATCAGGCACTCGCCCCCGCAGCGCGCGCCCGCAGCAGTGCGGCGGGGGCCACGTCCTCGAGCGGCAGTCCACGGCGGGCAGCGATCTCCTCGGGGCGCACAAGGCCCTTCAGAGCCGCCACCGTGGCGTGCACGATGTTGATGGCGTTGTCGGAGCCGAGGGACTTCGACAGGATGTCGTGAACGCCGGCGCACTCCAGGACGGCGCGCACCGGGCCACCGGCGATGACGCCGGTACCGGGGGAGGCCGGCTTCAGCAGCACGACGCCCGCGGCCTTCTCACCCTGGATCGGGTGCGGGATGGTGCCCTGGATACGGGGGACCTTGAAGAAGTGCTTCTTGGCCTCCTCAACGCCCTTGGCGATGGCGGCCGGCACCTCCTTCGCCTTGCCGTAACCGACACCCACGGTGCCGTCACCGTCGCCCACCACGACCAGCGCGGTGAAGCTGAAGCGACGTCCACCCTTGACTACCTTGGCGACACGGTTGATGGCGACGACACGCTCGACGTAGGCGGTCTTCTCGACGGCCTGACCGCCGTCCCGACCGTCCCGCTTACGGTCACGCCGCTCGCCGCCACCGGCGCCGCCACCGCGGCGCTGGGGTCCAGCCATTGGAATTACCTCTCTCGTTTGCGTCCGCTGACGGTCCACCCCCGCCTGGGCGGGGATGGTGGCGACGAACGGGTCAGAAGTCGAGCCCGGCCTCGCGGGCCGCGTCGGCCAGGGCCGCGATGCGGCCGGCGTAGCGGTTGCCAGCGCGGTCGAAAACGACCTGCTCGATGCCGGCGGCCTTGGCGCGCTCGGCGACCAGGGCGCCGACCTTCTTGGCCTGCTCGGTCTTGTCGCCCTCGTTGCCGCGGATCGACACGTCGAGGGTCGACGCCGACACCAGGGTGTGCCCCTGGGCGTCGTCGATCACCTGGGCGACCATGTGGCGGTTCGAGCGGGTCACGACGAGGCGCGGACGCACCTCGCTGCCGACGACGCGCTTGCGCACGCGAATGGCACGGCGCTTGCGGGCGGCACCCTTGTAGGCGTTGCCCTTGCCGATCTTCACACCGACTGCCATGGCTTACTTACCAGCCTTTCCGACCTTGCGGCGGATGACCTCGCCCGCGTACTTAACGCCCTTGGCCTTGTACGGGTCGGGCTTACGCAGCTTGCGGATCTTCGCGGCGACCTCGCCGACCTTCTGCTTGTCGATGCCGTCCACGTGGAACTTGGTGGGCGACTCGACCTGGAAGGAGATGCCCTCAGGGGCCTCGACCAGGATCGGGTGGCTGTAGCCCAGAGAGAACTCCATGGCGGAGCCCTTCGCGGCCACGCGGTAACCGACACCGCTGATTTCGAGCGACTTGCGGTAGCCCGCGGTCACGCCGGTGATCATGTTCGCCACCAGCGTGCGAGTCAGGCCGTGCAGGGCCTTCGACTGACGCTCGTCGTTCGGACGCGAGACGAGCAGATTGCCGTCCTCGCCCTTGCCGATCTCGATCGGCGCAGCGACGGAGTGGGAGAGGGAACCCTTGGGGCCCTTCACCGAGACCGTCCGGCCATCGATGGTGACGTCCACGCCGGCGGGAACCGGGATGGGCAGCCGTCCAATACGCGACATGGCTATACCTCCGTTTCCCGAGTTACCAGACGTAGGCGAGGACTTCCCCGCCCACACCCTTCTTGGCGGCCTGCTGGCCGGTCAGGAGGCCCTGGGACGTCGAGATGATCGCGACACCCAGGCCACCGAGGACCTTCGGCAGGTTGGTGGACTTTGCGTAGACCCGCAGGCCCGGCTTGCTGATGCGCTTGATACCGGCGATCGAGCGCTCACGGTTGGGGCCGAACTTGAGCTCGATGGTCAGCTTCTTGCCGACCTCGCCCTCCTGCGGCTCCTCGACCTTCCACCCGGAGATGTAGCCCTCCTGCTGGAGGATCTCCGCGATGTGAGACTTGATCTTGCTCGCCGGCATCGCCACGGAGTCGTGGTATGCCGAGTTCGCGTTACGCAGACGCGTCAGCATGTCTGCGATCGGGTCGGTCATGGTCATGATGGCCTTAGGCCTCTCTCACCGCGGTTTCCGACAGCGCGCAGCCCGCTCGTGAACGAGCGCGATAGGCGCGGCAGGGACCTGCGGTGTAGTTCAATCAGCACAGAGCCGAACGAGAACTGCGTTCGCTCAACCCGCGCAGGACGAGACTCCGGGCAACAGGGGCCCGACCCCACTACCTTACGGGACTCGCATGCGAGTACCCAAAACGCGTGGGGTCGGGACCCTGACTGCTACCAGGAGCTCTTGGTCACGCCCGGCAGCTCGCCGCGGTGGGCCATCTCACGGAGGCACACACGGCAGAGGCCGAACTTGCGGTAGACGGAGTGCGGGCGTCCGCAGCGCTGGCAGCGGGTGTAACCGCGGACAGCGAACTTCGGCTTGCGCTCCGACTTCGCGATGAGGGACTTCTTCGCCACGGTCAGTTCTCCTTGAACGGGAAGCCGAGGGCGCGCAGCAGCGCCCGGCCCTCGTCGTCAGTCTGGGCGGTGGTAACCACGGTGATGTCCATGCCCCGCTGACGGTCGACCTTGTCCTGGTCGATCTCGTGGAACATGACCTGCTCGGTCAGACCGAACGTGTAGTTGCCCCGGCCGTCGAACTGCTTCGGCGACAGACCGCGGAAGTCGCGGATACGCGGCAGCGCCAGCGACACCAGACGGTCCACGAACTCCCACATGCGGTCACCGCGGAGGGTGACGTGGGTGCCGATCGGCTGGCCCTCACGCAGCTTGAACTGCGCGATGGACTTGCGGGCCTTCGTCACGGCCGGCTTCTGGCCGGTGATCGCGGTGAGGTCGCGGATGGCGCCCTCGATCAGCTTGCTGTCACGGGCGGCCTCGCCGACACCCATGTTGACCACGACCTTGACCAGGCCGGGGATCAGCATGACGTTGTCGTACGAGAACTGCTCCTGCAGCTGACCCTTGATCTCAGCGCGGTACCGCTCCTTGAGGCGCGGCTGCACCTTCTCGACAGTGGTCTCGCTCATCAGATGTCCTCACCGGTCCGCTTGGCAACGCGGATCTTGTTGCCCTCGTCGTCGAAGCGGTAGCCGACGCGGGTGACGACCTTCTTGCCGTCCTTCTCCACGACCAGCTGAACGTTGCTGACGTGGACAGGGGCCTCGGTGGTCACGATGCCGCCGGTCTGGGCACCACGGGCGGTCTGGCCGACCTTGGTGTGCTTCTTGACCCGGTTGACACCCTCGACCAGGACGCGCTGCTCGGCGGGGTAGGCCTGAATGACCTTGCCCTGCTTGCCCTTGTCCTTGCCGGTGATGACCTGGACCAGGTCACCCTTCTTGATCTTCATGCCTGCCATCGGTTAGAGCACCTCCGGCGCGAGCGAGATGATCTTCATGAACTTCTTCTCGCGCAGCTCACGGCCCACCGGGCCGAAGATGCGGGTGCCACGGGGGTCACCGTCGTTCTTGAGGATGACGGCGGCGTTCTCGTCGAAGCGGATGTAGGAACCGTCGGGACGACGGCGCTCCTTCACGGTCCGCACGACGACAGCCTTGATGACGTCGCCCTTCTTCACATTGCCACCGGGGATCGCGTCCTTGACGGTAGCCACGATGACGTCCCCGATGCCCGCGTAGCGCCGGCCGGAGCCACCGAGAACGCGGATGCAGAGAATCTCCTTGGCACCCGTGTTGTCGGCGACTCGCAGTCGCGACTCCTGCTGGATCACGTCTTTCTCCTGATCGTCAACGTCACGCTGACCGGGCCGGCCTGCTGCTCACACGGACTCGCCCACTCACGCGAGCGATCCCTGCACATACAGGCCGCGGCCCAATCTGCGGTCGTTACTTGGCCTTCTCGAGGATCTCGACGACGCGCCAGCGCTTCGTCGCGGACAGCGGCCGGGTCTCCATGAGGAGGACACGGTCACCGACGCCGCAAGCGTTCTGCTCGTCGTGCGCCTTCAGCTTGTTCGTACGGCGGATGACCTTGCCGTAGAGCGCGTGCTTGACACGGTCCTCGACGGCGACGACGACGGTCTTGTCCATCTTGTCGCTGACGACCAGACCCTCGCGGGTCTTGCGGAAGCCGCGTTCCGGCGCGCCGGTGTTCGCAGTCTCGTTCACAGTCTCACTCATCAGGCGCTCTCCACCGTCTCGATGCCCAGCTCGCGCTCGCGCATCAGGGTGTAGATCCGCGCGATGTCCTTCCGGACGAGCTTGAGCCGTCCGTGGTTGTCGAGCTGCCCGGTCGCCGCCTGGAAGCGGAGGTTGAACAGCTCCTCCTTGGCCTCGCGCAGCTTGCCGACGAGCTCGTCGTCGGCCAGACCGCGCAGCTCAGCAGCCTTGGTGCCGGCCGACATCAGCTCTCACCTGCCTCGCGCCGGACAATCCGGCACTTCATCGGAAGCTTGTGGGCGGCGCGGGTCAGCGCCTCCCGGGCAACCTTCTCGTTCGGGTAGGACAGCTCGAACATCACCCGTCCCGGGTGGACGTTCGCGATCCACCACTCCGGCGAACCCTTACCGGAACCCATGCGGGTCTCGGCCGGCTTCTTGGTGAGCGGACGGTCCGGGTAGATGTTGATCCAGACCTTGCCGCCACGGCGGATGTGGCGGGTGATGGCGATACGAGCGGACTCGATCTGCCGGTTGGTCACGTAGGCCGGGGTGACGGCCTGGATACCGTACTCGCCGAATGCGAGCTCGGTGCCACCCTTGGCAGCACCCCGACGCTTGGGGTGGTGCTGCTTGCGGTGCTTGACCCTGCGCGGGATCAGCATTGGGTCAGGCCTCCGTTCCAGCGCTGTTGGATGTGGGTGCCTCGGCAGCCGGAGCCTCGGTGGCCGGAGCCGCCTGGGCCTCGCCCTGCGGACGACGGCCGCCACGGCCGCCGCGCTCGCCACCGCGACCGCCGCCGCGAGCCGGGCGGTCACTGCCGCCGCCACGGGCCGGGCGGTTGCCGGCGCGGGCCGCGGCGTTCTCGGCACGGACCTCGGCGATGTTCTTGACGTCGCCCTTGTAGATCCAGACCTTCACGCCGATGCGGCCGAAGGTGGTCTTGGCCTCGAAGAAGCCGTACTCGACGTTCGCGCGAAGGGTGTGCAGCGGCACCCGGCCCTCGCGGTAGAACTCCGAGCGGGACATCTCGGCACCGCCGAGACGGCCCGAGCACTGGATCTTGATGCCCTTGGCACCCGACTTCATGGTGCCCTGCATCGCCTTGCGCATGGCACGGCGGAAGGACACCCGGGAGGAGAGCTGCTCGGCAACGCCCTGGGCGACCAGCTGCGCGTCGATCTCGGGGTTCTTGACCTCGAGGATGTTCAGCTGGACCTGCTTGCCGGTCAGCTTCTCCAGGTCGCCGCGGATGCGGTCGGCCTCCGCGCCGCGACGGCCGATGACGATGCCCGGCCGGGCGGTGTGGATGTCGACGCGGACGCGGTCGCGGGTGCGCTCGATCTCCACCTTGGAGATGCCGGCCCGCTCCATGCCCTGCGTCATCATCCGGCGGATGGCGACGTCTTCCTTGACGTAGTCCTTGTACAGCTTGTCGGCGTACCACCGGGACTTGAAGTCCGTGGTGATGCCGAGCCGGAACCCGTGCGGGTTAACCTTCTGGCCCATTACCGGGTCCCTTCCTTGCTGCTGACGACCACGGTGATGTGGCTGGTCCGCTTGCGGATCCGGTAGGCGCGGCCCTGGGCGCGCGGCCGGAACCGCTTCAGGGTCGGGCCCTCGTCGACGTAGGCCTCGGAGATGAAGAGGTCGTCCACGTTGTTGTGGTTGTAGTTGTGCACGGCGTTGGCGATGGCGCTGTCAAGCACCTTGCCGACCGGCACGGTCGCGGCCTGCGGAGCGAAACGCAGGACCGCCTGGGCCTCCGTGGCACTCATGCCACGGATGAGGTCCACCACGCGGCGGGCCTTCATGGGCGTGACGCGGATGTACCGCGCCTGGGCCCTGGCTTCCATGGTTGTCCCCTTGTTGATGGTGTCAGTCATCGGTCTTCGCTAGTTCCGCAGATCAGCGACGACGCGACTTGCGGTCGTCCTTCTCGTGGCCGCGGAAGGTGCGGGTCGGCGCGAACTCACCGAGCTTGTGGCCGACCATCGACTCGGTGACGAACACCGGGACGTGCTTGCGGCCGTCGTGCACCGCGATCGTGTGCCCGAGCATGGACGGCACGATCATCGAGCGACGGGACCAGGTCTTGATGACGTTCTGGGTGCCCGCTTCGTTCTGGGCGTCCACCTTCTTGGCGAGGTGGCCGTCGATGAAGGGGCCCTTCTTGAGGCTGCGCGGCATCGAACCTGCTCCTAGCGCTTCTTGTTGGTCTTGCGGCGGCGCACGATGAGCTTGTCCGACGCCTTGTTCGGGCGCCGGGTACGGCCCTCGGGCTTGCCCCACGGCGAGACCGGGTGGCGACCACCGGAGGTCTTACCCTCACCACCACCGTGCGGGTGGTCGATCGGGTTCATGGCCACACCACGCACGGTCGGGCGGACGCCCTTCCAGCGCATACGACCGGCCTTGCCCCAGTTGATGTTCGACTGCTCGGCGTTGCCGACCTCGCCGACGGTGGCGCGGCAGCGCACGTCGACCAGGCGGATCTCGCCGGAGGGCATACGGAGGTGCGCCATGCGCCCCTCCTTGGCCAGCAGCTGGATGCTCGCGCCGGCGGAGCGGGCCATCTTGGCCCCGCCGCCGGGACGCAGCTCGACTGCGTGGATGACGGTACCCACCGGGATGTTGCGAAGCGGCAGGTTGTTGCCCGGCTTGATGTCGGCGCCGGCGCCGTTCTCGACCCGGTCGCCCTGCGCCAGCTTGGCCGGGGCCAGGATGTAGCGCTTCTCGCCGTCCGCGTAGTGGAGCAGCGCGATGCGAGCGGTGCGGTTGGGGTCGTACTCGATGTGCGCGACCTTGGCCGGCACGCCGTCCTTGTCGTGCCGACGGAAGTCGATCACGCGGAAGGCGCGCTTGTGGCCGCCACCCTGGTGGCGAGCGGTGACACGACCGGCGTTGTTACGGCCGCCCTTGCTGTGCAGGGGGCGAACCAGCGACTTCTCCGGCGTGGACCGCGTGATCTCGACAAAGTCGGCGACGCTGGCGCCACGACGGCCCGGGGTCGTCGGCTTGTACTTGCGGATGCCCATGGCTTCTTTCGTCCTCGTCCGTATCGACGATCCGATGCTCCGTTAGGAGACCGGACCACCGAAGATGTCGATGCGGCTGCCCTCGGCCAGGGTCACGACGGCGCGCTTGGTGTCCTTGCGCTTGCCGAAACCGGTCTTGGTGCGCTTGCGCTTGCCCTGCCGGTTGATCGTGTTGACCGCGGTGACCTTGACCGAGAAGACAGCTTCGACCGCCTGCTTGATCTGGGTCTTGTTGGCGCCCGGCGACACGATGAACGTGTACTTGTTCTCGTCGAGAAGGCTGTAGCTCTTCTCCGAGATGACCGGCTTCACCAGCACGTCACGGGGGTCCGTGAACGTCTTCGACGTAACCTGCTCGCTCATCAGGCGGCGCTCCCTTCGAGCTCGCCCTCGGACGCGACGGCCTTGGCGGACGCGGCCGGACCGGCCACGAAGCGCTCGAAGGCGGCCTGGGTGAAGACCACATCGTCGGAGACGAGCACGTCGTACGTGTTCAGCTGACCGGCGTCCAGGATGTGAACGCTCGGCAGGTTGCGCGCCGACTTGATCGCCAGCTCGTCGTCGCGCTCGACGACCAGCAGGACGTTCTTGCGCTCGCTGATCTTGCCGAACAGCTGGCGGACGGCCTTGGTGGACGGCGCCTCGGCCGCGATCACGCCGGTGACGACGTGGATGCGGTTGTGGCGGGCCCGGTCGGTGAGGGCACCGCGCAGGGCGGCGGCCTTCATCTTCTTCGGGGTCCGCTGCGAGTAGTCACGCGGCACGGGACCGTGCACGACGCCACCACCGGCGAACTGCGGGGCGCGGGTCGAGCCCTGGCGGGCGCGGCCGGTGCCCTTCTGGCGGTACGGCTTCTTGCCGCCGCCGCGGACCTCGCCACGGGTCTTCACCTTGTGGGTGCCCTGACGGGCAGCGGCCAGCTGGGCGACGACCACCTGGTGGATCAGCGGAATGCTGACCTTGGCGTCGAAGATCTCGGCGGGCAGCTCGATGGAGCCGGCCTTCTCGCCCGCGGGCGAGAGGATGTCAATGGTGCTCATCTGCTTCAGGCCCCCTTGGCCGCGGTGCGGACCAGGACGAGGCCGCCGTTCGGACCAGGGATTGCGCCCTTGATGAGCAGCAGGCCCTTCTCCGCGTCAACGGCGTGAACGGTCAGGTTCTGGGTGGTCACACGCTCGTGGCCCATGCGGCCCGCCATGCGGAGGCCCTTGAACACGCGACCCGGGGTGGCGCAGCCACCGATCGAGCCGGGCGAGCGGTGCTTGCGCTGCGTGCCGTGTCCGGCGCCCAGGCCCTTGAAGCCGTGGCGCTTCATGACACCGGCGGTGCCCTTGCCCTTGCTGGTGCCGGTCACGTCGACCTTGACACCGGCGTCGAACACCTCAGCGGTGATCTCCTGGCCCAGGGTGTACTCGGACGCGTCCACGGTGCGCAGCTCGACCAGGTGGCGGCGGGGAGTGACGCCGGCCTTGGCGAAGTGGCCCTGAAGGGGCTTGTTCACCTTGCGCGGGTCGATCTCGCCGAAGCCGATCTGCACCGAGTCGTAGCCGGTGGTGTCAGCGGTGTGGACCTGGGTCACGACATTGGGCCCAGCCTTGACGACGGTCACCGGAACGATCCGGTTGTTCTCGTCCCAGACCTGGGTCATGCCGAGCTTCTCGCCCAGGATGCCCTTAATCTGCTTAGCCATCTTCGGTGCGCCTCTCAGAGCTTGATCTCGATGTCGACACCGGCCGGCAGGTCGAGACGCATCAGCGAGTCAACCGTCTTCGGGGTGGGGTCGAGGATGTCGATCAGGCGCTTGTGCGTGCGCATCTCGAAGTGCTCGCGCGAGTCCTTGTACTTGTGCGGCGAGCGGATGACGCAGTACACGTTCTTCTCAGTGGGCAGCGGCACCGGGCCCGCGACCTGCGCACCAGTCCGGGTGACCGTTTCGACGATCTTCTTCGCCGAGGAGTCGATCACCTCGTGGTCGTAGGCCTTGAGCCGGATGCGGATCTTCTGTCCCGCCATGGCTACTTCGTAGTCCTTGTCTGTCGTTTTGCCACTACGGCATCCCATTGGCCGTTCGTCCGACCCACGCGGTCGGGCGTGTCGCACTCCCGCTTGCAGTAAGCCCTTGGATCGAACTCCAGGAGGCTTCCGCTCCGGGCCGTGTGCGGCCACCAGGTGCCGGATCGAGGCCCCGCCCACGCTTCCCGGAAGATTCCCGTACGTCCGCCCTCGCAGCTACTGCAAAGCAGGCATCGCGGGGACGACGAGTACTGTGGGACTCGCTTCCGGTCCTCCCGGCGGGAGGCGCGCAGCATCGGCACTCAACCGAGCAACTTGGACAGTGTGCCATACCGGGCACACCGGAAGCCAATCGGAGCCGATGACACTACCCAGGCGGGGCCGGTTGTCAAACCTGGGCCGCGACGGCACGCCGGAGGGGAGGGCGGCCGGGCCGCCCTCCCCTCCGGTTCATGAGGTGCCGTCAGACAGCCGGCTCAGCGCTCGGCCAGCTCGGCGGTGACCGCCAGCGCGGCCTCCGTCTCGGCGGCCTCCGCCTCCTCCTCCGCGTCCAGCCCGGTCGCGGCGGTGGTGCGCTGGGCCGGCATCGGCACCGCCGACTGGCGGGCCGCCCAGCGGCTGCGCCGCGCCTCCGCCTCGCCGGCCAGCGCCAGGGCGGCGGCGTTGAAGCGGACGATGGACGGCGGGTCGGACGGGCCGAGCAACTGCTCCTTGAGCTCGGCGCGGGCCGCCACGAAGACGTCCTTCTCCGGGTGGCGCACGGCCTCCAGCAGACCGGGCACGCCCCTCGCGTCCGCGGTGAGGATGGTCGCGGCGCTGACCGTCGGGAAGTCCGTCCGGAAGGCGGCCTCGGTCAGCCCGCTGGTGTTCACCACCGCGTATGGCTTCTCGCTGGTCAGCCAGTCGGAGACCACGCTGGACACATCGCTGATCAGCAGGTCCGCCTGGTTGAAGCAGGTGAACAGGGCCGGCCGCGAGCCGGTGATGACCTGGTGCTCCCAGTCGGGGAGCGCGGCCCAGTAGGCCCGCTCCCAGGCCAGGGTGGCCGCCGCCAGGGTCGCGGCGCGGCCCGGCGCGGGGACGCCCTGGCGCAGATTGCGCTCCAGCTCGTCGGCGCTCTTGCGGAAGGTGGTGGAGGCCAGCCGGTCCAGGTCCTTGGCACGCCGGGCCAGCTCGGCCAGCGCCTCGGCGCTCGGGCGGGCGCCGGTCCGGCGGCGGCCGGCCTCGAAGATCATCGCCCGGATGCGGTCGTCGGCGGACTTCGCCCGGGGGTCCACCGAGCCGGTCATCGGGTGCGGCTTGTACAGCAACCGCACCTCGGGGTCGGCCAGCAGCGCCCGGACCACGTTCTCACCGGCCTCGATGACCGAGGTGTTGCCGGGCTGTCCGTCCCAGCCCTCCCAGGTCGGCGCGTACAGCACGGTGGTCAGCCGGTCGCGCGGCGGACCGGCGTACGGGGTGATCGGCGCCAGCTGGGGCCGCCCGACCTCCACCACGTCCTTGTCCTCGACGCCGATGTCCGCCATCCGGTAGCGCTCCCGGGCGGCGGGCCCGGCCACCCACACCTCGTCGTACGCCTTGGCGTACGGGTTGCAGCTGGAGAGCTTGTCGCTCTCGCCGTGGTTGATGAACGCGTGCTTGATCGAGGGTATTCGCAGGATCTGCGAGGTCTTGCCGGAGTTCGCCGGGTGCAGCAGCAGCCGCAGCGAGGAGTGCTCCAGCCGCATCAGGTGCGCGACCTTGGGGATGCAGACGATCGGGATGTCGGTGGAGTCGATCTTCTGCACCATGAACCGCTCGCGCAGCACGATGATCGGCTTGCCGTCGAGCTCGGACAGGGTGCGCAGCCACATATTGGCCTGGTACGCGGAGCTGGTGCCGCCGGAGAAGTACATGCCGACGGTCGGCTGGTACGCGGCCAGCCAGGCGTCCAGCCACTCCAGCGCCTGATCCTCCGTCACCGGGCGGCGCCTGCGCAGCAGCCAGCTGCCGAGGTAGACCATGCCCAGCACGGTCAGCAGCACCGCGGCGCCCAGCCCGGCGACGCCCCAGACCACGTCATCGGTGACCGCCGTGGCCAGCAGGCCGGCGGTGGCCGGGACGGAGAAGCGCAGCAGTCGCCGCCCCGCCTGGCGGATCAGCAGCTGCGGCGGGGCGGCGGACAGCCGCAGCGCCGTGGTGTCGATGTTCCGGGTGACGACCGGCAGCCGGCGGGTGCGGCGCACCGAGACCGCCACCCCCTGGCAGAGGAAGTGCAGCAGGTAGAAGACCAGCAGTCCGGCGACCAGCGGCAGGCGGTCGTCCAGGCCACGGTCACCGTCCAGGCGCAGCAGCCCCAACATCAGTAGCATGTCGCGCAGCAGCTGGGTGACGGTCGCGTCGACCCGCATCCGGCCGAGGGCTGCGACCATCCCGGGCTGACGCTCCTGCAAGTACAGATCGAGCCCGAGGCAGACCGCGGTCGCGGCGACAAGCGTCGGCAGGCTCGGCAAGAGCACTCCCACGAACTGAGCGGCAAAGGCCGCTGTCAGCAGAGTCATCGCTGACAGCTGCGCCACACGTCGACGGGCGAGACGCACAGCAGGCACAGGCTTTACTCCTGGCAGGGAATGAACGGATGGTGAAGGGCAGAGGAGTAGCCACTTTCGGAGATATGACCATCGCAGTATCGGCCATGGTGGTCAACCTCAGCCCAGCAGGGTGACCGCCCACCGGACCGCAGATCCGCGCTGCCCCCATCCGCGCTGCTCAGACCCCCGCTGCTCGGGCCGGGCTACCCCGCAGGCTCGACCGGGGCCGGGGGCGGCACATCCCGCAGACTCAGCGCCAGGTCGTTGGAGACGGTGAAGAACGGCCGGACCCGGGTCGCCCCGCGCCCGGGGTGGTCGCGCAGCACGGCCGGCAGGGTGTCGGTCCTCTTGCGGTCCGGCACGTCACCGGTGATCCGCCCGATCCGCACCACCGTGCCGTCCACCACCAGCCGCAGGTCCCACAGGTCCTGCTCGACGCTGCGCCGGGCCAGCGCGTCCGCGTACGGCAGGGTGAACTCGAAGCGGTCGCCGCCCAGCGGCACGACGGGCGCGGCGAAGCCGTACGCCTCGCCCTCCCGGGAGACGGCCGTCACCACCGCCCCGGCGGCGGGGAGCGCCAGGGTGCCGAGCAGCCGTGCGGTCACCGCCGCGCCCGTCTCGCCGACCCGGACGCGCTCCACCTCGGCGTGCGCCGGACGCAGCCAGGCCCGCACCGCCAGATATCCGTCGGTGGTGGCGTACGGAATCCAGCAGGACAGGCCGTCGGGGCCGACCACCGGGGGCAGCGAGAGCAGCCGCGCCTGCTCCACCAGCTGGGCCACGATCCGGCGCCGCCGGTCGCTGCCGGTCGGGGCGACGTAGCAGTCCCAGCGGCCCTCGGCCAGGGTGTGCCCGGCGCGCGGCAGGGTGGCCTCGATCCGCTGCCCCTCGGCGGGCGCGCCGACCGGGAGCGGCACCCGGACCTCGCGGCCCTCGGGGTCCTTGCGCAGCCGGACGACCAGGTCCCAGGGGCCGTGGCCGGGCAGGGTGGCGGGGTCCAGCCGTACGGTCAGCCCGCCGTCGGCGGTGGCGGCCGCGTACGCGAGCGGCTTGATCGGCGGCGCGCTGTCGTCGGCCGCGCCCCAGGCCGTGCCCCAGGCCCCGGGGCGGCGCAGGGCGGCGTGCAGCGAGGCCCGCAGCCGGGTGCTCAGCGGCAGCCTGAACCGGTTGCCGCCCTGGCTGGGGCGCGGCCGCCGCCGGAGGTCCTCGATCAGCTGCTCGTAGCGCGACGCGATGGCGGCCGGTGCGTAGGTCGCCGCCTTCTCCCGGGCGGCGCGGCCGAGCCGCAGCCGCAGCTCCCGGTCGTCGATCAGCTTCAGCAGCGCGTCGGCGTAGGCGTCCGTGCCGCCGTCCAGCGGCACCAGCAGGCCGTCCGCGCCATGGGTGATGATCTCCCCCGGCCCGTGCGGGCAGTCGGTGGCCACCACCGGGACGCCGCAGTGCATGGCCTCCACGATGGTCATGCCGAACGACTCGATGTCCGAGGTGACCGCCGCGATGGCGCCCTTGGCCCATTCGGTCTCGATCGGGGACACCGCGCCCATCAGCCGCGCCCGGTCGTCGAGCCCCAGCTCGCTGATCCGGCGGCCCAGGGCGCCGCTCTTGGGGCCGCGGCCGTAGATCCGCAGCGACCAGTCCGGGCGCTGGGCGGCGACCTTGGCGAACGCCTCGACCAGCCGGTCGTACCGCTTCACCCGGACCAGCCGACCGGCCGCGACGATCAGCTGGGAACCGCCGTCGGAGGGCTCCACCAGCGGTGTCGGCACCGCGTTGGGCACGCACACGATCCGGTCGGCCAGCTCGGGCAGCGCCGCGCGGTAGACGGCGGCGTCGGCCTCGGAGACGGGGACGAAGGCGTCCAGACCCGCCAGGGCGGCGTTCTGGTCGGTGCGCAGCTGATCGCCGTGGGTGTCGTGGGTGAGGTGCTCCTGGCCGATCCGGAGGTAGCGGTCCTGCCCGTAGCGGGCCAGGTAGCCGATGAGGATCGGCCGGGTGGCGATCACCACGTCCGCGTCCGTCCGGGCGAGGTGGACGGCGATCCGCTCGTCGTGCAGCCCGGTGTAGCGCAGCCGGCCGAAGTCCACCCCGGGATCGGGGAACATCGTGTTCGGCGCCTTGGTGAGCCTGCGGCCGCCCTCGTACGACGGGCTGTCCTTGCGCATGTCGATCAGCGACACCAGCGACACCCGGGGATCGAGGTGCAGGGCCGGCTGGTCCGCCACCCGGTGGACGCTGACGATCTCCACCTCGTGACGCTCCGCCAGCGCGCTGGAGAGGTTCACGGTGGAGCGTATGGTGCCGCCGATCCCATAAGCGTTGTGAATCAGGAACGAAATCTTCACCGTGCTCCCGCAGTCGCCCGCGGCACCCGGGCGGTCCCCCCACCGTAGCGCCTGATGTCATCAGATCTCCGGACAACACTACCCGCACCCCCGCTTGCCCCCGCAGCAATCCGGACATGCGCGAGGGCCCCGTGCCCGTCCGGCTGGACGGGCACGGGGCCCTCGTACTGCTGCCTGTCGAAGAGGCAGGTCAGTCAGATCATTACTTGATGATCTTGGTGACCTGGCCGGCGCCGACGGTCCGGCCACCCTCACGGATGGCGAACTTCAGGCCCTCCTCCATGGCGATCGGCTGGATCAGCGCGACCGTCATGCCGGTGTTGTCGCCCGGCATGACCATCTCGGTGCCCTCGGGGAGGGTCACCACGCCGGTCACGTCCGTGGTACGGAAGTAGAACTGCGGGCGGTAGTTGTTGAAGAACGGGGTGTGGCGGCCACCCTCGTCCTTCGACAGGATGTAGGCCTGGGCCTCGAAGTCGGTGTGCGGCGTGACCGAACCCGGCTTGATGACGACCTGGCCGCGCTCGACGTCCTCGCGCTTGATGCCACGGAGCAGCAGACCGACGTTCTCACCGGCCTGGCCCTCGTCGAGCAGCTTGCGGAACATCTCGATGCCGGTGACCGTGGTGGTGGTCTTGGTGTCCTTGATGCCGACGATGTCGACGGTCTCGTTCACCTTGAGCACGCCACGCTCGATACGACCGGTGACGACGGTGCCACGACCGGTGATCGTGAAGACGTCCTCGATCGGCATCAGGAACGGCTTGTCGACGTCGCGCTCGGGGGTGGGGATGCTCTCGTCCACCGCGGCCATCAGGCCGAGCAGCTTCTCGCCCCACTCCTTGTCGCCCTCAAGGGCCTTGAGCGCCGAGACGCGGACGACCGGAACGTCGTCGCCCGGGAACTCGTACTCGGAGAGCAGCTCGCGGACCTCGAGCTCGACGAGCTCCAGGATCTCCTCGTCGTCCACCATGTCGGCCTTGTTCAGGGCGACCACGATGTACGGCACGCCGACCTGGCGGGCCAGGAGCACGTGCTCCTTGGTCTGCGGCATCGGGCCGTCGGTGGCGGCGACCACGAGGATGGCGCCGTCCATCTGAGCGGCACCGGTGATCATGTTCTTGATGTAGTCCGCGTGACCGGGGCAGTCGACGTGGGCGTAGTGACGCGCCTCGGTCTGGTACTCGACGTGCGCGATCGAGATGGTGATACCGCGCTGCCGCTCCTCAGGCGCCTTGTCGATCTGGTCGAACGGCGTGAAGGGGTTCAGGTCCGGGTACGCGTCGTGCAGCACCTTGGTGATCGCCGCGGTAAGAGTGGTCTTACCGTGGTCGATGTGACCGATGGTGCCGATGTTGACGTGCGGCTTAGTCCGCTCGAACTTCGCCTTCGCCACTGGGGTCCTCCTGTGGGACTGATTCTGTACGCCGTACGACGTCAGTTGGTCTTGTCGGGACGGTTCCGAACGCTGGTGTGCGCCCGGCCCCGGCCCGCGGGTGGGGGCCGGAGGTCCCCGGCACCCCTTGGGGGGTGCCGGGAATGCCTCCTTACAGCCTAAGGCTTCGCAAAGGTCCGGAAACTCCGGATCGCTTGCCCCTGGGGGCAGCCGGTCCGGCTTCGCCGGTCCTTACTCGCCCTTGGCCTTGGCGATGATGTCGTCCGCCACGTTCCGCGGAACCTCGGCGTACGAGTCGAACTGCATCGAGTAGCTCGCGCGACCAGAGGTCTTGCTGCGCAGGTCACCGACGTAGCCGAACATCTCGGACAGCGGGACGAGGGCCTTGACGACCCGGGCACCGCTGCGCTCCTCCATGGCCTGGATCTGGCCACGGCGGGAGTTGATGTCGCCGATCACATCGCCCATGTAGTCCTCGGGCGTGGTGACCTCGACGGCCATCATGGGCTCGAGCAGAGCCGGGCTGGCCTTGCGGGCACCCTCCTTGAACGCCATGGAACCGGCGATCTTGAAGGCGAGCTCGGAGGAGTCCACGTCGTGCGACGCACCGTCGAGCAGGATGACCCGCACGCCCACCATCGGGTAGCCGGCGAGCACACCGAACTCCATGGCCTCCTGGGCGCCGGCGTCGACCGAAGGGATGTACTCCTTCGGCACGCGGCCACCCGTGACCTTGTTCACGAACTCGTAGCCCTCGCCGCCCTCGATGGGCTCGATGGCAATCTGGATCTTCGCGAACTGGCCGGAGCCACCGGTCTGCTTCTTGTGCGTGTAGTCGACGCGCTCGACCGCCTTGCGGATGGTCTCGCGGTACGCGACCTGCGGCTTGCCGACGTTGGCCTCGACCCGGAACTCACGGCGCATCCGGTCGACCAGCACCTCGAGGTGCAGCTCGCCCATACCCGCGATGATGGTCTGGCCGGTCTCCTCGTCGGTGTGGACCTGGAAGGACGGGTCCTCCTCGGCGAGGCGCTGGATGGCCACGCCCAGCTTCTCCTGGTCGCCCTTGGACTTCGGCTCGATGGCGACCTGGATCACCGGGGCCGGGAAGTTCATGGACTCGAGGATCACCGGGTTGGCGGAGTCGCACAGGGTCTCACCGGTGGTGGTGTCCTTCAGGCCCATGACGGCGATGATGTCGCCGGCACCGACGCTGGAGATCTCCTCACGCTTGTTCGCGTGCATCCGGTAGATCTTGCCGATCCGCTCCTTGCGGCCCTTCACCGAGTTCAGCACCTGGGTGCCGGACTCCAGACGGCCGGAGTAGACCCGGACGAAGGTGAGCTTGCCGAGGTGCGGGTCGCTCATGATCTTGAACGCCAGCGCCGACAGCGGCTCGTCGTCGGAGGCCTTGCGGAAGAGCTCGGTCTCCTCGTCGCCCACCTTGTGGCCGGTGACGCCCTCGACGTCGGCCGGCGACGGCAGGTACTCCACGATCGCGTCGAGCAGGGGCTGGACGCCCTTGTTCTTGAACGCGGTGCCGCAGAAGACCGGGGTGAGGTTGCCGGCGATGGTGGCGCGGCGGATGCCGGCCTTCAGCTGCTCCGGGCTGGGCTCGACGCCCTCCAGGTACAGCTCCATCAGCTGGTCGTCGCCCTCGGCGGCGGTTTCGAGCAGCTTGTCGCGCCACTCCTGGGCCGCGTCCGTGTGGGTGTCCGGGATGTCGACGATGTCGTACATCTCGCCCTTGGTCGCGTCCTCGGACCAGACCAGCGCCTTCATGCGGACCAGGTCGATGACGCCGCGGAAGTCCGCCTCGGCACCGATCGGGAGCTGCATGACCAGCGGGGTCGCACCGAGGCGGTCGACGATCATGTCGACGCAGCGGTGGAACTCCGCGCCCACGCGGTCCAGCTTGTTGACGAAGCAGATGCGCGGGACGTTGTAGCGGTCGGCCTGGCGCCACACGGTCTCGGACTGGGGCTCCACACCGGCGACACCGTCGAACACCGTCACGGCACCGTCGAGCACGCGCAGGCAGCGCTCCACCTCGACGGTGAAGTCGACGTGGCCCGGGGTGTCGATGATGTTGATGGTGTGGTCGCTGTCGCCAACGGTCCAGTGACAGGTCGTCGCGGCGGACGTGATGGTGATGCCGCGCTCCTGCTCCTGCTCCATCCAGTCCATGGTGGCGGCGCCGTCGTGGACCTCACCGATCTTGTAGCTCACACCGGTGTAGAACAGGATCCGCTCAGTGGTGGTGGTCTTGCCCGCGTCGATGTGGGCCATGATCCCAATGTTGCGGACCTTGGCCAGGTCAAGGGAGGTTGCAGCCATGGTGGCTCGTCTCTCTCTCGGTTCTCGTCGTGACGGGTTCGACTACCAGCGGTAGTGGGCGAAGGCCTTGTTGGACTCGGCCATCTTGTGCGTGTCCTCACGGCGCTTCACGGAGGCACCGAGGCCGTTGGAGGCGTCGAGGATCTCGTTCAGCAGCCGCTCGGTCATGGTCTTCTCGCGACGGGCGCGGGAGTAGCCGACCAGCCAGCGCAGCGCCAGGGTGGTGGAGCGGCCCGGACGGACCTCGACCGGCACCTGGTAGGTGGCGCCACCGACGCGGCGGGAGCGGACCTCAAGGGTCGGCTTCACGTTCTCCAGGGCGCGCTTGAGGGCGACGACCGGGTCGTTGCCGCTCTTCTCGCGGATGCCCTCAAGGGCGCCGTACACGATGCGCTCGGCGGTGGAGCGCTTGCCGTGCAGCAGGACCTTGTTGACGAGCGACGTCACCAGGGGGGAGTTGTAGACCGGGTCGATGATGACCGGGCGCTTCGGGGCAGGGCCCTTACGAGGCATTCTTACTTCTCCTTCTTGGCGCCGTAGCGGCTGCGGGCCTGCTTGCGGTTCTTGACACCCTGGGTGTCGAGCGAGCCGCGGATGATCTTGTAGCGCACACCCGGCAGGTCCTTCACACGACCGCCGCGCACGAGCACGATCGAGTGCTCCTGCAGGTTGTGGCCCTCGCCCGGGATGTAGGCGGTGACCTCGATCCCGCTGGTGAGGCGCACACGGGCGACCTTGCGCAAAGCCGAGTTCGGCTTCTTCGGGGTGGTCGTGTAGACACGCGTGCAGACGCCGCGGCGCTGGGGCGAACCCTTCAGTGCGGGCGTCTTGTTCTTCTCGACCTTGTCCTGCCGGCCCTTTCGGACCAGCTGCTGGATCGTAGGCACCGTTTCTCCGTTTTCTGTGTGCCAAGTCTTGGTGGAACTACCCTGGTGTGCACCCCGCCCCACCCGACCCACGCGGTCGGGCGTGTCGAGCCTCTTCCGCTCCCGTCGCCCACCGACTACGGGCTCAGGGACGAGGAATCGCGAATCCCAAGATGCGATGTGCAGCCACCGTGCTCGACACCGCTCGTACGAACGGGCCCGCGGGGCGGTGCCGGTCGGCGCTGCGACCGGTGTGCATGCACGCACAAGAGACCCGGGGACACCCCAGGCACAAGGTCAGAGCGTACCTACCGCATCGGCGCGGGTCAAAACAAATGCGCAGCCGCAGGTCGCGGCTGCCTTCGGCCCCGGTACGGCCGGCATCGGGCCCTTTAGCACAAGGCCCGGGACTCCGCTCACCGTAGCCCGCCGCGGCGCGGCGCGAAACCCCGGGGCGGTCAGCCGAAGAGGACCGCCGCCATGATCAGCGCCCAGAAGCCGATCCCCAGCCAGCCCAGCACCAGCCCGGCGGTCGCCATCCCGTCACCCTGCTCGCCGGACTGCCGGATCTGCGACTTGGCGACATGCCCGATGATCGTGGCCGGCACCGAGGCGATGCCGAACGGCAGGAACCCGGCCAGGCCCAGCACCAGCGAGGCCACCGCCATGCCGTTGGTCCGCGTGGTGACCCGGGGCGGCGGCAGGAAGGTCGGCGGCACCACCGGCACCGCCGCGCCCAGCGGCATCACCATCGGGCCGCTGGGCAGATCCACCACCAGCCGCGCCAGCTCACCGTAGGTCAGCGCCCGGTACGTCGCCTCCACCCGCGCGCCGTACTCGTCCGGCGTGAGCCGGCCCTCCGCGTACGCGGCCTTGAGCACGTCCACGGTGCGCTCGCGGTCCGAGTTGGCGGCGCGCATCGCCGCCTGCGGCGACTGCGCGGGCTGCCACGGCTCCCACGGCTGCGGCGCTCCCCGCCAGGGCTGAACCGCCATCGGCCACCTCCCGTGCTCTCCCCGCGGCCGTCGGCCTCCGCGCGCGGCGATGTCCTGCCGTCCCCAACAGGCTGTCGTCTCCCAGACTGTCAGACGATCCAGCGGCGCGGGCGGTTGCCTCCGTACCGAGAAAGCCGTTCCCCCGCCGCCGATCCCGCGCAGTCGGACCCCCGCAACCGATCCCCGGCCCGGCCGCATCACCGGGCCGCGTACGGGAGAGGATGGGCGGCAGCGCGGGTGCACGCGGCGCCCGGCCGGTACCGAGGGGGAACGGTGGACACGACTCCGCCCGCAGCAGTGGACATCCGAGACCTGTGGAAGCGCTTCGGGCAGCAGATCGCCGTCGCCGGGCTCTCGCTCCAGCTGCCCGCCGGCAGCTTCATCGGCCTGGTCGGCCCCAACGGCGCGGGCAAGACCACCACCCTGTCGATGGCCACCGGGCTGCTCCGCCCCGACCACGGCACCGTGCTGGTGCACGGCGCCGACGTCTGGCGGGACCCGGTCGCGGTCAAGAGCAGGATCGGCATCCTGCCGGAGGGCCTGCGGATGTTCGAGCGGCTCAGCGGCCGGGAGCTGCTCCAGTACAACGGACGGCTGCGCGGGCTGCCCGGCGCCGAGGTGGACCGGCGGGCCGACGAGCTGCTGCGGGTCCTGGACCTGGACGGCGCCGGCGGCAAGCTGGTCGCCGACTACTCCACTGGCATGCGGAAGAAGATCGGGCTGGCCGCCGCGCTGCTGCACAACCCGGAGGTGCTCTTCCTGGACGAGCCCTTCGAGGGGGTGGACCCGGTCTCCGCGCAGACCATCCGGGGCGTGCTCAAGCGCTACGCGGCCACCGGCAGCACGGTGGTCTTCTCCAGCCACGTCATGGAGCTGGTGGAGCAGCTCTGCGACTGGGTCGCGGTGATGACGGCCGGTCAGGTCGTCGCGCAGGGCCCGCTGGACTCCGTACGCGGCGACCGCAGCCTGCACGAGGCGTTCCTGGACCTGGTCGGCGGGCCGCAGCAGACCGGCGAGGCGCTGGAGTGGCTCGGCGCCCACCCCGTGGCGGCGGACGGCGGTGCGGAGCAGTGACCGCGCAGCTCACCGCCCAGGACCGGGGCAGCACCCGGCGGGCCGACCGGGAGACCGCCCGGGTGCTGGTCTCGCTCAAGCTGCGGCTGCTGCGCAACGGGCTGCGCCGGGGCGGGCGGGGCGCCGCCTACGTACTGGGCTCGCTGGTCGGGCTGCTGGTGGCGGCCGGTCTCGCGGCCGGCCTGGTCGGGCTGCGCGGCCACGCCGGGGCGGCGGACGCGGGGCTGGTGCTGGCCGGGGCGCTGGCGCTGGGCTGGGCCGCGCAGCCGCTCTACCTGTTCACCAGCGACGAGAGCTCCGATCCGACCCGGCTGACGATGCTGCCGCTGCGGCCCTCGCCGCTGCTGCGCGGCATGCTGCTGGCGGCGCTGATCGGACCCGGCCCGGTGCTCAGCCTGCTGATGCTGGGCGGCGCGGCGGCGGCCGGGGCCGACGGGGTGGCCTCGGTGGTGGTGGCGGTGGTGGCGGTGCCGCTGGCGACGCTGGCCCTGGTGGTGCTGTCCCGGGCGGTGGCGGTGGGCAACGCCCGGCTGCTCTCCAGCCGGCGCGGCCGGGACTTCGCGGTCTTCGGCGGGCTGCTGTTCGCGCTGCTGGGCCAGGGGGCCAATATCGCGTTCCAGAGCGTCTTCGGCGCGCATGGCCACGACGGCGGGATCGATCTGTCCCCGCTGGCGCCGGTCGCCTCGGTGCTCCGCTGGATTCCGCCGATGAGCGCGGTGGGCGCCGTGCACTCGGTGGCCGAGGGCTCGTACGCGGCGGCGGCGGTGCAGCTGCTGGCCGCCGCCGCGCTGCTGGCGCTGCTGCTGCGCTGGTGGCTGACCTGCCTGCGGCGGCTGATGGTGATCGCGGACTCCTCGACGCTGGCCGCCGCGCCGGCCGCCGGGCGGGGCACCCGGCGCGGCGCGGCGCTGTCCCGGCTGCTGCCGCCGGGGCGGACCGGGGCCGCGATGCAGCGGCAGCTGCGCTACGCGTGGCGGGAGCCGAGGGCCAAGGCGGCGGTGTCCAGCGGGATCGGCATGACGCTGGTGCTCTGTGTGCTCTCCGTCGTGCAGGGGTGGGCCAGTGCCTATGTGGTGCTGGTCGGCGGGCTGCTGCTGGGGTTGCAGACGCTCAACGTCTTCGGCTTGGACGGCTCGGCGTTCTGGCTGGTGGCGGTGACGCTGGCCGACCGGGCCGACGCCCGTGCCGAGCTGCGCGGCCGGGCACTGGCGGTGGCCTCGTACGCGCTGCCGTTCACCGCCCTGCTCGGCGTGGTCGCGGCGGCGGTCGGCGGCGACTGGGCCCAGCTGCCGGAGGCGCTGGGGCTGACCTGGGCGCTGCTGGGCGCCGGGGCCGGGGTCGGGGCGCTGCTGAGCGTGCTGGCCCCGTACGCGCTGCCGGCCGACGGCAATCCGATGCGCAACGCGGCACCGGGACAGTCCGGGCTGGTGCTGGCAAACGCCATGGGGTCGATGCTCGGGACGCTGGTGCTGACGCTGCCGCTGGGTGTGCTGGCGCTGGCCCTGCATCTGACGCACGGGCCCGGCTGGGTGCTGCTGCCCGCCGGGCTGCTGTACGGCCTGGGGATGGCCGCGCTCGGGATCAGGATCGCCGCCGGGCGGCTGCTCGGGCGGCTGCCGGAGATCCTGGCGACGGTGGTCGAGCGCTGACCGCCGCCGACGCTCAGCGCACGCCGTTGAGGTGGGCCAGCACCGCCTGGACCCGGCGGTTGGCGTCGTCGGTGGGGGCCAGCTCCAGCTTGGCGAAGATGTTGGCGATGTGCTTGGCCACCGCCCCGTCGCTCACCGTCAGCCGGGTGGCGATGGCCGAGTTGGAACAGCCCTCCGCCATCAGCTCCAGCACCTCCCGCTCACGGGGGGTCAGCCGACCCAGCGGCTGGGAGCGGACGCCGCGCTCCAGCAGCTTGGCGATGACGTCGGGGTCCATCGCGGTGCCGCCCGCCGCGACCCGGCGGACGGCGTCGATGAACTGCTCGGCGTTGAAGACCCGGTCCTTGAGCAGGTAGCCCACGCCGCCGGTGCCGTCCGCCAGCAGCTCTCGGGCGTAGAGCTGCTGGACGTGCTGGGAGAGCACCAGCACCGGCAGCCCGGGGATCTCCCGGCGGGCGGCCAGCGCCGCCTGGAGGCCCTCGTCGGTGAGCGTGGGCGGCAGCCGGACGTCGACCACCGCGATGTCCGGCCGCTCGGCCAGCAGCGCCGCCAGCAGGTCGGGGCCGGTCTCCACGGCGGCGGCGATGGTGAAGCCGTGGGCTTCCAGCAGCCGGGTCAGCCCTTCTCGAAGGAGGTACAGGTCCTCGGCGAGGACGACGCGCACGGCAGCTCCATGGTCACGGTGGTCGGTCCGCCCGGGGCACTGCTCAGGGCGAGGACACCGTCGAAGGTACCCAGTCGGCGTTCGATGCCGCGCAGCCCGCTGCCGCGCGCGGGGTCGGCGCCGCCGCGGCCGTCGTCGGTGACGGTGATCCGCAGGCTGCCGGCCCGGTGCAGGATGTCCACCCAGACCTGGTCGGCGCCGGAGTGCTTGGCGGCGTTGGTGAGCAGCTCGCAGACGCTGAAGTACGCGGCGGCCTCCACCGGCGCCGGCGGCCGGTCCGGCAGGTCCACGAAGACCTCCACCGGCAGCGGACTGTCCAGCGCCAGCGCCCGGACCGCGTCACCGAGGCCGCGCTCGGCCAGCACCGGCGGGTGGATGCCGCGCACCAGGTCGCGCAGCTCCTGGAGGGCCTTGTGCGAGGCCTGCCGGGCCTCGGCCAGCAGGACCCGGGCGGCGGGCGCGTCGGTGTCCATCAGGTGCTCGATGGTGCCGAGCGTCATCCCGATGGCCACCAGCCTGGCCTGGGCGCCGTCGTGCAGGTCGCGCTCGATCCGGCGCAGCTCGGCGGCCTGCTCCCCGACCGCGTCGGCCCGGGTGGCGGTGAGGTGCTGGACGCGCTGGGCGAGCCGGGCCCGGGTGGCGCCGCCGTCCGGGTCCAGCAGCTGCCGCAGCCAGCCGGTGTGCACGCGCAGCGCGTACGGCGCCAGGGCCAGCCCGACCAGGGCGGCGAGCAGGCTCAGCGCGAGGGCCTGCGCGTGCCCGGGGACCTCGGAGGGGTAGCCGGCGGTCAGGCGCAGGAACAGGCGCAGGAAGACGACCGCCGCCGAGGTCGTGCCGCCGATGAAGAGGCCGACGGCCGGCAGCGCCGTGATCGCCGCCGCCGACGGGTTGAGGAGCAGCCAGAGCTGATCGCGCCAGGTCTCGGGGTCGCGGACGGCCCAGTTGACGTACCGGGCCACCTCGGCGGTCGAGCGGCGCCGGTGGTAGCCGTGGCCGGTCCACCAGTGGCCTCGGTCGTTCTGCTCCAGGCTCCGGATCGGGCGGTACCGCACCGGGAGGCGGATGCCGAACCAGCTCTCGGCCTGCCGCCGGGACCAGGCGGCGTTCCACCGGCCGAACCGGAAGGCGAGCACCGCGAAGATCCCGACCCCGACGGCCAGCAGCGGCAGGATGAGGGCGCTGCGGACCAGACTCGCGCCGATCAGGCCCAGGACGACCATGCCCACCACCAGCAGCACGGCCGGCCCCAGCCAGGCCCGTACGCCCAGCACCAGGCACCGCCGCTGAGCGGTCAACCGCTCCAGCAGCCAGACCCGGACCCGCTCCGCCTCGGCTCTCGCCCCTGCTCCGGACACCGCCCCGCCGACACTCATGCACGCACCCCTTCGCCCTGCGGACCATCCGATCCCGACCGTGCCAGTCTGACCCAGCCACCCGGAGGCGATCACTGGCCTTGGGACCCGAACCCGGGGTGGTGCCAGGTCCACCCCGCCGCCGTCAAACCGCGCCGGACCACGCCCCGCGGCCTTCTAGGCTGCTCCCCATGCACAGCTCCTCCGCGCTTCGGGCCTGGCTCG
Organism: Streptomyces sp. NPDC092296; assembly: GCF_044755465.1. Classification (NCBI taxonomy): domain Bacteria; kingdom Bacillati; phylum Actinomycetota; class Actinomycetes; order Kitasatosporales; family Streptomycetaceae; genus Streptomyces; species Streptomyces sp. NPDC092296. Next base: position 119,943 of record NZ_JBIVRB010000004.1, on the reverse strand, counting down.
CCGGCCGTACCCCCGAACAGCTCACCGAACTGCTCCGGCAGCGCGGCCTGCCCGCCGCCGCCGCGTACGACGGGCGGGCCCTCGGCTCACTCGCCGGGCTCGCCGGGCACCTGCTGGGCGACCACTCCACGGCACGGGCGCTCAGGCAGCTCGACCAGGCCGAGCTCCAGGTGCTCGCGGCGGTGGCGCAGCTGGCCGACCGCCGCCACGGGCCGTGCGCCGACCCCGGGGTGGACCCGGCCGAGCGGGCGGTGCGCCGCGCGGAGCTGCTGGACGAGCTCGGCGGCGGCGGCCCGGACGCGCGGCGGGCCGCCGTACGGTGCCTGGAGCGGCTGGCGGAGCGGGCGCTGCTGCTGCCGCCGCACGGCTCCGCGCTGGCGGTGCCGGCGCTGGTGCACCGGCGGGCCGCCGAGCTGCGCGGGCTGGGGCGGCCGGTCGACCGGCTGCTGTCCGACGCCTTCAACGCGGCCGAGGTGCACCGGATCGCCGCCGAGCTGGGGCTGCCCCGGGTCAGCACCCGGGACGCGGCGCAGCGGGCCGTCACCGCGCTGCTCGGCGACCCGGCCGAGGTGCGGGCGCTGGTGGCGGGGGCTCCGCCGGCGGCGCTGGAGCTGCTGGCGCGGCTGGTCCCCGGGCCGCCGGTGCTGGCCGCCCGCTGCTTCGCGGCCCAGTACGGCTACTACACGCAGGGGAGTACCAGGTTCCTGTTCCGGGCCGCCGGGTCGGGCGATCCGGGCGCCGACTGGCTGGCGGCGCGGGGGCTGCTGCTGCCTGCCGGTACGGACCTGGTGGAGCTGCCCCGGGAGGTGGCCGAGGCGCTGCGCACCGAGCGGACGGGGGTGGCGTTCGACCCCGCGCCGCCGCCGGTGGCCGGGCTGCTGCCGCTGCCGCCGGGCGCGGCGGGCGAGGCGCAGGCGGCGGCCGGGGCGGCGGCGTCTCGGGTGGAGCTGCTGCTGCGGGCGGTGGCGGAGCAGCCGCCGGCGGTGCGCAAGGCGGGCGGCATCGCGGTGCGGGACACCCGGCGGCTGGCGAAGGCGGCCGGCGTACCGGAGGCGCAGACCCGGCTCTGGCTGGACCTGGCGGCCAACGCCGATCTGCTGGCGCCGGTGCGCGACGAGCCGCCGAAGACGCGGGGGCGGCGGCCCGCTCCGCCGCCGCCGGCCCGGATCGTGCCGACGGAGCGGTACGACGGCTGGCTGGCGGCGGCGCCCGCCGACCGGCTGCTGCCGCTGCTGGCCACCTGGGCGGTGGTTCCGGAGGTGTTCAGCCACTGGCCGGACGAGGAGCAGACCCCGGTGGCGCTGGTCGCCCCGCAGGACCCGCTCGCGGTGCCGCTGCGGCTGGCGCTGCTGGCGGCGCTGGACGGGCTGCCGCCGGGGCAGGGGCCGGCGACAGGGCCGGAGGCGGGGTCAGCAGCGTTGGACGGGCTGCTGGCCCGCGCCGCGTGGTTCCGGCCGATCGACCTGGCGCCGGGGCTGGACCTGGCCGGGCGGGCCCGGGACACCCTGGCGGAGGCGGCGCTGCTCGGCGTGGTCGCGCACGGGGCGCTCACGCCGGTCGGGCGCGCCGTGCTGGCTCTGCTGCGCACCGGCGCGTACCGCTACTTCCCCGCCGTACCGGGCGCGGGACCCCGGCTGCACGCCCACCCGGCCGTGGCGGAGGCGGTCCGGGGGCTGGCGGCGGCCCTCACCGAGCTGCTGCCCCCGCCGCAGACCACGGTGCGCTTCCAGGCCGATCTGACGGCGGTGGTGGCGGGTGCGGCCTCGCCGGAGCTGACCGAGCTGCTCTCCGGCTGCGCGACCCGTGAGTCGGAGGGGCACGCGGTGGTCTGGCGGATCACCGCCGCCTCGGTGCGCCGGGCGCTGGACGGCGGGCTGGACGCGGCCGACCTGCTCCAGCGGCTGACCGAGGTGTCGGCGGACGGGCTGCCGCTCCCCCAGCCGCTGGAGTACCTGGTCAAGGACACCGCCCGCACCCACGGCCGGATGCGGGTGGTGCGCTCCGCGTGCTGCGTACGCTCGGACGACGAGGCGCTGATCCTGGAGCTCTCCCGGACCCGGGCGCTGGCCCGGCTGGGGCTGCGCCGGATCGCCCCCACCGTCCTGGTCAGCGCCGCCGACCCGGACGCCACGCTGGCCGCGCTGCGGGCTGCGGGCTACGCCCCGGTGCTGGAGGCGGCCTCCGGGACCACGGTGGTGGAGCGGGCCGCCACCGAGCGCGCCCCGGCCACCATGCCGTCCCTCACCCAGGCCGAGCAGCACGGCGGCCCCACCCGTGGCAGCGCCGCCACCCTGGCCGCCAAACTCCTCGCCCCGGACGCCGGCTAGGTGGCCGACCAGAGGGCGAACGACTTGGCGATCTCGGGTACGTCCGACTCGCCCCGGGCCGCAGCGAGGACCAGTGCTTCGGCGGAGTGGAACACCCTGGTGGCGACCCAGGCGGTGCGTTTGTTGCCGTCCACCAGAGCATGGTTGCGGGCCAGGGAGTGCAGCAGCGCGGCGGCCTTCTCATGGGGGCCGGGTAAGCGTCGGCCCCGAACACGGTGACCTGCGGGCGGGCCGGGGCCGCTTCGATCAGATCGTAGTCCCGGACTGCGGGCTCGGCACCGCCCTGGACACGGGCGGCGATCACCAGCAGCTCGGGCAGTTTGAGCTATTCGATCACTGCTCGGCCAGCCGGTCGAGCAGCTCCTCGTCCTCTGCCATGACCCGGTCGAGCGCCTTCTCGGACAGCTCGGTGCGCCGGGTCAGATAGGCGTGGACCGCCTCGGTGACGATCTCCTGCTTGGAGCGCTTCTCGATCCTCGCCCACTCGGTGAGCAACTTGTCATCAGCTTCGCTGAGCCGCAGGGTCATGGCCACAGCTGCACGATACCCAGCGATACCACGTGATCCCACCGATACCGCCTCCCGTTCCGGAACGCCGAAGGGCGGCCGCCCCCGGTGGGGGTGGCCGCCCTTGCGGTCAGGGGGTGACTCAGCCGGTGTACGGGCCGTAGTCGTAGTCCTCCAGCGGGACCGCCTGGCCGGAGCCGGTGCCGAAGGGCGAGATGTCGTAGTCGTCGTAGCCGACGGCCGAGTACATCGCGGCCTTCGCCTCCTCGGTGGGCTCGACCCGGATGTTGCGGTAGCGGGGCAGACCCGTACCGGCCGGGATGAGCTTGCCGATGATGACGTTCTCCTTGAGGCCCAGCAGCGGGTCCGACTTGGCGTGGATCGCCGCGTCGGTGAGCACCCGGGTCGTCTCCTGGAAGGAGGCGGCCGACAGCCAGGACTCGGTGGCCAGCGAGGCCTTGGTGATACCCATCAGCTGCGGGCGACCGGAGGCGGGGTGGCCGCCCTCGGAGACCACGCGGCGGTTCTCGGTCTCGAACCGGCCGCGCTCGACCAGCTCGCCCGGCAGCAGCTCCGCGTCGCCGGACTCGATGATCGTCACCCGGCGGAGCATCTGCCGGATGATGATCTCGATGTGCTTGTCGTGGATCGACACGCCCTGCGAGTTGTAGACCTTCTGCACTTCCTGGACCAGGTGGACCTGGACGGCCCGCTGGCCGAGGATGCGCAGCACATCGTGCGGGTTGGTCGCACCCATGGTCATCTTCTGACCGACGTCGACCGCGTCGCCCTCGCCGACCAGCAGCTTCACCCGCTTGGAGACCGGGTAGGCGATCTCCTCGGTGCCGTCGTCGGGGGTGACGACGATCTTGCGGGTCTTCTCGGTGTCCTCGATGCGGACCCGGCCGGCCGCCTCGCTGATCGGGGCCACGCCCTTGGGCGTACGGGCCTCGAAGAGTTCGACGACACGCGGCAGACCCTGGGTGATGTCGTCACCGGCCACACCACCGGTGTGGAAGGTACGCATGGTCAGCTGGGTGCCGGGCTCACCGATGGACTGGGCCGCGATGATGCCGACGGCCTCACCGATGTCCACCAGCTTGCCGGTGGCCAGCGAGCGGCCGTAGCAGTAGGCGCAGGTGCCCACCGCGGACTCGCAGGTGAGGATCGAGCGGGTCTTGACGGTGGAGACACCGTGCCGGACCAGCTCGTCGATCAGCACATCGCCCAGGTCGGTGTTGGCGTGCGCCAGCACCTTGCCGTCGACGACGATGTCCTCGGCCAGCATCCGGGCGTAGACGCTGGTCTCGACGTCGTCCGCCTTGCGCAGCACGCCGTCGGCGCCCACGGAGGCGATCTCCAGCTTGAGGCCGCGCTCGGTGCCGCAGTCCTCCTCGCGGATGATCACGTCCTGCGAGACGTCGACCAGACGACGGGTGAGGTAGCCCGAGTCGGCGGTACGCAGGGCGGTGTCGGCGAGACCCTTACGGGCACCGTGGGTGGAGATGAAGTACTCCAGCACGGTGAGGCCCTCGCGGAACGATGCCTTGATGGGCCGCGGGATGGTCTCGTTCTTGGCGTTGGAGACCAGACCACGCATACCGGCGATCTGACGCATCTGCATCATGTTTCCGCGAGCACCCGAGTCCACCATCATGAAGATGGGGTTGGTCTTCGGGAAGTTCGCGTTCATCGCCTCGGCTACCTCGTTGGTCGCCTTGGTCCAGATCGCGACGAGCTCCTGCTTGCGCTCGTCGTTGGTGATCAGACCGCGCTCGTACTGCTTCTGGATCTTCTCGGCCTGCGCCTCGTAGCCCTCCAGGATCTGGGGCTTGCTCGGCGGCACCACGACGTCGGAGATCGACACGGTGACGCCGGAGCGGGTGGCCCAGTGGAAGCCGGCCGCCTTGAGGTTGTCCAGGGTGGCCGCGACGGTCACCTTGGGGTAGCGCTCCGCGAGGTCGTTGACGATCGCGGAGAGCTGCTTCTTGCCGACCTCGTAGTCGACGAAGGGGTAGTCCTCCGGCAGCAGCTCGTTGAAGAGGGCGCGGCCCAGGGTGGTGGTGAGCCGGAAGGGCTCGCCGTCGACCCAGACCGGGGCGCCGTCCTCGTCGACCGGGGGCGTCCAGCCGCGCGGCGGCACGGTGCCGCCGGGCAGCCGGATGTCGATCGGCGCCTGGATGTCCAACTCGCGGGCGTCGAAGGCCATCATGGCCTCGGCGGTCGAGGTGAACGAGCGGCCGCCGCCCTGGACGTCCTCCCGGTCGGAGGTGAGGAAGAACAGGCCGAGCACCATGTCCTGGGTGGGCATGGTCACCGGACGGCCGTCGGCCGGCTTGAGGATGTTGTTCGAGGACAGCATCAGGATGCGGGCCTCGGCCTGGGCCTCCGCCGACAGCGGCAGGTGGACGGCCATCTGGTCGCCGTCGAAGTCCGCGTTGAACGCGGTGCAGACCAGCGGGTGGATCTGGATGGCCTTGCCCTCGACCAGCTGCGGTTCGAAGGCCTGGATGCCGAGGCGGTGCAGGGTCGGTGCACGGTTCAGCAGCACCGGGTGCTCGGCGATGACCTCTTCGAGGACGTCCCACACCACCGGGCGGGCGCGCTCGACCATGCGCTTGGCCGACTTGATGTTCTGCGCGTGGTTGAGGTCCACCAGGCGCTTCATCACGAACGGCTTGAAGAGCTCCAGCGCCATGGCCTTGGGCAGGCCGCACTGGTGCAGCTTGAGCTGCGGGCCGACGACGATGACCGAACGGGCCGAGTAGTCGACGCGCTTGCCGAGCAGGTTCTGCCGGAAGCGGCCCTGCTTGCCCTTGAGCATGTCGGAGAGCGACTTCAGCGGGCGGTTGCCCGGACCGGTCACCGGCCGGCCGCGGCGGCCGTTGTCGAACAGCGCGTCGACGGCCTCCTGAAGCATGCGCTTCTCGTTGTTGACGATGATCTCGGGCGCGCCGAGGTCCAGCAGCCGCTTGAGGCGGTTGTTGCGGTTGATCACGCGGCGGTACAGGTCGTTCAGGTCGGAGGTCGCGAAGCGGCCACCGTCCAGCTGCACCATCGGACGCAGGTCCGGCGGGATCACCGGGACGCAGTCCAGCACCATGCCGTTGGGCTTGTTGCGGGTCTGCAGGAACGCGGAGACGACCTTGAGGCGCTTGAGCGCACGGGTCTTCTTCTGGCCCTTGCCGGTCTTGATGATCTCGCGGAGGCGCTCGGCCTCCTCCTCCAGGTCGAAGGACTCCAGGCGCTTTTGCAGCGCCGCGGCCCCCATCGCACCGGAGAAGTAGGTGCCGAAGCGGTCGCGCAGCTCGCGGTAGAGCAGCTCGTCGCCCTCCAGGTCCTGGACCTTGAGGTTCTTGAAGCGGCTCCACACCTCGTCCAGGCGGTCCAGCTCGCGCTGGGCCCGGTCGCGCAGCTGCTTCATCTCACGCTCGGCGCCCTCGCGCACCTTGCGGCGCACATCGGCCTTGGCGCCCTCGGCCTCCAGCTCGCCCAGGTCGGCCTCGAGCTTCTTGGCGCGGGCCTCCAGGTCGGAGTCGCGGCGCTGCTCGACCTGCTGGCGCTCGACGGAGACGTGGGCCTCCAGCGACGGCAGGTCGCGGGTGCGGCGCTCGTCGTCCACCCAGGTGATCATGTAGGCGGCGAAGTAGATGACCTTCTCGAGGTCCTTCGGCGCCAGGTCGAGCAGGTAGCCGAGCCGGCTCGGCACACCCTTGAAGTACCAGATGTGGGTGACGGGCGCGGCCAGCTCGATGTGGCCCATCCGCTCGCGGCGGACCTTGGCGCGGGTCACCTCGACGCCGCAGCGCTCGCAGATGATGCCCTTGAAGCGGACGCGCTTGTACTTACCGCAGTAGCACTCCCAGTCCCGGGTCGGGCCGAAGATCTTCTCGCAGAAGAGCCCGTCCTTTTCCGGCTTCAGGGTGCGGTAGTTGATGGTCTCGGGCTTCTTGACCTCGCCGTGGGACCACTGGCGGATGTCGTCGGCGGTCGCCAGGCCGATGCGGAGCTCATCGAAGAAGTTGACGTCGAGCACTTTTTGTCAAGCCCACCTTCGGGGTCTCCCCCGACGTTGATACGAGTCAGGGGTCGAGTCTTTCGTCTGGTCTGAGGGGGTCGATGGGGCGGCCGGCCGGCTCACGGGGAGCCGGCCGGCCCAACCTCCGTCAGACCTCTTCGACGCTGCTCGGCTCGCGCCGGGACAGGTCGATACCGAGCTCCTCCGCGGCGCGGAACACGTCCTCGTCGGAGTCACGCATCTCGATGGACATACCGTCGGACGACAGCACCTCCACGTTCAGGCAGAGCGACTGCATCTCCTTGATGAGCACCTTGAAGGACTCGGGGATGCCGGGCTCCGGGATGTTCTCGCCCTTGACGATGGCCTCGTAGACCTTCACCCGGCCGAGGACGTCGTCGGACTTGATGGTGAGCAGTTCCTGGAGGGCGTAGGCCGCGCCGTACGCCTCCAGGGCCCACACCTCCATCTCGCCGAACCGCTGACCGCCGAACTGCGCCTTACCACCCAGCGGCTGCTGGGTGATCATGGAGTACGGACCGGTCGAACGGGCGTGCAGCTTGTCGTCGACCAGGTGGTGCAGCTTGAGGATGTACATGTAGCCGATGGAGATCGGGTGCGGGAACGGCTCGCCGGAGCGGCCGTCGAACAGCCGCGCCTTGCCGGAGGCACCGACCAGGCGGTTGCCGTCCCGGTTGGGGATGGTGTTCTCCAGCAGACCGGTGATCTCGTCCTCGCGGGCGCCGTCGAAGACCGGCGTCGCCAGGTTGGTGTCCGCGTCGACCCGGTCGGCGTCGATCGCCTGCAGGCGGCGGGCCCACTCCTCGCTGATGCCGGAGACGTCCCAGCCCTGCTTGGCCAGCCAGCCGAGGTGGGTCTCCAGGACCTGTCCCGGGTTCATCCGGGACGGCACGCCGAGCGGGTTGAGGACGATGTCGACCGGGGTGCCGTCCTCCATGAACGGCATGTCCTCGACCGGCAGGATCTTGGAGATGACGCCCTTGTTGCCGTGGCGGCCGGCGAGCTTGTCACCGTCGGTGATCTTCCGCTTCTGGGCCACGTAGACGCGGACCAGCTGGTTGACGCCGGGCGGCAGCTCGTCGCCCTCCTCGCGGTCGAAGACGCGCACGCCGATGATCTTGCCGGACTCGCCGTGCGGCACCTTCAGCGAGGTGTCGCGGACCTCGCGGGCCTTCTCACCGAAGATCGCGCGCAGCAGGCGCTCCTCCGGGGTCAGCTCGGTCTCGCCCTTGGGGGTGACCTTGCCGACCAGGATGTCACCGGTGGTGACGTCCGCGCCGATCCGGATGATGCCGCGCTCATCGAGGTCCGCGAGGACCTCCTCGGAGACGTTCGGGATGTCCCGGGTGATCTCCTCCGGGCCCAGCTTGGTGTCGCGGGCGTCGACCTCGTGCTCCTCGATGTGGATCGAGGAGAGGACGTCGTCCTGCACGAGGCGCTGCGACAGGATGATCGCGTCCTCGTAGTTGTGGCCCTCCCACGGCATGAACGCCACGAGCAGGTTCTTGCCGAGGGCCATCTCGCCCTCGTCGGTGCAGGGGCCGTCCGCCAGCACCTGGCCGACCTCGACCCGGGCGCCCTCGTCCACGATCACCTTCTGGTTGAAGGCGGTGCCCTGGTTGGAGCGCGTGAACTTGGCCACCCGGTAGGTGGTGTAGGTGCCGTCGTCGTTGGCGACGGTGATGTAGTCCGCGGAGACCTCCTGGACCACACCCGCCTTCTCGGCGCCGATCACATCGGCGGCGTCGACCGCGGCGCGGTACTCCATGCCGGTGCCGACCAGCGGTGCCTCGCTCTTCAGCAGCGGGACGGCCTGGCGCATCATGTTGGAGCCCATGAGCGCGCGGTTGGCGTCGTCGTGCTCCAGGAAGGGGATCATGGCCGTCGCGACCGACACCATCTGGCGCGGCGAGACGTCCATGTAGTCGACCTCGGTGCCCGGGATGTAGTCGATCTCGCCGCCACGGCGGCGGACCAGCACGCGGGGCTCCGCGAAGGTGAGCTCCTCGGTCAGCGGCGCGTTGGCCTGCGCGATGACGAAGCGGTCCTCCTCGTCGGCGGTGAGGTAGTCCACCTGCTCGGTGACCACACCGTCGACGACCTTGCGGTAAGGGGTCTCCACGAAGCCGAAGGCGTTGACCCGGCCGTAGGAGGCCAGCGAGCCGATCAGGCCGATGTTCGGGCCTTCCGGGGTCTCGATCGGGCACATCCGGCCGTAGTGGGACGGGTGCACGTCACGGACCTCGAAGCCGGCCCGCTCACGGGAGAGACCACCGGGGCCCAGCGCGGACAGCCGGCGCTTGTGGGTCAGGCCCGACAGCGGGTTGGTCTGGTCCATGAACTGGGACAGCTGGCTGGTGCCGAAGAACTCCTTGATGGAGGCGACGACCGGCCGGATGTTGATCAGGGTCTGCGGCGTGATCGCCTCGACGTCCTGGGTGGTCATCCGCTCACGGACCACGCGCTCCATCCGGGCCAGGCCGGTGCGGACCTGGTTCTGGATGAGCTCGCCGACGTTGCGCAGCCGCCGGTTGCCGAAGTGGTCGATGTCGTCGACCTCGACGACGATGTCGCGACCCTCCTCCGCGTCCACCCACTCGGTCTCGCCGGCGTGCAGCTTGACCAGGTACTTGATGGTGGCGATCACGTCCTGCTCGGTGAGCACGCCGGAGTCCAGCGACTCGTCGATGCCGAGCTTGCGGTTCACCTTGTAGCGGCCGACCTTGGCGAGGTCGTAGCGCTTGGGGTTGAAGTAGAGGTTCTCCAGCAGGGTCTGGGCGGCCTCACGGGTCGGCGGCTCGCCCGGACGCAGCTTGCGGTAGATGTCCAGCAGGGCGTCGTCCTGGCCCTGGGTGTGGTCCTTCTCCAGGGTGGCGCGCATCGACTCGTACTCGCCGAACTCATCGAGGATCATCTCGTTGGTCCAGCCGAGCGCCTTGAGCAGCACGGTGACCGACTGCTTGCGCTTGCGGTCGATGCGGACACCGACCATGTCGCGCTTGTCGATCTCCATCTCCAGCCACGCACCGCGCGACGGGATGACCTTGGCGGAGAAGACGTCCTTGTCGGAGGTCTTGTCGAGCGTCGAGTCGAAGTAGACGCCCGGCGAACGGACCAGCTGCGACACCACGACACGCTCGGTGCCGTTGATGACGAAGGTGCCCTTGTTGGTCATGAGCGGGAAGTCGCCCATGAAGACCGTCTGCGACTTGATCTCGCCGGTCTCGTTGTTGGTGAACTCGGCGGTGACGAAGAGCGGCGCGGCGAAGGTGAAGTCGCGCTCCTTGCACTCGTCGATGGAGTTCTTCGGCGGCTCGAAGCGGTGGTCGCGGAAGGTCAGCGACATGGAGCCGGAGAAGTCCTCGATCGGCGAGATCTCCTCGAAGATCTCTTCGAGGCCGGACTTGGTGGGGACATCGTGTCCGTTCGCGAGGGCAGCCTCGACCCGGGCCTTCCACGCCGCGTTGCCGAGCAGCCAGTCGAAGCTCTCAGTCTGCAGGGCGAGGAGGTTCGGTACCTCGAGAGGCTCGCGGATCTTCGCGAAGGAGACACGCAGGGGTGCGGTGGAGGCGGAGTTGTTCGAGGCGTTGCGCGAGGCGGCCAAGAGGGGGTCCTTCCGAGGGCTCGGACTCACTACGCGCGTACCGGGCCCGACCTTCCCAGAGATCGGCTCCCCGACCGTTGCGAGAACCTGCCACCAGGAGGTTTCTCCTGGTCGGAACGGATTCTCGGTCGGGGGCCGCCCCTGTTCAGGGCAGTGCGAACTCCGGGCGACGAGTCACGGAGCAGCTAACAGGCAGCGCAAAGGGACAGTGTAGCCATTCGGCACACTGCTGTCCAGCTCTGATTCGGAGACCGAATCTGAGACCCCCTCCTCATGCGGACCGCCCCCCTCGGGGCGGCCTGCAGGGCGGTTCCTGCCTGTCTGCGCGGCCCCTCGGAAAGGCCGCACATCTCACGCCGTGTTCACTTCCCGTCACGAGCCCACTTCATGCATGCCGGGGCGGACGGAGTGACCACGCGTCCTGAGAATTGCGCGCTGCGTCCGGTTCGTCAAGGGCCCAGCGTGGCGGAGGTCGTCACGAGCGCCACCTGCCAGGGCCGCCACAGCAGCACGGAACCCGTGGTGAGGGGCGTGCGGCGACGGCAGTGATCACCCTACCGGGCGCCGCCGACCGGGCCGAGCACCCCGGACGGCGGCCCGGCCGCAGCGTCCGACCAGAGGTGCGCCGCACGCTCACCCGACCGATTTTTTCGGCCGGAACCGAACGTGGAAAAGGCCGGGACGGCCACCCCGCGAGGGGTGGCCGTCCCGGCCCGACGCCCACCAGGGGCGGCAGTCTTGAGACTGCGGTCAGGAGACCGAGGTCACTTGACGGTGACCTTGGCGCCGGCGGCCTCGAGGGCGGCCTTCGCCTTCTCGGCGTCCTCCTTCTTGACCTTCTCCAGGACCGGCTTCGGGGTGCCGTCAACGAGGTCCTTGGCCTCCTTCAGGCCGAGGGAGGTCAGGGCGCGCACCTCCTTGATGACCTGGATCTTCTTGTCACCGGCGGACTCGAGGATGACGTCGAACTCGTCCTGCTCCTCGACGGCCTCGGCGGCGGCGGCACCGGGGGCGGCGGCGACGGCGGCGACCGGGGCGGCGGCCTTGACGTCGAACTTCTCCTCGAACGCCTTCACGAACTCGGAGAGCTCGATCAGGGTCATGTCGCCGAACTGCTCGAGCAGCTCGTCCTGGGACAGCTTCGCCATGATGGCGTCCTTCCACTCAATCGGCAGGTGCCGGATGTACATGTCGGCGGGCGTATGCCTTGCGGCAACCGCGTAGACGGGCCCGCTGCGAGGGCGTGAGCCCGCCGATCACTCGGCGGCGGCGTCCTCGGCGGCGGGAGCCGGCGCACCGGCACCGCCCTGCTCGTCCTTCTTGCTGCGCAGAGCCTCCGCGGTGCGGGCGAACTGCGTGAGGGGAGCCTGGAAGGTCGCCGCGGCCTTGGCCATGGACGCCTTCAGGCCACCCGCCAGCTTGGCGAGCAGCACCTCGCGGGACTCGAGGTCCGCGAGCTTCTTGATCTCATCGGCGGACAGCGCCTTGCCGTCAAGGACACCGCCCTTGATGATGAGAGCGGGGTTCTCCTTGGCGAAGTCGCGCAGACCCTTCGCCGACTCCACCGGGTCACCGGTGACGAAGGCGACAGCCGTCGGACCTGTGAACAGGTCGTCGAGCTCGGTGATCCCGGCCTCATTGGCAGCGATCTTGGTCAGCGTGTTCTTCACCACGGCGTAATGGGCGTTGTCACCCAGCGAGCGGCGCAGCGTCTTCAGCTGCGCCACGGTCAGACCGCGGTACTCGGTCAGCACGGCCGCGTTGGAGCTGCGGAACTGGTCCGTGAGCTCCGCGACAGCGGCAGACTTGTCGGGCCTCGCCATAGGCTTACGCCTCCTTCCGTGACGTCGATTCGGCCGACCGTTCGAAAGTCGACCTGGTGTGCCGGTCCCCTGGGAAGGAGGCTGGGAGAACGAGAAGAGCCCCGGCGCGCAGGCGCACGGGGCTCGGGACGACCTCGACGACTCCCGAAGGAGACGGAGGCCAAGCTCCAGTCACACCTGCGCAGGCCGTCTGCACTTCGTTCGCAGATCCTTCGGTCGCCGTACGACCCTTGCGGGCACACGGCAACGACCAGCGGTCTTTGGCGTTGCTCAGGTTAGGCGACAGGGGCGGTCCCGGGCAAATCGCACCTCCGGGACCGCCCGGACGGGCGCCTCGCGTCAGGAGGAGGTCTTGGCGAGCACCTTGGCGTAGTCCTCGGTGTCGGACGCCGGCGGCGCCTGCACATGCACGGGCGTGCCGTAGTCCGAGTACGTCAGGACGATGTCGATCGGCCCGGTGGCGCCCTGCGCCGTCTCGTGCACCTTGACCGGCCGGTTGTCGGGGTTGACCCAGAGGTCGACCGCCATGGTCTTCACCCCCGCAGCCGACATCTGCTGCTGGAACTGCTCGCGCTGGCTGGCGGTCATGCCCTTCAGGGTGCCCTGCTCGGCCACCAGCGCGGCCACGTCCAGCCGACCACTGTAGTGCGTCGTCAGCACCCCGTCCAGGGTCTCCTTGCCGACCTCCTTGACGTCCCCGGAGCTGGTCAGCAGGCCCACGCTCTGGGTCGGGTCCTGGCTGCCGTTCTGGTTGCCGAGCCGGCTCAGCAGCTGCTGCCCGGCCGCACCCTGCGTCTTGGCCAGTTCGGAGAGGTCCATCCGGAGCCAGTGCTTGCCGTCGAGCTCCTTGGCCAGCTGGGCGCCCATGTTCATGTACATCACATTGCCGGTCATGCGGAGCTTCATGGTGTCCAGGCCGGACTGGGCGGCGCCCTGGATGCCGGACATGTCCATCGTGATGTCCATGGCCATCGGGTTCCAGGCGGTCACGCCGGACGCCTTGATCGAACCGGCGCTGCCGAGCTTCTCCACCATGGAGACCCTGGCCGAGTTGGCGCCCTTGGTGGACTTGGTCACCAGTGCCAGGGTGTCGCTGAGGCTCTGCCCGGCCTTGGTACCGCCGGCCTTGGCGCTCGGCGGCGCCGCCGACTCGCTCTTGGCAGCGCCGCCGATGCGGCTGCTGCCGCCGCCGCTGCCGCAGCCGGCCAGGCCGACGATGCCGAGGGCGGCGGCGGTGGCCGCGCCGACCAGACGGATGTGCTTCACAGGGCCCCCTAAGACACGTTCGCTACGTGTTCGCTCGCTGACTACGACAGCGAGGACGCGCCCCACCGGTCACCCGGTTGCCTCAGCCGTACCGCTGAGGTCGAAGGTCTCCTCCGGCAGCGGCGCCTGGATGTCCACCTCCGCGCCGATCCGGGAGTAGCGGGTGGTCGTGGTGGCGTCGCCGGACGCGGAGCGGCAGGTCCGCCGCTCCTGGACGACCTCGTCCCGGTCGTTGATCCAGATGTCGGCGGTGATGCTGGTGACGCCCAGCTCCCGGTACGCGGCGAGCACCGCGGCCCGCTGGGCGGCCGTCAGAGCGCCGCTCGCCCCGACCAGCGCCCCGGTCGCCGCCGCACCCCGGTAGTGGACCGTGTCGGTGGCCTCCAGCCGCTCTTCGCCCACCCGGCGCAGCGTCCCCACCCGGGCCAGCGCCGCCAGGTCGGAGGCGGGGTTGAGCTGCTCGCTCCAGGTGGAGTAGACGGCGGCCGGGTCGGTCCTGCCCGGCAGCACCTCCGGGTCGTACTTCGTCCACGGCAGGCCGCCCCGGCGGGCCGCCTCCGCCGCGTCCGTCCCCAGGTAGACGACGCCGTCCAGCGTGCGGACCCTGAGCTCGCCGGAGCCGCCGTGCAGAGCGACGTCCATGGCCGGTCTGCTGCCCCAGGAGAGCACCCCGGAGCCGGTGCTGGGGCCCTGGTCCGGGTCGTGCCTCTCCAGGGCTATGCTCGCCGCCCCCGCCGCCTCCATGACCTTGGCCGCGGCCTGGAACGCCTCCACGGGCGTCCGCTCCCGGTGCCGCTCGCTGCACCCCGCGGTGCCGCCGAGCAGCACGGCGACCGCCACGGCGGCAGCGGCGGTGCGTAGGGCGCGCATGGGTGTCCTCGGTCCGTCCCGGTGTTCGGTGTCAGCTCCGGACTCTAGCCGAGCGCGCATGACAGCGGGCCCCCGATCCTGTTCCCAGGAACGGGGGCCCGCCGGCGGACTTCACCCTGCGCGTCAGACGGACGCGGGGTCCTCCTCGACGAGGAGGTTGCGGGTGCGGTTCGGGTCGACCGGGACACCGGGGCCCATGGTGGTCGACACGGTGGTCTTCTTGATGTAGCGGCCCTTGGCGGCGGACGGCTTGGCCCGCAGCACCTCGTCGAGGGCGGCGGCGTAGTTCTCGACCAGCTGCTCGTCGGAGAAGGACGCCTTGCCGATGATGAAGTGCAGGTTCGAGTGCTTGTCGACGCGGAACTCGATCTTGCCGCCCTTGATCTCGGTCACGGCCTTGGCCACGTCCGGGGTCACGGTGCCGGTCTTCGGGTTCGGCATCAGGCCACGGGGACCGAGCACGCGGCCCAGGCGGCCGACCTTGCCCATGAGGTCCGGGGTGGCGACGACGGCGTCGAAGTCCAGACGGCCCTTGGCGACCTCGTCGATCAGCTCGTCGGCACCGACGATGTCGGCACCCGCAGCCTCCGCGGCCGCCGCACGCTCACCGGTCGCGAAGACCAGGACCCGAGCGGTCTTGCCGGTACCGTGCGGCAGGTTCACGGTGCTGCGGACCATCTGGTCGGCCTTGCGCGGGTCGACACCCAGGCGCATGGCGACCTCGACGGTCGAGTCGAACTTGGTGGTGGACGTCTCCTTGGCGAGGCGGATGGCCTCGAGGGGGGCGTACAGACGCTCGCGGTCGACCTTGGTGGCCGCGGCGTTGAGAGCCTTGCTGCGCTTCACTGCTGCTCCTGGCGGTGACATTCTGCGGCTGCTGCCGCGTGGTCTTGTGGAGTCGTGGTGGCTACGGGCCAGCGCTTGGCCCTACCACTGCGAGAACCGAGGCGGTTCTCAGCCCTCGACGGTGACGCCCATCGACCGGGCGGTGCCGGCGATGATCTTCTCGGCCTGGTCCAGGTCGTTGGCGTTCAGGTCGGGGAGCTTGGTGGTGGCGATCTCGCGGACCTGGGCGCGGGTGATCTTCGCGACCTTGGTCTTGTGCGGCTCGCCGGAGCCCTTCTCCACGCCCGCGGCCTTGAGGATCAGGCGAGCGGCCGGCGGAGTCTTGGTGACGAACGTGAAGGTACGGTCCTCGTAGACCGTGATCTCCACCGGCACCACCATGCCGCGCTGCGACTCGGTGGCGGCGTTGTACGCCTTGCAGAACTCCATGATGTTGACGCCGTGCTGGCCGAGCGCAGGGCCGACCGGCGGCGCGGGGTTGGCCGCACCAGCGTTGATCTGGAGCTTGATGAGCCCCGTGACCTTCTTCTTCTTGGGAGGCATGTCTCTCCGGGTCCTTCTGAGAGGTGTTTCCCGACAGGACGCACCGGACGCCTCAGCGTCGCGGGCGGCCGTCAGGGCCTGGGATGGCAGCGTGTGCGGGGTACGGGGCGACGCCCGGGGTCACGCACACACATCGGACCACGGTAACGCCAACCGGCACGTGGTCCAAAACCGAGCAGGTCAGTTCTTCTGGATCTGGTCGAAGGAGAGCTCGACCGGGGTCTCCCGGCCGAAGATCTCGACCAGGCCCTTGACCTTCTTGGAGTCGGGGTTGATCTCGTTGATCGTCGCCTGGAGGGTGGCGAACGGGCCGTCGGTGACGGTGACCGAGTCACCGACCTCGAAGTCCAGCACCTGGACCTCGACCGGACGGGACGAGGAGGGCTTGCCGGCCTCCTTGGCCGCCGCGCGCTCCACCTCGGGGGCGAGCATCTTGACGACCTCGTCCAGCGTCAGCGGGTACGGGTCGTAGGCGTTGCCGACGAAGCCGGTGACGCCGGGGGTGTTGCGGACGACGCCCCAGGACTCGTTGGTGAGGTCCATGCGCACCAGGACATAGCCGGGGAGCTTGTTCTGGCGGATGGTCTTGCGGTCGCCGTTCTTGATCTGGACGACCTCTTCCTGGGGCA
Organism: Streptomyces sp. NPDC092296; assembly: GCF_044755465.1. Taxonomy (NCBI): domain Bacteria; kingdom Bacillati; phylum Actinomycetota; class Actinomycetes; order Kitasatosporales; family Streptomycetaceae; genus Streptomyces; species Streptomyces sp. NPDC092296. The sequence continues at coordinate 103,489 of NZ_JBIVRB010000004.1, read as the reverse complement.
CCTCGGCCTGGTAGATGTAGTCCTCGACGTTCAGCGAGACGGCGCGCTGCTCCAGGTTGGCCTTCACCCGGTTCTCGTAGCCCGCGTAGGTGTGGATCACGTACCACTCACCGGGGGCCAGCCGCAGCTCCTCGCGGAACTTGGCGACGGGGTCGACCTCCTCGGCCTCCTCCGTCTCGCCCTCGGCGGGCTCGGCGGCCTCGTCCTCGGCAGCGGCCTCGCCGTCGGCGGCCTCACTGTCGTCGGCCTCACCGTCGGCGGCAGACTCCTCGCCGGACTCGTCGGTGACGTGCAGCGCGGCCTCCTCGGCCGGGGCACCGATCTCGGCCTCGGCAGCCTCGACCTCGTCCGCGTCCGCATCGGCCGCATCGGTGATCTGCTCCGCGGTGTCGCCCTCGGCCTCGGCCGAGCCGGCCGCGTCGCGCTCCACGGCGTCGTCCGCCTCGCGGACGGTCTCGTCGGCGTCGTACAGGGGGGACTCAGACACGGTGGCTGCTTCTTTCCTGGGAATGAGAGATGGAACGGTTCCGGGCCGTTGCCTTCTCCTGTCCAGTCCTCGAAGTAGCTCGATGCGAACAGCGTCCGTGTACGGCTCGGAAACTCAACAGTACCGAGTCAACGGTAGCGGGGTCGTCCGATCGATGCCGATGGCGCGGTCGCGGCGGCTCAGCCGAAGACCCAGAAACTGAGCTTTGAGAAGCCCCAGTCCAGGCCGGACACGATCGCCATGATGACCACCACGAAGACGATGACCACGGTGGTGTAGGTCACCAGGTCATTGCGGGTGGGCCAGACGACCTTGCGCAGTTCGGCGATGATCTGGCGGTAGAAAAGGGCCAGGCGGGCGAAGGGGCCCTTCCTGTCCTTCTTCGCGGCACGCTTGCGATCCCGGCGCGAGGGCAGTTCGCTCGGCTCTTCTTCGGGACGGCCACGCTCAGGCGTCGCGGTGGAGCCCGTGGTCTCCGTCACTCGTCCTCACCTGAATCCGGTCGCAGTGCTGTCGGAGCCTGCTCCGCATCAAGCCCGCATGCTCGTTGGAGCAAGCGGGCTCGGCGCGGGTCAAGCAGCAGGGCAAGAGGGACTCGAACCCCCAACCGCTGGTTTTGGAGACCAGTGCTCTACCAATTGAGCTATTGCCCTTCGGTGCCTTGCGGCGCCGAGTTGACCCCCAACCTACCGCATCCGTGCCGCCCTGTGATGTACGAGCGGTGGTTGCCGGTAACCGGTTGCCAACGATCGATGAGTGTACGGGCTCTGGGCCGCCGAGTCGACCTTCTTCCGGCGCGGACCGTACGCGGACCTGCGGCGTCGGGGGCGGCGGGCCGGGTCCGCCCGCGCGTGCACGCATGCTGAAACCGCTGTGCCGGGGCGGGGGCCCTTCTGCGACCATGCAGACATGAGCGCTGCTTCCCCCCTTCCCGGTCCCCAGCCCGACCCCGCCGTGCGGCCCGCCGACCGCCGGGTGTCGGCCCGTATCGGCGCCATCGCGGAGTCCGCGACCCTGGCGGTGGACGCCAAGGCCAAGGCCCTCAAGGCGGCCGGCCGCCCGGTGATCGGCTTCGGTGCCGGTGAGCCGGACTTCCCCACCCCGGAGTACATCGTCGAGGCCGCGGTGCAGGCGTGCCGCGACCCCAAGTTCCACCGCTACACCCCCGCCGGCGGCCTTCCCGAGCTCAAGAAGGCCATCGCGGAGAAGACGCTCCGCGACTCCGGGTGGCAGGTGGACCCGGCCCAGGTGCTGGTCACCAACGGCGGCAAGCAGGCCATCTACGAGGCGTTCGCCGCGCTGCTGGACCCGGGCGACGAGGTGATCGTCCCCGCGCCGTACTGGACCACCTACCCCGAGTCGATCCAGCTGGCCGGCGGCGTCCCGGTGGAGGTGGTCGCCGACGAGACCACCGGCTACAAGGTGTCGGTGGCGCAGCTGGAGGCGGCCCGCACCGAGCGCACCAAGGTGCTGCTGTTCGTCTCGCCGTCCAACCCGACCGGCGCCGTCTACACCCGCGACGAGGCCGAGGCGATCGGCCGCTGGGCGGCCGAGCACGGCCTGTGGGTGCTCTCCGACGAGATCTACGAGCACCTGGTCTACGGCGAGGCGCGGTTCCACAGCCTGCCGGTGCTGGTGCCCGAGCTGGCCGACAAGTGCGTCGTGGTCAACGGCGTCGCCAAGACGTACGCGATGACCGGCTGGCGGGTCGGGTGGCTGATCGGCCCCAAGGACGTGGTCAAGGCCGCGACCAACCTCCAGTCGCACGCCACCTCCAACGTCAGCAATGTCGCCCAGGCGGCCGCCCTCGCGGCGGTCAGCGGCGACCTGTCGGCGGTGGACGCGATGCGCACCGCCTTCGACCGCCGCCGCCGCACCATCGTGCGGATGCTCAATGAGATCGACGGCGTCGCCTGCCCGGAACCGGAGGGCGCGTTCTACGCCTACCCGTCGGTGAAGGCGCTGCTCGGCAAGGAGATCCGGGGCAAGCGGCCGCAGAGCTCGGTGGAGCTGGCGGCGCTGATCCTGGACGAGGCCGAGGTCGCCGTGGTCCCGGGTGAGGCGTTCGGCACCCCCGGCTATCTGCGGCTGTCGTACGCGCTGGGCGACGACGACCTGGTGGAGGGCGTCTCCCGGCTGCAGAAGCTGCTGGGCGAGGCCCGCGACTGACCGCGCCACCCACGCCCGAGGGGCCCGTCGCCGACCGGCGGCGGGCCCCTTCCGTGGGCAGCCGGAAACCACCCGGACGGGGGTTGTGCGCGTGATGCTGTCCGCAGCGGCCCCGGACGCGGCAGAATCTGCGAATGGACCACCTGCTCTCCGCCCCCTCCAACCGCGCCGAGCGCGACGTACGGCTGCTGCCCAAGGCTCACCTGCATCTGCACTTCACCGGTTCGATGCGCCCGACGACCCTGCTGGAGCTGGCCGCCAAGCACCGCGTGCACCTGCCCGAGGCGCTGCTCTCCGGTGAGCCGCCCAAGCTGCGGGCCACCGACGAGCGCGGCTGGTTCCGCTTCCAGCGGCTGTACGACATGGCCCGCTCGGTGCTGCGCGACGAGGACGACATCCGGCGGCTGGTCCGGGAGACCGCGCAGGACGAGCGGGCGGACGGCTCGCGGTGGCTGGAGATCCAGGTCGACCCGACCTCGTACGCGCCCCGGCTCGGCGGGCTGATCCCGACGCTCGAACTGATCCTGGACGCGGTGCGGGAGGCGTCCGAGGCCACCGGGGTGGGGATCAGGGTGCTGGTGGCGGCCAACCGGATGAAGAGTCCGATGGACGCCCGGACGCTGGCCCGGCTGGCGGTCCGCTACGCCGACCGGGGGGTCGTCGGCTTCGGCCTCTCCAACGACGAGCGGCGCGGCCTGGCCCGCGACTTCGACCGGGCGTTCGACATCGCCCGGCGCGGCGGCCTGCTGGCGGCCCCGCACGGCGGCGAGCTGGCCGGGCCGGAGAGCGTGCGCGACTGCCTGGACGACCTGGGCGCGGGCCGGATCGGCCACGGGGTGCGGGCGGCCGAGGACGAGCGGCTGATGCAGCGGCTGGCGGACCGGCAGGTCACCTGTGAGGTGTGCCCGGCCTCCAATGTGGCGCTGGGCGTGTACGAGAAGCCGGAGGACGTGCCGCTGCGCCGGCTGTTCGACGCGGGGGTGCCGATGGCGCTGGGGGCGGACGACCCGCTGCTGTTCGGCTCCCGGCTGGCCGACCAGTACGACCTGGTGCGGGAGGCGCACGGCTTCAGCGACGCGGAGCTGGCCGAGCTGGCCCGGCAGTCGGTGCGGGCGTCGCGGGCGCCACAGGACGTACGGGCCGCGCTGCTGGCCGGGGTCGACGACTGGCTGACCTCCTGAACGGGCTCGGAACTCGGCAGAGCGGGCCCGGAGCTCGACGGAGCGGGCTCAGAGCTCGACGCCGACCAGCACCGGCTCATTGACCAGTTCCACGCCGAAGGCGGCCCACACGCCGTCCCGCACCTGGCGGGCCAGGGCCAGCAGGTCCTCGGTGCTGGCGGCGCCCCGGTTGGTGAGGGCCAGGGTGTGCTTGGTGGAGATGCGGGCCGGGCCGGTGCCCCAGCCCTTGCCGAAGCCGGCCCGGTCGATCAGCCAGGCGGCGGAGGTCTTCACCAGGCCGTCGCCGGCCGGGTAGCCGGGCGGGGCCGTGTCGGTGCCGAGCCGGGCGCGGGCCCGGTCCAGGAAGGCCGCGTACTCGGCGGTGCCGAGGACCGGGTTGGTGAAGAAGGAGCCCGCCGACCAGGTGTCGTGGTCGGCCGCATCCAGCACCATGCCCTTGCCGGCCCGCAGGGCGAGCACCGTCTCGCGGGCGGCGGCCAGCGGCACCCGCTCGCCCTGGTCAACGCCGAGCGCCTGGGCGACCTCGGCATACTTCACCGGCGCGGACAGCCCGCCGGCGTCCTCCAGCGCGAACCGCACCCGCAGCACCACATGGCGGTCCGGGGCGGCCTTGAAGCGGCTCTGCCGGTAGGAGAAGCCGCACTCCGCCCCGGGGACGGTGACGGTCTCCCCGGCCCGGCGGTCGTAGGCGACCACCTCGGTGACGGTGGCGGCGACCTCCTGGCCGTACGCGCCGACGTTCTGCACCGGGGTGGCGCCGGCCGAGCCGGGGATGCCGGCCAGGAACTCGATCCCGGCCAGGCCCAGCCCGACCGCCCGGGTGACGGCGTCGCTCCACACCTCGCCGGCGGCCAGCTCCAGCACGGTGCCGTGCACGGCGAAGCCGGTGGTGGCGATCCGCAGCGCCGTCCCGTCGAAGCCCTTGTCCCCGATGACCAGGTTGCTGCCGCCGCCCAGCAGCAGCAGCGGCTCCCCGGCCCGGTCGGCGGCCTGGACGGCCTCGACGACCTCGGCGTCGGTGGTGGCGGTGACCAGCCGGCGGGCCGGTCCGCCCAGGCGGAAGGTGGTCAGCGGGGCGAGCGGGGCGTCGTGGAGTACCTGCACGGCACCAGCGTACGGGCAGCGCGCCGCGCCGCCCCGGGGGCCGGGGCGGGGCGGCGCGGTGGCGGGCCCCACGGTTCAGGCCACCGGCTGCCGTACGGGTACCGGGTCGGCCGGCGCCGGGCGGGCGGGGCGGCGGCGCGGGATCAGCAGGGCGGCGACGGCACCGAGGGCGATGGCGGCGGCGCCGGTCCACAGGGCGGGGACCAGGCCGTCGCTGAAGGACCGCGCCGAGGTGTAGCCGCCTCGGGCGGCGAAGACGGAGGAGATCACGGCCACGCCGAGGGCGCCGCCGAGTTCGCGCAGCGCGTTGTTGGCGCCGGAGGCGATGCCCTGCTCCTGCGGGTGGACGCTGGACATCACCAGGTTGGCCGTGGGGGCGAAGAAGAGTCCCATGCCGACGCCGCAGACGATCAGTGCGGGCACCTGGGCGGCGTACGACACGTCGGGCGCGATAACCAGGGCGTACATCCCCAGGCCGAGCGCCTGGAGGGTCAGCCCGGCGGCGACCACCGGGCGGCCGCCGATCCGGTCGCTGAGGGCGCCGGCGATCGGGGCGACCAGCATCGGCATGCCGGTCCAGGGCAGCATCCGCACCCCCGCCTGCATCGGCGAGTAGCCGCCGACGTTCTGTAGGAACTGGCTGAGCAGGAAGATCGAGCCGAAGATGCCGAGGAACATCAGCAGGCTGGCGGCGTTGACCGCGCTGAAGGCGCGGCTGCGGAAGAGCCGCATCGGCAGCAGGGGCGTGTCGCTGCGCAGCTCCCAGCCGACGAAGGCGGCGAGCAGCGCGACGCCCGCGGCCAGCGAGCCGAGCACGGTGGCGCTGGTCCAGCCGTCGGTGTTGTGGCGGATCAGGGCGTAGACGACGCCGAAGAGTCCGGCGCTGGCCAGCGCGGTGCCGGGGACGTCCAGCGGCTTGCCGGAGCCCCGGCTCTCCCCCAGGCGCAGCCGGGCCAGCGGGATCAGGGCGAGGCCAACCGGCACATTCAGCCAGAAGATCCACTGCCAGGAGAGGTGCTCGACCACGGTGCCGCCGATCAGCGGTCCGCTGGCGATGGCCAGGCCGTTGACGGCGCTCCAGATGCCGAAGGCCGCACCTCGGCGCTCGGCGGGGACGGCGGCGGAGAGCAGGGTCAGGGTGAGCGGCATCAGGACGGCGGCGCCGACGCCCTGGACGGCGCGGGCGGCGATCAGCTCGCCCATCCCGGCGGAGAGCGCGGCGGCGGCCGAGCCGGCGGTGAAGACGCCGACGCCGATCAGGAACATCCGGCGGCGGCCGAAGCGGTCGCCCAGCGCGGCGCCGGTCATCAGCAGCACCGCGAAGGTGAGGGTGTAGGCGCTGACGGTCCATTCGAGCTGTTCCAGGCCGCCGCCGAGGTCCTGGCGGATGCTGGGCAGCGCGGTGGTGACGACGAGGTTGTCCAGGGCGGCCATGAAGCCGGCGGCGCTGGTGATGACCAGCGCCCAGACCATGTTGCGCATCGCGGTCCCTTCGGTTAGTTATCGATCAATAACTTTTGCGCCCAAGCAGAACCGCGCCCCTTCGTACGGGACGCGTCAGGTCAGTTGCCGGCCTTGTGGTCGAAGCCCGTCCAGACCCGGTCGCCGGCCGGGAAGCCCAGGCAGACCAGGACGTTGATCAGCATGCCGTGGGCCATGAAGACGGTGGTCTCCCGGCTGTCGGCGCCCAGCCGCAGATGCACCCAGTCCCACAGCTCGGCCCAGCCGGCCCGGATCGCGGCGCCGACCTCCTCGTCCCCGGCGGCGTCGGCGGAGGCGACCGCGACATAGATCTGCATCTGCATCAGCAGCATGTCGCGGTCGCCCTCGATGAACCGCTGGTACTCGGCGTCCAGCGCGGCGGGCACCTGGTCGGGCTCGACGCCCTCGACGGCCCGCTCGAAGGCCCGCCGGGTCTCGTCCAGGCAGCGGGTCGCCGCGGCCAGGAAGATCGCCTGCTTGCTGGGGAAGAGCCGGAACAGGTACGGCTGGGAGACCCCCACCCGCCGGGCGATCGACGCGGTGGAGGTACCGCCGTAGCCACTGCGGGCAAACTCGGTGATCGCGGCCCGGACGACGCTCTCGCGTCGCTCCTCCGCGCTCATTCGACTGCTCGCCCCGGCCATACGGCTAAGTTATTGGCCAATCACTAACCGCGTCAAGCCGCCCGCCCGGACCCGCCGTCAGGCCAGCTGGACCACGGCGCGGGCCATGCCCAGCACCTTCTGGCCCGCGCTGGTGGCCGTGAGATCCACCCGCACCCGGCGGCCGTCCAGCTTCACCGCGACCTTGCCGGCCACCTCGATCAGCGCCCCGGTGCCGTCGTCGGGCACCACTACCGGCTTGGTGAAGCGGACGCCGTACTCGACCAGCGCGGCCGGGTCGCCGAGCCAGTCGGTGACCACCCGGGCCGCCTGCGCCATGGTGAACATGCCGTGCGCGATCACGTCCGGCAGGCCGACCTCGCGGGCGAACCGCTCGTTCCAGTGGATCGGGTTGAAGTCGCCGGAGGCCCCCGCGTACTGGACCAGGGTGGCCCGGACCACCGGGAAGGACTGCGCCGGCAGCTCGGTGCCGACCTCGACCTCGTCGTAGCTGATGCTCGTCGCCATGGTTGCGCTCACTCCCCCGCCGTACCGCGTGCCACCAGCGTCATCACTGCCGTGACCACGTGCTCCTCGCCCGCGTGCACCTCGCCGCGCACCGAGAGGATGTCATTGCCCGCCATCGCCTTGGCGGAGTCGATGGTCACGGTGACCGAGAGCAGGTCCCCGGCCCGCACCGGGCGGGTGTAGGCGAACTTCTGGTCGCCGTGCACCACCCGGGAGAAGTCCAGGCCCAGCTCCGGGTCGCCCACCACCTGGCCGGCGGCCCGGTAGGTGATCAGGAACGGGAAGGTCGGCGGCGCGATCACATCCGGGTGGCCGAGCGCCTTGGCCGCCTCCGGATCGCGGTAGGCCGGATTGGCGTCCCCGATCGCGTCGGCGAACTCGCGAATCTTCTCCCGGCCCACCTCGTACGGGGCGGTGGGCGGATAGGACCGCCCGATGAAGGAGGGGTCCAGCGGCATGGGCAGCTCCTTGCGGCACGGGTGACGCGGACGTCAGCGGCGCGGACGTTACGGAGGGAACGCTACGACGGACGGCCCTCCGGTACCGCACCGGGTGCCCGGAGCGGTCACGCACAAATGGCTCCAGACCGCCCCCGGTACGGGGACGGCCTGGAGCCGGTAAGGCCTGGTGTGAGCCCCGGGTCAGCGGGTCTCGCGGTGCGCGGTGTGCGCGTTGCAGCGGGGGCAGTGCTTCTTCATCTCAAGACGGTCCGGGTCGTTGCGCCGGTTCTTCTTGGTGATGTAGTTCCGCTCCTTGCACTCCACGCAGGCCAGCGTGATCTTCGGGCGGACGTCAGTGGCAGCCACAGGAGTGCCTTCCTCGGACAGACGGATGAACGCAACAAGAGTAGCCGATCGGGAGTTTCAATCCCCCCGACCGGCTACGCGGGGTAGCGGTGACCGGACTTGAACCGGTGACACAGCGATTATGAGCCGCTTGCTCTACCGACTGAGCTACACCGCTTGGATGACCAGGGAGCCTGCGAGTGCAGACACCTGCTCACCAGAGCCCCAATACGGAATCGAACCGTAGACCTTCTCCTTACCATGGAGACGCTCTGCCGACTGAGCTATTGGGGCGGGCCGAAGAAGAGATTACACGGTTCCGGGCCGAAGGTGAAATCCGTATCCCGGTGGGAAGATCGCAGGCCAGGGCCGGTCCTGCGAGGCTGCCGCGCGCCCCGTGCCGGTACGACTAATGCCCGCCTGCCGACCGCCCCGCCGACCGCCGCCTAGGCTCGGCCCGTGATCGCGGGCCCCGGGGACCACCCAGGAATTTCCTGGGTGGTCCGGATGCAGGCTCAAGGAGGACACAGACGGCGGGAAGGAGCGGCGGATGCCGGCGGACGGGGCACCCGCCGACGGGCCGCACCCCGGCGCGTCCGGCGCGCCGCACGCCGGGCGGCCCGCGCTGCTGCTGACCGGCGCGCGGCTGCTGGACGGCCGGGTGGTGGACGTCAGGATCGGCGGGGACCGCATCCAGGCGGTGGGCACCGCGGGCAGCCTCGGCCACGGCACCGCCCCGCCCGGCCCGCGCGTCGACCTCGGCGGCTATCTGCTGCTCCCCGCCCCCGCCGAGCCGCACGCCCACCTGGACGCCGCCTTCTCCGCCGCGCTCCCCGGCCCGCCCCCGGAGGGCGGCCCGGAGCTGCTGCGCCGGATCACCGAGGGCGCGCTGACCGGCCTCGGCTACGGCGCCACCGCGCAGCGCACCCACGTCCGGATCGGCGCCCTGCACGGGCTGGGCCGGCTGGAGACCGTACTGGAGGCGGGTCGGGCGCTGCGCGGCCTGGTGGAGGTGCAGGCGGTGGCCATGCCCCGGCTGCTCACCGGGGCGGCGGGCGCGGCGGAGCGCGAACTGCTGCGGGAGGCGCTCAAGCTGGGCGCGCACGCCGTCGGCGGCTGCCCCGATCTCGACCCGGACCCCGCCGGGTACGTGGAGACGCTGCTCGGCATCGCCGCCGAGTTCGGCTGCCCGGTGGACCTGCACACCGACGCCGCCGACCCGGCCCGGCTCACCCGGTTGGCCGCCGTGCTCGGCCCGGTGCGGCCGCGCGCCGCGATCGGCCCCTGCACCCGGCTCGGCCTGCTGCCGGACGGCGCGGCGGCCCGCTGCGCCGACCGGCTGGCCGCCGCCGGGGTGGCGGTGGTCTGCCTGCCGCAGAGCGGCGGCTGCACCGGCTCCGGCGGGCCCGGCCACCCGGCACCCGCCGCCTTCCGCCCGGCGCTGGCCGGGGTGCTGCGCCGGGCCGGGGTGGCCCTCGCGGCCGGCAGCGGCGGACTGCGCGACCCCGGAAACCCGGTCGGCCGGGCCGATCCGCTGGAGGCGGCCTTCCTGCTGTCGGCGGCGGGCGCACTGGAACCCGAGGCGGCGTACGAGGCCGTCAGCGCGCGGGCGCGGGAGGTGCTGGGGCTGCCCGAGGTGCGGGTGGAGGCGGGGTTCCCGGCGGAGCTGCTGGCGGTGCGGGGGGACAGCCTGCGCGGGGCACTGGCCGGCGGCCAGAGCCGGGTGGTGGTGCACCGGGGCCGGGTGGCCAGCCGGACCAGCGCGGTCCGCGAGTTCGCGGACACCACGACCCTGGCCGTCCCCCGCCAGGGGCGCGGCACCCCGCCCCGGCCGTGAGCCCCGGCCCGGCCCGGTACAGCCCCGGGTACAGCCCCGGGTACAGCCCCGGTCGTGCCTGCCGTACCCGCCCGTCCCCCCGGACGCCTGCCGCCGACGCGCTGCGGCCCTGCGGGAGCGTGGCTAGGCTCGTCCCATGCGCATCGTCATCGCCGGTGGACACGGGAAGATCGCCCTGCGGCTGGAGCGGCTGCTCGCCGGGCGCGGCGACGCGGTCGCCGGGATCATCCGCAACCCCGACCAGGCGGCGGACCTGCGGGCGGCGGTCGCCGAACCGGTCGTCCACGATCTGGAGAAGTCGTCGGTCGAGGAACTGGCCGGGCTGCTGGCGGGCGCGGACGCGGTGGTCTTCGCCGCCGGAGCCGGTCCGGGCAGCGGCGCGGCCCGCAAGGAGACGGTGGACCGCGACGCGGCCGTGCTGCTCGCGGACGCCGCCGAACGGGCCGGTGTGCGGCGCTATCTGATGGTCTCCTCGATGGGCGCGGACGCCGGTGCCCCCGACAGCGCGGACCCGGTCTTCGGCGCCTATCTGCGGGCCAAGGGCGCCGCCGACGACGCCGTCCGCTCCCGCCCGGCGCTGGCCTGGACGGTGCTGCGGCCGGGGCGGCTCACCGACGGTCCGGGCACCGGCCGGGTGCGGCTGGCCCCGTCCACCGGGCGCGGCGAGGTGCCGCGTGACGATGTCGCGGCGGTGCTGGCGGCGCTGCTGGACGCGCCCGCGACGGCCGGGGCGACGCTGGAGCTGGTGAGCGGCGACACGCCGGTGGCGGAGGCGGTCGCGGCCGTGGTCGGCCGGGGCTGACCCGGGCCCGTACCGCTGGGCCGGTTCAGCTGGGCCGACTCAACTGGCCCGGTTCAGCTGGCCCGGTTCAACCCGGCGGGGGTGCCGACACGTCCCGGCGGTACTGGACGATCAGCTCTCCCCAGTCGTCGATGTGGGCGCGGCCGGTGCGGCGGAAGCCGTGGGCGCGGTACAGGCGGTTGGCGCGCATGTTGTCGGCGTACGTCCACAGCTGGACGTACCGATGACCGAGGGCCGGTGCACGGCCCAGGATCTCCCCCATCAGCAGTCGGCCCACGCGCTCGCCCCAGCGGTCGGGCAGCACCGAGACCAGCGAGATGTGCAGCAGTTCGGGGACCAGCGGACCGGCCCCGTCGTCCGCCCGCCCCGGCACGGCGAGCAGGGTGCCGACCGTGAGCGGCGGCCCGGTCTCCGGCGCTGTCGCGTCGGGCGGCGTGCCGTCGGGCGGTGTGCCGTCGGGCGGCGTGAAGTCCTCAGCGACCAGCAGCAGCGCCCCGGGTGCGGTCATCCGCGTGTAGACCAGGTCGTGCTGCTCCTTGGGTAAGGCCCGGCCGTTGCGGCGGGCCAGGTGGGCGGCGTGCCAGACCTCGGCGGCGGCCGCGACGTCCGCCGCCCCCGCCTCCCGTACCCTCACCGTCTCCCCCACCCCGGCCTCCCCTCCGAGCAGGCGCCTCCCCCGCGTGCCGTGCTTTCTACCATGCCGTGCCGTCATATGCGGGAGGAATGTTCCGCACGGACACCGCCACCCCGCACCCCCGGGGTCGACCGCTCCCGGCCGGACGGCGGCTCCCCGCTGGCCAGGGCCGGTACGAGCACGCGGCGTCCCCGGGCCGGGCGCCTGGGTCAGGGCCGCCGGCGTCCCCCGGAAGAGTTACCCGCCCCGCTGCGCGACCGGGGCCGCGGGGCGGGCTCGCCGCGCCGGACGGCGCCCGGCGCACGGGACACCGGGTGGTTGGCGTGGGCGGAGGAGCTGAGCTGCCAGGGCACGCTGGTGACCATCACCCCCGGGGTGAACAGCAGCCGGCTCTTGAGCCAGAGCGCGGACTGGTTGTGCAGCAGGTTCTCCCACCAGTGGCCGACCACGTACTCCGGGATGAACACCGCGACCAGGTCACGCGGACCGGCGCGCCTGATCGACCGTACGTACTCCACCACCGGCCGCCCCACCTCGCGGTAGGGCGAGTCCAACACCTTGAGCGGCACCGGCAGGTCCAGCTGCCGCCACTGCTCCTCCAACGCGGCGGTCTCCTCCCGGTCCACCGAGACATTGAGCGCCTCCAGCGAGTCGGGGCGGAACGCCTGGGCGTACGCGAGCGCCCGCAGCGTCGGCTTGTGCACCTTGGAGACCAGCACGATCATCAGCACCCGGGCGGGCGGCCGGTACTCACCGCGCGGGTCGGTGACGGCCAGTTCGGCGGCGGTGCTGTCGTAGTGGCGGCGGATGCCGCGCATGGTCGTCCACAGCACGATGGCGGCGAGCACCGCCAGCCAGGCGCCCTGGGTGAACTTGGTGAGCAGCACGATCACCAGCACCAGCCCGGTGACCACCGCGCCGGTGCCGTTGACGATCCGGGCCAGGTGGTGGCGGCGGCGCAGCGCCGGGTCGGTCTCGGTGCGCAGCTCGCGGTTCCAGTGCCGCACCATGCCGGTCTGGGAGAGGGTGAAGGAGGTGAACACGCCGAGGATGTAGAGGTGGATCAGGCTGGTGACGTTCGCCCGGAAGGCCCAGAGCAGCACGCCGGCGACCACGGCCAGCGCCAGGATGCCGTTGGAGAACGCCAACCGGTCGCCCCGGGTGTGCAGTTGGTGCGGCAGATAGCGGCGCTGGGCGAGGATCGAGGCCAGCAGCGGGAAGCCGTTGAACGCGGTGTTGGCCGCCAGCACCAGCACCAGCGCGGTCACCGCCTGCACGTAGTAGAAGCCGAAGCTCTGCTCGCCGCCGAAGACCGAACCGGCGAGTTGGGCGATCACCGTGCGCTGGGTGAAGGAGGCGCAGTTGCCGCCGATGCCGGTCAGCCGGCAGGAGTCGTCGGTGATGTGCACCTTGGCGACCAGCGCCAGCGTGGTGATCCCGGCGAACATGACCACCGCGATCAGGCCCATGGCCGCCAGGGTGGTCGCGGCGTTCTTCGACTTGGGGCGGCGGAAGGCGGGCACCCCGTTGGAGATGGCCTCCACCCCGGTCAGCGCGGTGCAGCCGCTGGAGAACGCCCGCAGACAGAGCATCACCAGGGCGAACCCGGCCAGCCCCTGGTCGCCCGGGTCCGGCCGGATTCCGTACCGGGCGCTCTCGGCCACCGGCGCGTCACCGAGCAGGTAGCGGAACAGGCCGGTGCCGATCATGATCAGCATGCCGGCGATGAACAGGTACGTCGGCGCGGCGAACGCCGTACCGGCCTCCCGGATCCCGCGCAGGTTGACCGCGGCCAGCACCGCGACGAACAGCAGCGCCATCAGCACCCGGTGGCCGGCCAGCGACGGGACGGCCGAGATGATGTTGTCGACGCCGGAGGCCACCGACACGGCGACCGTCATCACATAGTCGACCAGCAGCGAGGCCGCCACCACCAGGCCCGCCGAGGCCCCCAGGTTGGTCGAGACGACCTCGAACGAGCCGCCGCCGCTGGGATAGGCGTGCACCACCTGGCGGTAGGAGAGCACCACGACGGCCATCAGGCAGACCACCGCCAGCCCGATCCACGGCGTGAAGTGCAGATAGGCGAGGCCGCCCACGGTGAGCACCAGCAGGATCTCCTGGGTGGCATAGGCCACCGAGGAGAGCGGGTCGGAGGCGAAGATCGGCAGTGCGAGGCGCTTGGGGAGGAGCGTCTCCTGGAGCTCCTCGCTGCGCATGGCGCGGCCGAGCACCAGGCGTTTGAGCAACCCGGTCACAGTGGGCACAGCGCGAGCGTAAGCCGCCCCGGCCGCCCCCTCGACCGCTGCTGCGGCGGATGGCGCAGCGCTGCCCCGACCAGGTGGCGGGGTGGCCGGCCCGGTCCGCGCCCGGTGTCGTACGCCCCTGATCGTCGTACGCCCCTGATCGCGGCGCGCCGGGACCCACCCCCGGGGCGCGGTTCGCTCAGCCGGGCCCGCCGCCCCGGCCACCCGCGACCGTGGCGGCGCCGCCCCCGGCGGGGGTCGGCCGGGTCGGGGTGCGCGGCGGGTCGGCGGGCAGGTCGAGGGCGGGCAGTACCGCCACGGCCTCGGTGATCCGGGTCAGCGTCAGCAGCCGCAGCAGCCGGGGAGCGGTGACCATCGCCGTCACCGTGCCGCCCCGCTCCCGCGCCCGGCGGGCCGCTCGCAGCAGCGGGCTCAGCCCGGCGCAGTCCGCGAAGGTCACCTGGCGCAGATCCACCAGCAGGTCGCAGCCGGGGTGGGTGGCGGCCGCGTCCTCCAGCAGCCGGTCCGCCGCCGGCGCGGTCAGCAGGTCCAGCTCGCCCCGCAGCACCACCACGGAGCCGAAGCAGGGGGACGACGGGGACGCGGAGGGCGGGGTGCGGTCCATGGCCGACTCCTCTCGCGGGAGGCGACCCCGGGCGATGTACCGCCGGGCTTCCGATCGTGTGCTTCCCCAAGCCGACCCGTCAAGCACCCGCCCGCGCCGACCGCCGGACCCCACACAGCAGAATCGGCCCTGAGCGGCGTTTCCGCTGCTCAGGGCCGATTCCGGCGTTTGTGGCGGGTGTAGGGTTCGAACCTACGTAGGCATTGCCGGCAGATTTACAGTCTGCTCCCTTTGGCCGCTCGGGCAACCCGCCAGGGGCGTCTCACGGGGCCGTGCCCCGCTTGACGTCGTAAACGATACCCGATGCCCCGGGGTGGTCCGCCACTCGGTTGATCACGGGTTGATCAACCGGGGTGGGGGGCGTGCGGCGGCCGGGTGCGGCGGTGGTGGATAGGCTGGGCGCCGGACAGTGCCGTACCACCGCCAAGGAGAACCGACAGCATGGCCGACTCCAGTTTCGACATCGTTTCGAAGGTCGAGCGGCAGGAGGTCGACAACGCGCTCAACCAGGCCTCCCGCGAGATCGCCACCCGCTTCGACTTCAAGAACGTGGGCGCCTCCATCGCCTGGTCGGGCGAGAAGATCGAGATGAAGGCCAACTCCGAGGAGCGGGTCAAGGCGATCCTGGACGTCTTCGAGACCAAGCTGGTGAAGCGGAGCATCTCGCTGAAGGCGCTGGACGCCGGCGAGCCGCAGCTCTCCGGCAAGGAGTACCGGATCTCCGCCTCCATCAAGGAGGGCATCTCCCAGGACGATGCGAAGAAGGTCTCGAAGATCATCCGCGACGAGGGCCCCAAGGGCGTCAAGGCCCAGATCCAGGGCGACGAACTCCGGGTCTCCTCCAAGAGCCGCGACGACCTCCAGGCCGTCCAGGCGCTGCTCAAGGGCAAGGACCTGGACTTCGCACTCCAGTTCGTCAATTACCGCTAGATCAGGGCTCTGACCGGCGGGAACACCAGCCTTCCCACCGGGGAGGGCGCACCGAGGGCCACGGCACCGGAGACTTCCGGGTGCTGCCCTCGATGCGCCCTCCCTGTCCGGCGCTCATGACAGGCTTGGGGAATGCTCTCCGACTCCGCCGCCTCCGACGACTGGCACACCCCGGCCGAGCTGACGCCGCTTGAGGGCAGCGAGGCGTTCCGGGGCATGGATGGCGGAACGGTGCTGGACTTCTGGCGCTATGCGCTGCCCGACCTGCGGACCAACACCACCCGGGGCCTGCTCGCGGAGTTCCTGGTCCACCGCGCGGTCGGCGCCGTGGCACGCAACACGGAGTGGGAGAGCTTCGACGTCCTGACGCCGGACGGGCTGAAGATCGAGGTCAAGACCAGCGCCTACCTCCAGGCCTGGGGCCAGCGCCGGCTGTCGGAGATCCGCTTCTCCCGGCTGCGCGGGCGCACCTGGACCCCCGAGAACGGCGACGCCACCGAGCAGTCCTACAACGCCGACGTCTACGTCTTCGCCCTCCACTCCGCGCTCACCCACGCCGACTACGACCCGCTGGACATCGGCCAGTGGGGCTTCCACGTCGCCCCCCGCGCTCTTGTGCAGGCCACCGGACAGGCCAGCCTGGGCCTGGCCTCCGTACGCCGCCTCTGCGGCGGGCCCATCACCTACCAGCAGCTCGCGGACCGCATCACGGCCTGCGCCCGCCGGTCACTCTCCACCGGCGGACCCACCGAAGCCGCCACCACCGACGCCTGACGGTGTGCTCAGGGCGGACCGCCTCACGCTCAGCGGGTGGCGAAGGGGCGGTCGGTGGGGACGATCTCGCGGCCCAGGGGGAGCAGCGAGATGGGGATGAGCTTGAAGTTGGCGATGCCCAGCGGGATGCCGATGATGGTGAAGCAGAGGGCGATGCCGGTGGTGATGTGGGCGAGGGCGAGCCACCAGCCGGCGAAGACGATCCAGATGATGTTGCCGATCAGGGAGCCCGCGCCCGCGTCACGGCGCTCGACGGTGGTGCGGCCGAAGGGCCACAGGGCGTAGCCGGCGATCCGGAACGAGGCGATGCCGAACGGGATCGTGATGATGAGGACGCAGCAGATGATGCCGGCCAGCACATAGCCGATCGCCATCCAGAAGCCGCAGAGCACCAGCCATATCAGGTTCAGCAGCGTTTTCATGACCCGTAGCCTCCCATGCGCTCGAGCCTGGCGACGCGCTCCGCCATCGGTGGGTGGGTGGAGAAGAGTCTGGTGCCCACCTCGCCGGGGCGGAAGGGGCTGGCGATCATCATGTGACTGGCGGTCTGGAGCTGCGGCTCGGGCGGCAGCGGGAGCTGCTTGGTGCCGGCGTCCAGCTTGCGCAGGGCGCTGGCCAGGGCGAGCGGGTCGCCGGTGATCCGGGCGCCGTCGGCGTCGGCCTGGTACTCGCGGGAGCGGCTGACGGCCAGCTGGATCAGGGAGGCGGCGACCGGGCCGAGGATCATGATCAGCAGCATCCCGGCCAGGCCGGGGCCCTCGTCGTCGTCGCTGCGGCCGATGGGGATCAGCCAGGCGAAGTTCACCAGGAACATCACCACCGAGGCGAGCGCGCCAGCCACCGAGGAGATCAGGATGTCGCGGTTGTAGACGTGGCTCAGCTCGTGGCCGAGCACGCCGCGCAGCTCGCGCTCGTCCAGGATGCCGAGGATGCCCTCGGTGCAGCAGACGGCGGCGTTGCGCGGGTTGCGGCCGGTGGCGAAGGCATTGGGGGCGGCGGTGGGCGAGATGTACAGGCGGGGCATGGGCTGGCGGGCGGCCGTGGAGAGCTCCCGGACGATGCGGTACAGCCCGGGGGCCTCGATCTCGCTGACCGGCCGGGCGCGCATGGCCCGCAGCGCCATCTTGTCGCTGTTCCAGTACGCGTAGGCGTTGGTGCCCAGGGCGACGACGACCGCGACCAGCAGGCCGGTGCGGCCGAAGAAGCCGCCGATCACGATGATCAGCGCGGACAGGCCGCCGAGCAGTACGGCGGTCCTCAGCCCGTTGTGCTGGCGGTGCAACGGCCGGCCCTCCAAAGCGTGCGACGGGGAAGCCCTCTCATCCGATCAACGGCGGGACGAGCGGTCCTGGTTCCCTTGTCCCCCGGGTGACGGCGTTGCGCAACCGCACGGCGCGCTCGGCGGCACGCGCGCCGGTGCCCGCCGACGCGCTCCGGAGCGTACTCAGAAGAGGGAGCTGTCCAAGACCCGGAGCACCAGCTGGGGGGCCAGCGACAGGGCGACCGCGCCCACCGCCGTGAGGCCGACGGCGGCGGCCAGCGGGGCGGGGGTCCGCTGCGGCGGGACGGACCGGGCGTCTTCGGGGGCGGCGGCGAACAGCTTCGCCGTCCAGGTCAGGTAGTAGTACAGCGCCACGACGACATTGACCGCCATCACCACGGCCAGCCAGCCCAGGCCCGCGTCCACGGCGGCGCGGAAGACGACGACCTTGGCGAAGACGCCGATCACCCCGGGCGGCAGCCCGGCCAGGCAGAGCAGCGCGAAGGCGAGGGCCAGCGCGGCGGCGGGGCGGCGGGAGAACAGGCCGCGGTAGTCGTCCAGCCGGTTGTCCGCCGCACTGCGGCCGACCACGGCGACGACCGCGAAGGCGCCGAGGTTCACCACCGCGTACACCAGGGCGTAGGCGGCGGTGGCGCCCAGCGCGTTGCCGCCGCCGTGCCGCTGTCCGGCGGCGGCCAGCGGCACCAGCAGATAGCCGGCCTGGCCGATGGACGACCAGGCGAGCAGCCGTACCGCGCTGCGCGGCGTGTCGGGCCGCTGCCGCAGCGCCGCGACATTGCCCGCGGTCATGGTGGCGGCGGCCAGTACGGCGAGCAGGATGCCCCAGGTGTGGCCGTACGGGCGGAAGGCGATCTCGGTGACCAGTGCGATGCCCGCGAGCCCGGCGGCCTTGGAGACCACCGAGAGGTACGCGGCGACGGGCACCGGGGCGCCGGTGTAGGTGTCCGGCAGCCAGAAGTGGAAGGGGACGGCGGCGACCTTGAAGGCGAAGCCGACCAGGGTGAGCGCGGCGCCGGCCTGGGCGAGGTGCCGCAGCTGGGCGGGTGCGTGCTCCAGTCCGTCGGCGAGGGCGGTCAGGTGGATGCTGCCGCCCGCCGCGTACACGAAGCTGACGCCGAGCAGCATCACGGCGGTGGCGGTGACCGAGGAGAGGAAGAACTTCAGCGCGGCCTCGCCGCCGAGCCGGTCGCGGCGCAGGCCGACCAGCGCGAAGGCGGGGAGCGAGACGACCTCGAGCGCGATGATCAGGGTGGCGAGGTCGCGGGCGGCGGGCAGCAGGGCGGCGCCGGTGGCGCTGCTGAGCAGCAGGAACCAGTACTCGCCGCCAGGCAGCCGGTGCTCCTCCACGGTGTGCAGCGACAGCAGGGCGGTGAGCAGGGCGCCGCCGAGGGCGATCAGCTGGAAGACCAGGGCGAAGTGGTCCGCGACATACGAGCAGCCGGCGTTGTCAGTGGTGGCCGCTACGGTTTTCAAGCAGAAGGTGGCGCGGTCGCCGTGGCGCAGGGGGATGAGGGCGAGCAGGGCGAGGGCGAGGGCGGCGATGGTCGCCCAGCCGAGCAGCTGCTTGCGCCGGGCGGGCAGGAAGAGGTCGGCGACCAGGATGCCGAGGGCGGCGACGGCGGCGATGAGCGGCGGGGCGACGGCGACCCAGTCCACGGACTGGATGAGTGCGCCGGGGTGGGACACGGCCAGGTCGGTGAGGTGCTGGGTCGCGGTCATGGCGGGCTGCCCGGGGGTGGGAGGGGCGAGGGGGCTGGTGAGCGGCACGGGTCAGCCACCTCCGAGGAGGCTCTTGACCGCCGGGTCGGAGAGGCCGAGGAGGACGGCGGGCCACAGCCCGGCGAGCACGGTGAGGGCGGCGAGCGGGGTCCAGGCGGCCGCCTCGTACGGCTGTACGTCGGCCAGGGCCGGCTGTGCCGCCCCGGGGGCGGTGCGGGGGGCCGTGGCCGGGTCGCCCATACAGACGCGGCGTACGACGGTGAGCAGATAGCCGGCGGTGAGGAGGGTGCCGAGGCCGGCCACGGCCATGAAGACCAGGTAGGCGGGGCGGGAGAGGCCCGCCGCAGGATGGAAGGAGCCGAACATGGCGAGCAGTTCCCCCCAGAAGCCGGCCAGGCCGGGCAGGCCGAGGCTGGCGACGGCGGCGAAGGCGAGGAGTCCGCCGAGCCGGGGCGCGCGGCCGTAGAGGGCCGCGCCGGTGGCGGTGCCGGTACCGGCCAGGCGGTCGAGGTCGGCGGTGCCGTAGCGGTCCTTGACGGCGCCGACCAGGAAGAACAGCAGGCCGGTGATCAGGCCGTGGCCGATGTTGGCGAAGAGTGCACCGTTGATGCCGGTGGGGGTGAGGGTGGCGATGCCGAGCAGGACGAAGCCCATGTGGCCGACGGAGGAGTACGCGATCAGTCGCTTGAGGTCGCCCTTGGCACCCGGGCGGGCCAGGGCGAGGCAGGCGAGGGAGCCGTAGAGGATGCCGACGGCGGCGAGTGCCCCGAGGTAGGGGGCGAGGGTGGCGGCGCCGTCGGGGGCGGCGGGCAGCAGCACGCGGACGAAGCCGTAGGTGCCCATCTTGAGCAGTACCCCGGCGAGCAGTACGGAGCCGACGGTCGGCGCGGCGGTGTGGGCGTCCGGCAGCCAGCTGTGCAGCGGCCACATGGGGGCCTTGACCGCGAGGCCCAGGCCGATGGCGAGGACGGCGAGGACCTGGGTGGTGTGGGAGAGGCCGGCACCGTGCCGGGCGGCCAGGGCGGTCATGTCGAAGGTGCCCGCCTTGCTGCCGAGCAGCAGCAGGCCGAGCAGCATCACGGCCGAGCCGAGCAGCGTGTAGAGGATGAAGCGGTTGGCGGCGGGGCCGCGTCCCTCGCCGCCCCAGCGGGCGATGAGGAAGTACATCGGGATCAGCACGATCTCGAAGGCGAGGAAGAAGAGCAGCAGGTCGAGCACGGCGAAGGTGCTGAGCATGCCGACTTCGAGCAGCAGCAGCAGGCCGGTGAAGGCGAGCGGCGAGGGGGTGCCGGGGCCGTCGGGGAGGCGGCGGGTGGAGTAGAGCGCGCACAGGAAGGTGAGCAGTGCGGTGAGGACGAGCAGCGGCAGGGAGATGCCGTCGACGCCGAGGTGGAACCGCACATCCAGGGCGGGAATCCAGGAGGCGTCGGTGACGGCCTGCATCCGGCCGGAGTCGCCGTGGTCGAAGCCGGCCGCGAGGACGACGGCGAGTACCAGCACCAGACCGGTGACGGCGGTGCCGAACCGCAGGGCCCGGCGGCCCTGGGTCGCCGGGTCGGCGCCGAAGGCGCGCGGGGCCAGGGTGGCGGCGGCGCCGAGCAGCGGCAGCAGGAGGAGGGCGATGAGGACTGCGTTCATCGGGCGGTCTCCGTGACGGTGACTGGTGCTGCTGCGGGCTCGGTGCGGGCGGCGCGGCCGGTCATGTGCCCACCGCCACCGCGACGGCGATGATCACGGCGCCGGCGAGCAGGGCGCTGAGGTAGGTCTGGGCGTTGCCGGTCTGGGCGCGGCGGACGGCGGCGCCGAGCAGCCGGGCGCCGAGACCGGTGCCGTTGACATAGCCCTCGACGACCTCGCGGTCCAGGAAGCGGACCAGCCGGGCGCCGGCGGTGAACGGGCGGACGAACAGCACCGTGTAGGCGCGGTCGACGCCGAAGCCCCGGGTGGCGGGGGTGAGCAGCGGGCCGAGCAGGCTGCTGGCCGGGTCGGGGGTGATGCTGACCGCTGCGGCGGCTGCCACGGCGGCCGCGATGGTCTCGTGGGTGGGCGGCACTCCGGTGGAGGCCAGTTCGGCGGCGAGGTCGGCCGGGGTCTCCTCCGGGGCGGACTCGGTGCCGACCGGCCGGACGGCGTGCTCGGCGGCGACGCGCTCCAGGACGGCGTTGGCGGCGTCGGCCTGGGCACGGGCGACCCGCAGCGAGGCGGTGCGCCAGGCGGCGTACGCGACCAGCACGCCGATCACGGAGAGGCCGGTGCCGAGGATCGCGGTGGTGAGGGTGGGGCGGAGCGAGCCGCCGTCGAGAAGGGAGGGCAGCCAGTCGGGGCGCAGCCCGGCGATGCCGAAGCCGATGGTGGGGACGGCCAGCACCCAGAGCGGCCAGCGCATGGCGTACGGCGCGGCGGGGGTGTGGTCGGGGGCTGCCGTGGCCTTGACCGGGTCCGTGGGTTGCTTCACCCCTCCCAGCAGGCGCGGGAGGGCACCGGCAAGCAGCCAGAGCCGGGTGGCGTAGGCGGCGGTGAGCAGCACGGTGGCCAGTCCGGCGACCAGCACGATCCAGCCTGCGGCGGCGGGTACGGCGCCGGCCGGGCCGAGGCCGCGGGTGAGGGCCTCGCCGGTGGCGGCGTGCTCGGCGGCGGTGAGCACCGACTCCTTGCTGAAGAAGCCGGCGAAGGGCGGCAGGCCGATCAGGGCGACCAGGCCGATGCCCAGCGTCCAGTAGGCGTCGGGGACGCGTCGGCGCAGGTCGGGCATCCGGGACATGGCGGTGAGCGAGTTGGTGTGTGCGGCGTGGATGACGGCACCGGCGGCGAGGAAGAGCAGCGCCTTGAAGAAGCCGTGGGCCAGCAGGTGGAAGACGGCGGCGTCACGGTCGCCGGAGGCGAGGGCACCGGCCATGTAGCCGAGCTGGCCGACGGTGGAGTAGGCGAGGACGCGTTTGATGTCGTCCTGGGCGAGCGCGCACAGCCCGGAGCCGATCATGGTGACGGCGGCCATGACGGCGAGGACGACCAGGGCGGCGCCGGAGAGCAGGAAGACCGGGAGGAGGCGGGCGACGAGGTAGATGCCGGCCGCGACCATGGTGGCGGCGTGGATCAGGGCGGAGACCGGGGTGGGGCCGGCCATGGCGTCCGGGAGCCAGGTGTGCAGCGGGAACTGGGCGGACTTGCCGGCCACTCCGGCGAGCAGCAGCAGCGCGATCAGGGTGGGGTGGTGCAGTCGGCCGTGGGCGGCCGCGTCCAGCACTCCGCTGATCCGGAACGTCCCGGCGTCGGCGCCCAGGGCGAAGATGCCGAACAGGAACGGCACGTCACCGAGCTTGGTGACCAGGAACGCCTTGAGGGAGGCGGAGCGGGCGTCGGCCGTCTCCCAGTGGTGGCCGATCAGGAAGTACGAGCAGATGCCCATGATCTCCCAGCCGACCAGCAGCACGATGAGGTCGCCGGAGTAGACGACCAGCAGCATGGCGGCGGTGAAGAGGGAGACCAGGGCGGCGTAGGAGGGGTAGCGGGGGTCGTCGCGCAGATAGGCGGTGGAGTAGATCTGCACGCAGGTGGCGACGATGCCGACCAGCACGGCGATGACGGTGGCGAAGCCGTCCAGGTGCAGTGCGAGGTCGATGTCCGGTCCGCCGGTGGGGGTGAGCCGGGTGGCGGCGTCCAGGGTGCTGCCGCTGCCCAGGTCCAGGGCGACCAGCAGGGCCAGGACGGCGGAGGCTGCGACGGGGAGGACGGCGAGCGGCCGTACGAAGCCCGGGGCGCGGCGGCCCGCAGCGAGCCCGGCGGCGGCGCCGAGCGCGGGCAGCACGGGGACGAGCGCGGCGAGGGTGACGGTCATGCGGCGGCCTTGCCCTTCACCGGGTCGGGGTCCTGGGAGGGTGGATCGTCCGGGCTGGGCGGACTGTCAGTGGTGGATGCGATGCTGTCGGTGAGGTCGCGGAGCCGGTCCACGTCGGCGGTGCCGTGGCTGCGGAAGACCATGAGGACGACGGCGAGGCCGAGGCCGATCTCCGCCGCGGCGACGGTGATGGTGAACAGGGTGAGCGCCTGGCCGGCGTGCAGGGTGTCGCGCAGCCAGACGTCGAAGGCGACCAGGTTGAGGTTGACGGCGTTGAGCATCAGCTCGACGGACATCAGGACCAGGACGGCGTTGCGCCGCGCGAGCACACCGTAGAGGCCGATGCAGAAGAGCAGGGCGGCGAGGACGGCGGGATAGGCGAGGTGCATCGGCGGTCAGCGCTCCTGCGGGGGGTTCGCGGGGGCGGTGCGGGCCGCCCTGCCAGGGCGGGGCCGAGGCGGGCGCGGCGCGCTGCGGGTCCGCTCGTTCCGGGACAGCACGATGGCCCCGACCAGGGCCGCGAGAAGGAGGACGGACAGTGCTTCGAACGGCAGTACCCAGTGGCGGAAGAGACTCTCCCCGGTGACCTCGGCGCTGCCGCCGCCCGCACCGAGGTCGACCCAGGTGGTGCGGAAGGCGTCGACGACCAGCGTGACCAGGGTGGCGGCGGCCGCAGCGGCGACACCGAGGGCCACCGGGCGGTTGCCGGAGTCGGCGTCGGGCGAGCGGCCTATCGGGGCCTTGGTGAGCATCAGGCCGAAGAACACCAGGACGACGACCGACCCGATGTAGATGAGCACCTGCGCCCAGGCGATGAACTCTGCGGTGAGCAGCAGGAACTCCACGGCCAGGCCACCGAGGGCCACCACCAGCCAGAGGGCGGCGTGCACCAGCTGGCGGGTGCTCACCGAGAGCACGGCGGCACCGAGCACGGCGAGGCCGACCAGGACGAAGACGATCTCGACCCCGGTCGGGGACAGGAAGGAGTGCCCTTGCGAGGAGAGCGATCCGGCGGCGAGCTGAAGGGGGGAGGCGGTCACTTGTCCTGCTGCTCCTCTGCGCTGTCCCCGGTGGCGGCCGCCTCGGCGGGCCGGGCGGCGGCCAGCTTGTCGGCGGCCTTGCGGGCGGCGGCGATCTCCTTGGGCTCCTCGGCGGCGGGGTCCAGGGCGGGCGGGGCCGGCACGGTCCACATCCACTCGCGCAGCCGGTCGCGCTCATGGGTGAGCTCGTGGATGTCCGTCTCGGCGTACTCGAACTCCGGCGACCAGAAGAGCGCATCGAAGGGGCAGACCTCGATGCAGATCCCGCAGTACATGCAGAGCGAGAAGTCGATGGCGAAGCGGTCGAGGACGTTGCGGGTGCGGGCACGGGCGTTGGGGTCGACCGCAGGCAGCGTCTCCTTGTGGGAGTCGATGTAGATGCACCAGTCCGGGCACTCGCGGGAGCAGAGCATGCAGACCGTGCAGTTCTCCTCCAGCAGGCCGATCACACCTCGGCTGCGGGGCGGCAGCTCGGGCTGCACGTCGGGGTACTGCGCGGTGACGGACCGGCGGGTCATCGTCCGCAGGGTGACGGCCAGGCCCTTGGCCAGGCCGCGACCGGGGAGGGGAGCCATCAGGAGATCACCACCTTGACGATGCCGGTGAGGGCGAGCTGGGCGAGGGACAGCGGGATCAGGGCGGTCCAGGCGAAGCGCATCAGCTGGTCCTCGCGCAGTCGGGGGTAGGTCACGCGCAGCCAGATGACCAGGAAGGCCAGCACGAAGATCTTGAGCAGCGTCCACAGCCAGCCCAGCCCGTCGGAGAACGGGCCGTGCCAGCCGCCGAGGAAGAGCACGGTGGTCAGCGCGCAGAGGACGAGGATGCCCGCGTACTCGGAGAGGAGGAAGAGCGCGAACCGCAGACCGGTGTACTCGGTGTAGGCGCCGAAGATGATCTCGGAGTCGGCCACCGGCATGTCGAACGGCGGCCGCTGCAACTCGGCCAGGCCGGCCGTGAAGAAGACGAACCCGCCGACGATCTGCCACGGCACCCACCACCAGTGGAAGGCGCTGACGATCCCGGGGAGGGAGAGGGTGCCGGCCGCCATCGCGACGGAGGCGGCGGCGAGCAGCATCGGCAGCTCGTACGACATCAGCTGCGCGGCGGTGCGGATGCCGCCGAGGAGGGAGAACTTGTTGGCGGAGGCCCAACCGGCCATCAGCGACCCGAGCACGCCGACACCCATCACGGCGAGCACGAAGAACAGGCCGGCGTCGAGAGCCTGTCCGACCAGCCCGTGCGGGCCGATCGGGATGGCGATCAGCACCACCAGGTACGGCAGCAGGGCGACGGCCGGGGCGAGCTGGAAGACCCGGCGGTCCGCGTCGGCGGGGACCACGTCCTCCTTCTGCGCGAACTTCACACCG
Organism: Streptomyces sp. NPDC092296; assembly: GCF_044755465.1. NCBI lineage: Bacteria > Bacillati > Actinomycetota > Actinomycetes > Kitasatosporales > Streptomycetaceae > Streptomyces > Streptomyces sp. NPDC092296. The sequence goes on along the minus strand of NZ_JBIVRB010000004.1, from coordinate 78,060 downwards.
TCGGCGACCAGCTGCGCCCAGCCGTGGAAACCGCCCGCGTACATCGGGCCCAACCGGCCCTGCATATGGGCCATGACCTTGTGCTCGGTCTGGCCGATGACCAGCGGGAGGACCAGGAACGCGACGAGGACGGCGATGCAGCGGAGCAGCGCTTCCAGCAGGGTCATGCGCCGTCTCCGTCCGGGCGGGGGGAGGGATTGTCCTCAGGTGCGGCGGGCTCCGCCGGGGTCTCGGGGGTCGGCTCCGCCGGGGTCTCGGGCCGGGCCGGGGTGGCCTCGGGCTGGGTCGGGGTCTCGGGCATGGCCTCCGCCGGGGTGGCCTCAGGCTGGGCTGGGGTCTCGGGGGTCGGCTCCGCCGGGGTCTCGGGCCGGGCCGGGGTGGCCTCGGGCTGGGTCGGGGTCTCGGGCATGGCCTCCGCCGGGGTGGGGGGCGGGGAGACCTGCCAGGGGGCGTCCGGGGTGCGGTCGCGGGTGGGTGGCGTGCTGGGGGTGGCCTCGCCGGGGGTGGGGGTGGTCTGGCTGGCCGAGCCGCCGCTGACGCTGCGGGTGCGGCGCGGCCGGTCGGCCCGTACCGGTCGCTCCCCGGCGCCGGCGGCCGTCCGGGCGCCGCGCGCGGGGCGCTCGGCGACCGGCGGCAGGGTGCCCTTGAGCGGGCCCCACTCGTTGGGGTCGGGCACGCCGGGGGGCAGCATCCGGCGGCGGCCGGCCGCCTGGCCCTCGCCGTGGTCGCTCTCGCCGGGTTCCTTGGCACCGGGCCACGCCTTGGCGACGCGCGCCGCGAGCACGAACTCCTTGCGCAGCGGGTGCCCCTCGAAGCCGTCGGGGAGCAGCAGCGTCGACAGCCCCGGGTGCCCGGGGAAGTCGATGCCGAACATCTCGTGCGTCTCCCGCTCGTGCCAGCCGGCCCCGGCGTAGACGCCGGTGGCGGTGGGCAGCGCGGCGCCGTCGCGCGGGACGCGGGTGCGCAGCAGCAGGTGCCTGGCCGGGGCGGCGTCACCGACCGCCGCGAGGTGGGCGGCGACGGAGAAGCCCTCCGCCAGTTCGTCCACGGCGCTCAGCCAGTCGAAGTAGGCCAGCCCGAGGTTGTCGCGGGCGGCGGTGAGGGAGTCGATCCAGTGCTCGGCGGGCACGTCCACCGTGAGCAGTTGGTAGCTCAGCTCGGCGGTGGCCCAGTCGCCGATGGCGGCGGCCGCCTCCTCCGGGGTGCGGTCGAAGGTCACTGCTGCGCTCCGGGGTCGGCTGCCGGTCCGGGGGTGTCGGTGGCCGGTCCGGCGACCAGGGGCCGGCGCAGTGCCGCGTTCCCGACGGCCGGGGCGGCCGGGGTGGCGGCGTAGCGGTCGGCCGTCGACTCCCCGGCGATCTTCTCCTGGAGCTTGAGGATGCCCTGGAGCAGTGCCTCCGGGCGCGGCGGGCAGCCGGGCACGTACACGTCCACCGGGATGATCTGGTCGACGCCCTTGGTGACGGAGTAGGAGTCCCAGTACGGGCCGCCCGAGTTGGAGCAGGCGCCGAAGGAGATCACGTACTTGGGTTCGGGCATCTGCTCGTAGAGGCGCTTGACGGCGGGGGCCATCTTGTCGGTCACCGTGCCGGAGACGATCATCAGGTCGGCCTGCCGGGGGCCGGGGGCGAACGGGATGACGCCCATCCTGATGAAGTCGTGCCTGGCCATGGACGCGGCGATGAACTCGATGGCGCAGCAGGCCAGACCGAAGTTGAAGCACCAGAGGCTGTAGCGGCGGCCCCAGTTGAGGACCACCTTCACCGGGTCCGGGGCGAGCCGGGCCAGCGGGCCGAGGCTGCGCTGCGCGGCGGCGGCCCCCGGCCGGGAGGGGTCGGGCATGCCGAGCGGCACGGCGCCCCCGGCGGCGGGGCCCGAGCCGTGGGCGTGCGACCCGTGGGCGTGCGAGCTGTGGCCGGGTGAGCTGTGGGTGGGTGAGCTGTGGGTGGGGGTCACGTCCATTCCAGGACGCCCTTCTTCCAGGCGTAGAGCAGTCCGACGGCGAGGAACCCGATGAAGACGAACATCTCCACCAGCGTCCCCGCGCCGTACCCGGGGGCGGCGAACACGGTGGCCCACGGGAAGAGGTAGATGGCGTCGACCGCGAAGATCACATAGAGGAAGGCGTACAGGTAGTAGCGGATCTGGGTCTGTGCCCAGCCCTCCCCCACCGGGTCCACACCGCACTCGTAGCTGAGCAGCTTCTCCGGGCTGGGGACCACCGGGCGCATCAGCCGGTTCGCGGTGAAGGCCACCGCGACGAAGACCACGCCGACGACGGCGATCAGCCCGACGGTCGTGTACGCGTCGAAGTAGCCGCCGCCCTTCACCGGGTCGGCCGCAGCATCGGCGGCCCGCTGCGCGAGCTGTCCCACCACGTGGGACGCCTGCGTTGCCTCCATGATCGGTGCCTCCGGCCCAGCGCTCAACGGCGGGTTCCCATGTTCCTTTACACAGCCATGACGTTTCGTACGCCTGGGAGTCTAGGTCCACCGACCCCCCGACTGTGCACCCCGCCCGAGCTGCAAGACGCCGGACCGCCCCCGCAGCCGACCAGGCAGACTCCCGGATGGTGGGGTTATCCCCCCGGCCAGGACGGCGATCACCCCCATGGCCCGCCGCCGCCCGCACCAGGCAGGCTGGGCGGGGAACCCGTGCGCCGCGCCCCCGGAGCCGTGGCGCACGCGGCGGACGACCACGCCCGGGACAGAGACCGCCCGCAGGGGCCGACGGAAGAGGGACGGTACGCGACATGGAGGGCACCCAGCGCCTCACCGAGAAGACGGCGGCGCCGCCCGGCGGCGGGTCGGCCGGGCCGCGCGCCCTCTACGGGGCGCAGACCTGGTCCGAGGTGCTGTATCTGCTGCTCAGCTTTCCGCTGGGCCTGGTCGGGTTCGTCTTCGCGGTCGTCTCACTGTCGGTGGGCGTGGGCCTGGCGGTGACCGTGGTCGGCCTGCCGCTGCTGGCCTGCGCCCTGCTGGGCTGCCGCGCGCTGGCCGTGGTGGAGCGGGCACGGGCCAGGGCCCTGCTGGATGAGCAGGTCCCCGAGCCGGGCCCGCTGGCGCCCAAGCGGCCCGGCGCCGCCGCCTGGTGCGTGGCGCTGCTGTCCGACGGTCTGAGCTGGCGGTCGGTGCTGTACTTCGTGGTGCTGCTGCCCTGGGGCGTCTTCACCTTCACCGTGGCGCTGACCGTACTGATCGTCGGCTGGCCGGTGCTGCCCTGGGTGGTGCGCAGCCTGGCGGTGGTGGACCGGATGCTGGTCGGGTCGTTGCTGTCGCCGTCGTCGCTGTCGGAGCGGGTACGGGAACTGGAGGACGACCGGGGCACCGTCGTCGACACCGCCGCCGCCGACCTGCGCCGCATCGAACGCGACCTCCACGACGGCGCCCAAGCCCGACTCGTCGCCCTCGCCATGGACCTCGGCCTCGCCAAGGAAAAACTCACCGAAGACCCCGAAACCGCCGCCCAGATGGTCGACGCCGCCCACGGCGAAGTCAAACTCGCCCTCCAAGAACTCCGCGACCTCGCCCGAGGCATCCACCCCGCCATCCTCACCGACCGAGGCCTCGACGCCGCCCTCTCCTCCGTCGCCACCCGCTGCACCGCCCCCGGCGGCGTCCGCGTCACCGTCGACCTCCCCACCCGACCCGACCCCTCCATCGAAGGCATCGCCTACTTCACCGTCAGCGAACTCCTCACCAACACCTCCAAACACGCCCACGCCCACACCGCCACCGTCGACCTCTGGCGCTCCCACGACCGCCTCATGCTCCAAATCCGCGACGACGGCACCGGCGGCGCCACCGAAACCCCCGGCGGCGGCCTCGCCGGACTCGCCGACCGCATCCGCGCCGTCGACGGCGTCTTCATGATCCACAGCCCCCACGGCGGCCCCACCACCATCACCGTCGAACTCCCCTGGCACACCCACGCGGACACCCGACGCTGACCAGCGGAGCAGCACCCGCCGGAAGGTAGGGAGAACCCCACCCCCAAGACGCCGAGCCGCCCCATACCGGCCGACCGCTCCGGCCGCCAGGCTGGGAAGTGTCAGAGCAGCACCCGCGCAGAAGGACGGTCACCGTGATCGAGAACATGGCAGCCACCGGACACCCCCGGGGGAGCACGGAGCACGGCGGCAGCGTGCGCCGCGCCCCGGGCCTGCTGGGGGCGCCTTTCGCGGCCCGCACCTGGAAGGAGTTCCTGCACCTGCTGCTGGACCTCCCGATCGCGGTCGCCTGCTTCAGCTACGTCGTGGTGATGATCAGCCTGGGCCTCGGCCTGGCCGTCACCTTCCTCGGCCTGCCGGTGCTGGCCGCCGCCGTCGCCGGGGCCCGGGGCTGGGGCGCGCTGGAGCGGGGCCGCGCCGCCGCCCTGCTGGATGTGCGGATCGCCCGGCCCGCCCCGCTGCGGCCGAGCCGCCCCGGTCTGATGGGCTGGCTGGGCGCGGTGCTCAAGGACGGCGTGGGCTGGCGCAGTGTGCTGTACTGCGTGCTGCTGCTGCCGTGGAGCGTCTTCGGCTTCACCGTCTCGCTGGTCCTCTGGGCGTGCGGCTGGGCGATGCTGGCCTACCCCGCCTACCAGTGGGTCTTCCCGACCTGGGTGCACCAGCCCGGCTTGCAGCTGTACGGGGACGGGCCGGGCGGGCGGCCGGAGGTCTACCTGGACAGCGTCCCCGAGATCGCCGGGGTCTGCGCGCTCGGCGTGGTGCTGTTCTTCGGCACTCCCTGGCTGATCCACGGCCTGACCTGCGTCAACCGGGCGCTGGTCGGGTCGTTGCTGTCGCCGTCGTCGCTGTCGGAGCGGGTACGGGAGCTGGAGGACGACCGGGGCACCGTCGTCGACACCGCCGCCGCCGACCTGCGCCGCATCGAACGCGACCTCCACGACGGCGCCCAAGCCCGACTCGTCGCCCTCGCCATGGACCTCGGCCTCGCCAAGGAAAAACTCACCGAAGACCCCGAAACCGCCGCCCAGATGGTCGACGCCGCCCACGGCGAAGTCAAACTCGCCCTCCAAGAACTCCGCGACCTCGCCCGAGGCATCCACCCCGCCATCCTCACCGACCGAGGCCTCGACGCCGCCCTCTCCTCCGTCGCCACCCGCTGCACCGCCCCCGGCGGCGTCCGCGTCACCGTCGACCTCCCCACCCGACCCGACCCCTCCATCGAAGGCATCGCCTACTTCACCGTCAGCGAACTCCTCACCAACACCTCCAAACACGCCCACGCCCACACCGCCACCGTCGACCTCTGGCGCTCCCACGACCGCCTCATGCTCCAAATCCGCGACGACGGCACCGGCGGCGCCACCGAAACCCCCGGCGGCGGCCTCGCCGGACTCGCCGACCGCATCCGCGCCGTCGACGGCGTCTTCATGATCCACAGCCCCCACGGCGGCCCCACCACCATCACCGTCGAACTCCCCTGGCACACCCGTACCGAGAGCTGAGCACCGGAGTACGGGACGGCGTACGAGAAGGGCCGGGGCGCGCACAGGCAGCGGGCGCGCCCCGGCCACAGGGCCTGTGGACCGGCGCCGGTCCACGGGCCCCGGGGCGCGGCGGCCTGCGGTGCGATCCCTTGCGCGGGTGTGCACGGCGGCCGCCGGCCCGGGCCGGAGGTGGTTCGGAAGGGGTCAGCCGCTCCCCAGGGTGCCCAGGGTGACCTGGGTGGTCCGGTTCTGGCCGCCCCGGCTGTAGGCGACGGACACCCGGTCGCCGGGCGACTCCCCGGCCAGTGCCCCGGTGAGCGCGTCGGCGCTGTCCACCGGGGTGCCGCCGAGCCCGGTGATGATGTCGCCCGCCCGCAGCCCCGCCTTGGCGGCGGGCCCGCCGCCGACCACCGAGACCACGGCGGCCCCGGCCGGGGCGAAGTCCGGCGGGCTGCCCAGCACGGTGCGTACGGTGACACCGAGCGCGGCGCGACCGCTGTCGGTGACCTTGCCGTTCTTGATCAGTTGGTCGGCGATCCGGGTGACGGTGGAGCTGGGGATGGCGAAGCCGATGCCCGGGGCGGCGCCGCCGAGGTCCTCGTCGACGGCGGCCAGGGTGTTGATCCCGATCACCTGGGCGTCGAGGTCGGCCAGCGCGCCGCCGCTGTTGCCGGGGTTGATGGAGGCCGAGGTCTGCACCATGTCCGGGATGGTGGCGCCGGGCGCGCTGCCGCTGCCGGGTTCGGAGACGGTACGGCCGACGGCGGAGACGATGCCCTGGGTGACGCTGCTGGACAGGCCCAGCGGGTTGCCCATGGCGAGCACGATCTGCCCCACCTGGACCTTGCCGCTGTCCGCGAAGGACGCGGGCCGCAGCCCGGCGGGCGGCGCGGTCAGCCGGATCACCGCCAGGTCGCTCGCCGGGTAGCTGCCGACCAGGGTGGCGGCCAGGGTCTTCTCGCTGTTGGCGAGGGTGACGGCGAACTTCTTGGCGGTGCCGACGACATGGGCGTTGGTGACGATGTCGCCCTGGTTGTCGTAGACGATGCCGCTGCCCAGCCCGCTCGGGGTGTCGATCTGCACCACGGACGGCAGGACGGCCTTCACCACCCGTTGGTAGTCGTTCTGCAACTGGTCGGCGCTGCCGGGCCCCGAGGAGGAGGGAGCGGTGGAGGGCGCGGGGGCCGCCGGGGCGCCGGTCACCGCCTGGGTGGTGCTCCCGGCGGGGGTGGCCGAGCCGCTGGTGCAGGCCGCCGCAGCCGTCAGGGCGAGGCCTGCGGCCACGGCGGGCAGCAGCCGTGCGGAGCGGGTGCGGCGCGGCGAGGAGTCCACGGGGGCGACCTTCGATTCGGGGGCCTTCTGTCCGTTATGGGCATTTTGTCGGAAGTGCCGCCGCCCCGCGCCCCGGCGCGCCGGTCAGCCCGCCGCCACCGGCCGCAGCAGTGCCCGTTTGAGCCGGGGCCCCAGCGTCCGCTCCACCAGCCGGTGCACCAGCCAGGCGAGCAGCAGCATCCCGCCGACCGTCGCACCGAAGGTCACCGGCGCGGAGTACCCCAGCCGCCGGTGCAGCACCTCGATCACCGCCCAGCCCAGATGCTCGTGCACCAGGTAGAACGGGTACGTGAGGGCGCCCGCGACGGTCAGCCAGCGCCAGTCGACCCGGTCCAGCCACCCCAGCGCCACCACCGCCACCACCAGATAGCCCGCGGTGACCACGGCCACCACCACCCAGGCCGAGCGGTGGTGGAAGACATCGGTGCCCGCCGGCGCGACCAGCCCCCGGACGGCCTGGTACTGCCCCAGGCCCCAGCTCATCGCGACCACCGCCCACAGCACCGGGCCGCCGCCGAACCGGTGCACCAGGTAGAGCGCCAGACCGCCGATGAAGAACGGCGCGTACTCGGGCATCACCACCAGGTCCACCACCGGCTGCCCCATCCCCGCCGCCAGCACCGAGGCGACCAGCCAGACCGCGCAGAACCCCACCGCGCGGCGGTAGGTCACGCCCTTCCACACCACCAGCGCGAACAGCAGGTAGAAGCGGGCCTCCACCCAGAGCGTCCAGCACACCCCGAGCACCCGGCCGGACCCCATCGGCTGCTGCATCATCGTCAGATTGACCAGCACCTCGGCCGGCGGCAGCGGCTGGGCGACCACCGGCCGCAGCGCGAACACCGCCGTGACCAGCAGGACCGCGAACCAGTACGCCGGGTAGAGCCGGGAGACCCGGGAGGCGAAGAACTCCTTGAGGGTGCGCCCCCAGGAGGACATGCAGATCACAAAGCCGCTGATCACAAAGAAGACCTGCACCCCCAGGCAGCCGTAGGAGAAGGCGCCGTGCAGCGCCGGGAACAGCTCCTTCGGCGACCGCCCCCACGCCTGCTGCACGGCACCGTCCCGGCCGCCGTAGTGGTACGCGCAGACCATCAGCGCGGCCACCAGCCGCAGCCCGTCCAGCGCCCGCAGCCGCCCGCTCCGGCGGGCCGGCCGGTCGGCGGCGGCGGCCGGCTGCGCGGCCTGCGGTACGGCCTGCGGTACGGCCTGCGGCGGCACGGTCTGCGTCATCGGCTCTGCTCCTTCCGGGCCCGTGCCTGGCGCACCACCCGGCGTACCAGGGGTGACTTCTTCAGCAGCCGCGCCCCGGTGGGCAGCCCGGCCGGCAGGCCACCGGGCAGGCCCAGCGCGGTGAGCCGCCGCCGCTTGAAGTAGCGGGCGGTGTCCGGGCCGTAGTGCTCCCGCAGCCAGGCGGCGGTCTCCGCCGCGAGGTGCGGGTATGCCTTGGCCTGCATGCAGTGGCCGACCGCGGCGAGCAGCGGGCCCAGCCGGTCGGCGGCGCCGGCCAGCGCCGGGCCGGGCGGCTCCGGGGTGAAGTCGGGCGCCTCCAGGTCGGGCAGCAGCGCGTCCGCCACGGTCACCGGGACGCGGTTGCTGTTCTCGTACGGCGCCAGCCGCTCCAGCAGCAGCCCGGTGCCGACCCGGGCCACCGGCAGCCCGTAGAGGGCGGCGGCGGTGAGCAGCCCGGTGGAGAAGCAGCCGACCACCAGCGCCGGGCGCAGCCGCTCGAACAGGGTCTCGGCGAGCACCGGCGCGTCCAGCACCCGCAGGCACGCCCCGGCGTCGGCGGCGGCCTTCTCCATGGCGGAGGAGAGCCGGGCCGGGGCGCTGGGGTGCGGCTTGAAGACGATGTCGGTGAACCCGGCGGCGACCGCGCCGCGCACCATCCGGGCGTGCAGCTCCTCCTCCTCGTCGGCGCTGATCAGGCCGAGCGCGGAGAGGTACTGGCCGAGCAGCAGCGCGCAGCCGGGCCCCGCCGGGTCGGGGCCGGGCGGCAGCTCGGGCGGCGGCAGCGTCCGGCCGACGGCGGCGAGGACGTCGCGGAAGCCGTCGGCGGGCACGGTCTGCGCCGGTACGCCGTACTCGGAGAGCAGCAGCGGCCGCAGACCGGGCACCAGGTCCAGGTGGAGCAGTCGGCGGATGCGGCCGTGCAGCAGGTACGGCAGGGCGTTGCGGGTCGGGCCGTAGCTCATCAGGCCGTCGGCGTAGACATGCACCGGGCCCTCGTCGAAGACGGCGGTGATGGCGCGGGCCGGGTTGACCTGGATGGACTCCACGGCCAGTTCGACCGGGGTGTCGCCCAGGCCCCAGGAGCGCCGGATCAGCCGCTGGAGGATGGGGGCGTCCTCGGCGCGGGGCGCCCAGCCGCTGGGGTGGTAGGGCTCGATCTCCGCGTTCCAGGAGCGGACGTCGTCGAAGCGGTCGCGCAGCGCCGCGAAGGAGTCGGTGCGGTCCAGCGGCACCGCGAGTTCGGGGACGGCGGCGTTGTTGCAGACCAGCAGGGTGCGGCGGTGCTCGGCGCGCGGCCCGAACAGCCCGGCGTCCAGCGCGGCGCAGACGGTGGCCGCGCCGTACAGGGTGGAGGCGGCGAAGATCTGCGCCGTACCGGAGGGGCTGGGGCCGGCAGGGGTCGTGGTCACGGCGGGGCGGCTCTCCTTCGGGGGCCCGGCGGCGGTCATCGGGCGGCCATCGCGGTCAGGCTGCCGCGCAGTCGGCGGACCACTGCGGCCCGGCCGGGGTCCAGCGCGGCGACCGCCTCCGCCAGGTGGTGCTGCGGCATCCGGCGCAGCGCGTCGGCGCAGAGCGTCCGCATGGTGCGGGCCACGCCGCGCTGGAGCCGGTCGGCGTTGCGGCGGTGGTGCACGATCACCGCGAGGTAGGTGCGGATGGCCTTGGGCAGCAGCAGTTCGGCGTCCGGGTCGGTGGCGAGCTCCGCCAGCAGCAGGTCGAAGGCCGGGACGAAGTCCAGCTGCCGGGCGTCACCGATCTGGGTGAGCGAGGTGGCCACCGCCCGCCGGTAGAAGACGCCGCGCAGACCGGTGACGGCGTACGACTCGGCGGAGCGGTGCAGCCGCCACACCCAGGGCCGGTCCTCGGCGGTGCGCAGGTCCTCGTCGAAGCGGAGCACGCCGCGCTCCAGCAGCCGCCGGTGGTAGATCCCGGCCCAGGAGTACGGGTAGTCGACCATGGTGCTGCGGTCGGCGGGCAGGATGCTGTCCCGGGGGTCGAGCACCTCGTCCCGGCGGGCCTCGGGCGCCCGGTGGATCTCCCGCCGGTGGCCGGTGGAGCGGACGTGGTCGGTGCGGACGAAGTCGCAGCCGAACTCCTCGATCGCGGCCACCAGGCGGTCCAGATGGCCGGGGGCGTACCAGTCGTCGCCGTCCAGGAAGGTGAGGTAGCGGCCGTCGGCGGCGGCCATGCCGCTGTTGCGGGTCGCGGAGATGCCGAGGTTGCGCTCGTGCCGGATCAGCCGCACGCCCGGCCGGCCGGTGGCCCAGGACGCCAGCAGCTCATGGGTGCCGTCCGTCGAGCAGTCGTCGACCAGGACGAATTCATACTCCGGCCGGGCATTGGCGGCCAGGCTGCGCAACGCGTCCGGCGCATAGGGCCGTACATTGTGGAAAGGGACGATGACCGACAGCTTCACGTGATTCGCTCCTGCATGCCCGTGGGCGCGTCTTCGGCCGGGCCGTGGCGGATTCCCCGGGATTGTTCCGGGTCGCCGAGAATGGGTCCGCATATCGCGTTCCGGCGCGATCACCGCCCGCCCCGCCCGGTCCGGTCCGTCGCGGACTCTACCGGGCTTCGTACATCCGGCGGAAGCCCGTACCCCCCGTGACCATGGTGTTCGTACGATGTTCGAGTGATGTTCACCAATCGGGCAGCGGACGGCCACCATGAATTCAGGAATACCGGATAACCGCCTCAAGCGCGTTCACCGAGCGGCCATCCCGTATTTCGCTGATCGCCCCCGCAGCGTCCTTCGACTGCCACCGTGGAATCCCTATGCTCACCGGGGTCGAAGAGAACCGGAGCATCCATGCGTATCGTCGTCCTGGCCGATTCGGACACCCGCTGGAAATGGGGCGCCCTGCTGGCCGGACAGCTCTGCCCGCCGGGCGGGGCCGAAGTGCACGGACGGCTGCTGCGCGGCCGGGCCACCCCCACCGCGCGCCAGCTGGCCGAGGTCGGAGTGGCGCCCGCCTCGCTGCGGGAGACCACGGTCGCGGACTTCCTGGCCGAGCTGGGCGACCCGGAGCACGGCGACGCCGAGGCCGACGTCGTGGTGCTGGCCCTGGTCGGCGGCGGGGTGCAGGCGCTGCTGCACGGCCTGGGCCGCGCCTGGCAGGGCCGCGAACGCCGCCCGGTGCTGGTCACCGGCTATGTCGGGGTGGTCTACGAGAAGCTGGCGGACGGTCTGCTGCTGCGGGCCGGCGCCGATGTGGTGCTGGCCAACAGCGCCTTCGACGCCCGCCGCTTCCGCGACCTGTACGGGCCGCTGGGCGTCGACACCGGCAGCGTGGTGCGCGCCGCCCTGCCGTTCCTGGCCGGGACCGACGACCGCTACCGGCCCTCGGAGAACCGCCCGTTCACCGTCTGCTTCGCCGCCCAGCCCTCGGTACCGGAGTCGCGCGACGCCCGGCTGCACCTGCTGGAGCGCTGCGCCCGCCACGCCGAACTGCACCCCGAGCGCCGGGTGCTGGTGAAACTGCGCAGCCGCCCGGGTGAGCACACCACCCACCTGGAGGAGCACCCGTACCAGCGGCTGACCGCCCGGCTGGGGCGCCCACTGCCGGTCAACTGCGAGCTGGTGTACGGCAACATGGGCGAGCTGCTGGACCGGATCGACCTGATGGTCACCGTCAGCTCCACCGCCGCGCTGGAGTCGCTGCGGCGCGGCATCCCCACGGCGGTGCTCAGCGACGCCGGGGTGCGCGAGCCGCTGGGCAACCACTACTTCACCGGCTCCGGCTGCATCACCTCCTGGGAGCAGCTGGACGCCGGAGTGCTGCCCACCGCCGACCAGGACTGGCTGCGCGACCAGGGCGTCCTGGACCCGGCGCCGTACGAGGAGCTGCGCAAGCGGGTCGCGGAACTGCGCGCGCTGCCCGCGCTGCCGCCGCCCGCCCCGTACTACACGCCGGGCAACGCCCCCGCCTACCTGCCCGGCGTACTGGCCCGCTACGGCCTGGCGCCGGACGGCACCCCGCTGCCCACCGCCGCCCGCACCCCCGGCGACGACAGCGGGCCGCGCCGGGCCGTCCGGCGGGCGCTCGCCCAGGGGGCGCGCGGCGCCTACCGGCTGGGCGTGCAGCACGTCGCCCCGGCGATCCGCCGCTGGGGTCGGCTGTGACCCGCCGCCCCGCGAACCCCCAGGCCCCGAACCATCCCCATCCCACCAGGCAACCCCATCCCACCAGGCAACCCCATCCCACCAGGCAACCCCACTCCCCGGAGCACCCCGAGATGACCCCCCGTCCCCCGGCCCCCCGCGTCGTCGCCGTCATCCCGGCGCGCGGCGGCTCCAAGGGCGTCCCCGGCAAGAACCTCGCCCCGGTCGGCGGCGTACCGCTGGTGGTCCGCGCGGTGCGGGCCTGCCTGGCGGCGTCCGGCGTCGACCTGGTCGCCGTCTCCACCGACGACGACGGCATCGCCGCCGCAGCGGTGGCGGCCGGCGCCGAGGTGGTCCGCCGCCCGGCCGCGCTCGCCGGTGACACCGCGAGCAGCGAGGCCGCCCTGCTGCACGCCCTGGACGAGCTGGCCGCCCGGCACGGCGGACCGGCCGAGGTCGCGGTGATGGTGCAGTGCACCTCGCCGTTCGTCACGGCGGGCGAGGTCGGCGGCCTGGTCACGGCGGTGCTGGACGGCGGCGCCGACAGCGCCTTCACCGCCGCGCCCTTCCACGGCTTCCTGTGGCGGGTCGAAAGCCCGGTCGAGGGCCCAGTCGCGAGCCCGGCCGCGAGCCTGGCCGAGGGCCCGGCCGCAGACCAGGCCGCCGATCCGGTCCCGCCGCTGCCCGACCGCCCGTACGGCGCCGTCGGCGTCAACCACGACAGCCGGTCCCGGCCGCGCCGGCAGGACCGGCCGGAGGACCTGCTGGAGACCGGCGCCGGATACGCCGTGCGGGTCGGCGGCTTCCGTACCGCCCGGCACCGCTTCTTCGGCCGCGTCACCCCGGTGCGTACCGACCCGGCGCGGCTGCTGGAGATCGACGAGCCCGCCGACCTGGCCCGCGCCCGCGCGCTGGCCCCGCTGATCGACCCGCCCGCACCCGCAACCGTACGGACTTCCCACCCCGCCGCCCCCGCGGCACCGCACAGCACCGTCGAAAGGACACCCTCCCCCATGAGCACCGACCGCACCCGCACCCTCGGCGCCCGCCAGGCGGGGCCCGGCCGCCCCGTCTACGTGGTGGGCGAGATCGGCATCAACCACAACGGCGAGCTGGAGAACGCCCTCGCCCTGATCGACGCCGCCGCCGACGCGGGCTGCGACGCCGTCAAGTTCCAGAAGCGCACCCCGGAGATCTGCACCCCCCGCGACCAGTGGGAGATCGAGCGCGACACCCCGTGGGGCCGGATGACGTACATCGACTACCGGCACCGCGTCGAGTTCGGCGAGGCCGAGTACCGCACCATCGACACCCACTGCCGCAAGCGCGGCATCGACTGGTTCGCCTCGCCGTGGGACGTGCCCTCGGTGGACTTCCTGGAGCAGTTCGACCTGCCCGCCCACAAGGTCGCCTCCGCCTGCCTCACCGATGACGACCTGCTGCGGGCGCTGCGGGCCACCGGCCGCACCGTGATCATGTCCACCGGGATGTCCACCCCGCGCCAGATACGCCACGCGGTGGAGGTGCTGGGCAGCGAGAACACCCTGCTCTGCCACACCACCAGCACCTACCCGGCCCCGGCCGAGGAGCTCAACCTCCGGATGCTGCACACCCTGGAGCGCGAGTACCCCAACATCCCGATCGGCTACTCCGGCCACGAGATCGGCCTGCAGACCACCCTGGCGGCGGTCGCGCTCGGCGCCGTCTTCGTCGAGCGGCACATCACCCTGGACCGCGCCATGTGGGGCTCCGACCAGGCCGCCTCGGTGGAGCCGGGCGGCCTCCAGCGGCTGGTCCGCGACATCCGGGTGATCGAGCGGTCGCTCGGGGACGGCGTCAAGAAGGTGTACGACGGCGAGCTGGCCGCCATGCGCAAGCTGCGCCGGGTGCAGGGTGCCGCCGAGGCGGTCGTCCCCGCGTGACCCGGACCCTCGCCCTGGTCGAGAGCCCCGCCCAGCTGCTGAACGCGCTGGAGTGGGCGCACCGGTACGCGTCGCGGCCCGACCGGGGCGAGGGCCGCCCCGCCGCCGCCCAGGCCGACCCCGGGCCGCTCTCCGTCGCCGTCCTCCAGCCGCGCGACCCGGTCACCCGGGGCCAGCTGGCCGCGCTGGCCGAGCTGGCCCGCGCCGAGGGCGTCCCGGTGACCGCGTACGACCCGCGTGCCGCCGCCTCCGCCGTGTCTGCCGCCTCCGCCGTGTCGGCCGCTTCCGCCGTGCCCGCCCAGGCGGCATCCGCGGCCGCCCGGTCGCGCGGCCGCTGGCTGGCCGGGGTGGACCGGGCCCGCTCGCTGGCCGCACTGGCGCCCCGGGTCGCGCTGGCCCCCCGGCTGCTGCTGGGGGACCCCTTCTCCGGCCTGGTCCAGGCGCTGCTGCCGCTCTCCCGCGCCGCCGAGCTGGTGGTGGTGGACGACGGCACGGCCACCGTGGAGCTGGTCGGCCTGCTCGCCGCCGGCCGTCCGCTGGTCCGCTGGCACCGCGAGGGCCGGCCGCCGGCCGCCGCCGTCCGGGCGGCCCGGCTGCTGCGGCCGGGCCCGCGCCGCCGACTGGACCTGTTCAGCTCGCTCGCGGTCGACCCGCCGCCGGGGGCCACCGGCAGCGCCAACCAGTACGCCTGGACCCGGGCCCGCTTCGGTCCCCCGGCGGTGCTGCCCGGCGCCGACCTGCTGGGCAGCTCGCTGGTGGAGACCGGCGTCGTCACCGCGGAACGCTATCTGGACACGGTCACCCGGCTGGCCGCCGAGCACGGCGTCGGCCGCTATCTGGCGCACCGCCGGGAGGACCCCGACAAGCTGCGGCGGATCGCGGACGCCACCGGCGCCGAGATCGTCCGGCCGGGGCTGCCGCTGGAGATCGAGGCCCGGCGCGGCCCGGTCGCCGCCACCCTGCTGAGCTTCCCGTCCACGGTGGTGCACACCCTGCCGCTGGTCCTGGCCGGCACCGGGGTGCGGATGAAGATCTGCCCGGTGCGGGCGGACTGGCTCACCCCGACCGCCTCCGCGCGCTCGCTCAGCTTCCTCACCGACGTCAGCACCTCCGCCCGCAGCCGCCACGGCCTCGAAACGATCTCCCCGGTGACCGCCTGATGACCCCAGCCCCCGCCGCGACCCGCCCCGCCCTCCCCGGTTCCGGCACCCCGGCCCCGGCCGACCCCGCCGCACTGGCCGCGTTCGCCGCCCGCCACGGCCTGGTCCGGCCGGGCGCCCGGCCGCCGCTGCCCGCCTATCTGCGGCTGCTGTGGGGGCGGCGGCACTTCACCACCGCGTACGCGCAGGCACGGCTCTCCACCATGTACGGGGACGCCCGGCTCGGCCAGCTGTGGAAGGTGCTCACCCCGGTCCTCAACATCGCCGTCTACTACCTGATCTTCGGACTGCTGCTCCAGCAGAAGCACAACACCGGCACCGGCAACTACATCTCGTTCCTCTGCATCGGCATCTTCGTCTTCACCTACACCCGCGAGTCCGTCACCACCGGCGGCAAGTCGGTCGCCGACCGGCTCGACCTCATCCGCGCCGCCCACTTCCCCCGGGCCTGCCTGCCGCTGGCGGCGGTGCTGGTGCAGCTGGAGCAGCTGGTGATGTCGCTGCTGGTGGTCGGCGTGATCGTGCTCGCCACCGGCGAACCGCTCACCACCGCCTGGCTGCTGGCGATCCCCGCCCTGGCCCTGCAGACCCTCTTCAACGTCGGCCTGGCCCTGGTCCTCGCCCGGGTCGTCGCCACCGTGCGCGACCTGGGCGAGGTGGTCCCGTTCGTGATGCGCACCTGGATGTACAGCTGCGGCGTGATGTACAGCATCGACACCGTCACCCGGCACGCCCCGACCCCGGTCGCCCTGCTGCTGAAGCTCAACCCCGGCGCCGTCTACCTCGAACTCATCCGTGGCGCCCTGCTCGACTCCTACCCGCCGATCCCCCTCTGGACCTGGGCCGTCGCCGCCGGCTGGGCCCTGCTCACCGCCGTCGTGGGCTTCACCTGGTTCTGGCAGGCCGAGGCCCGCTACGCCCGCGGCTGACCGACCCATCGGCTGGCCGACCGTCATCTGCGCAGGTAGAGCCGGACTTCCAGGCCGTGCAGATGGACGGTCTCGGCCACCCGGAAGTGCTCGTCCAGCACCGCCAGCCGGTCGATGGCGGCCGGTGCGCCCCGGGGGGAGAGCCCGGCGCGGCCCACCAGCCAGATCCGGGACTTGGCGAGGATGGCCTGCCTGGTCCGGCGCGGGCTGCGCTCCTCGCCCCGGAGGCCGGCCGACCACAGCGGGCCGACCGCCAGCGTCACATCGTCCAGGCCGCGGAAGTCGCCGGGGTACGCCAGCCAGGCCGCCCGGTAGTTGCGCGCCAGGAAGACCACCCCGTCCCCCGGCTGCGCCCCGGCCCGCACCGCCCGCGCGGCGCCCGCCAGGTCATCCGGGCGCGACTCCAGCGTCCGCGCCGCCCGCTGCTCCGGCAGCTGCGGCAGTACGGCCCCGGCCACCGCGAGCCCGGCGAGCAGTGCGGCCGGCCACCGCCCCGGCAGCAGGGCGGCGATCCGCTCCAGCCCGGCGGCGGCCAGCAGCGGCAGACCGGCCAGCGCGTAGAGCACGTACCGCTCGTGGTACATCGGCTGCTGCTGGGAGGCCAGCAGCAGGGCGGCCGGCGGCAGTACGGCCAGCGGGCCGGCCACCGCCGCCACGGTCAGCCGGCCGCGCTCCGGCCGACCAGGACCCGGGACCAGGCCGACCACCGCGAGCACCAGCACCCCGACGACCACCCCGGTCACCGGTCCGGCGAAGAGCCGCACCAACTGCCAGACGGCCGCCCAGTCCGGCCGCTGCAACCAGCCGACCTGGCCCGACTGCTGCTTGGAGTACAGCGCCAACGGTGCCAGCAGCACGCCGCTGACCGCCGCCGCGATCCCCCAGCGCCGCCAGACCGCGCGCGGCGTCCGCGCCAGCAGCAGCGCCGCGCCGTGGGCGAGCAGCACCAGCACCGCGAACTCGTGCAGCAGCGCGGCGGCCGGCACCGCGACCGCGTACCCGGCCCACCACCGCCCACCGGTCTCCACCGCCCGCACCAGGCAGTACGTCGCCAGCAGCACGCCCGCGCACACCATCGCGTACGAGCGGCCCTCCTGGGCGTAGAAGGTCACCAGCGGCGTCGCGGCGAACAGCAGCCCGGCCACCAGGCCCACCCTCGGCCGCCACAGCCGCGCCCCCAGCGCCGCGACCAGCCCGGCGGCGGCAGCCATCCCCAGCACCGACGGGACCCGCATCCACACCTCGCCGCCGCCCGGCAGCAGCCACAGATGCATGAAGAGGTAGTAGACGGCGTGTACGGCGTCCACATGACGCACCATCGCCAGGATCTGCCGGACACTGCGGTGCGCCACGTCATAGGTGGCGGACTCGTCCCGCCACATCGACCCCCGGTCCAGCCCCCAGAACCCGGCGGCCAGCATCACCGCCACCACGACGGCCACCACCGCCCACGCCCGGCCCCGCCCCCGACCGCCGTCACCGGACCCCACGGCCTCACCCACGGGTCGGCCGAGTACGGCATGCGATGTCATGAGCGTCCTGAGGCTTGGGAGAGCCGACTGGTGTTCAGCAGGTCCGGCGGGGCACCTCGGAGACCGTGTCCCGCCCCGTTGGACAGCCGACCTGGGCGGATGGATGTACCCGGAGCGCGGTGACGCCCGCCACACGACGACCGGCGGCGGATACCTGGCCCAGCAAAATCCGGTCGGTCGAATCGAACGTCCGTGCCTATGATGCCCCGTCAGCCATCGACTCCACCGAGTCGCGGGCCCGGCCGGCCCCACCCACGCCGGCACACCGACAGAGAGGCATCAGATGATCCACTCCCCAATCCGCCGAGCTCCCGTGGTGGTGGCCTTCCTGGCCCTGCTCCTGCTCTTCTCCTTCGGACCGACCGGCGCGGCGGGCACCGCCTCCGCCGCCACGGCCCCCGAGTCACTGCGGGTCATGACCTGGAACATCTGTGGCGAGGCCGGCGGCGCCACCCCGCTCGACCAGGGGTACTGCCCGTACCGCAACGACCCGCAGCACAAGGCGGACACCATCAGCCAGGCCGTGGCGCAGAAGCACATCAACGCGCTGCTGCTGCAGGAGGTCTGCTTCGACGCCGCCCAGCACGACAGCCATCTGGACCTGCTCGCCCAGCAACTGCACGCCGCGAGCCCGCTGTGGGAGTTCGCCTGGACGCCCATGGAGCGCCCCGGCGGCCGTACCGACTGCCGGGGCACCCTGCACGGCACACTCGGGATCGCGGTGGCGGTCAAGGGGCACATCACCGAACAGGTGGCGACCGAACTCGCCCCCTGGACGGCCGACTCCGCGCAGTCGAAGCTGCTCTGCGTCCGGGTCGACGGCTGGCGCAGCCGGGTCTGCGGGCTGCACATGCCCGCGAAGAAGGCCGACCTCAGCGCCGAGGTCTCCAAGGTGCTGACCGTGATCGCGGGCGACTCCGACGTGGTGGTCGGCGGCGACTTCAACTCTTCCTATCCGGCGAGCTCGACGGGCAACCTCAAGCCGCTGTATGCCAGGTTCTCCGAGTGCGACGCCACCTCGTACGCCTCGGGCGACGCCGCCAACGAGCCCACCCACTTCACCCCCAAGCCCACCGGTGCCAACGGCGTCGTCACCTCCATGACCTACGACCCGGGCAAGCTGGACTACATCTTCGGCACCGCCGGCTTCACCCAGTGCGACTCCTGGACGCAGCTGGCCGACCAGGCCAACTACGCGAGCACCACGCAGCCCGCCGGGATCTCCGACCACGCGCCGCTGTACGGCACCACGGCGGGCAGGGCGGTGCCGATGCCCCCGGCCCTGCAGACCACCGTGCCCGCCGCCACCGGCCCCGCCGACCCCGGCTGCGGCTCCAACGGCCCCTACGGCACGGTGAACACCCTGCGGCCGCGGCTCCAGGCCCGGGTGAGCGACACGGACGACCAGAAGCAGGTGGCCGGCCAGTTCTCGATCTGGGACGACACCGACCCCTCGCAGCCCCAGCCCATCGTGCTGGGCGACGCCAACTCCACCAGCGCCCTGGTGACCGGTGACGGCACGGTCTCGGTGCCCATGCCGTCGGCACTCCTCCCGGGCCACCTCTACGGCTGGCGGACCAGGACCATCGACAGCAGCGGCACCACCTCGGCCATCACCGCCAACTGCCACTTCCGCGTGGCGGCCAACGCCTCCTGACCCCCGCCGCCCTCGGACCCGGGCCCGGGTCCGAGGGCGGACCGGGCCTGCGGAGACCCCGGCCCGGTCGCGGCTCAGCGCAGACGCACCATGGGGAACGGGATTTCGGGCTGTGTACGATCCCACGAGTCTCCCGAGCGAAGGATTCCCCTGTGCCGATGTCCACCGTGCCGCCGCGCGAGACGGCCGCCCGTGAGCCCGCCCCCGCAGCCGGTGCCCCCGGAGCGGGCCGGGCCCGGTCACGGGCGCTGCTCCTGGCGCCCTGCCTGGTGGCAGTGCTGTTCAGCCTGCTCCAGGTGGCCGGGTACTCCGGGATGAACTACAGCAATGACTCCTACCGCTACGCACGCGGCGCGCTCCAGATCCTGGGGCACTCCAGGGCGGACGCGCAGGCGGAGTCGGTCAAGGCGTACTGCGCCAACCGGACCGCCCGTGGCCAGCAGACCCTGGACCTGGACCCTGCCACCTACGGCCGGCCGTCGCAGCGGCAGGAGCAGTACCAGGCTTGCGTGCAGCAGCTTCCGAACGGTCTGAGCCCGTCGTCGCCGAGGTTCGACCGGATCTTCGACACCAGGCCCGGCTATCCGCTGGTGGTCGCACCCGCCGTCGCACTGCTGGGCGTGCTGCCCGGAATGTGGGTCACCAATCTGCTGATCACACTGGCGGGTTCGCTGCTGGCGCTGTTCCTGCTACGGGCGATCGGCGCCTCCCCGGCAGCGGCCCTGGGCGGACAGATCTTCTACCTGGCGAGCCCGATCACCTACTGGAGTATGCGGCCGCTCTCCGAGGGGCTGGTCAGCGTGTGCGCGCTCGGGGCGGTGCTGGGCGCCTGGTGGGTGGTCAACGGGCGGCTCCGGGCCGGTGTCGCCACGCTGGTCGGCTCCTTCGCGGTGCTCTCGCTGACCAAGTACTCGACAGCGATGATGCTCGCGGCCGGATTCACCGCAGCCGGGCTCGCCCTGATCGTGCTCCACCGGCGGCGCAGCCGGAACGTCCTGCTCTTCGCCGTGATCTCACTTGGCGTCACCGCTGCCAACGCGGCCGCGATCGCCCTGTGGTCGCTCCCCGGCACCGCTGAGACACTGCAGGACACCTTCACCGACCACTTCGACGGCCCGGCCGTCTCCGATCCATGGCACCGGCTCCTGGAGCTCAACCTCCGGTACTGGCCGCACTGGGTCGTGACGCAGGCACTGAACCCGCTCTTCCTCGCCTGCACCGCGCTGGCCGGCTGGGCGCTGGTCCGCCGGACGGCGCCGGTCGTCGGCTGGCTCTGCCTGGCCATGACGCTGGTGGGCCTGGCCTCCGCCGCGGCGCACCCGGTCGCCTCCGAGGTGGAGCGCCTCTGGCTGCTCGCCTGGATTCCGCCGGTGCTCGGCACCGTGCTCTGGGTCGACGGACTGCGGCGGACCGCCAAGGAGCCGCCGACGGCCGCCGTCTCGCCGACGGCCGGCTGAACGGGCGCTGCCCACGCCACGCGAAGGGGCCGGGAGTCGCCGTTCCGATTCCCGGTCCCTTCGCTGCGCGCGGCTACCGGCTCACGTCCTGGGCGGCTTGGTCTTCCCGCTGGTCAGATCGTTGATCGCCTGGATGACGCGAGCGGAGTTGTTCTGGTCCCGGTGCGGGAAGAACGCCTCCGCACGGGCCGTGTACTCCGCTTCCCGGACGCACCCGCCGTCCAGATAGCGGGCGATGGCGTCGGCGGTCTCCTCCACCGTGGCCGCGACGGGACCGAAGCCCTGCTCCCGGGCGTCGAAGTATCCCTTGCGGTAGTGCCGACCGGACCAGAACTCCTCCGCGTCGAACTGGGCGTAGACCATCGGCGTACCGAGATAGGCGACATCGAACGCCACCGAGGACCAGTCGGTCACAAACAGGTCGCACTGCCGGAGCGCGTCCTGCACGGCAGTGGTGGTCTGGTCCACGAAGCGGAAGCGGCTGTCGCCCTCGGGCAGCATATGCCGGGTGAGCTCGTGCATCTCATAGTGCGGCAGGAACTCGAAGGTGTACCCGTTGCGGGTCAGCGCGTCCCGCAATGTCTCGCTGGCGAACAGCTCCGCCATGAAGGTGTGGAAGGCCGAGCCCTCGAACCGCGCGGCAGCCGCGATCGCCCCCTGGGCGGACGAGGGCGAGGCCAGCCAGGTCCGCCACGTCGGCATGAAGAGCACCTTGCGGTGGCCCCGGTCGGGCACCAGCGCGTCATAGCGGGGCAGTCCGACGGTCTTGACGCCATCCCCGTACTGCAGGTCGTCCGCGATGTAGGCGCGCTCCGGCTCCGCACTGGCCACGAAGAGGTCGTGGTTGGTCCGGGCCCGGTGCAGCACCCCGGACACATCGGTGTGGATCACACCGTGCTGGAGGAAGATGCGGCGCGGCGCGGTACGCCACTTCAGGTGCCGCAGGTACTCCATCCGGTCCCAGCCGCGCGGCAGCATATAGGCATCGATGTCGTACGAGTTGATCAGGGCCGATGCGTGCAGCATCAGGAACTTGTGCCGCAGCGAGCCGTGGTTCACCACATTGCCCAAGCCGTTGAGGCGGGAGCGCTGCTTGCTGCCCTTCTCGATGATGTAGTAGGCGTCCCGCTTGTGGACCACCTTGCGCAGGTGGCGGAACAGGTGCAGCGAGTTGTCCTGTGCGGTGTCGCGCCGCTCACCGACGATCCAGATGTCCTTGTTCCGGACCAGTGGGCGGGTGGCCAGCCGGACCAGCCGGGCCAGCGCGAACGGCTTGCGCTGCAAGGCGTGCTTGAGGTCCTTGCGGGCCAGCTCCCGCTGCCAGCGCTTGGCCGCCTCCGCGCCGCCCGAGCCCTGCCGAACCATCAGCGACGCGCCGCCGCCCTCTCCCCAGAGCACCACCATCCGGCGGTTTCCGGCGGACAGGGTCTTGGCACCGCGCAGCGCGCCGACCGAGATCCGGCACATCCGGGACGTCTGGCCGCTGGGGGTGTCGAAGACCAGGCGGAGGTCGTGTGTACCCTCGCGCAGCTTCTTCAGCGGGACCAGACCGGAGAAGCCGGACCACTGCGGCTCGCCCTCGACCAGCGTCTTGCGGTCGTGCCGCAGCACGCACTCCGCCCGCTCGGTGATGCCGCTGCCGCGCACCCGGACCGAGAGCTGGGTGCCCAGCGGCTTCAGCAGTCGCAGGCCGTTGATCTGGAAGTGGCCCGCGATCTCCACGGCCTTGAGCTCCGGGCGCAGCAGTACCTGCTCGACCGTCGCGGAGGTCCAGTCGACCTTCATCAGCGGACGGATCTCGTCGGGGACCGGGTACTCCAGGTACAACTGGCCGTCGTCCGCGTAGACGGAGCTGATCAGGTCGCCGGGTCGCGCGTACAGCTCGAAGTCGTCCATCAGGATGGCGGCGAAGCCGATCCGGTGCAGGGTGTCCTTCGCCGCCGCCAGGATGTTCTCCACCGCCACATCGCGGTAGGTCTCCCGGCAGATCGCGAACAGCCGCCGCAGCTCCTCCTCCTCGAACCGGGCGCCGGCCCGCATGACGAAGCCCTGGTAGCTGCGGACCATGTAGCGCTCAAGCGCCTCGCGGTTCACCTCGTCCAGCTGGGGCAGCAGCTTGGAGAGCTCCTGCTCCAGGGTGAGGTGGTCCCAGTAGTTCTGGTCCCGGGTGAAGAAGGCGTCCATGATGGAGCCGCCGCCTTCACGCTTGCGGTACAGGTAGACGGTCTTGTCGACCAGCGCCAGCCCGGACGCCTCCAGCAGCGCGGGGATGACGAAGAAGGCGTCCTCGAAGTGCACCCCTTCAGCGAAGCGCAGCCCCTTCTCCCGCACGAAGGCCAGGTCGAACAGCTTGTTGCAGGCGCTGGTGTTGAGGATGAGCTCGGGTACCTCGCCCAGCCCGCTCAGCAGCTTGTCGCCGTCACCGAAGTACTGCCGCCAGCTGCGCGGGGTCTTCCGGGGGAAGGTCTCCATGTAGCCGAAGGAGATCGGCGCGCCGAACTCGACGATGGCCCGCCACAGGCTCTCGATCGCGTCCTCGGGAAGGATGTCGTCCGAGTCGCAGAAGGTGATGTAGCGGCCCTGGGCGAGCCCCATGCCGATATTGCGGGTCGCCCCGAGCCCGTGGTTCTCCTGGACGTGCAGCAGCACATTGCCGTGCTGCTCAGCGAACTGCTTGGCGATCACGCCGGAGCTGTCGGTGCTCCCGTCGTCGACGAGGACGATCTGGCACTTGTCGAAGACGGTCTGTGCGGCAAGGGAGTCCAGACATTCCTGGAGGTAGTCCTCAACGTTGTACACCGGTACAACGATCGTCACTTCGTAGGCGTCGGCGGCCATGGGTGCTCCGAAGGTCAGGATGGTCTCAGCGGCATGGCGATGTCCGCATCGAGTGTCGTTGGCGCAGGCCGTCGCGGGCTGCGGCCCCGGCTGCACGTGTCAAGGAGTGGGCGGGCCGTCAGTGCTTCTCGTACCGCGTCGGAATCGGGAAGTACGCCTGGAGGAAGGGCTCCAGCCGACCGAGCTGGCCTTCGAGGTCCTGCTCGGTCGAGACGGTGTCGTTGAGGCAGAAGGTGTGCCGGTCACGACTGCCCAGCATCTCCGCCAGCCGCTCGCCGGTGTCGACGGCGGAGAGGTCCACATAGGCGTACCGCAGCCGGCCGGGCACGGCGCGGCCGGTGTGGAAGGCGTAGTAGTGGTGCAGCGAGGAGGCGACCGACAGGTCGTCCAGACTGCGGAAGCGGTTGCCCATGGTGGCGCTGTGCCGCTCCGCGAACTCCGACTCGATCTCGTACAGCACGCTGCGCCGCAACGCGTGGGGCACATGCCGCATCTTCTGGGTGAGCACGGTGCCGAACCGGTCCTGGATCAGCGACCGGTTGTTCTTGGCCGCCACCGACACCGGGACATCGTCACCGCCCGGCTCGCCCATCGGCACCAGTGCCGAGGACAGGAAGAACTTGGTCACCCCGTTGGCGTGGAAGAAGTCGCCGGGGACGGTCTCCCGGCCGAGGAAGACATCGTCGTTGAAGTAGAGGAAGTGCTCGGCCAGGCCGTCGATGTGGTGCAGCTGGCTCTCGATGGCGTGCGAGTTGAAGGTCGGCAGCACACTGGGATCGCTGAAGATCTCCTTGTGGCTGACCACCTTCAACCCCGGCACCGAGGTGTCCAGCCAGTGCGGCACCTGGTCGTCCGTCACCAGGTAGATGTTCCGGACCCACGGCGCGTTCATCCGCAGCGAGCGCAGCGAGTACTTCAGCTCGTCACGGTTGAGGTAGCGGGCCGCGTTGGCGGCCTCGGCGTGGTACGCCTCGCCGGCCGCCTGGGCGCGGCGGCGCAGCCACTCGGGATCGGAGCCGTCCACCCAGGTGTAGACCACGTCGATCGGGAAGTCCACATCATCGGGACGGGGACCGGTGAACTCCGCCCGGGTCCGCACCGGCGGCAGCGGGTCCCGCCCCACCGGCGCCAGCCGGGTGAACAGGCTGTCGGACACCTCGACCGCCGGGGCCTCGGCCGGGACCACGTCGGTGACGCGGTTGCGGCGGGGGGCCTTGAGCCGCCCGTCCTGTTCGGCCCAGAACTCGACGTCGCAACCGTAGGGGAGGCCCAGCACCAGCTGCTCACCAGGCTCGGTGTGGTACCAGGTCATCCGCAACGCGACGGCCTGCACCGCCCGGCGCCACACTCCCGGCTCATAGCCGGGCTCGTCATAGCGGGGCTCGCGAGCACTGTTGGAGAGCGCGACCGCGACATAACCGGGCTTCCGGCGGCAGAGCCGCGCCAGGGCACGGATCGCCTGCGGGCGGTCCTTGACCGCTACCGCGACCACGCTGGCGCGATCCGACAGGCCCCGGACGCAGAAGTAGTCGATGCCCTCCTGCTCGAAGGCCCCGGTCACGGCGGCAAGGTTCTCGGCGCGGGCCAGCAGCGGAGTGAGGTCGGCGTGCAGGAAGGCCACTCGCGGGTGGTGCCGGATGGAGAGGGCCGTCCGGTCCGGGCCGGTGAACAGCTCCGGGCGGCGGCGCATGGCGTGCTGCACCCGCATCCGGTCGACCTGCGGGGGGACCGCCGCGATCCCGGCGATCCGCTTCTTGACCTGGTCACGCATTTCCGGCGTGATCCGCTGCGCTATCCGGTAGCGCGTCCGCTGCGGCAGCACCTTGCGGTAGGCCGCGACGACTCGGGAGGCATCGGCATTCCCGGCGGGGCTCATCGTCTGGCCTCTCGCTCGAAGGGGCTGGGCACGGGGAAGTAGGAGTCGAGGAACGGTCCCAGCAGTTCGAGCTGGCTCTCCAGGTCGAACTCCGTGGAGACCGTGTCATTGAGGCAGAAGGTATGCCGGTCGCGGTTGGCCAGCAGTCGGCCGAGCCGCGCCGGGGTGTCGGGCAGCGCCAGATCCACGTACATGTAGCGGACGCTGCCCGGGACCGCCCGGCCGGTGTGGAAGGCGTAGTAGTGGTGCAGCGAGGAGGCGATGGAGAGGTCGTTCAGGCTGCGGAAGCGGTTGCCCATGGTGGCGCTGTGCCGCTCCGCGAACTCCGACTCGATCTCGTACAGCACGCTGCGCCGCAGCGGGTACGGTACATGCTTCATCTTCTGGGTGAGCACGGTGCCGAACCGGTTCTCGATCAGCTCCCGGTTGTTCTTGCCCGCCACCGACACCGGCACATCGTCTTCGGAGATCTCGCCCTGCGGGACGTTCGCCGGGCTGGGGAAGAACTTGGTGAGCCCGCTGGCGTGGAAGAAGTCCTGCGGGGTCACCTCGCGGCCCAGGAACATGTCGTCGTTGAAGTAGAGGAAGTGCTCGGCCAGGCCGTCGATGTGGTGCAGCTGGCTCTCGATGGCGTGCGAGTTGAAGGTCGGCAGCACACTGGGATCGCTGAAGATCTCCTTGTGGCTGACCACCTTCAGCCCCGGCACCGAGGTGTCCAGCCAGCGTGGCACCTGGTCGTCCGTCACCAGGTAGATGTTCCGGACCCACGGCGCGTTCATCCGCAGCGAGCGCAGCGAGTACTTCAGCTCGTCACGGCTGAGGTAGCGGGCCGCGTTGGCGGCCTCGGCGTGGTACGCCTCGCCGGCCGCCTGGGCGCGGCGGCGCAGCCACTCGGGATCGGAGCCGTCCACCCAGGTGTAGACCACGTCGATCGGGAAGTCCACATCATCGGGACGGGGACCGGTGAACTCCGCCCGGGTCCGCACCGGCGGCAGCGGGTCCCGCCCCACCGGCGCCAGCCGGGTGAACAGGCTGTCGGACACCTCGACCGCCGGGGCGTCACCGGCCAGCAGATCGGTGACCCGGTTCGCGCGGGGGGCCTGGAGCCAGCCGTCCTGCTCGGCCCAGAACTCGACGTCGCAACCGTAGGGGAGACCCAGCACCAGGCGCCTGCTCGGATCGGTGTGGTACCAGCTGAGCCGCAGCACGGGCGCTTCGGCGGCCTTCCGCCAGACGGCCGACTCAAAGCCGGGCTCGTCGAACAGCGTCTCCTGACTGTCGCGGGGGAACAGTCCGACATAGCCGGCCGTTCGCTCACAGAGCTCGATCAGCGCGCGGATCGCCTCCCGGCGGTCGCTCTCAGCGATCGCAACCGTGCTGGCACGGTCGTGGAGGCCGCGGACGCAGAAGTAGTCGACACCAGCGTCTTCCAGTGCCTGGACCACCGCGTCGAGGTTCTCCCGGCGGGCGAGCAGCGGGGTGAGGTCGTCGTGGACGACGGCTGCGCGCGCCTGGTGACGGTAGGTGACGGCCACCCGGTCACCGGTGAAGAGGGCCGGATGGCGGCGCACGGCCCGCTGCACGCGTATCCGATCCATCTGCTGCGGGACCACCGCGACCTTGGCGATCTTCTTCTTCACCTGATCGCGGACTTCGGGTGCGACACGCTGCGATATCCGGTAGCGGGTACGCTCGGGCAGCACCTTGCGGTAGACAGCGACGATCCGCGACGCCTCAGGGTTGCCGATCATGACTTCGCCCACCTTCCGGCAGCCGAGCCGTCGAAGTCGTCAGCCTTCAATCCGACTTCAGCGGCCTCAGCACACATGTTCCACCGTCTCCAACGCCCCTAAGACAACGGCCTCTGGGAAAAGGTTGCCCCGATCCGCGCTCCGGTTTCGCATCCAGTTGCCCGCCGGAGGCGCACGCGGGCGCCCCTCAGCCCACACGCCGGGTTTACCTAGTCTTCATACTAATGGCCGTTGCAGACCCGTCCAGATCGTTCTCCCGCCGGTCCGGGTCGCCTTCCGGCGCATCCGAACTTCCTCTTGTATCACAAGGGATCGCCCTCGAACGAAGGCCGCCGGAGGCCCGCTGCGGTCGGCGGTGGCGGCACGGCCGGCGGGTCGGGGCCGGCCCGGCGTGCCGCGGGCTTCGGGGCACAGCGTGGTGGGGCACCTCCAGCGGCTGACCGAATCAGAACGGTATCGCCCGCTTTTGACGTCTCCTGCGATCCTCCACAGCATCCACACCGACTCACTGCGGTCAGTCATCGCCAAGCGGCGAGGCACCGGGGGACACCTGGGTAGCCTGCTGCCAGGCCGGGTGGATAAGTCGGACCTGGCCTGATGAAACGGGGCATCATGACCAGTCAGACGGCCGACGCATGAAACGGACGGCCCCCACCCACCCGGCGTCAACCCACCCGGCGCCCACCCACCCGGCGCCCACCCAGCCGACGCCCACACAGCCGCCGTCCGCCTCGGGCACACCCGCCGCGCCCGCCGCACCCGGACCGAGGCGGCCGACGGCCGTCCGGCCACCCGGACCGCAGACCGCGCTGGCCGTGCTGTTCCTGCTGGCCCTGGTGCCGCTCTGCCTGCGGCTGCCCTGGGCCGGGGACCAGGGTCTGCACACCGCCGTCATCGGGCGATTAGCCGCCCACCTCACCGACCCGGGCAACCCGCTGGTCCGCGAGAACACCCCCAGCCCGTACTACTCCCCCTGGATGCTGCTGCTCGCGGCGGTCCGGCGGCTGACCGGGCTGCCCCCGCGCGGCGTGCTGTCGCTGGCGGCGATCACCGGCTGCACGCTGCTGGTCAGCGGCGTGTACCGGTTCGTCCGTACGCTCACCGAGCAGCGCTGGGCGCCGGTGCTGGCCCTGCCGCTGGTGGTGCTGCTCTGGGGCTGGCAGGTGTTCACCTGGAGCGGCTGGGTCGAGCTGACCTCGCTGACCCTCACCCTCTGCTACCCCAGCACCCTGGCGCTCGGCCTGGCCCTCCACCTGTGGGCCTGGCTGCAACGCGAGGCCCGCGCCGGCTGGCGGCCGCTGCCCACCCTGGCACTGGGCGCGCTGGGCGCGCTGGTGCTGCTGGTGCACCAGTTCACCGGGGCGGTCGGGCTGCTCGGCGCCGCCGCCGTGGTCATGGCGGCACCGAGCAGCCGGTCGGCCCGCGCGCTGCTCCGGCTGGCGGTCGCGGTGGCCGTCCTGGCGGCGCTGCTCGCCGCCTGGCCGTACTACGACTTCTGGAAGCTGCTCTCCGTCGGCGACCTGGAGTCCATCCACCGCAACCTCTACCGCGACCTGCTGCCCCGCTACGGCCTGGCGCTGCTGGCGCTGCCCGCCCTGGTCGCGCGGGCCCGCCGCCACCGGCTGCGCGACCCGCTGGTGCTGCTGCCACTGCTCGGCGCCGCCGTGTTCACGGCGGGCGGCCTCACCGGCCACTGGTCATGGGGCCGGGTCTGGCCCGCGGTGATGCTGCCAGCCCAGCTGGCCCTGGCGGTCGAGGTCACCGGCCTGGCGGCCGGCCGGTGGCGGCGGGCGGCCGGTGCCGTCGTGGCCACCGCGCTCGCGGTCGGTGCCTGGACCCAGCTGGGGGTGGCGGGCTATCTGCTGCCCGGCCATGAGGCCGCGTTCGCCCGAGCGGAGGTGGACCGCATCCCGGCCTGGGGCGACGACTCCTGGGCCGCCCCGTACGTCCACCCCGGCGAGACCGTGCTCACCCGGGACTACTACGCACTGCGGATGATCCCCGCGCTGGGCGCGTACACGGTGGCCCCGGCCTACCCGGACCCCTTCCTGCCGGACGAGCAGCAGCGCCGGCGGGACACCTACGCCTTCTTCGACCGCGACACCCCGGCCGGCTGCGGCAAGGCGATCCTGCTCCGCTACCACGTCGGCTGGATCATCAAGTCCCCCGACGAGGGACCCGTCCCGGCCGACCCGCTGTACGCCACCGTGGCCACCGGTCCGCACGGCGAGCGGCTGGTCCGGGTCCGGCTGCCGGCCCCGCTGGCGGCACCCGACCCGCAACACGACGCCCCCTCCCCCCGGGAGACACCGGGCCCTTCCCTCCGGGAGATACTGAGAAGACCATGCGCAGAAGACCAGCCGTCATCCTCGTCGTCGCCGGACTAGCCACCGCTGCCGCCGCACTGCCGTCGATCGCCACCAGCGCCTCGCAGGGCGACACCCGGATCACCTCGGTGGTGGTGAACGACGGCAGGACGGTGGTGCTCGGCGTCGGCGGCCCGGTGACCTTCCCGGTGGCGATCACCGCCACCGACGACTCCGGGATCAGGTCGGTCGGCCCGATCGGGGTGTGGGGACCCAAGTACGGCATCCTCAAGGTCTCCCCGGCGACCTGCGAGAAGCTCTCCGCCACCACCTCCACCTGCACCGGCGTCGCCACGGTGGACACCTCGCGGCACCAGGTGTGGAACGACGAGGCGGGCAGCTGGTACGTGGACGCCCAGGTCACCGCGAACGACGGCGACCACCTCCGCAACGCCGACCTCGGCGGCTTCTCGCTCAAGCGGGAGAGCCGGCTGCGGGGCTACAACGTGCCCACGCACGGCAAGGCCGGGGCGCGGGCCGAGATCCAGGGCTGGCTCTCCCGGGCCTGGTGGGACAACGGGGAGTACCACGGCAGCCCGGACGACCAGGTACGGCTGATGTTCCGGCCGGACGGCGGCGACACCTGGACGGCCGTCAGCACCCGGGTCACCAACAGCCTGGGCCAGGTGACCGCCACCGTCGAGCTGACCCGGTCCGGCTGGTACCAGTGGACCTTCGCCGGCAGCAAGTGGACCGGCCCGGCGCGCTCCGAGCCACGCCACGTCGACGTCGGCTGACCGCCGACCTCACCGCTCCAGCAGCGTGAACAGGTCCTCCCAGCGGCCCAGCACCGCCTCCGGCGCGTACCGGGCGATGTTCGCCCTGGCCCGCTCCCCCATGGCGTCCCGCAGCTCCTGATCGTCCATCAGCCTGCCGAGCTGCCGGGCCAGCGCGCTGGTGTGGCCCACCGGCGCCAGCAGCCCGTCCTCGCCGTGCCGCACGATCTCCCGCACCCCCGGCGCGCAGTCGAACGCCACACAGGGGACGCCGCACTCCATCGCCTCCATCAGCGACAGCGGGAAGCCCTCCCCCCGGGAGGCCAGCGCGAACACCGACGCACGGGCCAGCGCCCCGGGCACATCGTCGGTCGGCCCGGCGAACTCCACCGAGCCGTCCAACCCCAGTGCGGTGCACTGCCGGCGCAGCTGCTCCTCGTCCGGACCGCCGCCGTGGATGCGCAGCGTCCACTCCGCGCGGCCCTGGGACGCCTCGGCCCAGGCGTCGAGCAGCAGGTCGTAGCCCTTCTCCTCGGACAGCCGGCCGATGCTCAGCACAGTCTTCGCGGTACGCGGCGAGGGCTGCGCGGTCTCGAAGGGCAGCGGGTTGGGGATGCTGGAGGTGCTGTTGAGCCCCTCCCTGATCCAGCGGTCGGCGTCCTCCGGGGTCAGCACGACCAGCCGGTCCACGCCCCCGTAGTAGCGCTTCACCCGGGCGAACCGGGAGGACGCCTGGCAGGTGCCGAAGGACTCATGGCTCATCCCGATCACCCGCAGCCCGGTCAGATCGGCCCTGGCCACCCACTCCATCGCCCACACCTGGGTGACGATCACCACGGCGCCCGGCCCGGCCGCCCGGAACAGCTCGGTCAGCCGGTCGGCGGCCGCCTGCGCCGCCGCCTCCCTGGCGGCCTGCCGCAGCCTGGCCGCCACATTGAGCCGCTGCCAGGGGCGGCGCGGCGTCCACGGCTGCGGCGGGTGCTCCCGGTAGAGGGTGGTGGTGTCGTACGGCGCCTGCGCGTCGCGGGCCTGCCGGATGTCCTCCGGCACCGGTACCACGCCGATCAGGTGCAGCCGGTGGCCGCGCTCCGCGAGCAGCCCGCCCATCCGGTGCGCCCAGCTGGACACCCCGCCCATCTCGTCCACGCTGTTGGAGACGATGAAGATGTCGCGGGTGCGCACGGCGGTCGCCCGCTCGGCCGCCGGGGCGGTGGCAACGTGGGTCATCGACTGCTCCCGTTCGGTCCGAAGAACCTGTCGGCGATCTTCGCGGCGGCGTCGCCCTGGTCGTACTCGCCGAACTCCTTGACGAAGCGGCGCCGGTCGTCCGCGAAGCGCGCGCCCACGCCCTCCAGGTCGTCCAGGGCCGCGTACAGCGACTCGGCGTCCCGGAGCACCGGGCCGGGCGCCTTCAGCTCCAGGTCGAAGTAGGTGCCCCGGGCGTCCTGGCTGTACTCCTCCAGGTCGTGGGCGAAGAACAGCATCGGCCGGTCCAGCAGCGCATAGTCGAACATCACCGAGGAGTAGTCGGTGATCAGCGCGTCCGCCAGCACATAGAGCGGCGTCACATCGGGCACGGCCGAGACGTCGATGACCTTGCCGGCCACCGACGGCGGCAGCACCACCGAGTTGAGGTAGTGGCAGCGCACCAGCAGGGTGTAGCGGTCCCCGAAGCGCGCCACGAAGTCCTCAAGGTCGAAGGGCGGCTCGAAGCCGCGCACCTGCCCGGCGGCGTTGGCCCGGAAGGTCGGCGCGTACAGCAGCACCGGCCGGTCCGGGTCGATGCCCAGCCGCTTCATCAGCGCCTCGTCACGGACCGGGGCGTTCAGCAGGACGTCATTGCGGGGGTAGCCGATCCGCAGCAGCCGCTCCTCCCCGATCCGGTAGGCCCGCGCCAGGGTGCGGACGTCGTGCTCCCCCCGGATCAGGAAGTGGTCGAAGCGGTCCAGCGCCCGCTGGTAGTCCTGCTGCGCCGCCCGGCCCATCTTCTTGTAGACGGGCAGGTCGAAGCCCATCTTCTTCAGCGCCGAGCCGTGCCAGGTCTGGATGTAGGTGGTCTCCGGGCGCTTGCTCAGCCTCAGCGGGAAGCCCTGGTTGTCGATCCAGAACTCCGCCTGGGCCAGCGCCCGCAGATACGGCCAGGAC
Source organism: Streptomyces sp. NPDC092296 (assembly GCF_044755465.1). Lineage (NCBI taxonomy): Bacteria > Bacillati > Actinomycetota > Actinomycetes > Kitasatosporales > Streptomycetaceae > Streptomyces > Streptomyces sp. NPDC092296. Next base: position 45,611 of record NZ_JBIVRB010000004.1, on the reverse strand, counting down.
CAGCGCTTGACCAGCTGCGCGTCGGCGGGAAAGCCCGCCGGGCTGTCGGCGTACACCCAGACCGGCTTGATCGGGACGCCCCGGCGGCGCAGCTCCTCGTAGATCGCCCGGGGGCTGTCGCTGTACTGCTTGCCGAGGTGGCTCTCGAAGACGACCTGGCCCTTGATCACCGGGAGCTTCAGCAGCAGCCGGTGGTAGGCCCTGGTCTTCACCCGGCCGTCGTCCAGGCTGCGGCGCAGCTTGCGGGCCTTGCGCAGGCCCGACTTGGCGCGGCGGGCGGCGCTCCGGGCGAGGGTGCCGGTGTCGCCGCGCAGGGTGCGGTCCAGCAGTTCGGCGGTGCGGCGGGTGGCCGGGCTCTCGGCGGCCAGTTGGAAGGCCAGGTGGCCACGGGCGGTCACGGCGGGCTCCAGCCGGTCCGCGACCAGCCGGGTGAGCCGTGGCCGGACCGGGAGGCTGTCGGCGTCCTCCAGGCAGTGGTCTCCGACCGTGATCCGGGTGGTGGTGCGGTGGCCGTCGGCGGTGAGCACCAGCCGGATGTCCCAGACGTTGTCGATGATGCCGAGCGGGCGCAGCCGCCGGGCGAGGTCGGCGGTGGCCTCCCAGGCGATCTCGGCGCCCTCGTGCCGTACCGTCCCCACCGGGAAGGAGAAGGATTGCAGGCTGCGGCGGCGGGCGGTGAGGTCCAGCCGGGCGGTCAGCTTGGCCCCCGGCGCGACCAGGCCCAGCGGGTTGACGATCCGGCCGGTGAGCCGCAGCCCCTCCGGGGTCGGCCGGTAGCCGGTGAGCCGGTTGCGCAGGAACAGCTTCTCCAGCGGCTTGCCGTGGTAGCCGGCCTCGGTGACGTCCAGCACCCGGCGGCCCTCGGGGTCGTCCAGGTGCTCGGCGCACCAGTGGACGCGGCCCTGGTGCTCGACGAGCGGCGCGGAGAGCTTGTCCCGGTTGATCAGGGTGTCGATGGCCGGGAGCAGATTGGCCCAGTCGTCGTGGGCGAGCAGATAGGCGCAGATCCGCTGGATATGCGGGACCTGCTCGTATGCCGCCGGGGAGAGGCTGTCCAGGTACTCCCTGGCGTGCCCGGCGAACTCGTGCTGGAACTCCACCGGCAGGAACGGCAGGTCGCGCAGGTGGAGCACCAGGTCGTGCTTGAGGAACTTCGCGTCCTTGCGGACCCGCAGCTCGGTCAGTCCGCGCTCCGCGAGCAGCCGGTCGATCCGGCGGTGGATCTCCAGCCGGTCGGTGAAGTTGGAGATCTCATGGCGGCGGTTGCTGAGCGACTTGGTGTCGGTCTTCGACACCACGTTCCACCAGTAGACCCGGTTGGGGATGAGCGCGATGCGGTCGGCGGCCAGGTACGCCCGAGCGGAGAAGAGCAGGTCCTCGTAGAGGATGCCGACCGGGAACTCCAGCCCGGCGCGGAGCAGGAAGTCCCGGCGGTAGCACTTGTTGGTGGAGAGGGTGTCCCAGACCATCAGGTCGGGCAGCTCCTCGATGGAGTCCAGCGCCCGGGTGCGGCTGTAGAGCCAGGGGTACCACTCGACGGTCTTGCCGTGCCGGTTGTCCAGGTGACGGCGGACGCTGAGCCCGGAGACCAGCTCGGCGCCGAAGCGCTCGCCCGCCTCGAACATGTTGCGGCAGGCGTGCGGGTCCAGCTCGTCGTCGCTGTCCAGGAACATCACGTACCGGCCGCGTGCCTGGGCCACCCCGTGGTTGCGCGGCGCCCCGCAGCCGCCGCTGTTCTCCGCCAGCCGCAGCGCGCGGACCCGGCCGGGGTGGAGCGCGGCGAGCCGCTGGGCCACCTCGTGGCTGCCGTCCTGGCTGCAGTCGTCCACGATCAGGATCTCGGTGTTGCGCAGCGACTGCCCCAGCACCGAGTGCACCGCCCTGGGCAGCCGCGCGGCGTCGTTGTACACGATCACGACGACGCTGACGTCCGGCGGCGGCGCGGCTGCCTCGGAGGCTTCCGGGGCTACCTGGGTGGGAGACATCGGGAGGATTCCTTCTCGGCAGTTCTGCGGGAGGCGGCAGCCGTCCGCGCGAGGTCTCTTCTCACGGCAGCCGCCCGCTCCGTTTCATCGTGCCACGCGACCGCAGTGGCGGCGTGACACTGCGTGCGTGTCCCGGCCGGCCGTGGTAATGGTCAGTGCTGGAGCCTCGCCAGCAGTCGGCTGATCCGGCCGGCGGCCACCTCGCGGACGCCGGAGAGGCCGCCCGCGATCCGCAGTGCCAGGCCGCCGGAGCTGGTGGCGTACGCCTGGACCAGGGCAAACGCGGTCGGCGGGCGATAGGCGAAGGAACGTCGGGAGCCGACGCCGGGGGCGCGGACGGCGGTGACCAGGGTGCGGCCGCCCGCGAAGCGGATGTTGGCCCAGAGCGTCCAGGCGGTCATCGGGGCGGCGGCGCGGCCCGCCCGGACGAGCTCGAAGACATCCACCTTGAGAGCGGCGGTCCAGCGGTCGCCCGAGTTGACGAGCGGTGCCGGGTGGCGCAGCGCGACGGGGGCGGCGCCGGAGCGGGAGCGCAGTTCCAGCGAGACCGAGACCGGCCCGGCCGCCGCCAGCCGCCCGTACAGCTCGTGCAACCGCAGCCGGATCTCGCAGCGGCGGCCGATGCGCACCGCGCCGTCCACCGCGACCGGCAGCCGGCCCAGGGAGAGCTTCTCCAGGCCGTCCAGCGGGATGGCCGCCGCGCCGCCGCCGAGCAGCGGCCGGCCCCGCTCGTCGGCGGCGTAGGGCGGCACCAGCCGGGCGGGGCCGGCGGCCAGTTCGGTGAGCCGGGCGACCTCGACCGGTTCCTCGGAGGCCAGGATCGCGGCGCTGATCCAGCGGGCGGCGTGGTGGGCGGCGGCCAGCACGGAGGGGGCGAAGCCGCGCAGGTGGTCGCGGGTGATGTGCCACCACTCCGCCTGGTAGGCGGCGGATCTGGTGGCCAGCTCGCGAACGTACATCCGCAGGTCGTAGTCGAGGAACTTGGTGCCGGCGGCGGCGGCGAGCGACTTCTCGCCGGAGTTCTCCAGCACGGTGACCGTCTCGGCGTGGGCCTCGACCCGGTCGCGCCAGTTGCGGATCTCGTCGCGGCGCAGCGAGATCGACTGGCGGCCCGCCGCCCGCCGGACGTGCCAGGTGTAGACGGCGTCGGGGATGGCGACCAGCCGCGGCCGGGCCGCGTACACCATGGCGGTGAAGACGAAGTCCTCGTAGTGCACATCGCCGTCGGCGAACCGGACGCCGTTGCGCTCCAGGAAGGAGCGGTCGTAGAGCTTGCCGGCGGAGAGGGTGTCGCGCAGGAAGCCGGGGCGGGCGCCGATGCCCTCGGCGTACAGCACCGGCGGGCAGCCGGCCGGCGGGTACAGCTCGCGCTGCCACTCGGTGTCGGCGCGGGCGGGCAGTTCGCGGCGGACGGCGACGCCGGCCACCACGTCGGCGCGGTGCTCGACGGCGGCGGAGAGCAGGATGCGGGCGGCGCCGGGCGGCAGGACGTCGTCGCTGTCCAGCAGCATCACATAGCGCTCGCCGGCGGCGGCGATGCCCTCGTTGCGCGGGGTGCCGCAGCCGCCGCTGTTGACGGTGCGGGTGAGCACCCGGAGCCGGGGGTGGTCGGCCGCCAGGCGGCTGAGGATGCCGGGGGTGGCGTCGGTCGACGCGTCGTCCACCACCAGGACCTCGCCGACCGCTTCCCCCTGGTCGAGCGCTGAGTGCACCGCCTCGGCGATCCGGGCCGCGTCGTTGAAGACGCTCACGACGACGCTGACCCGCGGCTCGCCACCCGACATGCGCGCCTGCTCCCTCTTACACGGCTCGGCGAGGCGGGCGCCCGACGCGCCGCCGTACGCCGAGCGACTGCCGTCCACCCTGCCCGGATCCGGGACCGGCCGAGTCTGGCGACCGGGGCCGTGCATGTTCCTTCTGACCGGTTTAATCCTCCGGCCATAATAACGGACCGTATCGGGCCTGCCCTCGGGAGTACCGGATGAGGCCACCATAAAAGGCAAAGTCCCAGGCCCTATGATCCGGGTATGACCTGGTTGATCACCGGCGGAGCCGGATACATCGGCGGACATGTGGTAAAGGCCATGCTCGAAGCGGGCCGACAGGTGGCCGTTTTCGACGATCTCAGCTCGGGCCGGGCCGAACGGCTGCCGGAGGGGGTGCCGCTGATCCGGGGGTCCGTCCTCGACCGGGCGGCGGTGGACCGCGCGCTGCGGGAGCACGGGGTGACCGGCGTGCTGCACACCGCGGCGAAGAAGCAGGTCGGGGAGTCGGTGGAGCAGCCGTTCCACTACTACCGGGAGAACCTCCAGGGTCTCCAGACGGTGCTGGAGGCGACTGCGGAGGCGGGGGTCCGGCGCTTTCTCTTCTCCTCCTCGGCGGCGGTCTACGGCATGCCCGATGTCGATCTGGTGACCGAGGCCACACCGTGCGCTCCGCTGAGTCCGTACGGTGAAACCAAACTCGCGGGCGAATGGCTGGTGAAGGCCGCCGGAGTCGCACACGGAATCTCCACAGTCTCTCTTCGCTATTTCAACGTGGCGGGTGCCGCCGATCCGGCGCTTTCCGACGACGGCGTCCTCAACCTGGTCCCGATGGTCTTCCAACGGCTGACGGCCGGCGAAGCTCCCCGGGTCTTCGGCGCCGACTACCCGACGCCGGACGGCACCTGCGTCCGCGACTACATCCATGTCTCCGACATCGCCTCCGCCCATGTCGCGGCGGTGGAGCGGCTGACCGCCGATCCGGCGGGCGAGACCTCGCTGACCCTCAACATCGGGCGCGGTGAGGGCGTGTCGGTACGGGAGATGCTCGATGTGATCGGCCGGGTGACCGGGTACGACACCACCGGCGAGGTCGGCCCCCGGCGGGCCGGCGACCCCGCCCGGGTGGTGGCCTCCGCCGAGCTGATCCGCAAGGAGCTGGGCTGGGGCGCCCGGTACGGCGTCGAGGAGATGGTGGCCTCCGCGTGGGACGGCTGGTGCGCGCGCCACCCGGGAGCCCGCCGGGCGGGCTGACCCGGCGCCGCCTGGGCCGCTGTCGCCTGGGCCGCTGTCCTCTGGACCGCTGTCGTCCGGGCCGCCGCACCGCGCTGCGGGGCGGCGGCCTCAGCGCTGTTCACCGGGGATCGCGGTGCCGTAGACCGAGTCCAGCGCATAGACGCAGCGGTCCTTGCTGCCGACGAAGACCCGGCCGTCGACCGCCACCGGGGAGCCGGTGATCTCACCCTTGGTGCCCAGCTCCCAGCGCAGCCGTCCGGTGGCCAGGTCCAGGGTGTGCAGCGACTGGTCGCGGCTGCCGACGTGCACCAGGCCGCCGGCCACCGCCGGGGAGCCGACCACCTCGCCCCGGGCCGCGTACCGCCACAGCTCGCGGCCGGACGCCGTGTCGAAGGCGAACAGCGTCTCGCCCCCGGCGAGCAGCGCCGAGCCGCCGGTCACCACCACCGGCTCCGCGCCCTGCCGGCTGGCGGTGCGGCCCTGCCAGCGCGGGCGGCCGGTGGTGGCGTCCAGCGCGTACAGGGTGCCGAGGTAGTCGGCGACATACACACCGGGGGCGGTCCTGGTGCCGCCGGTGCCACCGCCGTCGGCCGGGCCCAGCGCGGGCGGGGTGAAGAGGACCACCGGCGCCTCGAAGCGCCAGTGTTCGGTGCCGGTGGCCGCGTCCAGCGCGAAGACCCGGGGCCCGGCGGTGACGTACAGGGTGCCGTCGCGCTCGACCGGGCGGGCCGGGACGTCCTCGCCCACCGCGAAGGTCCAGCGGAGCCGGCCGGTGCGCAGATCGGCCGCCCGCAGCCGGCCGCCGCCGTAGTAGTAGACGGAGTCACCGACCAGCGCCGGACCCGACTGCGTGGTCTCGTAGTCCTGCTGGGCGTCGCGGGCCCGCCACAGCTCGGTGCCGTCCGCCGCCGAGCGGACCTGCACCCCGCCGCCCCGGGTGCCGACGCAGACCGTACCGGCGGCGGCGCTCAGCGAGTAGACCCAGCCGTCCAGCACGACCCGCCAGCGCTCGGCGCCGCCCACCGCGTCCAGGGTGTGCAGATTGAGACCGTCGGCGGCGTGCACCAGGCCGTCGGCCACCGCCGTGGCCCAGGCCACGCCACGGGTCTTGAAGCGGCGCTGGCCGGTGGCGATGTCCAGCGCGTGCACCTCGAAGCTGGACACGAACAGGGTGCCGTCCGCGACCACCGGGGTGCCCCAGACGTCATTGGACATCCGGAACCGCCACGGCCGCCAGGGCGGCGCGGGGGGCGGGGTGGGGGCGACCGGGGCGGGTGCGGGTGCCGGGGCCGCCTGGACGGGGACGGGCTGGACGGGGACAGGGAGAACGGGGGCGGGCTGGACGGGGGCGGCCGGGGGGCGGACCCAGTCGGTGGCGGGCGGGGGCGGGAGGGCCGGCACGGCGCTGGTCTCGGCCCGGGGGCCGGGGCCGATCCGCACCGAGGCACCGGCCAGCCGGACGGCCTCGCCGTCCTCCTCCGGGGCCGGTCCGCCCCGGTGCCGGGGCCCGTGGACCATCCGCTCGGTGACCGGGGTGTCGTCGGGCCGGGGGGCGGCGGTGCGCGGGTCGGCCGTCCTCGGGTCCGGATTGCCCGGCCGGGCCGGCGACACGGGCGCGGGGGCGGGTACGGGAGCCGGCGCCGGTACGGGTAGCGCGGGCGGCATCAGCGGCATGGGGGGCGCCGCCGGCTGCGACATCGGCTGCGACACCGGCTGGGGCGACACCGGGTGGGGCGACACCGGCTGGGGAACCGGCGGCATGGGCTGCGGCATCGCCGGCCGGGGCGGCGGCGGGACCGGCAGCGCCGGACGCCGGCCGCGCTTGCGCTCGATCAGGTCGATGCCCGCCTGCGGCAGCCACTCCCCCGCGTCCCCGTCGCCGCCGGTGTCGCCCCGGGCGAAGAGGTGCGGCGCCAGCTCGGCCTGGATCTCGGCCGGCGTGGGCCGCCGCTCCGGCGCCGACCGCATGCAGGCCCGGACCAGCGGCGCCAGCTCCTCCGGCAGGCCGGACAGGTCGGGCTCCTCCCGCAGCAGCATGAAGACCGTCTCCACCGGGCTCACCCCCCGGTACGGCGGGTGGCCGGTGGCCGTGTAGACCAGCAGCGAGCCCAGCGAGAAGACATCGCTGGCCCCGGTGACGCTGCGGCTGTCCCGGGCCTGCTCGGGCGACATGTACGCGGGCGTGCCGACCGCCACATTGGTCATGGTCAGCCGGGTGTTGGAGACCCCGGCCGCGATGCCGAAGTCGATGACCCGGGGGCCGTCCTCCACCACCAGCACATTGGACGGCTTGAGGTCGCGGTGGACCAGCCCGGCGGCGTGGATGGACTGGAGCGCCTCCGCGATGCCCGCCACCAGCCAGCGCACCGCCTCCACCGGCAGCGGCCCGCACTCGCCGACCAGGTCCTCCAGCGAGGGCGCCGGGACGTACGCGGTGGCCAGCCAGGGAACCGGCGCGTCGGCGTCGGCGTCGACCACGGCCGCCGTGTAGAACCCGCTGACCGTCTTGGCGGCGGAGATCTCGCGGCTGAAGCGGACCCGGAAGAGCTCGTCCTCGGCGAGTTCGGCGCGCACGGTCTTGATGGCCACCCGCCGCCCGGACGCGGACCGCGCCAGGTAGACGAGCCCCATACCGCCCGCGCCGAGGCGTCCCAGCACCTCGAAGGGCCCGATCCGCCTCGGATCGTGCACCATCAGCTGGTCCACTCCTCCGCACCTCCCCGTTCCGCCGCCCCGCGGTGCACCACCGCGGGGGGTCGTCCGATTCTCCATTGCCGACCCGCCCGACGGCCAACCAGCGTCCCCGGTGCGGCGGCGCCCGTGCCGGGGCGGGCACTCGGGCATCCCGCCGTGAACGTCCAGGCGTGAACCCGTGCCGCCGTGAACCCGTCCCGCCATGAACCCGTGCCGCCGTGAACCCGTGCCGCCGTGAACCCGTCCCGCCATGAACACTGACGTACGACGCGCCCCACTGGTTCGCCGCCCCACCCGGTTGCCGACGCACGCTGTGTAACCGGCGGACTCCGCGATCCCCGATCGGCCGCTCGAAAGGCTGATTGCCCCTAACGGAGCAGTCACAACTGCATTACAGACCGGGGTCCGGATTGGAAGCCGCCGACGAATGCGGGGCCACCGGCCCGATCCGCTTCCCCCCGAATTGCCCGTCAGTGCTCCGCCCTTGAAGTCCCGATGCCGGTCCTAAAGCGGGCGGTAACGGAACTTCCGGCACTCTGACCAGGGCATGACCGGTGTTTCCACACACCGTCCGGCGCCGCTGCGCCACCCCCGGTCGGAGTATTCGTCACATTGCCGAATCGCGCCCTGATCTTACGCAGGTAAACTGACGGCATGACAGGACAAGTTCGCACCGTCGACGGTCGCGTCGCCGGGCGACGCGGGCAGGCGACGCGGCAGAAGCTGCTCGACTGCCTTCGCGAGATGCTCAGCACGTCGCCGTACCGGGACGTCAAGGTCATCGACGTCGCCCGGATGGCGGGTACCTCCCCCGCAACGTTCTACCAGTACTTCCCGGATGTCGAGGGCGCTGTCCTTGAGATCGCGGAAGAAATGGCCAAGGACAGCCTCGGGCTCAAGGAGCTCGTGGCCGACAAATCCTGGGCGGGAAAGACCGGCTGGACCACCGCAGAGGAGCTGGTCGATGGCTTCCTCGGCTTCTGGCGCAAGAACGACGCCATCCTGCGCGTGGTCACTCTGGGTGCGGCAGAAGGGGACAAGCGGTTCTTCAAGATCCGTATGAAGGTCCTCAACGCCGTAGCCGGCCCGCTCACCGACACCCTCAAGGACATGCAGGCGAAGAACCGGTTCGACAAGTCGGCCAATGCCGGCGCCGTCGCCGGATCACTGATCACCCTGCTGGCCGCCTCGGCCGAGCACCAGAAGGCATTCGACTCCTGGGGCGCCAAGGCCAAGGATCTCAAGCCCAATCTGACGTCGCTGGTCTACCTCGGGGTGACCGGCAAGAAGCCGCCGAAGTAGGGCTGACCGCACCACCGCACGACCCCGCACCGCATCCACCGTGCGCGCATCCTCCCGGTCTCCTGTCCGGACCGGGGCGGACGGAGGACACCGGACGTGCCTCGGGGGAGGTACACCGGACGTCCGAAGCGCGCTCGCACCGGGGCGGTCCCGGCACCACCGGGGCCGCCCCGTCCCATGTCCCGTCCCATGAGCTGCCCCCGGCCTGACCCGGCCGGGCTCAGGGGCAGCGGACGACCTGCCCGGCGTACGCGAGGCCGCCGCCGAAGCCGAAGAGCAGCACCGGCGCGCCCGAGGCCAGCTCGCCGCGCTCCACCAGCTTGCTGAGCGCCAGCGGGATGGAGGCGGCGGAGGTGTTGCCGGACACCACGACATCCCGGGCGATCACGGCCTGCGGCGCGCCCAGCTTGGCGGCGATGGCGTCGATGATGCGCAGATTGGCCTGGTGCGCCACAAAGCCGGCCAGCTCCGACGGCGCCACCCCGGCCCGCTCGCACGCCTCCCTGGCGATCGGCGCCAGCTTGGTGGTCGCCCAGCGGAAGACGGTCTGGCCCTGCTGGCTGATCCTCGGCTCCCAGCCGCTGATCACCACCGCGTCGCCCTTGTCCGGCTCCGAGCCCCACACCACCGGGCCGATGCCCGGCTGCCCGCCGTCCGGGACCCGCTCGACGATCGCCGCGCCCGCGCCGTCGCCGAAGATCACGCAGGTGGAGCGGTCGGTCCAGTCGATCGTGTCCGACATCCGCTCGGCGCCGATCACCAGTGCGCGGGTGGCCGCACCGGCCCGCAGCGCGTGGTCGGCGGTGGCCAGCGCGTAGGAGAAGCCGGAGCAGGCGGTGTTGATGTCGTACGCCGCCGGGGAGGGGATGCCCAGCCGGGCCGCGACCGAGGCGGCGGTGCTGGGGCTGCGGTCGACGGCGGTGCAGGTGGCCACCGCGACCAGGTCGATCCCGTCGGGTGCCAGGCCGCTGCTGGCCAGTGCCTTCTGGGCGGCCTGCTCGGCGAGGTCGACCAGGGTCTCGTCCTCGGCGATGTGCCGGGTCCGGATGCCCACCCGGGAGCGGATCCACTCGTCGTCGGTGTCGACCAGGCGGGAGAGGTCGTCGTTGGTCAGCACCTTGGGCGGCTGATAGTGGCCGAGGGCCACGATCCGGGATCCGGTCATGGCTACCACTCAACCCGGTTACCCACCGGTCAGCGTGTGACGCGCTGATACAGGATCGGACTGCGGAAGCTGTAGGGCCCCGACAACGGACCAGGTCAGGCGGCCAGTGAGGCCCGGTCACCCATGACGATCACCGGGTGGGCGGCCGGGTCCAGGCTGCGCAGCAGCGTGACCATGTCGCGCTGGGCGAGCGAGACGCAGGCGTGGGTGGGACCGCCGTGGTCGACGTGCACCCAGATGCCGCCGCCCTTGGCCGCGCCGAGCGGCTTGCTGCCGTCCAGCGGTGAGGTGCCGGCCACCCGGTTGTAGTCGATGGCCACCACGTAGTCGAACGAGCCCTCCAGGTCGTCGCCCTCGAAGCCCCGGCCGCTGACGGTGAAGTTGGCGTCCCGGTGGTACGGGAGCTTGGAGCCCGGGTCGGCCTTGAGGCCCCCGGCGTCGCTGAGCCCGAAGACGCCGATCGGGCTGCGCAGGTCGTCGAGGTGGTGGTCGGCCGTCCAGCCCTTGAGGGCGTTGTGGGCGGGCCAGGGGGTGCCGGGCTTCCAGCGGCCGTCGGCGGTACGGGTCCACAGGGTGGCGGTGGCCCGCGAGGAGTTCCGGCCCTTGCCGGTGACCAGCAGCACCTGGGTGCTGCGGGCGGGGATCTTGGCCCGGAAGGCGGCGCTCAGCCCCGGCAGCCGGGTGACGGTGTCGTCGGTACGGGCGGAGGTGGCCCCGGCGGTGGCGGCCGATCCGGCGGCTGACCCGTCACCACCCGCCCGGTCGGTGTCGGCCCGGTCGGCCGCCGGTGAGCCGGTGTGGCCGGAATCCAGCGCCCCGGAGTCGACGCGGGCCGCCGCGGTGCCGTCCTCGGAGCGGTCGGTGGCGGAGGCCGCGACGCTGCTGAGCGCGCCCTGCGGGCCGAACGCCAACCAGCCGCCGGCGGCGGCGACCAGCAGTGCGGCGGTACCGGCGGTGGCGATCCGGGCGCGGCTCCGGCGCGGCCTGCGCCGCCGCCGCCCGCCGCGGCCGGGCTTGGGCTGCGGGTCGGGCAGATCGGCGGTGCGCTCGGAACGGGACATGGCTGCGATCCTCCCAAAAGATCGGGGCCCTCCCCGTACCGGGGTGCGGGTTGCCGTGGTGAGCCTACGCACACCAGGGGGCGGAGGTTCAAATCCGGGGTCGCTCCAAGCAACAAAAGATCGGACTTCCGCTACAGTCGGTCAACTCGTGGCCCCGCCCAGTCGTCCCGAGCCACTGCGGAATCAGCGCGGCGGTTCCAGCAGCTCCACGGCGTAGCCGTCGCCGCCGCCCGCCACGGCCGTCAACCCGCCGGCGGACGGCTGCCCGTCCGCCGTCTCCCGGCGGGTCAGCGTGTACGGCACGGCCCCGGCCTCGACCGGCGCGGCGGTGAGCCGCCACTGCGGCCCGTGCGCCCCCGGCGGCTCCAGCCGCAGCCGGACCGCGTACCGGCCGCACCACCGGGCACCGGTACGGCGAACTCCGCGTACGGGACGCCCTCGGCGTCGTGGTGCAACTCCCAGCTGCCGCCGGGCCCGCCGATGCCGGAGAGCAGGCCGGCCGGGGCGCGGTGGGCGTCGAGGCGGCCGGTGGCGGAGAGGACGGACTCGGCGCCGTCCGGGCCGCTCCAGCTGCCGGGCGGTTCGGCGGCGATCGGGTCGGCGCCGGTCGTCGGTCGCGCAGCACCCAGAGCAGGGCCGCGACCGCCGGCCGGGCGGCCCGCAGCACCTGCGCCGCGTACGCGAGGACCTCGGACCGGCCGGTCGGCGGCGTGGGCACGCCGAAGTGGGTGGAGCGGACCTGGTGGACCAACTGCGCGACGGCCCGGCCGGCGAGGACGCAGAGCAGCAGCCGCACGGCCGCCCCGGCGGCGGTCCCCACCTCCCGAGAGCCGCGCCGCCGCACGGCGCGGCCGCCGGCTCCGGCTCCGGCTCCGGCTCCGGCTCCGGCAGCACGGTGACCCACCCGAAGCCCTCGCACACGCTCCGCCCGATGTCGGGCAACCGGTACTGCCACAGTTGCAGGGCGGTCCGGAGGCAGCCGAGACCCGGCTCCGCCAGTGCCGTACCGACGGCCACCCCGCACCATCGCTGCCAGGACGTCATGGCCCACCCCAGTCGTCACCCGCGCGGTCGAGGGGCCACCCGACGCGACGGGACGCGGGGCACGGCAGTGGTCGACCGGGGTGCGATGCCGTCAGGCGGGGGCGGCGGTGCGGGCGGGCCGCAGTCCGAGGCAGAGCAGCACCGCGACGGCGCAGAGTCCACCGGCCGCGTACCAGGCGGCGTCGTAGTCGCCCAGGTGGTCGCGGGCGACACCGGCGGCATAGGCGACCAGGGCGGCGCCGATCTGGTGGCAGGCGAGCACCCAGCCGAAGACCACCGGGGCGTCCGCGCCGAACCACTGGCGGCACAGCGCGATGGTGGGCGGCACGGTGGCGACCCAGTCCAGGCCGTAGAAGATGACGAAGGCGAGGATGCCGGGGTGCAGGCTGCCCGCGAACAGCCCGGGGAGCAGCAGCAGCGAGGCGCCGCGCAGCCCGTAGTAGGTGACGAGCAGCCACCGGGAGTCGAAACGGTCGGTGAACCAGCCGGACGCGATGGTGCCGACCACATCGAAGACGCCGACCAGCGAGAGCAGCCCCGCCGCCGTGGTGGCGGGCATGCCGTGGTCGTGGGCGGCGGGGACGAAGTGGGTGCCGACCAGGCCGGCTGTGGTGGCGCCGCAGATGGCGAAGGTGGTGGCCAGCAGCCAGAACGGGCGGGTGCGGACGGCGACGGCGAGCACCCGCAGCGCCCGGGTCAGCGCGGCGCCGCTGTCGGCGGGCGGCGGGGGCGCGGTCTGGGCGCCGTACGGCAGCAGCCCGACATCGGCGGGGTGCTCGCGCATCAGCAGCAGGACCGGTACGGCCACCACGGTGGCGCAGAGCGAGACGACCACGGCGGCGGAGCGCCAGCCGTGCTGCTCGACCAGCCAGGCGAGCAGCGGCAGGAAGACCAGGTTCCCGGCGGCGCCGCCCGCGGTGAGGACGCCGGTGACCAGCCCCTGGCGGGCGCTGAACCACCGGCCGCTGACGGTGGTGGCGAAGGCGCCGGCCATGCTGCCGCTGCCGAGGCCCACCAGCACGCCCCAGCAGAGCACCAGTTGCCAGCCGGCCGTCATGAAGACGGTCAGCCCGCTGCCGGCGGCGATCATCAGCAGCGCGTTGGTGACGACCAGCCGCATGCCGAACCGGTCCATCAGGGCGGCGGCGAAGGGCGCGGTGAGCCCGTAGAGGGCCAGGTTGACGGAGACGGCGCTGGAGATGAGGCCGTGCGACCAGCCGAACTCGTGGTGCAGCGACTCCATCATCAGGCCGGGGGTGGAGCGGAAGCCGGCCGCGCCGACCAGCACCAGCAGGGCCACGCCGGCGACGACCCAGGCGTAGTGCGGGCGGCGGGGCTGCGGCTTTCGGGCCGGCTGGGGCTTTTGGGCCTGCTGCGGCTGCTGCGGCTGCGGGGGCTGCTGGGGTTGGCCGTTGGGCTCGTCGGGCAGGTCGGTCAGATCGGTCGGGGCGCTCACCGGACCAGTGTCCGCAGGGTGCATGCTGGGAACGAGTGGCCCGATGGCCATCTTGCGCAAGGTTCGGGCCAGCGGCCCGACTGGAGAGAGGGGGGCGGCCATGGCAGGACCGCACCGGGTGGCGGTGCTGGCGCTGGAGGGGGTGGTCGCCTTCGAGCTGTCCATCCCGTCCCGGATCATGGGCAGCGCCCGCGCCCCGGACGGCGTCCCGCTGTACGAGGTGGCGACCTGCACCGTGAGCGGCGGTCCGGTCGCCACCAGCGCCGACTTCCGGATCTCGGTGGCGCACGGGCCCGAGCTGCTGGAGACGGCCGACACGGTGATCATCCCGGCCATGTACGACGACGGGCCCTGGTTCACCGAGGGCCGGCTCTCACCGCCGGTGGCGGCGGCCCTCGCCCGGGTCAGGCCGGGCACTCGGCTGGTGTCCATCTGCACCGGCGCGTTCGTGCTGGCCGCCGCCGGGCTGCTGACGGGCCGCCCGGCCACCACCCACTGGCGCTACACCGAGCAGTTCCGGCGGCTCTACCCCCGGGTGCGGCTCGACCCGGATGTGCTGTTCACCGACGACGGCGACCTGCTCACCTCCGGCGGGGTGGCCGCCGGGGTGGACCTCTGCCTGCACCTGGTGCGGCGCGACCACGGCAGCACGGTGGCCAACGGGGTCGCCCGGACCTGCGTGGTACCGCCGTGGCGGGACGGTGGCCAGGCGCAGTACATGGAGCTGCCGATGCCGCCGGTCGGCACCGGGGAGCGGGGCTCCACCGCCGCCGCCCGGGTCTGGGCGCTGGACCGGCTGGCGGAGCCGCTGGGGCTGCGGGTGTGGGCGGCGCAGGCGGGGATGAGCGTACGGACCTTCACCCGGCGCTTCCGGGAGGAGGTCGGCACCAGCCCGGTGCAGTGGCTGCTGCTACAGCGGACCGAGCGGGCCCGGCTGCTGCTGGAGTCCACCGACCTGACGGTCGAGCAGGTGGCGCGGGAGGCGGGCTTCGGCACGGCGGCGTCGCTGCGCCAGCATCTGGGGGAGCTGCTGGGGGTGTCACCGAGCGGCTACCGGCGGACCTTCCGCGCCGGCGCGGCCGGTGGGCGCTGACCGGGCCCCGCCCGCCGATACGACCGCCGATACGACCGGGAGCACGACCGGGGACACGACCGGGTGGTGGCGCGCCGTACGCACAGCGGGGCACGGCGCCCGCCACCCGACCGCGACACCCGGGCCCTGGCCGGTGCCGCGTGAATCCGCACTCGCCAAGGAGACTCCGGCTGGGCTGGACACCGGGTTGCCGCCTCGGCGTCCCCTCGCAACGGACCCCTTCGTCCAAGGGTGATCAGGCCGACACGTGGCGTCAATGGCTTGTCCGAAATTCGGAAGGGTTGCCGTGCTTATCAGACATCATGACCCCAGCACGCTGGCCGGAAAGCGTCTATCGCCGCGCACCGGCGTACGCGGCCCAGCGCTGCCCGATCAGCCGCTGACCTGCGGCGTCGGGGTGCAGACCGTCCGGCATCCGGCCGGCGGCGGCGTCCTCGGCGGCGAGGAGTCCGCACCCGTCCAAATAAGCCAGTGCGGCGTCCCCGCGCCGCCTCCGCAGCGCCACCACCCCCGCCAGCACCTCCCGTATCTGCGGCAGCGTCATGTCCCCGGTGACCCGCTGCGGGCCGCTGCCGGGCACCTCGAACCAGCTGTCGGCGCTGGTCTCGCGCAGCTCGCCGCCGTACAGCGGGGAGACCACCGTGACCGGCACCGCCGGCCGCCGGTCCCGGATCACGGCCAGGAAGCCGTGCAGCGCCGAGGCCAGGGTGCGGGCCCGCAGCGCCGCCGAGTTGTGGACATTGATGCCGACCTCCAGGGTGATCCGGTCGGCGGGCAGCGCCGCGACCACCCGGGCGACCAGCGGTTCCAGCAGGCAGGAGCCGCTGTAGCCGAGGTTGGTCGGCCGCAGCCCCAGCAGCCGGGCGGCGACGGCCGGCCAACTCCCGGTCGGCGGCACCCCGTGGCCCTGGGTGATGCTGCTGCCGTACACGGTCCAGCGGGGGCGCCGGTCCGGCGCCGGCGGGCGGATCGGGCGGCCGTCGACCGCCCGCAGCGCGCGGATGCGTACGCCGGGCAGCGGCGGCAACCAGATCTCGACCTGCTTCTCACCCGGCGGCAGGTCGGGCAGGTCGACCACGGCGTCGGTGAGCGGCCGCCCGGGGGCGGGCACCTCGCGGACCGGCACGCCGTCCAGCACCAGGCCGTACGGGGGCGGGCCGGCCCCGGCCGCCGGGTCACCGAAGTCGGGCGGCGCCACCGGCCGGACGTCCAGCGCCAGATGGCGGGAGTCGGTGGTGCAGCGCAGCCGTACGCCGGCCGGGCCCAGCGCGGCGACGGTCAGCAGTGGGTCGTACAGCTCCAGATCGGCGTACGGCAGCCGCCAGGGCTGCACCCAGCCGTCACCGCGCTCCAGGTCGACCGCGCCGTCGACGGCGGTGACCCCGTCCGGCAGGACGAAGCCGTCCACGTCCATCCGGCCTCCTCCCGCTGGGCCGCCCGGGGCGAGTCAGACCGCCAGGGCCCGGGGCTGCTGCGCCGGGACGGCCGGTCCGGCGGCCGGCTCCCGGTCGATCTCGCACCAGACACGCTTCCCCGCTCCCTCGGGGTACCAACCCCAGCGGTCACAGAGGCAGTCGACCAGTTCGAGGCCCCGGCCGCCCACCGCGTCGCCCTCCGCGTGCCGGGGCTGCGGCGGGACGTCGCTGGCGTCCGCGACCTCGATCCGGACCGCCACCACCTCGGGCGCCGGATCGAGCGGGAAGAGCAGCCGCAGCACCGCCGCGCGGCCGGTGTGCACCACGGCGTTGGTCACCAGCTCGGAGACCACCAGGACCAGGGTCTCCGCGAGCGGCGCGTCCGGATCGAGGCCGCAGCCCCGCAAACGCGTCCTCACCCATCTGCGGGCGCGGCCGACCTCCGCCGGATCCGGCTGCACCGCCGTCTGCACCTGAAGCACCTGCACCGCTCACACCACCCGTAGTCGCGGGCCGATACGCTCTCCTCGGCACGGTTCGCCCCAGAATGATCCGACGGAACGGCGAGCAGCAAGCGCTTCGGGCATATTCCGACGGCCACGGCACGGGACGGTGCATACTGCCCTCGCGCAGGTCCCGGGACGGTTCGTGGACCCTCCGACGAGGGTAACGAACCGACCGTCCCCCCAGCCCGAACCGGCAGCAGGCCCCGCCCGCGCCCCAGGCCCGACCGTGCTTCAGGCCCGACCGTGCTTCAGGCACCGATCGGGCATCTGGTCCCGATCGGGTGTCAGGACCCGCCCGGATGTCAGGACCCGGCCAGGCGCCGGGACCCGCCCGCGGATCAGGCCGAGAGCGGTACCTCGCCGCCCCCGGCGCTCGGGCCGCCGTGCCGGGCCGGTGCGGTGGCCACCGCCGAGGCGAGGTCCGGGTGGATGTCGAAGAGCCGGCGCACGCCAAGCGCGTTGAAGACCCGCTGCACCCGGCTCTCCTGGCCGTCCTGGTGGTGGCCGGGGATCACCAGCCGCAGCTCACCGGCGCAGGAGCGCATCAGCCGGCGGGCGGCGATCAGCACCCCGACCCCGCTGGAGTCGCAGAAGCGCACCTCGGCGAGGTCCAGCACCAGCTTGCGGCGGCCCTCCGCGACCGCCTCGTGGATGCGCAGGCGCACCGTGGCCCCGGAGACGAGGTCGATCTCCCCCGCCACGCGGAGCACCGTCCAGCCGCCGTGCTCCTCCGAGGTCACTGCCAGCACCACGGGCCCCTGTCCCTTCCATGCCGGGCGAGGCAGTCCGGGCGGTTTCCCGGGCAGCGCTCCGGCCGCCGACGACCCTATGCGGTCTTTGCGCCGGTTGGACAGGGTGCGGGGTCACACAGCCGTAACGTTGCGGACGAAACATCAGTTTTCGAGCCCTCCGGAGCCGTTGCCACCCCGCCCGCCGGGGTTCCGGAGGACCGTCGCCGCCCCCGGCGCATGGAAGCACCGGCCCCGGCGCGTGTCGCACCCGCCGCGCCCGCGCGCGCCCGGCGCTTACCGCCCCCTGAACCGGCGGTCACAAGCAGACTCGCGCTCTTCGCGCAATCCCGAGCAATCCGGCTTGCGGCTCGGCTACCTTGGGTGGTCCGAGCGCCGCGCGAGCCCCTCCCCCTGGGCGGACGAAGCGTCAGGACAGTACGTCGGGACCGCCAGGGGAGACCGGTCCGGAACCGACGGTGCTCCCAGGGAAGGGGGGGTGTGCATGGCGACTGCCGTCCCCGTCCGGTGGGACCACCGCATCCGGGAACGCCTCGCCCTCGGTGAGGAGGCGGCCCTCGGCGAGCTGTACGACCAGTTCGCCCCGCTGGTGCACGGCCTGGCCAACCGGGTGCTCGACAGCCAGGAGGACGCCGAGCAGATCACCCGCGAGGTCTTCGGCCACATCTGGGAGCACCCCGAGGAGTTCGACCCCGCCCAGGGTTCGCTGCGCTCCTGGATCGGCACCCTCACCCACCGCCGGGCCGTCGACCGGCTGCGCCGCCACAGCGGCCTGCCGCCGGTCGGGGACCGTACGGCGGCCGACCCCGCCGTGACCGCCGATCCCGACGCCACCGACCCCGACGCCACCGACCCCGACGCCACCGACGCTGCCGACCCCTGTACGGCCGACACCGCACCGGAGCCGTACGGCGTGGAGGCGCGGGTGCTCGCCGCCGCCACCGCCGCCCGCGTCCAGTACGTGCTCACCTCGCTGCCGCACCCGCTGCGCGAAACGCTCACCCTCACCTACTTCGGCGGCCGCAGCTACCCGCAGGCCGCCCGGGAGCTGGGCGTCAGCGAGGCCACCGCCAAGCACCGGATGCGGCTCGGGCTGCAACTGCTGGCCACCGCGCTGGCCATGGAGGGCGGCCGGTGACCGCGCCCGCCCCGGCCGCCGCACTGCCGGCCGTCGAGCACGAGGCGCTGCGCGGGCTGCTCGGCGCCTGGGCGCTGGACGCCTGCCCGCCGGAGGAGGCCGCGCTGCTGGAGCGGCATCTGCCCGGGTGCGGGCCGTGCGCGGTGGAGGCCGCCCGGCTGCGCGACGCGGCGGGCCGGCTCTCCGCCGACGAGCCGCTGGACCCGGCGCCGGAGCTGCGCGGCCAGGTGCTG
The DNA here is from genome assembly GCF_044755465.1 of Streptomyces sp. NPDC092296. NCBI lineage: Bacteria > Bacillati > Actinomycetota > Actinomycetes > Kitasatosporales > Streptomycetaceae > Streptomyces > Streptomyces sp. NPDC092296. Next base: position 26,771 of record NZ_JBIVRB010000004.1, on the reverse strand, counting down.
GAGAGCTGCCTGGCCCGGCGCGCGCCGCGCATCCGGGTGCCGCGCTGGGTCGCGCCGTACTCGGCCGAGACCGCCAGGCTGGACGCGCTGCTGCGCGACCTGGGCGCCGGTGAGTGGCTGGAGCAGGCCGAGCTGCCCTGGCACGGCGGCGCGCAGCGGTGGCAGCCGGCCGAGGTGCTGTGCCATCTGGCGGCGGTGGACGGTTTCGTCGGCCGGGCGTACGGGCTGGCCGATCCGGTGCCCGGCGGGCAGGCCCCGGCCGCCGGGCCGGCCCCGTGGACCGCCGTGGCCGACCGCACCGAGCGGCTGATCGGCGTACACCGCCGGTCGGCGCCGGAGGTGGTCCGCGCACTCTGGCGCGACCAGAGCCGGGAGCTGGTGCGCACCGCCTCGCTGGCCGGGCCGGACGGCGGCGCGGTCGAGGTGGACTACGGCGCGTTCCGGCTGCCGGCCCGCGATGCCTTCGTGGACCGCGCCTTCGAGTGCTGGATTCACGGCGACGACGTGGCCCGCGCGGTGGACTACCCGTACGGGCCGCCCGCGCCGCAGCACCTGCGGCTGATGGTCGACCTGGCGGCCCGGATGCTGCCCGCCGCGATCGGCGGCCTGCGCGCCGCCACCGGCACCGCCGACACCGATGCCGGTACCGACACCGGCCGGGCGCTGCGGCTGGTGATCGAGGGCCCGGCGGCCGGGGAGTGGCTGATCCCGTTGGACGCGGCGACGGCCCCGCCGCCGGGCGCCGCGCCGGTGGCCTCGGTGGTCATCGACGGGCTGGAGTTCTGCTACCTGGCCGCCGCCCACCGGGACCCGGACCGGCTGCCGGTCGGCCAGGACGGCGACCCGGCCGCCGTCCGCGAGGTGCTGCGCGCCCTGCCGCTGCTCTCCCGGCCCTGACCCCGGGGCCGCCGGGCGGGGCTCAGGCGAAGACCACCGTACGGGTGCCGTTGAGCAGCACCCGGTGCTCGCTGTGCCACTTCACCGCGCGGGCCAGCGCCTGGCACTCCACGTCGCGGCCGACGGCGACCAGCTGGTCGGCGGTGACGTCATGGGTGACCCGCTCGACCTCCTGCTCGATGATCGGCCCCTCGTCCAGCGCGGCGGTGACGTAGTGCGCGGTGGCGCCGATCAGCTTCACGCCCCGGGCGTGCGCCTGGTGGTAGGGCTTGGCGCCCTTGAAGCTCGGCAGGAAGGAGTGGTGGATGTTGATGATCCGCCCCGGCAGTGCCCGGCACAGGTCGTCGGAGAGCACCTGCATGTAGCGGGCCAGCACCACCAGGTCGACGCTCTCCTTCTCCACCAGCTGGAGCAGCCGCGCCTCGGCGTCCGCCTTGGTGTCGCGGGTGACCGGGATGAGGTGGAAGGGCACGTTGTAGGACTGCGCCAGGCCCTCGAAGTCGGTGTGGTTGGAGACCACGGCGGCGATCTCCACCGGCAGCGCACCGATGCTGGTACGGAACAGCAGGTCGTTGAGGCAGTGCCCGAACCGGCTGACCATCAGCAGCACGCGCATCTTCTCGTCGGACGGGTGGATGCGCCAGTCCATGTGGAAGGAGGCGCCGACGGCGGCGAAGCTGGCCCGCAGCTTGTCGGCGGTGACCGGGTCCTGGGCCGAGAAGTGCACCCGCATGAAGAACAGGCCGGTGTCCTGGTCCCCGAACTGCTGGCTGTCGACGATGTTGCAGCCGGTCATGAAGAGGTAGCTGGACACGGCGTGCACGATGCCCTGCTTGTCCGGGCAGGACAGGGTGAGGACGTACTGGCGCGACCGACCGGTCTGGCCGTCCGCTGCTTCGTTCTGCTCTGCCACGGTCGTCGCCGTCCTCTCCCAACACCGGTAGCGGCCTCGCGGGCCCTGGGGGTCAAGCCTGGCACAGACCGGCCCGCCCGTCCGGCGTTGCCCGCACTGCGGAACGGGGATCTGCGTCAGGCGGTGGCGGGTGTCAGGAGGTGGCGGGTGTCAGGAGGTGGCGGGTGTCAGGAGGTGGCGGGTGTCAGGCGGTGCGGGTGTCAGGCGGTGCGGGTGAGGATCGCCAGTACGTCGAGCGAGCGCGGCGGGGCGTCCGGGTCCTCGCCGTCGTTCCCGGCCAGCCGCAGATGGGCCTCGCGGGCGGCCCGGACCGCCTCCGGCCAGCCGTGGTGTCCCAGGTACGCGGTGGCGGGGGCGTCGGCGCCGACCTGGTGCAGGATGCGCAGCACCCGCAGCACGGCCACGTCGACCAGGGCGGCCTCGCCGGAGTCGCGGAAGATGGTGCCCACGTACTTCTCGGCGGACCACTGGTCCAGCCAGGTGTCCTCGACCAGGCGGTAGACGGCGTCGGTCACGTCCCCGAAGCCCTCCCGGCCGTTCACCCAGCAGTCCTGCTGGAAGGCCGGGTCGGAGAGCATGTGCAGCGCGGAGCGGACCCGGGCCCGCCAGCGCCACCACGGCAAGTCGTTGAGCGGCATGCCGCCCATCGTGCTGGAGCGGGACCGTGCGCGGAAAGAGTTCGAGGAGACCGACATAAGAATCCGATAGTACGTTCTTCGCGAGGCTGACATACCGGCGCCCTGATGGGCCGCACGCCCCCCGCGCGCCCCTCTGCGCCGACTCAACCGCGCCGGGGCAACTCCTGCTCCAGCAGCCGTACCAGCGAGCCCAGCCGACCCCGCTCGGGGTGGACCGACGGCACCCCGGCGGCGTCCAGCGGCCGGGCGCACACCTCCCCGATCGCGGCGGCGAGCACCCGTCCGTCGCGCAGCGCCGCCACCAGCTCCTCGTACCGGCCGAGCTGCCGCGCCTGGTCGAACAGCCCCTGCACGGCGGGCTGACTGGTGAAGGTCACCACCTGCACCTCACCCGCCACCGCCGCCGCCACCAGCTCCCGCAGCGGCCCCGGGTCGGCGGGCGGCCCCCAGCGGTAGACGGGCACCGGCAGCACCTCGGCCCCGGCGGCGCGCAGCGCGGCGCAGAACTCCGGCATCGGCGCCCCGTGCTCCTGCACCGCGACCCGGCGGCCCGCCAGCTCTTGGTCGAGCAGCCAGCCGAGCAGTTCGTCATTGGACTCGCCCGGTGACGCGTACGCCTCGCGCAGCCCGAAGCCGCGCACCGCGCCGGTGGCCTTGGGCCCCCGGCAGGCCACGGCGGACCGGGCGAGCGCGGCGGTCAGCTCGTCACCGGTGCCCCAGGAGCGGGCGGCCCCCAGCCAGCCCCGGAAGCCGACGCCGGTGGTGACGGCCACATAGTCTGGCGCGGCGGCGACGCAGGCGGCCACGGCGGCCCGCAGCTCCTCGTCGTCCTCCAGCGGCAGGGTGGACATCGCCGGTGCCTCCACCACCCGGGCCCCACGGCGCCGCAGCAGGCCGACCAGGTCCTCCCGCCGCCGGTCGGCGGTGACGGCCACGGTCCAGCCCGCCAGCGGTCCGGGCCCGGACTCCGGCTCGGGCTTGGGCTCGGGGTCAGCGGTGGCAGGGTCATTGGGGTACGGCGGCTCCGACATGCCGCCCAGCATGCCGCACCCCGGCCGCCCCGGCCCAGCCACCCCGGGCCGCCGAGCCGGGCCGCCCGCCGGACCCGCCCACCCCCGCCCGCAGCAGCCCGCGCCACCGCACGAGCCGACCCGACCGGACACCCCCGCCGAGCCGGACCACCACACCGCACACCGACCCACCGCCGAAGACGCCGGAACCGCCGGACGGCCGCGCCGCCCGGCGGGCCGGGTCAGAGCCGGGTGCCCGGGTCAGAGCTGGGTGAAGGAGCGGGCCGGGAGGCCGGTCTGCTTGGCGATGGGGTTCCAGAGCGCCGACGCCTGCTTCTTGGCAGCGGTGGCGACCCCGCTGGAGACGTCGCCCTTGGCGCGGTGGCCGCCGCTCGCCGGGCCGTGGTGCCGCCGGCAGGAGCGGTTGGAGTCCCGCGCCCAGGCCGCGTACTCCTCGTCGGCGCTGGCCGACGCCTGCCAGGCCGCGCGGAGCTGGGCGGCGAGGCGGTCGCCGCCCGGCAACTTGTCGACCTGGAGCCCGGCCAAGTTGGCCACCAGCTGCCGCCGCTGGCCCGCCGCCGCCAGGAGCTTCTGCCGGGCGTCGCCCACGTTCTGGCAGCTGCCGATCGCACCCACCGCCGCGACGACCGAATCGCGGCTGCTGCTGGCCGAGCCGAGCAGCCCGTACAGCGCCTGGGCCTGCGCCTTGAGGGCCGGGTCCACGGTGGTTGCCTTGGACGCGGCGGTGGAGGGGGCCGGGGCGGCGGGGGCAGCCGACTGCGAGGCGGCGGCGCTGGTGTCGGCCTGGGCGGAGGCGGCCGTGTTCTTGACGTCGTCGCCGCCGCTGCCGCCGCTGAGCAGCGCGCCGCCGAGGATGCCGACCAGCGCGCAGGCGCCGACCACGACTCCGGCGATCACCTTGCCGGAGGGTCTGCGGCCGCCGGACGACCGCCGGGGCGCGCGCTCCTCCCGCATCTGCTGCTGGAGGTACCCGCCGCCCTGCCCGCCGCCACCCCCGTACGGCGTGGGTGCGGGCGCGGGCCCGCCGCCGTACCCGGGCTGCGGCGGCTGCCCGGGGAAACCGGGGTCGCCGGCCGGGTACGGCGGCAGGTACTGCGTCGCCGGGGCCGCGTCATGCCCACCCGCCGCCGGGTCACCGGCCGGGTACGGCGGCAGGTACTGCGTCGCCGGAGCGGCGTCATGCCCACCCGCCGCCGGGTCGCCCGCCGGGTACGGCGGCAGGTACTGCGTGGCCGCCGCGTCCTGACCGGCCCCCTGGTCCGGCGCGCCCCAGCCGCCGGGCCCGGGGGCCAGGTACTCCGGCTGCCCCTGCGGACCCGGGTAGCCGTAGCCGCCACCCTCCTGCGGGTAGCCGGGCTGGGCGGGCTCGGGCCGGAAGAGGTCATCCGGGTTCAGTTCACGGGAGTTCGGGCGGCGCTGGTTCAACGCGATTCCTCAACTGTGCGCGGTGCCGGGCGGCAGCAGGCGGCCCGGCCCCCCACGGTCCACCTCTTCGGAACGTCGCCCCACGCTACCCGTTCACCGCAACGGGTGACTACGCGCCCATGACCACCGGCACCTGACGGCCCGTCCGTCAGGCCGCCGCCGCCTCCGTCTCCTCGGCCCGCTGGTGGAACTCCCGTACCGCCCGCTGCTCCCGGTACGGCTCCAGCCGCCGCCGGAAGTCGTCCAGGTACTCCTCACCCCGGTGGGAGCGCAGCCCGGACAGCATCCCCACCGCCCGCGCGCCGGTGTCGCACGCCTGCTCAAGGTCGCGCTGCTGGAGCTGGGCGGTGGCCAGCAGCACCAGATCCACCGCGCGCCGGCGCACCCGGGTCTCCGGGTGCCGCTCCAGCGCCGCGCGCGCCTGGCGCTCGGCCGGCCGGCCCTGCTCCAGGTCGCGGTGGCAGTGGGCCAACTCGTCGGCGAGGTAGGCGTCGTCGAAGTGGGCGATCCAGTCCGGGTCCTCCTCCGGCCGGCTGTGCTCCATGGCGTCCACCGCACGGGCCGCCACCAGCCGACAGGCCCGGTCGTCGCCCATCAGGGCGTGCCCGCGCGCCTCGGCGGCGTGGAACATGGCCATCGCGGTGGGCGTGGCGGCGCCCCGCGCGCCCTCCTGCGCGGCCCGCGCCAGCTGGGCGATCTCCCGGGGGTTGCCGAGCGACGCCGCCAGATGGCTCATCGAGGAGGCGAGCACATACCCGCCGTACGCCCGGTCCCCCGCCGCCTGGGCCAGTCGCAGCGCCTGGATGTAGTACCGCTGGGCCAGCCCCGGCTGCCCGGTGTCCACGGCCATGTACCCGGCCAGCTCGGTCAGCCGGGCCACCGCCGCGAACAACCGGCGCCCGGTCTCCTCGCGGTACGAGCCGCCGAGCAGCCCGGCGGCGACGCTGTTGAGGTAGTGCACCACCACCGGCCGGACATGCCCGCTGCCGAACCGGTGGTCCAGGTCGACCAGCATCGCGGTGGTGGCCCGGACGGCGGCCACGTCGGCGGCGCCCACCCGGGGTCCCGAGGAGCGGGCGACGGCCGGATCGGGCGGGGTGATCAGCCAGTCGCGGCTGGGCTCCACCAGCGCCGAGGCGGCCACCGAGGCGCCGGTGAGGAAGTCGCGCCGGCCCACGTCGCTGCGCCACAGCTCGCAGGCCTGCTCCACCGCGCCGGCCAGGGTCGGCGCGAACTGGAGGCCGATCCCGCTGGAGAGGTTCTTGCCGTCGGCCATGCCGATCTCGTCGACGCTCACCGACCGGCCGAGCTTGCGGCCCAGCGCCTCCGCGATCACGGTGGGCGCCTGGCCCCGGGGCTGCTGGCCGCGCAGCCAGCGGGCGACGGAGGTCTTGTCGTATCTGAGGTCGTAGCCGTGCTCCGCCCCGCAGAGGTTGACCCGGCGGGCGAGGCCCGCGTTGGAGCAGCCCGCCTCCTGGATCAGCGACTGCAACCGTTCGTTGGGCTGTCGTGCGACCAGCGGTCTGGCGGCCATGGTCTTTCGCCTCCCCAGCGCCCACCGGCACCCCGGCGGGCGACCTCTGCTTCCCGGCTCCGCCGGACCGCCCCGGCCCCGCGCTCCGGCCCGGGGTCACCGTTCCGCACGCATTCCCGACATCGGCGCGGCCAGGGGTGGTCCAGCGTAGCGATGTACGCCACCCCCTGGAGTACCCACGGCGGACGCGCCGACCCCTCAGCGCCCCCGGTGGTGCATCCGTGCGCCCCACCACGCGCCACCATGACCTACCGCTGAGCAGCAGACTGATTGCGCATCAGCCGTCACTCCCGCCCGCCCCTCCTCACCGTCACGGGTGATGGACCGGCGTCCCGCCGGGGGCAAGGTGCGGATAAGAACCGGATGTACCCGCCCTCGGTCCGGACAACCCGCCCGTACGAGGGACAGGGCGCCAGGGTTGGCGGCGGCAGCCAGGGGGAGAAAAACGGTCGGGAGGGATCAGAAAGGGACGGACCCGACAGGGTCCGATCAGGAAAGGAGAAACTCCGCAAGCGGAGGTGCCGCCCGGACGGGGAAGCCGGGTCGAGGACCTCGGGGGAGGAAAGGGTCGGGGGAAACCGGGGAGGGAAACCGGGGAGGGAAAGGGTCGGGGGATCGAGGGAGGGGGACGTCGCCCGGTGCGCTCGGGGTTCCGGGAGACGGCTGGACAGCGGAGGGCTTCGGCGCACGGGGAGCGCTGGGGCCCTCCGCCGTGCATACCGGCCGCCGGCCGCGGCAGTGCCGTGGCCGGCGCCCGATCATGCCCTGGCGACGAAGACGTGCGAGGCGATCTCGCTGTTCAGCTCGGCGGCCTCACCGCCGCTGCCGACCAGCACCCCGCCGGCCGCCTCGGTGACATGCACCACCGCGCCCGGCTGGACCCCGGCCCGGCGCAGCGTCTGCATCAGCTGCGCGTCCGTCTGGATCGGCTCACCGATCCGGCGGATCACCACGTTCTTCCCGTCAGTGCCCGGGTCGAGCGTGCCCAGGGTCAGCAGCCCGGCGTCGAAGCCCTCACCCACCGCCGGGGCATCGCCCAGTTCCTCCAGACCGGGAATGGGATTCCCGTACGGAGACTCGGTGGGGTGGCCGAGCATCTCCAGCACCCGGCGCTCCACCGCCTCGCTCATCACATGCTCCCAGCGACACGCCTCGGCGTGCACCTGCTCCCACTCCAGGCCGATCACATCGACCAGCAGGCATTCGGCGAGCCGGTGCTTGCGCATCACCCGGACCGCCAGCCGGCGACCCTCCTCGGTCAGCTCCAGGTGCCGGTCACCGGCCACCCGCAGCAGCCCGTCCCGCTCCATCCGGGCGACGGTCTGGCTGACCGTGGGCCCGCTCTGCTCCAGGCGCTCCGCGATCCGCGCGCGCATGGGGACGATGCCTTCCTCCTCCAGTTCCAGGATGGTCCGGAGGTACATCTCCGTTGTGTCGATCAGTCCACTCACGGCCGTCGGCTCCGTTCCTAGGATTCCTCGTCCAATTCTGTCGCATCGCTACGACAACCGAGCCACGCTGTTGACAGCGGACTCCGCCAGGCCCCACCGTGCTCGCCGGGACCGCTGCGGTCCAGACCACTCCGACTCCCGCCGGGCGACCGGAGAGAGAGCAGGCAGAGCATGAGCGACCTGGCAGGGCAGTACTTCGACGCGGCCCTCTCCCTGCTGCGGCGGGCCCGCGACGAGGAGGCGGCGCAGGTGGACCGCGCCGCCGAGGTACTGGCCCGTACGGTGGCGGACGGCGGCCGGGTCTTCGCCTTCGGCGCCGGCCACTCCTCGCTGCCCGCCCAGGACGTGGTCTACCGGGCCGGCGGCCTGGTGCTGATGAACCTGCTCTCCGTCCCCGGGGTCACCGGTGTGGACGTGATGCCCGCGCCGCTGGGCAGCGCCCTGGAACGGGTCTCCGGCCTGGCCACCGCGACGCTGGACGCCAGCCCGGCCCGGCGCGGCGACCTGCTCTTCGTGATCTCGCTCTCCGGCCGCAACATGATGCCGGTGGAGCTGGCCGCGCACGCCAGGGAGCGCGGGCTGACCGTGGTCGGGCTGACCTCGCTGGCGTACCCGGCGGCGGTCTCCTCCCGGCACCCGTCGGGGACGTACCTCAAGGACCACTGCGACATCGTGCTGGACACCAAGATCGCCGTGGGCGACGGCGAGCTGCGGATCGAGGGCGCGCCGACCACCTTCGGCCCGGTCTCCACCATCGTGACGGTGGCCCTGATGCAGGCCGTGATCGCCACGGCGGTGGGCCGGCTCACCGAGATGGGGGTGACCCCGCCGCTGTTCCGCTCCGGCAACATCGACGGCGGTACGGAGTGGAACGCGCAGCTGCTCGCCGAGCAGGCCGACCGGGTCTTCTACACCTTCTGAACCTCCCGCCGCCCGAACCTCCCGCTGCCCGAACCTCCCGCTGCGGCCCCGCTACCGGGGCCCCCGCCCGGCCAGGTCCACCGCGGCGGCCACCCGGGAGGCGATGTCCTCCGCGTACGCCAGATCCGGGCGGTCGAAGCGGCGGCGGCCCGGACCGCGCAGGAAGGTGAGCACCCCGACCGTACGGCCCCGGCTGCGCAGCACCGTGCAGAGCCCGTGCACCGTGCCGGCCGGCCAGCGCCGCTCCACCGCCCACGCCGGGTCGCCGCCGCCGGTGACGCAGACCGCGCCGCCGCGCTCCAGCGCCCGCAGCGCCGGGTGCAGCTCGCCGTAGCGGACGGGGATGCCGGACGGCTCCGGGCCCGGGTCCTGCGGCGCGACCGGACCGCCGGCCGGCGAGGCCGCCACGCGCAGCAGGCCGCCCCGGTCGCCGTCGGCGGCCAGGTCGAGATAGGCGTGGTCCGCGAAGCCCGCCAGGACGAAGTCCAGATAGCCGACCGCGCCCTCCATCGGGTCCTCGCACTCGGCGGCGGCGAGCCCGGCGCGCCGCAGCTGGGTGGCGCGGAAGCGCAGCACGGTGCCCTCCTGCTCGGCCCGCTCGTGCCGGGTCACGTCCTCGAACAGCCAGGCCACCCCGAGCGGCACCGGCTCCTCCCCGAGCGGCGAGCCCAGCCGGACGAACTCGCTGCGCAGGCAGCGGCGGCGCGGCTCCTCCTCGCCGCTCAGGGTCACCCAGAGCTTCACCCCACCCAGCGGCTCGCCGGTGGTCAGCACCTGCTGGAGCGCCGACTCCAGCTCCTCCAGGCCCTCCCGCAGCACCTCGCCCAGCGGGTGCCCCAGCAGGGCGCCGCGCTCGACCCGCAGGGTGCGCGCGGCGGAGGCGCCGGCGGCGGCCGGCCGCAGGTCGGCGTCGACCAGCAGCACGCCGAGCGGCGCCTCCTGGAACAGCGCCTCGGACAGGCCGAGCGCCCGCTCCAGGTCCACCTGGGCGCGGGCCTCGGAGAAGGCGAAGTACAGCCCGTCCCCGGCGCCGGCGCCGGCCACCGCCCCGGCCTGGGCCCGGACCAGCACCCGGCGGCCGTCCCGGGTGAGCAGCGCGAACTCCTGCACCCGGCGGCGCCCCTCGGCGGCGGCGCCGCGCAGCAGGCCGGTGACCGCGTCGGCGTCCGCCTCGCGCACCGCCCAGCCGGCCAGGCCGGGCCGGCCGACGGCCTCGGCGGCGGACCAGCCGAGCAGCCGCTCGGCCTCGCGGTTCCAGTGGGTGACGGCGCCGTCGGCGGCCAGGGCGCAGAGCCCGACCTCCATCGACTCCATCAGCGCGAGCAGCAGCCCGTGGTCGGGAGGCGGCGGTGCGACGCCCGCCTTGCGGAGCCGCGAGCCGGGCTCCGCCGGTACTGGTGCCGTCGGTCGCTGTGCGGTCATGGTGCCCACCTCCCCCACGTGCACGTTCATTCAACCTGCGGGAAGACAGCTGTACACCTCTTTCCACAAAACCGGCCGCCGAATCGACCCGTCCGGGTGGCCGCACTCCGGCGGCGCCGGGCGCTCGGACCACCCGAAAAAACCGTTGCCGCCACGGCCGGGGCGTGCCTATCGTGGCGGCACACCGGAAAGGAGGTGATCCTGAGTTGAGTACTCCCAGGACGCGTGAGGTGGCTGCTTCCTAGCCGCCGGCCCGGCTGCCGAGTCGGCGGCGGGCTAATCCACAGCAGACACCCGACCCGCAGGCCCACCGGGATCGTCCCCCGGTGCCGAGTCGGCGGTCCCCCAGGGGCCTCCGGCTGGGAACAGCCTGCGGGTTGTCTGCTGTCCGGGGCCGGGCGGCGGCCGGACGACGACGGCGGACGGCCGACCGGTGGCGGCCGGAGCGGACGCTACGGGCAGAGCCGCTCGATCGCCCAGCCGGTGGGGGCGGTGGGGTCGGCGCGGTAGCGCAGCCGGTCGTGCAGGCGGTTCTGCCGGCCCTGCCAGAACTCCACGGCTTCCGGGTGCACCCGGAAGCCGCCCCAGAACGGCGGCACGGGCACCCCCTCGCCCTCCGGGTAGCGGTCGGCCAGCTCGGCGTAGCGCTGCTCCAGCAGCCGGCGGGAGGCGACCACCCGGGACTGCTCGCTGGCCCAGGCGCCCAGCCGGGAGCCGTGCGGCCGGGTGCGGAAGTAGGCGGCGGTCTCATCGCGGCCGACCCGCTCCACACTGCCGGTGACGATCACCTGGCGGGCCACCGGGTGCCAGGGGAACAGCAGCGAGGCGTACGGGTTGGCCGCCAGCTCGGTGCCCTTGCGGGAGCCGTAGTTGGTGTAGAAGACGAAGCCGCGCCCGTCGTAGCCCTTGAGCAGCACGGTGCGCGAGCTGGGCCGGCCGGCCGCGTCGGCGGTGGAGAGCACCATCGCGTTGGGCTCGTGGACGCCGGCCGCCTCCGCCTCGGCGAACCAGCGGCCGAACTGCGTCATCGGGTCGTGCGCCAGTTCGTGTTCGGCGAGCCCGGCGGCGCTGTACTGGCGGCGCATCGAGGCGGGGTCGGGCCCGGGTCCGGCCGCCGCGCCGCCGGGGGCGGGCGGGGTGGCGGGCGGTTCGGAGGCGGGGTGGCGGAGGGGCGCGGAGCGGGCGCGTTCCGGGAGATGCACGTCCATATCATCCAGTACGGGGTGGCGGCGGCGCGGCCGGCCTCCTGGCCGCCGACTGTGGTCTGGCTCACGCCGGGCGTGCACCACCCGCCCGCACTCCCCGCCGCCGGGCTCGCGCGCCCGCGCCCGTATCCGCACGTCGGCGCCATCGCCGCCGACCGGCCCACCGGGTGCCCCGGGCGGGTGACAGCGCCGCCGCGCGGCGGTCCGTCCGGGGGTGCGGCCTGGCGGTCTGCACCCGGTGCCTGTCAATCTGGCACTGCGTGCCATGCAGGCGTACGCTGCGCATCACCCCGTACAGCAGTGCCCCGCACGGCAGAGCCCTGCCACCCCCAGCCAGACCCCAGGCGTACCAAAGCCAGCAGGTCGACCACATCATGAGGAGCCGCCTGATGTCCGACTTCGTACCCGGACTCGAAGGTGTCGTCGCGTTCGAGACCGAGATCGCCGAGCCCGACAAGGAGGGCGGCTCCCTGCGGTACCGGGGAGTCGACATCGAGGACCTGGTCGGCAACGTCTCGTTCGGGCACGTCTGGGGCCTGCTGGTGGACGGCAAGTTCAACCCCGGGCTGCCGCCCGCCGAGCCGTTCCCGATCCCGGTGCACTCCGGTGACATCCGGGTCGACGTGCAGTCGGCGCTCGCCATGCTCGCCCCGGTGTGGGGCCTCAAACCGCTGCTGGACATCGACGCCGAGCAGGCCCGCGACAACCTGGCCCGCGCCGCGGTGATGGCCCTGTCGTACGTCGCCCAGTCGGCGCGCGGCCAGGGGCTGCCGATGGTCCCGCAGAGCGAGATCGACAAGGCCGAGACCGTGGTCGAGCGGTTCATGATCCGCTGGCGCGGCGAGCCCGACCCCAAGCACGTCAAGGCCGTCGACGCCTACTGGACCTCCGCCGCCGAGCACGGCATGAACGCCTCCACCTTCACCGCCCGCGTCATCGCCTCCACCGGCGCCGACGTCGCCGCCGCGCTGTCCGGCGCGGTGGGCGCCATGTCGGGCCCGCTGCACGGCGGCGCGCCCTCCCGGGTGCTCGGCATGATCGAGGAGATCGAGCGCACCGGCGACGCGGTCGGCTATGTGAAGAAGGCGCTGGACAAGGGCGAGCGTCTGATGGGCTTCGGCCACCGGGTCTACCGCGCCGAGGACCCGCGCGCCCGGGTGCTGCGCCGTACGGCCAAGGAGCTGGACGCGCCGCGCTACGAGGTCGCGGAGGCGCTGGAGAAGGCCGCGCTGGACGAGCTGCACAACCGCCGCCCGGACCGGGTGCTCGCCACCAATGTGGAGTTCTGGGCGGCGATCATGCTGGACTTCGCCGAGGTGCCCGCGCACATGTTCACCTCGATGTTCACCTGCGCCCGTACCGCCGGCTGGTCGGCGCACATCCTGGAGCAGAAGCGCACCGGCCGCCTGGTGCGCCCCTCCGCGCGCTATGTCGGCCCCGGCCCGCGCGACCCCCGCGAGGTCGAGGGCTACAGCGAGACCGCCCGCTGACCCGCACCGCCCCCGCCGGGTGACCCGGCACCGGCCCGGCCCCCTCCCCAGGGGGCCGGGCCCGCCCGTCCGACGCGACGTCTCAGCCGCTGGACGGAAGCAGCGCGGGCGCGACGGCAACCGATAGGCTGCGCGCGTGGCTCAGATCCAGATCCCCGCTGATATCAAGCCCGCCGACGGCCGCTTCGGCGCCGGCCCGTCCAAGGTGCGCCCCGAGGCACTGAGTGCCCTCGCCGCCACCGGTACCTCGCTTCTCGGCACCTCCCACCGCCAGGCCCCGGTCAAGAACCTGGTGCGGCGGGTGCGCGACGGCGTCAGCAGCCTGTTCTCCCTCCCCGAGGGGTACCAGGTCGTGCTGGGCAACGGCGGTTCCACCGCCTTCTGGGACATCGCCGCCTTCGGCCTGGTCCGGGAGAAGTCCCAGCACCTGCACTTCGGTGAGTTCTCGTCCAAGTTCGCCGCGGCCACCAAGGCCGCGCCGTGGCTGGCCGACCCGAGTGTCGTCAAGTCCGACCCGGGCACCCACCCGCTGCCGGTCGCCGAGGCGGGGGTGGACGTCTACGCGCTCACCCACAACGAGACCTCCACCGGCGTCGCCATGCCGATCCGCCGGGTCGAGGGCGCCGACGCGGGCTCGCTGGTGCTGGTGGACGCCACCTCCGGGGCCGGCGGCCTGCCGGTGGACATCACCCAGAGCGACGTCTACTACTTCGCCCCGCAGAAGAACTTCGCCTCCGACGGCGGCCTGTGGATCGGCGTCTTCTCCCCGGCCGCCCTGGAGCGCGCCGCCGAGATCGCCGGCTCCGGCCGGTACATCCCGACCTTCTTCGACCTGCCGACCGCGATCGACAACTCGTCGAAGGACCAGACGTACAACACCCCGGCGCTGGCCACCCTCTTCCTGCTGGCCGACCAGCTGGATTGGCTGGGCGGTCAGGGCGGTCTGGACTGGGCGGTCTCCCGTACGGCGGACTCCTCCTCGCGGCTCTACACCTGGGCCGAGAAGTCCTCGTACGCCACGCCGTTCGTCACCGACCCGGCGCAGCGCTCCCAGGTGATCGGCACCATCGACTTCGCGGAGGGCATCGACGCCGCCGCCATCGCCAAGGTGCTGCGCGCCAACGGCATCGTGGACACCGAGCCGTACCGCAAGCTGGGCCGCAACCAGCTGCGGGTGGCCATGTTCCCGGCGGTGGAGCCGTCCGACGTCGAGGCGCTGACGGCCTGCATCGACTACGTGGTCGAGCAGCTCTGACCCTCCGTACCCCCGCAGTACGCCCCGAGGCCGCGACCGGCACCCGCCGGTCGCGGCCTCGCCGCGTTCCCGGCGCCGGCATCGCGTCTCCGGCGGCATCCGGCGTCTCCGGCGGCGGCATCGGCCGTCCGTGTCCGATCGCTGGGCCGACCGGTGGCTTTCCGGCGCGGCCGCACGACATCCGGGCGGTCGCGGGCGACGTTTCTCCCCAGCGGCGCGGACCGCCCACCGCGCCGGGGTACCGAGACGGAGAGACCTCGCGATGGCAGTGAAGCGCTTCCTCCCCGGCGGCCTGCTGGCCGCCTCCCTGCTGGCCGCCGCCGCAGCCCTGCCCGCCACCGCCACCGCCGAGCGGCCCGGTCCGGGGTCCCGGGCGCACGGGCTGGTAGCGGGCAGTTGGATCGTCACCCTCAAGGGAGCGCTGCACGCTGACGCCGCCTCGGGTGCTCGGGCCGCCGACCAGGCGAGCCGCAGCCTGGCCGGCCGGTACGGCGGCACGGTGACCCATGTCTACGGCGCCGCCCTCAACGGCTTCTCGCTGCGGCTCGGGGACGCCCAGGCCAAGCGGCTGGCGGCCGACCCGGAGGTCAGCTCGGTACGGCAGGACGTCACCGTACGGATCGACGCCACCCAGACCGACCCGCCGTCCTGGGGCCTGGACCGGATCGACCAGCCGGCCCTACCGCTCGACGGCGCCTACCACTACCCGGACAGCGCCGGCGCGGGCGTCACCGCGTATGTGATCGACACCGGCGTCCGGATCACCCACCAGGACTTCGGCGGCCGGGCCTCCTACGGCCATGACTTCGTGGACGGCGACGACACCGCCCAGGACGGCAACGGCCATGGCACCCATGTCGCCGGGACCATCGCGGGCGCCGCGCACGGCGTCGCCAAGAAGGCGTCGGTGGTCGCCGTACGGGTGCTCGGGGACTCCGGGTCCGGCGCCGCCTCGGACGTCATCGCCGGCATCGACTGGGTGACCGCGCACGCCAGGAGGCCGGCCGTCGCCAATATGAGCATCGGCGGCGAAGCCGACCCCGACATCGACGCCGCCGTGCGCAACTCCATCGCCGCCGGGATCACCTACACGGTCGCGGCGGGCAACGACGGCGCCGACGCCTCCGGCAGCTCCCCCGGCCGGGTGGCGGAAGCGCTCACCGTGGGCGCCTCCACCCGTACCGACGAGCGGGCCGAGTACTCCAACTTCGGCCCAGCGCTGGACCTCTTCGCGCCCGGCTCGGACATCACCTCGGACTGGCGGACCGGCGACACCGCCACCAGCACCATCTCCGGGACGTCGATGGCCGCACCGCATGTCGCGGGCGCGGCGGCGGTCTACCTGGCCGGGCACCCCGGCGCCACCCCGGCGCAGGTGGGCCAGGCCCTCACCGCGGCGGCGGCGACCGGGCGGCTGACCGGGATCGGCAGCGGCAGCCCGAACCGGCTGCTCCAGATCACCGGCTGAGGCGGGCCCGCCCGGCTCAGCCGCGCTTGCGGCGCAGCCGGCTGCCGCCCAGCACCACGGCGCCGACCAGCACCAGCAGCAGCACCGACCGGCCGGACAGCCCGCCGGGGGAGCCGTCGCCGGCCGCCGCGCTCGACGAGGCGGTCGGTGACGGCTTGGCGGCGGGGGTGCGGCCGGGGGTGCGGCCGGGGGTGGCGGTGGGCTTGGCGGTCCGCGCCGAGTCGGGCAGCTCGTCGCCGGTCAGCGGCTCGCGCCAGATCGCGGACCCCTTGCCCTCGCTGCCGTACAGCAGCGACCTGCCGTCCGGGGTGAAGGTCACCGACTCGCCCTGGAGCTGGAGCGGCACGGTCAGCGGGCCGATCGGCTTGGGCGCGCCGGACGCCCACCGGTAGGCGGTGGCCGAGAAGTAGCCGCGCAGCACCAGCCGGGTGCCGTCCGGGGAGAACGCCCCATCGGTGACAGTGGCGGGGGCGTCCGCGATCCGGTGGAAGACGTTGACACCGGACGGCGAGAGCCGCTGGGGCCCGGCGTACAGGCCGCCGCCGCTCTTCTCCTTGCTGGCGATGTAGACCCGGCCGGTGCCGGGGTGCACCATCAGCGCCTCGGCGTTGCGCGGGCCGTCGGCGTACCGCACGGTGTAGCGGGTGACCTGGACGGTGGTGTCGTGCAGCTTCCCGGTCGGCTCGGTGAAGCGGTAGAGCCAGACCTCGGGCCAGGTGCCGCCCAGGTTGTCACCGATGTCCGCGAGGTAGAGGGCGGGGCGGCCCTGCTCGTCGCGGCCGAGCGAGATCGCCTCGGTGTCGCGCGGGTCGATGCCGGCCAGGGTGACGGTGGCGAGGGTGCGGCCGGTCTTCTCGTCCACGGCGAAGACCCGGCCGGTGTCACCGCTGTCGTTGTGCGTCCAGACCACTCCGGGGTGCTGGGCGCTCGCCGCGAGCCCGCTGGACTCGGTGATCCGGTCGTCCCGGAGGGTGCTGAGCACCCTGCCGCCCTGCGCCGCCCCGGCCGGTCCGGCCGTCGCCGCTCCCAGCACCAGTACGGCCGCCGTCAGCGCCGCAGCCCGCATCCCGCTCCCCCTCGCCGACCCCGCCGTTCGCTATCCGTTGTATGCCCCGGGACCCGGCTCAGCGCACCAGCGCCCCCACCACCACGGCCAGCAGAAGCAGCAGCAGGGCGCCGGTCACGACACGGGTACGGGTCTTGGGGTCCACGCCCCGAGACTACTCCGGCGGTGCGGGCGGGCCGTCCGCCGGGCCGGACCGGGCCAGCGGCCAGGCGTCGAGGGTGCTGTGCCACGGCGGCCCGGCGCCCAGCACGCTGCGGACCAACCGGATCTCGGCGGCCTGCCACTCCCGCCCCCGGAACTCCGCCAGCACCGCCGCCGCGCCGCGCAGGTCCGGCCCCCGGCCGCCGCCGGCGCTGCGGGCCAGCGTGAGGTGCGCCCGGTACGGACGCCGCTCGTCCACCGCCAGGCCGGTGCGCCGCGCCGCCGCCTGCACCGACTCGGCCAGCCTGCGCAGCGCCAGGGTCTCCCCGCCCACCCCGGCCCAGAGCGTGCGGTCCCCGAACCGGCCGCCGCCCGCCAGCCGCAGCCGGTGCGCCGGGTGGCGGTGCGCGGCGCGGGCGAGGCGCCGGGTCAGCTCGGGCAGCGCCGCCTCGTCCACCTCGCCGAGGAAGGCCAGGGTGAGGTGCCAGTGCTCGGGGGCGGTCCAGCGCAGCCGTCCGGCCTGCGGCAGCGCGTGCAGCGGGCGCAGGGCGGCGGCCAGCTCCGCGCGGGCGTCCGGTGGCGGCTCCACGGCGACGAAGAGTCTCATACCGTCCCATCCTTCCCGGTGGAGCGGCCCGGCCCGGCCTGCGGGCCTGGCGCGGCCGGGCCCGCAACCGGTAGGAACGGTTCCATGAAGATACGAACCGGCGGGCCCGACGACGCGCCCGCCCTCCTCGCACTGCTGGACGGCGCTGTGGCCTGGCTGGTCTCCCGGGGCCGTACCGGGCAGTGGGGCACCGAGCCGTGGTCCACCCGGCCCGCCGCCGTGGAGCGGATCGGGCGCTACACCACCGACTACCTGGTCCGGGTCGCGGAGTCGGCGGACGGGCAGCCGGTCGGCGTCTGCGTGCTGGCCGAGGAGCCGCCGTCGTACGCGACCCCGGTGGCCGAACGGGAGCTGTACGTCCGGCTGCTGGTGACCGACCGCAGCCGGTCCGGGAGCGGCATCGGCGCCGCGCTGATCGAGGACGCGCGGGCCGAGACGCGGCGCCGGGGCATCTCGCTGCTGCGGGTGGACTGCTTCGGCGGGGACGACCGCCGGCTGGTGGGCCGGTACGAGGCGCTGGGCTTCACCGCCACCGACGCCTTCACCGTCGACCAGCCGAACGGCGGCGGGCCGTGGCCGGGCCAGATCCTGGAGCAGCGGCTCACCCTCTGATGTGTCACCTGCCGGGTACGCCACCGCCGCCGGACCGTGCGGGGTCCGGCGGCGGTGGGTGCCGCAGGGGTCGGCGGGCGGCGGGGTCAGCAGGCGGCGGCCAGCTCCTCGCGGTTGGCGGAGCGGCGCGGCACCACCGAGATCAGCCGATGGCCGCGCCCCGGCCGCAGGTCGACCCGGACCCGCAGCCCGGTGGAGCGGGCCAGCACCGCCGCGACCACGCCGGCGGCCGCCGCCGAGACCAGGCCGCAGGCCAGCAGGCCCACCCGGGGCCCGTACTGCTCGGTGACCCAGCCGACGATCGGGCTGCCGATCGGCGTACCACCGGCGAAGACCAGCATGAACAGGCCCATCACCCGGCCGCGCATCACCGGGTCGGTGGCCAGCTGCACACTGGCGTTGGCCGTGGTGTTGAAGGTCAGGCCGACCATGCCGACCAGGGTCAGCAGCGCCGCGAACAGCCAGAAGCCGGGCGCGAAGGCGGTGACCGACTCCAGCAGGCCGAAGCCCAGCGCCGCCCCGACCAGCATCCGCAGCCGGGAGCTGCGACGGCGGGCGGCCAGCAGCGCACCGGCCAGCGAACCGACCGCCATCGCGCTGCTGAGCAGGCCGTACTGTCCGGCGCCGACATGGAAGACGTCGTACGCGAAGCCGGAGAGCAGCGTCGGGAAGTTGAAGCCGAAGGTGCCGATGAAGCCGACCAGCACAATCGGCCAGATCAGCTCGGGTCGCTCCCGGACGTAGTGCAGGCCCTCCCGCAGCTGGCCCTTCTCGCGCGGCCGGACCGGGGTGGGGTGCAGTTCGCTGGTCCGCATGGCGAGCAGGCCGCCGATCACCGCGGCGAAGGAGAGCGCGTTGAGCCCGAAGGCCCAGCCGCTGCCGACGGCGGCGATCAGCAGACCGGCCACGGCCGGGCCGATCAGCCGGGCGGTCTGGAAGTTGGCGGCGTTCAGGCTGACCGCGTTGCGCAGCGCGTGCGGGCCGACCATCTCGGTGACGAAGGTCTGCCGGGTCGGGTTGTCGACCACGGTGACCAGGCCGAGCAGGAACGCGAAGACGTACACGTGGTAGACCGTGACCACCCCGGCCAGGGTGAGCACCGCCAGCCCGGCGGCGAGCAGGCCCATCACGCCCTGGGTCATCATCAGCAGCCGCCGCTTGGGGTAGCGGTCCGCGAGCACGCCGCCGAAGAGGCCGAACAGCAGCATGGGCAGGAACTGCATCGCGGTGGTGATGCCGACGGCGAAGGGGCTGCCGGTGAGGCTGAGGACCAGCCAGTCCTGGGCGACGCGCTGCATCCAGGTGCCGGTGTTGGAGACGACCTGGCCGAGGAAGAAGTAGCGGTAGTTGCGGACCCGCAGCGAGGAGAACATCCCCCCGGCGGCCGAGTCGGGTGCGGCGGGGGCCGCCGCGGTGCGTATCTCGGGGTCGTCGTCGCCGGTGCCGGCGGTCCCGGCCGGGGCGGCTGCGGGGGCGGCGCCCCGGTCCGCTTCCACGGCGGCCGCCAGGACGGTCTCGGCGGGCTCCGTCGGGGCGGCCTTGGCGGCGGCCGGCGGTGTCACAGTGCTCTCCCCTCGTGGCGCGACGACGGTCACGCGGCTGGTGCTTTCGATGGTGTCCCTCGTGGTGCGGCGCTCCTTCTGGGCGGTGCCGGTTGCGGTCGTCGTCCTCACGTCCTCGTCCCCTCCTCGTCCCGGTGCCGGGAGGGTGGCGCGCCCGCCCTGCGGGTCACAGGTGCGCCAGCTTCTCCAGCACCGGGGCCGCGTTGCGTACTGCGGCCCACTCCTCCTCGGTCAGCCCTGATGCCAGCTCGGCCAGCCAGGCGTTGCGGCGGCGCCGGCTCTCGCCGAGGATCGCCTCGGCCTGCTCGGTGCTGCTCACCACCACCTGGCGGCGGTCGTCCGGGTGCGGCTGCCGCTGCACCAGGCCCTTCTCCTCGAGCATCGCGATGATCCTGGTCATCGACGGCGGCTGGACATGCTCCTTGCGCGCCAGCTCGCCGGGGGTCGCACTGCCGCACCGGGCGAGGGTCCCCAGCACCGACATCTCGGTGGGGCTGAGCGACTCCTCGACCCGCTGGTGCCGCAGGCGGCGGGAGAGGCGCATCACGGACGACCGCAGCATGCTTACGGCGGCCAGGTCGTCCTCGGACATCTCGGGCATGTCCTTAGTCTAGGTCATTACTCTCGCTAATGAAAGTTGATAACCCCCCACCCACCCCCAACGTGACCGACCCCACGCCCAGGTGCTTCCGGCCCCCGGCGGATAGGTGGCGCAGGAGTGGGAGCGGTCAGCGGGCGGCGAAGGCGTCGAGGGCTGCCATGATCCGGGCGCCCATGGTGGTGCTGCCCTTCTGGCCGGAGTCCGCGATGACGTGCAGTTCGGCGTCGGGCCAGGCGCGGGCGAGCTCCCAGGCGGTGTCGAGCGGGCAGCTCAGGTCCAGGCGGCCGTGGATCAGTACGCCGGGGATGCCGGCCAGCCGCCCGGCGTCGCGCAGCAGGGCGCCCTCCTCCAGCCAGGCGCCGCGCGAGAAGTAGTGCGCGCAGATCCGGACCAGGGCCAGCCGGGCGTCCGAGGGGCGGCCGCCATACGGGTTGGGGCTGCCGTTGGGCTCCAGGGAGACCACCGCGTCCTCCCAGGTGCACCAGTCGGCCGCCGCCTTGGCCCGCACCCCGGGATCGGGGTGCTCCATCAGCCGGGCGTAGGCCGCGACCAGGTCGCCGTCCCGGTCGGCCTCGGGGAGCCCGGCCCGGAACGCCGCCCACTCCGCCGGGAAGAACCGCCCCACGCCCCGGTACAGCCAGTCGATCTCGGAGCGCCGGGTCGTGGTGACGCCGGGGATGACGATCTCGGAGACCCGTTCCGGGTGGCGCTCGGCGTACGCCAGGATCAGCGTGGACCCCCAGGAGCCGCCGTACAGCAGCCAGCGTTCGACGCCCAGCAGCTCGCGCAGTTGCTCCATGTCGCGCAGCAGGTGCTCGGTGGTGTTGCGGCTCATGTCGGCCGCCGGGTCACTGGCGTGCGGTGTGCTGCGCCCGCAGCCGCGCTGATCGAACGAGATCACCCGGTAGCGATCAGGGTCGAAGACCGACTTGCGGGCGACCGCCGGGCTGCCCGACCCCGGGCCGCCGTGGACCACCAGCGCGGGCTTGCCGTCCGGGTTGCCGCACACCTCCCAGTGGACGAGGTTGCCGTCGCCGGTGTCCAGCATCCCCTGGTCATACGGCTCGGTCGCCGGGTGGAACTCGGTCATCTCGCGCTTCCCCTCCGGTGCGGACACAGCAACCCTCCGGTGCGGACACAGCAACACTGTCGCACCGACGCCCGCCCTGGGGCACCGAGGCAGCAGCACATACCTGACAGAAGATGTCAGGTACGGCCGCGAAGCTGATCGGGCACGCGAAGCACTCCCCGAAAGGCCGTGATCAGTGATGTCCGGATTCGCCGACCTCGCCATGGTGACCATCGACTGCGACGACCCGCAGGCGCTCGCCAGGTTCTGGAGCGAGGTACTGGGCCGCGAGGTGTCCCACAGCGAGGAGTATTACGCCATGGTCGACGGGGCGGGCGGCGCGCCGCTGGGCTTCGGGCGGGTGGAGGGCTACCGGCCGCCGCAGTGGCCCAACCCGGACGGCACCAAGCAGTACCACCTCGACCTGTACGTGGACGACATCGACAAGGCGGCCGAACGCTGCCTGGCACTGGGCGCCACCCGCCCCGCCTTCCAGCCCGGCGACACCTGGACCGTCCTGCTCGACCCCTCCGGCCACCCCTTCTGCCTCTGCCGCCGCAGCGGCGAGCAGTAGCCACCGCCGCCCCGTCGGTACGGGCCGCCCCGGGAGTCCCGCACCGGGATTACTCTCTGTGCCTCAACTGTCGCTCTTTGGCACTAGGATTCCCGGGCGGGACGTCGGTCCCGCCTACCGGCAAGCAAGGGGGCACGTGTGGCATACGCCGATGACCTTGACCCGTCGTCGTCGATCCTGGCTTTCTACGCCAGCGATCTGCGGAGACACCGTGAGCGGGTGAACCTGTCCCAGCGGGCGTTGGCTGCCAAGGCGCACATCACCCCATCCCTCCTCAACAAGATCGAGGCGACGAAGCGGCTGCCCAGTCGGGAGCTGTCGGTGCTCGCGGACGAACTGTTCGGGACGGGTGACCACTTCCAGCGGCTCTGGCCGCTGGTGATCAAGTACGCCTATCCGGCGTGGTTCCGGCCGTTCATCGACCTGGAGGAGGCGGCTGCCGCAATCCGGTCGTTTCAGGTACAGGTCGTCCCGGGGCTCCTCCAGACGGAGGAGTACGCAAGGGCGGTGCTCGACGCCCGGCGGCTGGACCGGGACGTGGTGGACGAGAAGGTCGCCGCCCGGCTGGAGCGCCAGCGCATCCTGAACCGGGCGAAGCCGCCGGAGCTGTGGGTCGTGATGGACGAGCACGTCCTATGCCGTCCGTTCGGCGGCCCCCGGGTCATGCGGGCGCAGCTCGAACGGGTCATCCAGGCTGCGGAGTCGCCGCGCACGGTGATTCAGGTGATCCCGTTCAGCGGTGGCGGCCACCCTGGTGTCGGCGGACCGTTCTCCGCCCTGACGTTGGACGAGGGGCCGGGCGTGGTCTCAGTGGACGGATTCCTACAGGGGCAACTTCTGGCTGACCCGGAGCATGTCAAGGCAGCCCTGCGCGCCTATGATCTGCTTCAGGCTGTCGCCTTGTCACCCAGTGCGTCGATTGACCTGATCGCCGCCGCTATGAAGGGCATGGACACATGATCATCAGTGCTAGCAGCCTGCCTAACCCGGCGTGGCGCAAGAGCAGCTACAGCAACGACAACGGCGACTGCGTCGAGGTCGCGGACGGCTACCCCGCAGGCATCCCGGTCCGCGACAGCAAGGACCCCGACGGCCCCGCACTCGTCTTCGACCGCGCCGCGTGGCAGGCATTCACCACCGCCGCCGCCAACGGCGAGTTCCCCACCGCCTGAGGACGGCGAACACGTGATCAGCAGTGCCAGCAGCCTGCCCAACGCGGCGTGGCGCAAGAGCAGCTACAGCGACGACAACGGCGACTGCGTCGAGGTCGCGAGCGGCTACCCCGCAGGCATCCCGGTCCGCGACAGCAAGGACCCCGACGGCCCCGCACTCGTCTTCGACCGCGCCGCGTGGCAGGCATTCACCACCGCCG
>NZ_JBIVRB010000004.1:0-3421 GCF_044755465.1 Streptomyces sp. NPDC092296 | reverse complement strand
GCCGCCGCCAACGGCGAGTTCCCCACCGCCTGACGCTGCCGTCCCTCTGAGACCCCGCTGCGCTCCCCTGAGGACCGGCGGGGTCTCGTTGTGCTGTCCCACCGCCGCCCTCCGGGCCGGGCCGCTGCCGGGAGGCGCCGTCGCCCGGTCGGACGCAGAATGGGTCGCGTCGGCCCAGGGGCCGCCCCGTGTGTCGCAGGACACCGCCGAGGGGAGAACCCATGACGCTCGAACCCAGGGACAACCGTCAGCCGCCGCCGTACTACGGCTGGGAGCCCGCCACCGGGCCGCCCGGCCCGGAGCAGCCGCTCGGCCGGGGACTGCCCGGCAGGCGGACGGCGGTCACGGTGACCGCCGTGGTGGTGCTGGCGCTGGGCGGGGCGGCTTATGCCGCGACCGCCGGCGGCCCGTCCGGCGAGACCCCGTCGGCGGCCCCGCCGGGTGGGGCGACCTCGCCCCCGGCCGCTCCCGACCAGGGCGGCCAAGGCGACCGGGGCGGTCCTGGTCGCTGGGCCGCGCACGGCGAGGCGACGGTCCGGGACCCCCGTACCGGCCAGTGGACCGTACGGGTCTGGCAGCGCGGCACCGTCGAACGGTCCGGCTCCACCCTCACCGTGAAGAGCGCCGACGGCACCACCTGGACCTGGCGCACCACCTCCGGCACCGCCGTCCTCAGCCACGGCGGCGGCGCCATCGGCCAGGGGCAGACCGTGCTGCTGGCGGGCACCCGTGCCTCGGACGGCACCGACACCGCCGACCGCGTCCTGGTCGGTGACCTGGGCTCCCGCGACCGCCACGGCCGGGGCGGCGGCAGCTGGTACCCCGGCCACCACCACGGCGGCCGTCCCTGGGGCGACGGCGACCGGGGCGACCGCCGGCCACCCGACAACCCCACCTCCCCCGGCTCCTACTCCTGACCCCGCCGCCCCGGGGCCCTCCCCCACCCGGGGCAGGGCCCCGGCGCTCACCCGCCGGGCCGGTGCCGCCGACTGAAGGTGCCGATGGCCGAGGCGGTCGGGGACAGCGCGCTGAGGTGGACTTACACGCTCGACCCCAGAACAAACAGGATGGCGACCCAAACCGCTCCACCGCCCTGGGCCCGGCCAATCATCCTCAGTCTGGGATTACGTAGAAGTCGCTGGGGTGCTGCAGGACGTACCGGTTCCCACGCCTGGCGAGTGTTCCCGTCACTGACACTGTCGCTCCACGCTCGTGTGCCTGCGTGGCGACTCCATAGCTATCCTCGGGCAGGTCGAACCAGACTCTGCGGAGCTTGTCGTTCATATCCCCTTCGACGATCCCCGCAATGCTCACTTCACCTGGCCCCATAGAGCCTTCTCGATGAAGTCGAACCACTGCTCCGACCACTCTGACATCTTCGGCCGGGGTTTGCGCTCGCAGTTCCTGGGCGGCTTCACGGAGAACTGCCACATGGTTGGATGTGACTACAACTGGCCGCGTTGGCTCCATAGGTCGAGAGAGCGCCCAGGAAAACTCGATGTCAACAGGGTCCGAGCTCCCGCTCGAAAGTCCCGAGAGCGCCTCACAGAGGTTGGCGTTGACCCCATGTGCAACTCGTTCCGTGAAGGAATCCATCCCGCGCCCCAGCCTGATCACTTCGTCAGCAGCAGCTACCGCCTGGATGGTGGACTCGCGAAGAGAGAGTGAAACACGCCGCTGAAATGGTTGCTCTATCCCGGGAAAACCGACTCCAGCCGCATCGAGTGTCATCTGGCCGATCAGCGGCGGAATGGGGATGTAAACCGTCAGGATATAGCTGCCTTCAAGGGTCGGCCCAAGTCGCACCGAACGCATGAAGTCCAGTGCCTGCGCGGGCTTCCGCGACGGCTGCACGAGCCTATGCCTGTCGCTGCTCGCCGATACCGCGTTGACCAGGACCCATTGCTGAAGGCTTTCGAAAGCCCTTACCCCATCCTCGATTGGCATTGTTCCCGGGTCCCCGCCCGGACGCGTCCGCACATACTGGACGTCGGCATCCGATCGCGAGATTTCAGCAACGATCTGACTTTCGCTTCGATCCTCGACTGTCGCCAGCGTCTCCAGCATGCTGTGAATATACGAATCATATCCACGCATACGGGGACTCTTTGGCACGAATACTTGAAAGTCTTCGCCATGTGAAACCCAGAGCGTCCCACCCTGCTCGGACGACGGACTCCAGCCGCGCGAGGTGAGATACAAGGAGATGCGCCGAGGGTCAGACGCCTGGGACGCATGAAAGTCCCCGAATCCCGTGATCATTCTATTCACCACCAGTCGCTAGAGATCCGGCGACGAGCCCGGTGAGGGTTTCCACTGTCAGAAGGTTACTCGTGGGCACGTGTACTGACTTGTGAGCCTGCTTTTCCGGATCGATCGGTTCTCTGTCCATCAGGTCGACCCAGTAAATAGCATGCCGAAACCGGCTGAACTCGGCCGATGATTCAACATAAGAGTTCTTTTCGGCCGGCACGTGCGCCAGAAACAAGTAGCGCCGACTCGGAAGATCCTCGCCGACGACTCCGACAAGGTCATTATAATTCTTGACCGGGATCGGATAGGAAAGGCTGTTGTCGACATAGGTGGGATTGCTGCAAGACTTAACCTGCGCCTCGATAAGCGGGTACCTTCTCGTCCCCACCGTACCGGGAAAGCAGATCTGAATATCGACGCCATCAACATCAAGGGCCCTCTTGCCAGGGTTCAGACCAGCGGCACAGGCGAGTGCCCACACCAAGCCCTCCGCGAAGTGGCCTTGCCACACCTCGCTGTTGAGAGTCACGTCATCGCCCCCCAGAGCGTCCGTCGGCCGACCCGCGAGTTCCGCGCAGAGTCTAGGGCGGACACTCCCCCGAACACGCGCCGGGGCAGCATCGATGAAGACTGCCTGCATAAGTGCATCACCTGCCGGACCGCTGCTCCGTGTTCCGATACTGCACCATCGAACGAGAGTCTGGTAGCAGAAAGTGGTGCATTCACTCCTTAGAGGTGCGTCTGAAACGGATCGGCCTCATTGGTGTCCACCTCCGTGCGTTGCGACCGCTGGTCATCTCACCACCCACCACGGACAGCCAAGCGGGGCGTGACGAGGGCTGGTGCCATCCGTGGACGCACGGCTGGCACCCGGAAGGACGAGAGAGGCCGGCCAGTCCTTGTTCGGAGCTTCCGACGATCAAAGAGGCGCACTTCCCCCGATTGGTTCCGCCGTTGCCCCTTCACTGCGCACCTGGCCGGGACACCCCGCCGACCGGCCCGGGAACGCGTCGGCGCCCCCCCCCGGGGGGGGGGGGGGGCGCCGGGGGGGGGGGGGGGGGGGGGGGGGGGGGGGGCGGGTGGGTGGGGGGGGGGGGGGGGCGGGGGGGGGGGGGGTGGGGGGCGGGGCCCCGGGTTTGGCGGGGGGGTTATTCTGCGGCGGGCGGGG
>NZ_JBIVRB010000003.1:477713-600863 GCF_044755465.1 Streptomyces sp. NPDC092296 | reverse complement strand
TACACCGCCACCATGACCCTCACCGCCATCTAAACCCCCACACCAGGTCCGGTCGGGCGGTCCCCGACCCCCGACCGGACCCCACCACCCCCACCCCACCACCGCACCGGCTCGGCCGCGTCCCGATCCGGCGAGAGCCCGGCAGGACGCCCACCGGCCGACGGTCGGCGGTGCGGCACGCGGACCCCGTCCGCCTCTCAGACCGCCGCGCATCGAGCAGATCCGGCGTCGGGGGATCACATCAGCACCACTTGAGTCATTCGATTCTTCCGGAGGCATGAATGCGGAAAGTGCCACGCAGGGCGATCGCCCCTGCGGTAGGTGCCGCAGTGGCCATAGGCATGCTGCTGTCCAATGCGACAGGAGCCCTGGCCAGCACCGCGCACAGCACGGCGGCGACGAGCGACAGCCCCAGCAAGGACCAGCGGATCGCCACGCTGACCACCGCGCTCGACAAGATCACCGCCAAGATCACCGGCGGCGGCCGGAACCCCCAGTCCTACGGCAGCGCCGACCTGCGGGACATCTTCTCCTACCACGTCGACTCGCTGTGGAAGCAGGGCATCGACGGGGCGGGCACGACCATCGCGCTGATGGAGGGTTGGGAAGACCCCAACATCCAGGCCACCATGGACGCGTTCGACGACGCGGTCGGCCTGCCGCACGCCACCATCGAGACCGTCTACCCGAGCGGGTCGCTGCCCAGCACCTGCCCGGCGGGCATGGTGGCGCTCGGCTCGTACGGCTCGTGCAGCGCCTGGCAGGGCGAACTGCGGCTGGACGTCGAGGCGGCGCACATGCTGGCGCCGTACGCCAAGATCCTGATCGTGGCGACGCCGTCCGACAGCGAGATCGTCGGTGACGCGTCCAGCGAGGTCGCGATGCCCGAGATCGTCAAGGGCATGGAGTTCGTCAGCCGGAACCACCTGGCCGACGTGATGTCCATCAGCGACGGCAGCAGCGAGACCGACTACAGCCGTGGCAAGCAGGAGATCACCGCGCAGGACATCGGCGAGGTCATGGCCGCGGCCTACGGCGTGCCGATCGTCAACGCCACCGGTGACTGCGGTGCCGCGCAGAACCTGACGACCGCGACCAAGCAGTGCGGCACGGTCTCCTCCGGCCCGGCCTCCGCGACCTGGGCGGACTCGCCGTGGGTCACCGCGGTCGGCGGCAGCCGTCCGTCGCACACCGCGCAGTGCCCGCCGTGCAGCAACGACACCTTCCCCCTCGACCCGATCGAGGGCGCCGGCCTGTCGGAGATCTACGCCCGTCCGAGCTACCAGGACGGCATCGCCTCCATCAGCGGCAGCAAGATGCGCTCGCTGCCGGACATCACCATGAACAGCCAGGACGGCACCTCCGAGGCCGCCCCGCTGTTCGCCGGTGTGGTCGCCCTGGCGACGCAGGTCCACGGCGCGCCGCTCGGCGCGATCAACGAGCTGCTGTACGAGCGGCTCGCCAAGGACCCGGCGGCCAACGGCCTGGTCGACGTGGTCACGGGCAACAACACGTACAAGACCGTCCCGGGCTACTACGCCGCGCCGGGCTATGACGTGGCCTCGGGCTGGGGCACGGTGGACGCCAGCAAGTTCGTGCCGGCGCTCGCCTCCGCCGCAGCGGCGGGGAACCCGATGACGGCCAAGGCGCAGGCCGCCCAGCGCGAGCTGGAGGACACGCTGACGCTGTCGCCCTCGACCACCGTGCTGCCCGACGGCATGGTGAACATCACCTCCACCGGCTTCCTGCCGGACCACCCGGTGAAGCTGACCCTCGACGGAAACCCGCTGGCCACGGTCACGGCGGACACGTCGGGCAACTTCAGCTACGCCTTCACGCCCAACGGCAAGGGGCTCTCGGCCGGCAAGCACACGGTGGCCGTGACCAGCATGCTGCTCGACCAGAGCAAGGACTTCACGGTGAAGTCGACCGGTCCGGCTCCGGGTGCTCCGGCGATCACCTCGCCGGGTGACGGGTCGATCAGCGGGGGCAAGACCCCGACGGTCGCGGGCACCGGCACCGCCGGTGCCACGATCAAGGTGACCGACGAGTCGGGCAAGACGGTCTGCACCGCGACCGTCGCCGCCGACGGCTCCTGGTCCTGCACCCCCGCCGCCGACCTGGCCCCCGGCAGCCACACGCTGACCGCCAACCAGACCGACGGCAACGGCAACACCACCACCTCCCCCGCCGTCGGCGTCACCATCGCCTACGGCAGCGCCACGGAGAAGATCACCACCACGGTCACCCAGCAGGGCGGCCTCACCATCAGCGTCGACAACTCGGCCCCCGTCGTACTGCCGACCCCCGTCCTCACCGGCGACGCCTCCGCCCTCACCTCCAGCGGCGACATGAACCCCGTCACCGTCACCGACACCCGCACCCAGAGCCCCGGCTGGAACGTCGTCGGCCAGGTCGGCGACTTCACCACCACCACCGGCGACACCATCGCCGCCGCCGACCTCGGCTGGACCCCCAAGGTCCTCGACACCGCCACCGGACAGACCGTCACCCCCGGCAGCACCGTCACCCCCGGCACCAGCGGCGGACTCGCCAAGTCCCAGCAACTCGCCACCGCCGGCCCCGGCACCGCCAACGGCACCGCCCACGTCGGCGCCACCCTCAACCTCCTCGCCCCCACCACCACCAAGGTCGGCACCTACACCGCCACCATGACCCTCACCGCCATCTAAACCCCCACACCAGGTCCGGTCGGGCGGTCCCCGACCCCCGACCGGACCCCACCACCCCCACCACTCTCACGACAGCCACCAGCACGCAGTCACGATCACGACCATTGCAAGAAAAGGGGCAACGATGCCGGCAGAGCGCGTCGCCAACACGGATCATCGGGAAGGCCGCTCCTTCCGCTGCCTCGTAGCGGGCTTGCTCGCGCCGCTGGCGCTCCTGGGCGCGACGCTGCTACCGGCGGGCATCGCGGTCGCCGCACCGGCGTCGCCGTCCCCGACGGCGAGCCCCTCCCCCACGGCGAGCCCCACGCCCGGCAAGCCCGGACCGAACCAGGTCGCCTGGTCGATCCAGGGAGCCACCAAGCACAAGCCCGACACACGGCCCACCCTCACCTACCAGGACTTCAAGCCCGGCAGCTCACGCGAGGACTTCGTCGCGGTCGACAACTTCGGCGACAAGCCGCTCAGCCTGACGGTGTACCCGAGCGACGCCTTCAACACCCAGGTCGGCGGCTTCGACGTCCTGCCCGCCGCGCGGAAGTCGGTGGATGTGGGCAGCTGGATCAGGATGGCCAAGACCGTGGTCCGGGTCCCCGCCCGGTCCAGCGTCATCGTCCCGTTCACCGTCGCCGTACCGAGGAACGCCACCCCCGGCTTCCACGTCGGCGGCATCGTGGCCTCCTCGTCCGGCGCCGCACTCGACACCAAGGGCAACAACGTCCTGGTCGACCGGCGGGTCGGCATCCGGATGTACCTCCAGGTATCCGGGCCGCTGCACCCGACCCTCGCCGTGCAGGACCTTTCGGTGCACTACCAGGGCGGTTGGAACCCAATCGGCCCCGGCGCGGCGACGGTCAGCTACACGGTGGCCAACACCGGCAATGTGCCGCTCCAGGCCCGGCAGAGCCTGCGTACGGACGGGCTGTTCGGGGCGTTCGCCAAGACCACCGAGGCGGCCGACGTCCCGCTGCTGCTGCCCGGCAACTCGGTACGGCTGACCGAGAAGCTCACGGATGTCTGGCCCGGCGGCCGACTGCGCACCAGGGTCGAACTCACGCCGTACACCACGATCGTGACACTCGCGTCGGCACCGGCCCCGGCCGTCGGCCGGACCAGTGTGTGGGCCATACCGTGGACCTGGCTGATCGCCCTGCTGATCGTCCTCGCCGCCATCGGCTGGTACGTCAGCCGCAAGCTGCGCCGCCGCAAGGCCGCCCGAGCGGCCAAGACCGTGGCCACCGCCACCACCCCGGCCGCCACCACCCCGGCCGCCACCACCTCGGCCGCCAAGCCCGAGCCCACAGCCCCGGAGGCCAAGGCAGCACCGGAGGCCAAGGCAGCACCCGAGCCCACGGACACGGAGCCGGCCCAGGACGCCGAACCGGAGTGACGGGCTGACGGGACATCAGCTCTGCTCCCCCGGTACGTCGCGGGGACGGCCCGGCCGAACGGCCGCCGTCCCCGCGAGGTACGTCTCGGGCCGGCCTCCGCACCCCGGCAGGACCCGCCGCAGGCAGCTGCCCCGCGCGGAGGCGGTGCCCTAGGCTGCGGTGGTACTTCGGCGGGCAACTCGCCGGGACCGCCTGGGGGTTCGGATGAGTACGGTTGATCCGTCCGTCGCCAGGCGTCAGCGGCAGCGCCGGGCCGGGAGCCGGCCCGGTCGGCTCGGACTCGGGGTCTGGCTGGCGGTGTTCGGGGGGCTGCGGTTCCTCTTCGCCTACGGGCTCGCGGACGCGGCACGCTATCCGATCGGCACGGCGTACCTCCCGTCCGAGCTGTACCCGGACAATGCCACCCCGCCGCTGCTCTGGGCCCTGTTCACCGGGCCGTTCGGCGGGGCGGTCGTCGGCTCCCTGATGCCCGGGGCCCTGGTCCGCCGCACGGGTCCGGGCGTCGGGAGCGGCATCCAGGCGACCGTCACGCTGGCCGGTGTCGCGCTGGGTGTGCTGCTGGGCGCCCGCTCGTTCTGGGTGCCGGTACCGGACGTCGGCCGCTACCCGGACCCGGCCGGCCGGGCGGCACCTGGGGGGCCGGTGCCTGGATCGCCTGGTCCGCACAGTACTGGGTGCCCGCCGCGCTGGCACTGCTCGCGCTCGCCGTGCTGCTCGCCACCGTACGGGCCGCTCGGGCCCGCAGGCGCCACGCGCTGCGTGCCGCCGCCGTCATGCGGACCGGGACCAGGACCAGCGGGGTGGTCACCGAGGTGATCGACACCCAGGTGGAGGTGACGGGCCGGCCACGGCTGCAACCGGTGGTGAAGTTCACCGACCACCCGGGCGTCGACCGCTGGGTCACCAAGACCGGCACCTTCGACCCGCATGCGCTCCCCCGCACCGGTGACCCCGCGATCGTCTGGTTCGACCCGGCCGCCCCCGGCGACGAGCGCTCGCTCCCGGTCGTCCTCGGCACCGACGTGGCTGTGGAGGGAGCCCTGGCCCGGCGGATCTCCACCGTGCTGTGACCCGCAGGGCCGCCGGTCGCCGCCGTCAGGACTGCGGGGCGCGGGCGGTCTGCGGCAGCGAGGCGGCGGACTTCACCCGGCGCAGCACGGGCGCGGTCTCGACCTGGTGGACGGCGTCCAGGGTGGCGATCTTGGTGGTGAGATAGCTGTAGAGCGCGGGAATGTCCGGGCAGATGACCACGGCGTGCAGATTGGTCGGGCCGGTGGTGGCGCAGACGTACGCCACCTCGGGGTGCTCGGCCAGGGCCCGCCCGGTCTGCTCCAGCCGGGACGGCGCGACGGACAGCCAGAGCATGACGACGCTCTCCAGTCCGAAGATGCGGCGCTCGTAGTTGACGTCGAAGTACAGCACGTCACTGGTCAGCAGTTCGGCCATCCGCCGCCGCACCGAGCTCTGCGACCGGTCGCTCGCGGCGGCCAGCTCGGCCAGTCCGGTCCGGCCGTCCCGTTCCAGCAGCGCCAGCATGCGGTGGTCGCCCTCGTCCAGCACGGTGACCGGCGGGAGCCGGGCGTCGGCGGGCTCCGGCTCGGTGCGGGGCCGCAGTCGGCGGATCTGCTCGTCGGTCAGCGCCTCGGACTTGCTGACCAGGCTGAGCGCGCCGCCGTAGTAGGTGTGCAGCACGCAGTACGCGGTGACGCCGACCACGCTGGGGGTGCGCGGCAGCCGCTGGAGCAGCAGTGAGTTGCCCTGCCGCCCGGATTCGGCGCGGGTGACGCAGTTGATCTCGGTGCCGCCCGAGATGAGGCTCACCCAGGCGGTGTCGTCGCGCCGGGCCAGCGCCTCGGCCACCGAGGAGGCGGCGTCCGGGGCGCACTGCACCCGGATGATCCACTGCACTTCGCCCAGCGCCGCCGGGTTGGTGAGCCCCAGCACCCGGACCGCGCCCTCGCCGCGCAGTCTGGCGTAGCGGCGGGCCACGGTCTGGTCGGAGACGCCGAGCGCCTGCGCGATCCGGCTGAAGGAGGCGCGGCCGTCCAGTTGCAGGGCGTGCACCAGCTGCCGGTCCAGGGGGTCGTAGCTGCGGGATTTCACCAG
Organism: Streptomyces sp. NPDC092296; assembly: GCF_044755465.1. Taxonomy (NCBI): domain Bacteria; kingdom Bacillati; phylum Actinomycetota; class Actinomycetes; order Kitasatosporales; family Streptomycetaceae; genus Streptomyces; species Streptomyces sp. NPDC092296. Next base: position 594,676 of record NZ_JBIVRB010000003.1, on the reverse strand, counting down.
TCAAGGGTACGGCGATGTCGGATTGTGCCGGTCCGGCTGCCCTGATGGGGAGTGATCGCGGGCCGCACGGCAGTATCGCTCCAGCGACCCGCAGGCTGTCCGCCCGGTCGAAGCAGCAGATCCACCAGATCCACCAGAGAGAACTTCTGTGAACACCCCTGTCCCGAACCATCCCGCTTCCCCATCGGAGACCGGTATGCGCAAATGGATACCGCTGGTCGCCATCTGCCTCGGTACCTTCATGCTGTTGGTCGACGTGAGCATCGTGAATGTCGCCCTGCCGGACATGGCGGCCGACCTGCACTCCTCCTTCACCTCCCTCCAGTGGGTGGTGGACATGTACGCGCTGGTGCTGGCCGCCGTGCTCATGGTGGTGGGTGCGCTGGGCGACCGCCTGGGGCATCGGCGCCTCTACCTGGGCGGGCTGGTCGTCTTCGCCGTCGCCTCGCTGGCCTGCGGTCTCGCGCCCAATGTGGGGACGCTGATCGCCGCCCGCGCCGCGCAGGGGCTGGGCGGCGCCGCGATGCTGACCTCCACGACCTCGCTGCTGAACGCGGCCTACCGGGGTCGCGACCGGGGTACCGCCTTCGGTGTCTGGGGCGCCGTGAGCGGCGGCGCGGCGGCGGTGGGTCCGGTGCTGGGCGGGCTGCTCACCGAGCAGATCGACTGGCGGGCGATCTTCATGGTCAATCTGCCGATCGCCGCACTGGCGGTCTATATGACGCTGCGTCACCTCAAGGACGACCAGGGCCACGCCCGGGGGCGGCTGGACTACGCGGGCGCGGTCGGCTTCACCGTCTTCGCCGGGGCGCTGGTGTACGGCCTGATCGAGAGCGCCGACCGGGGGTGGAGCAGCGGCACCGTCCTGGTCTCGCTGGCGCTGAGCGCGGTGGCGCTGCTGGCGTTCGCGCTGGTCGAGCGTGGCGCGTCCCAGCCGCTGCTGGATCTCGCGCTGCTGCGCAACCGCAGCTTCACCGGGCTGACGGTGGCGGCGCTGCTGCTCAATGTGGCGGCGTTCGCCCACCTGACGTACACCTCGATCTGGCTCCAGTCGGTGCTGGGCCTCAGCCCGATCCAGGCGGGCCTCACGGTCTGCCCGCTGGCGCTGGCCTCGTTCGTGGTGGCGGGCAACAGCGGGCGGCTGTTCCACCGGACGGCGCCGCAGATCCCGATCGGCGCCGGTCTGATCCTGATCGGCGTGGGCGCGCTGCTGATGACCCTGGTCTCGGCCGGCTCCTCGTGGACGGCGGTGCTGCCCGGTCTGATCGTCAGCGGCCTCGGGGTCGGTATGGCGACGCCGAGCATGATGTCGGCCGCGCTGGCGACGGTCCCCCGGGAGCGGGTGGGCATGGCCAGCGGGGCGGTGAACACCGGGCGGCAGCTGGGCTACGCGCTGGGCATCGCGGTGCTGGGCACCGCCTTCACCAGCCGGGTGGAGTCGTTCGTCACCGCGAACGGGCACCTGGCCGACCCGCACAGCGCGGCCTCCGCGCTCAGCGGCGGCCGGGCCGGGGCGGTGCTGGCGGCCACGCCGGCCGAGCAGTTGGACACCGTCCGGCAGCTGGTGCACGGGGCCTTCGCTTCGGGTCTGGACCGGGTCTATGTGATCGCCGGCTGCATCGGCATCGCCGCCGGGCTGATCGTGCTGGCCCTGGTGCGGCGCGGTCCCGCCCCGCAGTGGGAGGCGGCCGGGGCCGCCGGGGCGCAGCCGCAGGCGGCGGCCGGCGCGGCGCACTGACCGGGGCGCCCTGACCGGGGTGCACTGACCGGGGCGCCCTGATCCGGCCGGCCTTCGCGGGTGCGGGCATGGAGCGGCCCGTGGCGGAGGTACCCGCCACGGGCCGCTCTGCGGATCAGGCCGCCGAGGTGTAGGCGGCGAAGAACTGCCCCTTGACGGGTGCGCCGCCCGGGTCGAAGCAGTCCACGTAGAGCGACGCGGTGCCGCCGGAGCGGTCCCACGGCGTGGCGAGACCGCAGTAGCCGGGGTCACTGCCGTACGCGGTGACCTGGGAGTGGTCCGGCGGGTTGGCCACATAGGGCATGGTGACGATGAAGACCGACCCCGATATGCCCAGGCTGTTGGAGCCGCCGACCGAGTTGAAGTTGGTCTGCGGCGGCAGGCTCCCGTTGAACCACAGGTAGCCGAACGCCTTCGGCGGGTAGACCGGGCCGTGCACGGCCCGCTGGTAGGAGTAGCTCAGGGTCCAGCGGGTGTCATAGGGCTTGCCGTTGGCGTCGTAGCAGGCGACGAGCACGGTCTGCCCGGAGGACGACGGCCCCCAGTCGGACACCTTGCAGCGGGCGGGCCGCTTCGGGTCCACTGCGGTGACCTGGAGGTTTCCGGAGTAGTCGGACAGCCCCAGGTTGGGCAGCCAGGCCTTCCAGATGCCGACGCCGCCCTTGCCGACCGAGTTGGCGGCGCCGGTGGAGTTGTACTGGGCGAGCAGGGCGCCGCTGACGTCGGAGAACAGGTAGCCGTACGAGCCGACCGGTGAGCTGGGCGCGCCGGTGCTGGCGGTGTAGAGGACGGTGAAGGCGGAGTTGTCCGGTGCCCCGCCCGGCCGGTAGCAGCTGACGTAGACGTCCTCGTTGGGGCCGTTGGGCTGCCAGGCGTTGAGCTGGCACCAGTCGCCCGCCTTGTTCACGGCGGTGACGTGGGCGACCCCGCCGGGGCCGCCGATCTGCGGGAAGTGCACCACGTACGAGCCCAGCCCGAGCTGGTCGACCGTGACCGGGGTGCTGGACGGTGAGGGCCAGCTGCCCCACTGGCGGGTGGGGTCCGGGGAGTAGCCGGGCGGCGGGGTGGGGTTGTCGAGGTAGGCGAAGCCCCAGCGGTCGGGGACGGCGGCATGGGCGGTAGTGGCGGTCGGCAGGGCTGCGGCCAGCAGTGCGGCCAGTAACCCGACGACGAGCAGCACCGCCTGTAGCGGCCTGCTCGGAAGTTTGACAATACGGGCGTACACGGGCATAACCCCCTGGGGTGGAGGAGGACGATGATGCCTGCACGATCCTGTGCGGTGGTAGCGGTGGTACTGGTGCCCGTCGCGGCATCGCGGGACGGCGGAACTCGGCAGAGCTGCGTGCCGGTCGGGAGATCCCGTCAGCGCATGGCGTGACAGTGGCGTCATCCTAGGAGTCCGGCGTGCTCCGCCCCAGACCTACGACAGGTACGGGTCAACCCGGGCGGCCGGCTACCGCCCGGTTTCGGCCGCGCCGCGCCGGCGGTCTCCGGAACCGTGCAGCGCCTACAGCCCCAGGGCTACCACCGGTCCGGTCCGACCGGGGTGCCCGGGGTGCCCCGCCGTCCCGTCACGCCGCGCCCGCACCAGCCGTACCAGCCACCGGGCGCGCACATCCTGGCCGAAGTGCGCCCCGTATCCGCCGGGGTTCAGCCGTCGCCGCCCGCTCCGCCGAGCCAGCAGAGCGCCGCGACGACCAGCGCGCTGACGCCGGTGTCCAGGGTGGGCTGCACGACGGGCGCGAAGCGGGCGCTGTGGTTGGTCGGGACGTCCTGCTGGACCGTGCCGCGCCGCCGCGCCTCCTCGAAGGCCCGGGGATCGATGCCGCCGATGCCCCAGTAGGTGTACGGGATGCCGAAGGCGTCGGGGATCTGGCTGAAGTCCTCGCTGGCGGTCTGGAGCGGCGCCGGGCCGGCCCGGTCGCCGAAGTGCGCGGCGAAGGCGGCGGCGACCCGGTCGGTGGTCTGCTCGTCGTTGACGGTCGGCGGGAAGCGGCTCGTCTCCTCGAAGGTCGGTGCGCGGGTCGCCCCCGAGGCGTCGCACTCGGCCTGGACGATCCGCCGCACGGCCGACAGCACCCGCTGCCGGGTCTCCTCGTCGTAGGTGCGGACGTTGAGCTGGATCTCCGCCGACTCCGGGATGACATTGCCGGTCGTACCGGCCCGGAGCGAGCCCACGGTCAGCACGGCCGGCTGGGTGGCGGCCAGCTCACGGGAGACGATGGTCTGCAGCCGTACGACGATCATCGCGGCCATCACCACCGGGTCGATCGCGCTCTGCGGCGCGGAGCCGTGGCCGCCGCGCCCGTACACGGTGATCCGCAGGCTGTCGGCGGCGGAGAGGAAGGACCCGGAGCGGGTGCCGACCGACCCGGCGGGGGCGGGCAGCACATGCTGCGCCAGGGCGACGTCCGGGCGGGGGATGCGGGCGGCGAGCCCGTCGGCCACCATGGCGTCGGCGCCGGCGCCGGTCTCCTCGGCGGGCTGGAAGAGCGCGACCAGCGTGCCGTGCCAGCGCTCGCGGGCCCGCGCCAGCAGCCCGACCGCGCCCAGCAGACAGCTGACATGGACGTCATGGCCGCAGGCGTGCATCACGGGCACCTGCTCGCCGGTGGCGTCCCGCGCGGTGGCGGTGCTGGCGTACGGCAGGCCGGTATCCTCCCGGACCGGCAGCGCGTCCAGGTCCGCGCGCAGCAGCACGGTGGGGCCGTCGCCGTTGGCCAGCACACCGACCACGCCGGTGCCGCCGATGCCCTCGTGCACCGTGCAGCCCCACTCGCGCAGCCGCTCGGCGGCCCGAGCCGCCGTCCGGTGCTCCTGGCCGCTCAGCTCGGGGTGGGTGTGCAGATCGCGGTAGCAGGCTTCAAGCTCGGGTCGGAGGTCGTCGAGCCCGGCCAGCACGGCGGCGGTGGCGGGGTCGGTGGCGTGCTGCGGCGCGGCTGCCATGGTGGGCACTCCGTTCTTCCCGGCGGTTCGGGCTCCGGGCACCAGCTAACTACACGCCTCCGACATGCGCTCCCCGCCGACCGGCCGCACCGGCCGCACCGGCTCGGCGGTGGCGGACGGCCGGTCCGGCAGCGGGTCGCGGGAGTAGCGCTTGGCGATCACCGCGCAGACCATCAGCTGCATCTGGTGGAAGAGCATCAGCGGCAGCACCGCCAGGCTCGCCTGGGCGCCGAACAGGACGGTGGCCATCGGCAGCCCGGCGGCGAGGCTCTTCTTGGAGCCGCAGAAGAGGACGGTGATGCGGTCCGCGCGGTCGAAGCCGAGCCGGCGCGCCCCGTACGACGTCGCCCCCAGCATGGCGGCGAGCAGCAGCGCCTCGATCCCGAGCAGCACCGGCAGCCGGTAGGACGCCACCTGGTGCCAGACGCCGTCCACCATGCCCTCGCTGAACGCCGTGTAGACCACCAGCAGGATCGACAGGCGGTCCAGGCCGCCCAGCAGCGCCCGGTGGCGGCCGAGGAGGCCGGCCAGCCGGCGGCGCAGCAGCTGCCCGGCGACGAAGGGCAGCAGCAGCTTCAGCGCGATGCCGAGCGCCGAGGCGGCGGAGAAGCCGGCGCCGCTGCCGCCGAGCAGCAGGGCGGCCAGCAGTGGGGTGGCGACCAGGCCGATGATGCTGGAGAAGGAGCCCGCGCAGATCGCGGCGGGGACGTTGCCGCGCGCGATCGAGGTGAAGGCGATCGAGGACTGCATGGTGGAGGGCAGCAGGCACAGGAAGAGGAGGCCGGTGTACAGCTGCGGCGGCAGCAGCTGCGGGACCAGCAGCCGGGCGGCGATCCCGAGCAGCGGGAAGAGCACGAAGGTGGCGGCGAGCACGGCGGTGTGCAGCCGCCAGTGCCGCAGGCCGTCCAGGGTCTCCCGGGTGGACAGCCGGGCGCCGTACAGGAAGAAGAGCAGCGCGACCGCGCCGGTGGCCGCGCCGCCGGCGACCGGGGCGGCGGCGCCCCGGGCGGGGAGCACGACGGCGATCAGTACGGTGCCCAGCAGCGCGGCGACATAGGGGTCCAGGGGGAGCCGGGAGGGGTACCTCAGGCGGCGCATCTCTTTCCTTCTGTCACGGGGGCCTTCTGTCACGGGGGCCTTCTGGCAGGGGGCCTTCTGGCGCGGGGGCCGGGGCGTCCGGCCCCTTCAGCCTGCGGGCGGCGGCGGCGATCGTGAACCCCTTTTGCCGCACTCACTGTCATCACGATTCGTGATGACCGGTGCCGCCGGGCCGGGCCGGGCCGTGGCTAGGCTGGGGCCGTGTTCGATCCCGTGCAGTTGCGGACCTTCCTCGCGGTCGCGCAGACCCTCAGCTTCACGCAGGCCGCCCACCGGCTGGGCCTGCGGCAGTCCACGGTGAGCCAGCAGGTGCGCCGGCTGGAGGAGGCCGCCGGGCGGTCGCTGTTCACGCGGGACACCCACGGGGTGGAGCTGACCGAGGACGGCGAGGCAATGCTCGGCTTCGCCCGCACCATCCTGGCGGCGAACGAGCGGGCGGCCGGCTGGTTCGCGGGCACCCGGCCGCGCGGGCGGCTGCGCTTCGGCGCCTCGGAGGACTTCGTACTGACCCGGCTGCCGGAGATCCTGGAGGGCTTCCGGCGCGACCATCCCGAAGTGGACCTGGAGCTGACCGTCGAGCTGTCCGCCACCCTGCACCGGCAGCTGGCCGCCGGGCGGCTGGACCTGGTGCTCGGCAAGCGGGCCGGCGAGGACGGACCGGGCCGACTGGTCTGGCAGGACCGGCTGGTGTGGATCGGCAGTGAACGGCTGCGGCTGGACCCCGACCGTCCGGTCCCGCTGATCCTCTACCCGGCGCCCGCGATCACCCGGGCCCGCGCGCTGGAGGCCATGGAGCGGCAGGGCCGCTCCTGGCGGATCGCCTGCACCAGCGGCTCGCTCAGCGGGCTGATCGCCGCCTCCCGGGCGGGGCTCGGCGTGATGGCGCACGCCCAGGGCCTGATCCCGCCGGGGCTGGTCCGGGTGCCGCCCCGGGCCGGGCTGCCCGAGGTGGGCCGGGTCGACTTCGTGCTGCTGTACGGGCGGCTGCGGCCGACGGCGGCACAGGAGGCGGCGGACGCGCTGGCCGCCGCGGTCCTGGCCGGCGGCGACCGGCTGCACCGGCCGATGTGACAGCGGATGCGACGGCAGACGCGATGGGCGACGCGACGGCATGGCACGAGGCCCCGGGCGGGTGCCCGGGGCCTCGTGCCATGCGTGCTGCTTATGCCTGGTCGGCTCAGTACCAGTGGTGGGTCTGCCAGAAGGCCCAGGCGTTGTTCGGGCTGCCGTAGCGGTCGTTCATGTACGACAGCGCCCACTTGGCCTGGGTGGCCGGGTTGGTCTTCCAGTCCGACCCGGCGGCGGCCATCTTGGAGCCCGGCAGCGCCTGGCCCAGACCGTACGCACCCGAGGACGCGTTCACGGCGGAGGGATTCCAGCTGCTCTCGTGGCTGATGATGGCGTCGAACGCCGCCCACTGACCCGCCGGGACGATCGACTGCGCCATGGCCCGCACCCCGCTGGTGGAGGTGGCGGCCAGCGCCGAGCTCTGCGCGGCGTGCGACTGCGCGGTGGCGGTCCGCGTGCTCATGGTCGCGGCGGAGGCGGCCGGAGCGGCGAAGGCCGCGACGGAGGCGAGGGAGGCGGCGGTGGCCGCGACGGCGACGGTCGAACGGAGGCGGGGCATGGCGATGCGCTTCAAAGTCTGGGACCTCAATCGGTTGGCTTGGACGGCCCGGATCTCTTCGACCCGGCGTCCGGGGCACCCGGTTTCGGTTGGTGCCTGTGGAGCGTCAGGAGCTTTGCGAACCCGCCGACGCCATCGGACTCGTCCCAGTCTTAGCGGGCCCCCCGGACCCCGACAAACACCCCTTCTACTACCGCAATCCGTACAGCAACTCCCAAATCACCCCATTTCGGAAACGGCGCCATTACCCCGGGGCGGCCGCCGGAACACCTCCCGGCGGACTTTCTTCGCACCCCTTCCCACCTGCGCAAACCCATGGCCGACCCGGCGAAACATCCACCTCCCGGATTTCTGCGGCCGACCGGCTCCGCCCCGGGGCGCCGATCGGCTACTACAGGCGGTCGTTCTCCCCTGAGGCCCTGTGACCCGCTTCACCCAGCCCACCCCCCGGTTGTGACCCGGACCACCCGGAATCCGGGCCCGAACCATCCGCAAAGAGTTCTTTGCAAAGACTGCTTTGCGATCCTAGGATGGCCGTCATGAGCGACAAGGACGAGCGCGCGGGCGGGCGACTGGGCCCCGATCCGGAGCGGGACGCGGTACTGGACGCCAAGGGCCTGCGCGCCCTGGCCCACCCGGTGCGGGTGCAGCTGGTCGGCCTGCTGCGGCGGTACGGCCCGTCGACGGCCACCCGGCTCGCGGAGCGGCTGGGCCTGACCTCCGGCGCCACCAGCTACCACCTGCGGCAGCTGGCCACCGCCGGGTTCGTGGAGGAGGACACCGAGCGCGGCAACGCCCGGGAGCGCTGGTGGCGGGCGGTCCACCGGTCGACCTGGTTCGGCGACCGGGAGCTGGCCGAGCGGGAGCCCGAGGCCGCGATGGCGTACCTCCAGTCCATCGCCACCGCGTACACCCTGCGCACCCAGCAGGCGCTGGGCGAGTTCCAGGCCATGCCACGGCCCTGGCGGGACGCCTTCGACTTCAGCGACTGGTCGCTGCGGCTCACCGCCGAGGAAGCGGTGCGGCTGCGCGAGGAGCTGCTCTCGGTGGTGGTGCGCTACCGCCGGGACACCCCCGAGGAGGCGGCGGACGCGCCCGAGGGGGCCGAGCGGGTCGCGGTGATCACGCAGTTCCTGCCCGAGCTGGACGTACCCGTGCCGGTGGCCGGCGCCGGGTCGGCACCGGAAGCGGCGGAGTCGTGACCACGGCCGCGTCCATACCCGGCGGCGCCCCGGGCCCGCGCAGCTACCGGCCGCTGGCCGGGGTGCTCGCCGCGATGGCGGTGTCGCTCACCGGCACCCGGGTCTCGGCCATCGCGCTCCCCTGGTTCGTGCTCGCCACGACGGGCAGCGCCACCCGGACCGGGTTGGTGGCCTTCTGCGAGATGGCCCCCTATGTGGTGGTCAAGGCGTTCACCGGCCCGCTGGTCGACCGAATCGGCCCGCGCACCGTCTCCTGGACCACGGACTCGGTCAGTGCGGTCGCCGCCCTGCTGATCCCGCTGCTGCACAGCCTCGGCGTGTTCTCGTTCCCGCTGCTGCTGGCCCTGGTCGCGGTGATCGGCGCGGTGCGCGGACCGGGCGACCTGGCCAAGCACGTCATGGTCCCGGAGGCGGCCGACTGGAGCCGGGTGCCGCTGGAGCGGGCCACCGGGCTCTCCGGCGTCACCGAGCGGCTGGCCTCCACGGTCGGCCCGGCGGTCGGCGGCTCGCTGGTGGCGCTGGTCGGCCCGCTGGCCGGCCTGGTGGTCAACGCGGCCTGCTTCGCGCTCGGTTCGGTGGTGGTCGCGCTGGCGCTGCCGCGCGGCATGGGCCGTACGGCGCCCGGCGCGACCGGGGACGCGGACGGCGGCGGGGCGGCGGACGGCTACTGGGCGCGGTTCGGTGAGGGCTTCCGCTTTCTGCGCGGGGAACCGCTGCTGCTCACGGTGATCGCCACCATCGGCGTCACCAATCTGCTGGACGCGGCCTTCGCGGCGGTGCTGGTGCCGGTCTGGGCCAAGGAGTCCGGCGGCGGCCCGGCGGCGATCGGCCTGACCGGCAGCGCCTGGGGCATCGCGGCGATCGGCGGCAGCCTGATCGCGGCGGCGGTGGCGCACCGGATGCGGCGCCGGGCGGTCTTCTTCGGCGGCTTCCTGCTCGCCGGGGCGCCCCGGTTCCTGGTGCTGGCCTGCGGCGCGCCGCTCTGGGCGGTACTGGTCGTCTTCGCCGTCGGCGGTTTCGGCTCCGGCTTCCTCAACCCGATCCTGGGCGCGGTCTCCTTCGAGCGGGTGCCGCGCCGGCTGCTGGGCCGGGTCGGGGCGCTGGGCGACTCGCTGGCCTGGGCGGGCATCCCCGTCGGCGGGCTGCTCGCGGGGGCGGCCGTGGCCGCCGCCGGGCTGGCGCCGGTGCTGCTGGCGGTCGGCGCCGCGTACTTCCTCACCACCAGCCTGGCCGGGCTGCGGCCGGAGTGGCGGGAGATGGACCGGCTGCGCGGCCGGGGCCGGGCGGTCGACCCCGGCGACCCGGGTGAAGCGGGTGAGCCGGGTGAATCGGGCGGACCGGGTGACGGGCCGCCGGTACGGGAGGCCGTCCACGCCGAACGGGCCGGGTGACGGCGCCCGGACATGCCGCCGCCCGGCCGGTCCCGCTGGGGTGCGGGTCCGGCCGGGCGTGCGGTGCTCAGCTGGTGGTGCCTGGGTCGGCTCAGTACCAGTGGTGGGTCTGCCAGAAGGCCCAGGCGTTGTTCGGGCTGCCGTAGCGGTCGTTCATGTACGACAGCGCCCACTTGGCCTGGGTGGCCGGGTTGGTCTTCCAGTCCGACCCGGCGGCGGCCATCTTGGAGCCCGGCAGCGCCTGGCCCAGACCGTACGCACCCGAGGACGCGTTCACCGCCGAGGGGTTCCAGCCGCTCTCATGGCTGACGATCGCGTCGAACGCCGCCCACTGGCCGGCGGGCACGATCGACTGCGCCATGCCCCGCACGCCGCCCGCCGTCACCGGCGCGGCCACGGCCGAACGCTCCAGCCCCGCCTTGGCGGCATGGTGCACGCCGGCGGCGTGGTTCACATGGTTCACGTGGTGCAGGTGCAGCCGGTGCGCGCTCATCGTCGCGGCGGACGCGGCCGGAGCGGCCACCGCCGCCACAGCACCCAGCGACGCGGCGGCGGCCACGACAGCGGCGGTCGAACGGAGACGGGGCATGGCGATGCGCTTCAAAATCTGAGACCTCAATCGGTTGGCTTGGACGACCCGGATCTCCCTGGACCCGGCGCCCGGGGCACCCCGGTTTCGGCTGGTGCCTGGTGGCAGCGTCAGGAGCAATGCGAACCCGCCGACGCCATCGGACTCGTCCCAGTCTTAGCGCCCCACCCAAACACCGACAAACACCCCACCTACTACCCCAACCCGTAGCCGAGGGCCTGCGCCAACTCCCCGCAGCCACCGCCGAATCCACCCGGCGAGCGGCCTCCGGAGCGCCCAACCACCCGCTCTCCGGCCGACCCTCACCGCCCTGACCTGCGCGGACCGGTGACTACACCGTCGAAACACCGGCGGGCCGGATTTCTCGGACCGATCGTGGGTCCGGCGGCACCCCGATCGCCTACTACCCGCGATCGTGTGCCGCCGGACCCCTGTGACCCGCTTCACCCGGGGCGCCCGTCCGTTGTGACCCGGGCCACCGCCATATCGCCCCAAAAGCCGTGTTCCGGACGGCTGCGGGCGCCCCGGAGGCCCGCTCGGATCAGGGGGTGTAGACCCGGGGCCGGGGTGCGGTGGCCATGCCGTCGCCCAGGAAGAAGGACGGGTGCGGAGGCTGGTTGTAGGCGGTGTTCTGCCAGGCGATGGCGGTGCGGTACTGGGTGTCGTGCATCAGCGTGGTGATCCGGGTGCTGGTGGCGACGGGCGTGGCGTAGATCCGCAGCGCCTTGTTGTCGGAGGTGCGCCAGACCACTTCCTCCCGCCAGTCACCGAAGAGGTCGCCGGAGAGCACCGGGGTGGCCTTGGTGCCGTTGTTCGCGGCCACCCCGGAGCCGGTGAGCAGCCGGGTGTCGCCGCCGGTGCCGTACTTGTCGATGTGGGTGGCGTCCAGGAGTTCGCGGACCGGGTCGCCGTCCCACCAGACCAGGAAGTTCGCCGACCCGGGCTTGCGGCCGATGTTCTGCCCCTTGGTGTTGAACAGCCCGTCGACCCCGCTGGACCAGGACTCGGCGCCGGGGCTGCCCGCGTAGACGTCGTCCGAGACGCCCCGGCCGTTGTCGCAGCCGCAGCTCGCGTTCTGCCAGAGGATCTGGCCGGTACGGGCGTCCGCGAACCAGGCGGCGGGCTTGGCGGTGTCCTCGTCGACCTTGAAGACCTCCAGCCCGGGGTGGGACGGGTCCAGGTCACCGACGTGCAGGGCGTCGCCGTGGCCGTTCTTGGTGGTCCACAGCGCGGCGCCGTTGTCGTCCACGGCCATGGCGCCGTAGACGATCTCGTCCCGGCCGTCGCCGTCCACGTCCGCGACGGCCAGGCTGTGGTTGCCCTGCCCGTCGTAGCCCTTGCCGGTGTTGGTGGAGCTGGTGGTGTCGAAGGTCCAGCGGCGGGTCAGCCGGCCGTCGCGCCAGTCCCAGGCGGTGATCACGGTGCGGGTGTAGTAGCCGCGCGCCTCGATGATGGAGGGCCGCTGCCCGTCCAGATAGGCGGTGCCGGCCAGGAAGCGGTCGACCCGGTTGCCGTAGGAGTCGCCCCAGGCGGAGACGGTGCCGCGCGCCGGTACGTAGTCGGTGCTGGTCAGGGCGGCGCCGGTCAGCCCGTTGAAGACGGTCAGGTACTCGGGCCCGGACAGGACGTAGCCGTCGGAGTTGCGGTAGTCGGCGCTCGCGCTGCCGATCACTTTGCCCGTCCCGTCCACCGTGCCGTCGGCGGTCTTGGCCACCACCTCGGCCCGGCCGTCGCCGTCGTAGTCGTAGACCTGGAACTGGGTGTAGTGGGCGCCGGAGCGGATGTTGCGGCCCAGGTCGATGCGCCACAGCCGGGTGCCGTCCAGCTTGTAGGCGTCCAGGACGGTGTTGCCGGTGTAGCCGGACTGGGAGTTGTCCTTGGCGTTGGTCGGCTGCCACTTGAGGACGAACTCGTACTGGCCGTCGCCGTCCAGATCGCCCACCGAGCCGTCGTTGGCCTCGTAGGTGTAGGCGACGCCGTCCGGGGTGGTGCCGCCGGCCGGGGGCTGGATGGGGACGTCCAGATAGCCGTTGCCGAAGTTCAGCGAGGCCGGGGAGGCGGCCTGCTCGGTGCCGCCGACCACCGCGCGCACCGTGTACGAGGAGTTGGCGGCGGCGCCGGAGTCCAGCCAGTTCGTGGAGCCGGTGATCACCGAGCTGTTGAGCCTGGTGGTGCCCCGGTAGACGTTGAAGCCCACGGTGTCGGGGTCGGTGGCCAGCCAGCGCCAGGACACCAGGTTGCCGGACCCGGAGTGCACGGAGGTGACGCCCCGGTCCAGCTTCTCCACCTGCCGCCCGCTGCCCGGGGCCGGGGTGGAGCCGCTGGGCGTCGGGGTCGGCGTGGTGGGGGTGGGGGTCGGCGTGGTGGGGGTGGGGGTCGGCGTGGTGGGGGTCGGGGTGGTCGCCGCGCCGGTGCACTGCACGCCGTTCAGGGTGAAGGCGGTCGGTGCCGGGTTGGCCGTCCCGGTGAGGGTGCCGTTGAAGCCGAAGGAGACGGTGCCGCCGGTGGCGACCGCGCCGTTGTAGCTGACGTTGGTGGCGGTGACGGCGGAGGTGCCGAGGGTGACATCGGCGTTCCACGCCTGGCTGACCTGCTGCCCGGCTGAGTAGTTCCACCGCAGTGACCAACTCTGGAGCGCGTCCCCGAGGTTGGTGATCGTCACCTCGGCGCCGAAGCCGCCCGGCCAGCCGCTGGTCACCGTGTAGTCGACCCGGCAGCCGGCCGTTGCCGCCGCGGCGGGGCCGCCGGTCACTGCGCCGAGGGTGGTGGCGGCGGCTGCGGCGGCCACCGCCGTCCAGGCGACCCAGCTGCGGCGGGATTTCGCATGGGGTGTGGTCACGGGGTCTCCAATACGGGCGGGATCTCCGACGGGGGGAGGCGGTGTCGCCGTGCCGTGCCCGTCCCGCGACCGCGCGCATGGACTCCCGGCCGGAGCGGGCCGCTGACGCCTCGACGGACACCCGCTGAGCGCCGTACGCGGCGATGCATCAGCGTGAGGGTGCCGGACATCATCCGACCCGGACCACAGGATGTCCGCCGCCCGATGGCGTGTCAACGGGTGCCACCGACCCGCACCCGGCCCGGCCATGGCCGACATACCCGCAGGTCAGCCGTGGTGCAACCGGAGAATCAGCCAGGCACACCGACCGCCTGGCACACCCGCTGATTGGCCGTGAACGGCCAGCGCCCGGCGAGGCCCTAGGGTGTCCGGCATGGGTGGACTGCGGGCGGGCGGCGGCGGTCGGGGCGTCCGGGCCGCTGCGGTGGGGGCGGCGGTGCTGACGGTCGGCGCGGGGCTCGGGGTGCGGGCCGCTACGGGTGGCGGCTTCGCCAAGATCACCGGTGACGCGCTGTACACGGTCCTGGTCGGCACGCTGGTCGTACTGGTCGCGCCCCGGGTGCGCCCGGTGGTGGCAGCCGGTACGGCGCTGGCGATCAGCTGGGCGGTCGAGTTCTCCCAGCTCAGCGATGTACCGGCCGAGCTGTCCCGGCGCAGCGTCGCGGCCCGGCTGGTGCTGGGCTCCACCTTCGACCCGCCCGACCTGCTCTGGTACGCACTGGGGGCCGCGCTCTGCTGGGCCCTCCATGCGACCGCCGAACGCCTCCGCTACGGGCGGCAGCGGGCGGGTTAGCCCACCCGCTCGGCGGATTCTCCCGGGTCCGCGTGCCCGGAAATAGCCCTGAAGCAGCTCACCCAGCGGGTGCACCTCGGACCCGGCACGCGTCCGGCGAGCCGACCAAGCGTCAGCTCCACCAGCCGGGCCGCCGCCACCCGCGAGATCGGCTGCTCGGCTGGCCCGGCGCGGCCGACGACGCTATACCGGACGCCCCGGCTGCGGGCCGACTCGGTCCCGCCGTTCTCGGCGGCCGACCCCGCACATGACGGAAACGGCGGTGGATCGCATGGATCGATCCACCGCCGTTTCCGGTGTTCAGCTGCTGGTGGTGCCTGGGTCGGCTCAGTACCAGTGGTGGGTCTGCCAGAAGGCCCACGCGTTGTTCGGGCTGCCGTAGCGGTCGTTCATGTACGACAGCGCCCACTTGGCCTGGGTGGCCGGGTTGGTCTTCCAGTCCGACCCGGCGGCGGCCATCTTGGAGCCCGGCAGCGCCTGGCCCAGACCGTACGCACCCGAGGACGCGTTCACCGCCGAGGGGTTCCAGCCGCTCTCATGGCTGACGATCGCGTCGAACGCCGCCCACTGGCCGGCGGGCACGATCGACTGCGCCATGCCCCGCACGCCGCCCGCCGTCACCGGCGCGGCCACGGCCGAACGCTCCAGCCCCGCCTTGGCGGCATGGTGCGCGCCGGCGGCGTGGTTCACATGGTTCACGTGGTGCAGGTGCAGCCGGTGCGCGCTCATCGTCGCGGCGGACGCGGCCGGAGCGGCCACCGCCGCCACAGCACCCAGCGACGCGGCGGCGGCCACGACAGCGGCGGTCGAACGGAGACGGGGCATGGTGATGCGCTTCAAAATCTGAGACCTCAATCGGTTGGCTTGGACGACCCGGATCTCCCTGGACCCGGCGCCCGGGGCACCCCGGTTTCGGCTGGTGCCTGGTGGCAGCGTCAGGAGCAATGCGAACCCGCCGACGCCATCGGACTCGTCCCAGTCTTAGCGGCCCACCCAAACCCCGACAAACACCCCACCTACTACCCCAACCCGTACCCAAGCCCCCAAACCACCCCACCCCGAAAACCACCCGACCACCCCGGAACAGCCCCCGCAACCCCTCCGGCCCCCCACCCCGAAACCCCCGCCCACCTGCGCAAACCAGTGACCAGGCCACCGAAACACCCACCCGCCCGCTTTCTCGGACCAGCCCCCGGCACACCGGCGCCCACACCCCCTACTACGCCCGGCCGTACCCCCCGAAGCCCCTGTGAGCCTCTTCACGCCCAGCGCCGCCATCCGCGCTGCGGACCGAGGCCGCCGAGCTCGCGGAGCACCCCGTCGAGCCGGTCCGGCGCGGGGAGCAGCCGGGCCTGATCGAGCCGGGCTGGGTGGGCGGACGCGGGGCGCTGGTGGCTGGAATCCGCGTACGGCGGGCGGCGCGCGCCGTCCGGATACGCGTCCGGCGGACCGGCGGGGGTCGGCTGTGGGAGGCTCGGCGGCGACGTTGCGGGTGCGTTTCTCTGGGGGCGATGTGGCAGTCGACGGTGTCGTGGTGGCCGGGGGCAGTCTGGCGGGGCTCTTCGCCGCGCTGGTGTTCGCGGAGTCGGGCGCCGCGGTGACCGTGGTGGAACGCGACCGGCTGCCGGACGGGCCGGAGTTCCGCGGCGGCGTACCGCAGCGCCGCCACGCCCATCTGCTGTTCGAGGGCGGCCTGACCGCCTTCGAGGAGCTGCTGCCCGGCATCATCGACGAGCTGCGGGCGGCCGGGGCGGTCGAGGTCGGACTGCCCGGCGACCTGGAGTGGCTGACCCCGCTGGGCACCGTCCCCCGCCGCCCGTCCCGGCGGACCATGCTGAGCTGCACCCGTCCGCTGCTGGACTGGACCGTACGCCGCCGGGTGCTGGCCCATGACCGGATCTCGCTGATCCAGGGCGCGGAGGCGGTGGGCCTTGAGGTGGCCGGCCGCTCGGTGCGGGGGCTGCGGCTGCGGGAGGAGCGGCAGGAGCGCACCCTGGCCGCCTCGGTGGTGGTGGACGCCACCGGGCGCGGCTCGCGGGCCCCGCGCTGGCTGACCGAGGCGGGGTGCCGGGCCCCGGCCGAGGAACGCGTCGACGCGGGCGTGGCGTACGCCACCGGGCTGTTCCGGCGGCCGGACGTCGCCGGTCAGGACGTACCGGGCATCTACGTGCAGACCTCCACCCAGGGCAGCCCCCGCTTCGGCATCGCCCTGCGGGTGCAGCAGGACCGCTGGATCGTCGCGCTCGGCGGCATGCGCGGCGAGGAGCCGCCCACCGACCCGGCGGAGTTCGTGGACTTCGCGGCGGGGCTGCGGTCGCCCCGGCTGCACGAGGTGCTGACCACGGCCGTGCCCGACTCGCCGCTGCACGGCTTCCGCCCCGGCGCGAGCCGCCGCCGCCACTTCCACCGGCTGCGCGACCGCCCGGCGGGCTTCCTGGTGGTGGGCGACGCCGGGTGCACCTTCAATCCCGTGTACGGGCAGGGCATGACCGTCGCCGCCCGGGGTGCGCTGGCGCTCCGGCGGGTGCTGGCCCTGCGGGGGCCGTCTGCGGCGCTGGGCACGGGGATACAGCGGGCCGTCGCGCGGGAGGCGGATGTCGCCTGGTCCATGGGCGAGTCGGAGGACCTGCGGTTTCCGGCGACGGACGGGCGGCGGCGGAGTCCGCTGCTGCGGTTGCAGCACGGGTATCTGGACCGGGTGCTGCGGGCCGCCACCGCCGACCGGGCCACGGCGGACGCCTTCATCGACGTGCTGTCGCTCTGCGCACCGCCGACCCGACTCTTCACACCACCGGTCCTCCGAGCCGTCCTCCGCTCCGGCCGCCCGGCGCCCGAGTGAAGGGGCGCGGGGAACTGCGCGACAAGCCCCGCCCAGAGGTGACAGAACCCCCCATAGCCCAGCCACGCACCACCCCAGGGGCGCGAGGAACTGCGCGACAAGCCCGGCACGGAGGCGCGGAAGCGGAACGTGGATCGGCCAGGCACCACCGGGGGCGCGGGGTTGCTGTTTGTTTGCGGCCTCGGGAGGTGGGGGGTTGTTCGCGCAGTTCCTCGCGCCCCTGGGTGGTGCCGGGATGCTGTCCGTAGCACGGCCCAGGGAAGTGCGGGGCTGTTCGCGCAGTTTCCCGCGCCCCTGGGCTGGGGGGTGCCGGGTTATTCGAAGCTGGCGGCGGCTTCCTTGAGGGCTTGGGCGACGGCGGTCGGGTCGTCGGGGGCCGGGGGGCCGGGGGTGTAGGTGACGGCGGTGAGGCGGCCGGTGTAGGGGAAGGTGCCGTGGCGTTCGTACAGCGGCCAGGAGACCGGTGACCTGCGGTCGATGCCGACGCTGATGCCCTGGAAAGGTGCCATGCCGATGAGCTGGTGGACGCTGTCCAGCCGTCCCGCCGGCCGCCCGTCGACGGCGATGGTGAAGGCCCAGCGCAGGCCGGGTACGGCGGTGGCGGTCAGGGTGGCCGTACGGGTGCCGGGGTCGAGCGGTCCGGCGTCGGCCTCCCGCAGCACGCCGTACTCGTTGTACGCGAACCGCAGCCGCCCGCCCTCGACGTAGAGGCTGTACCCGCCGCCCTGGTCGCCGTGCGAGACCAGCACCCCGGCGTCCCCGGCCGTGTGGGCGGCGAACTCCACCAGCACCTCGAAGGACCGGAACGAGACGAGCTGCGAGGAGCGGTAGCGCTCCAGCTCGGGCGTGCCCGGCAGCAGCCGCAGCGGGCGGCGCAGCCGCTGCTCCTCCGGCCCGCGCCGGAACGTCCCGCCGCTGCCGTCCGCCAGTGGGAAGACCGCGTTGCGCCAGGCGGCGGCCTCCCAGGCGGCGGCGAGCTCCTTGACCAGGTCGGGGTGGTCGGCGGCGCGGTCGTGGATCTCGGTGGGGTCGGTGGTGATGTCGTACAGCGCCCACTCACCGTCGTCGTACGGGGTGCCCGGCCGGTGGTGGGTGACCAGCTTCCAGCCGTCGCGGTAGTAGCTGCGGTTCCCGGCCATCTCGCAGTACTGCTCGGGGTGGGTGCTGGCGGCGGCCGGGTCGGCCAGTACGGCGGCGAAGCCGATGCCGTCCAGGTCCTGGACGGCCAGGCCGCGCCGGTGCCGGGGGCGCTCGACGCCGGCCAGGTCGAGCAGGGTCGGCAGGACGTCGGTGACGTACTGGTACTGGGGGCGTACGGCGCCGGGCCCGTCCGAGGGGCGCAGCCCGGCGGGCCAGGAGACGACGAAGGGGACCCGGACGCCGCCCGCGTAGGTCTGGCCCTTGTAGAGGCGGAAGGGGGTGTTGGAGCCCATCCCCCAGCCGCGCGGGTAGTGCACCAGGCTCTGCGGGCCGCCGATGAGGTCGATGTCGCGGTCGACGTCGGGTTGCCAGTCGCCGGGCAGGCCGGGGTGGTGGGTGAAGCGGCTGAAGTAGCTGCGGGTGCCCTCGGCGCCGCCCTCGCCGGTGCCGCCGTTGTCGGAGGTGAAGACGACGATGGTGTCGTCGAGTTCACCGAGCGCCTCGACGGTGTCGAGCAGCCGGCCGAGGTTCTGGTCGACGTTGTCGACCATGGCGGCGTACACCTCCATGTAGCGGGCGTAGCGCCGCTGCTGGTCGGGGGTCAGCTCGTCCCAGGGGCCGACCTCCTGCCCGGCCTCGGAGTTGCGGGCGGGCAGTTCGGTGTCGGGCGGGAAGAGTCCGGTTTCCTTCTGCCGGGCGAAGCGGCGTTCGCGCAGCACGTCCCAGCCCTCGTCGTAGCGGCCCCGGTGGCGGGCCAGGTCCTCGGGTTTGGCCTGGAGCGGTCCGTGGACGGCGTTGTGGGCGAGGTAGAGGAAGAAGGGCTTGTCGGCGTCGTGGGCGCGGAGCGAGGTCACCATGGCGATGGCCTCGTCGGTGATGTCGTCGGTGTAGTAGTAGCCGTCGGGGAGGGCGTCGATGTCCAGCGGGCTGTTGTCGCGGACCAGCTGGTGCGGGTGGAAGAGGCTGGTCAGGCCCTCCAGTACGCCGTAGTAGCGGTCGAAGCCCTGCTGGAGCGGCCAGGTGCGGCGGTCGGCGGCGGCGTTGGAGGCGGAGTCGCGGACCAGGTGCCACTTGCCGACGGCGTAGGTGGCGTATCCGGCGTCGCGCAGCAGTTCGGCCAGGGTCGGGATGTCGTCCGCGATGTCCATGCCGTAGCCGGGGAAGCCGGGGTCGGAGTTGGCGACCATGGCGTAGCCGACGCGGTGCGGGTTGAGGCCGGTGAGCAGGGCGGCGCGGGCGGGCGAGCAGAGCGGCATGGTGTGGTAGTTGGTCAGCCGCAGGCCGCGTGCGGCGAGCCGGTCCAGGGCGGGGGTGGGGATCTCGGCGCCGAACGGGCCGATGTCGCTGTAGCCCATGTCGTCGACCAGGACCACGACGATGTTGGGGGCGCGGCGGCCCCCGCCCGGTCCGGCCGGGCGGTGGGCGGCGGGCCAGGCGGGGCGGGACTCCGCGAAGGTGCGGCCCACCCGGCCGGTGAATCCGGCGTAGGGGTCGCGGCGGTGCGGGTCGGCGGGTCCGTCGGGCTCGGTGGGCTCGGTGGGCTCGGTGGGCTCGGGCATGGCGGGCTCCTGGGGTGGTTCGGTTCAGGCCCGGGTGCCGGCGAGGGCCGGGCGGCGGGCGGCGTCCACGGTGGGGGCGGCGGCGAGCAGCGCCTTGGTGTACGGGTCCTGGGGCGCGGAGCAGATCCGGTCGGCGTCGCCGGTCTCCACGACGCGGCCGCGGTGCATCACGGCGATGCGGTGGCTGACCTGCCGTACCACCGCCAGGTCGTGGGCGATGAACAGCAGCGCCAGGCCGAGGTCGCGTTGCAGGTCCATCAGCAGGTTGACGACCTGGGCCTGTACCGAGACGTCCAGCGCGGAGACCGGTTCGTCGCAGATCAGCACGGAGGGCTCGGGCGCCAGGGCGCGGGCGATGCCGATCCGCTGCCGCTGGCCGCCGGAGAAGACGCGCGGGCGGCGGTCGGTGACGTCCGGGTCGAGGCCGACCTGCTCCAGCAGCGCGGCGACCCGGCGGGCCCGCTCGGCCCGGTCGCCCAGGCGGTGCGCGATCAGCGGTTCCGCGATGATCTCCCCGACGGTGAGCCGGGGGTTGAGCGAGGCGTACGGGTCCTGGAACACCAGCTGGACCTCGCGGCGCAGCTCCCGCAGCGACCGTTCCCCGCCGCCGAGCTCCCGGCCCCGGAACAGCACGCTGCCGGAGGTGGCCGGGTGCACCTGGACCAGGGTGCGGGCCAGGGTGGACTTGCCGGAGCCGGATTCGCCGACGATGCCGAGGGTCTCGCCCGCGTGCAGGGTCAGGCTCACGCCGTCCAGCGCGGTGACGGGGGTGCGGCGGCCGAGCCGGCCGCTGCCGGGGAAGGTCTTGCGCAGGTCGCGTACCTCCAGCAGCACGTCCGGCGGTGCGGCGGCCGCGCTCGCCCCGCCGGGCGCGGCAACGCCCTGCCGCACGGGCACGGGCACGGGTACGGGAACGGCCACTGCGGCCACCGGCCGGCTGCCGGTCGCCCAGCAGGCGGTGCGGTGGCCGTCGGCCCCGGCCGCCACCGGCGGGGCGTCGGTGCGGCAGCGGTCCTCGACCAGCGGGCAGCGGGCGGCGAAGGCGCAGCCGGCCAGCGGCAGGGCCAGATCGGGCGGGCTGCCGGGGATGCTGCGCAGCCGGGTGCCGGAGGGCGTGTCCAGCCGGGGTACGGCGGCGAGCAGCCCGGCGGTGTACGGGTGGCGCGGGGCGTCGAGCACGTCGGCGGTGGGCCCGTCCTCGACGATCCGGCCGCCGTACATCACCAGCACCCGGCGGCAGGAGCGGGCCACCACGCCCATGTTGTGGGTGATCAGCACCAGCGCGGTGCCGGTCTCGCGGTTGAGCGTGTCCAGCAGGCGCAGGATCTGGTCCTGGACGGTGGCGTCCAGCGCGGTGGTGGGTTCGTCCGCGAGCAGCACGGCGGGTTCGTTGGCCAGCGCGAGGGCGATCATGACGCGCTGCCGCATGCCGCCGGAGAACTGGTGCGGGTGGTCGGTCAGCCGCCGCGCCGGGTCGGGGATGCCGACCAGGTCGAGCAGTTCCACCGCGCGGGCCCGGCGGGAGCGGCGGTCGCCCCGGCCGTGGGCGCGCATGGCCTCGTCCAGGTGCTGCTGGATGGAGAGCACCGGGTTGAGGGCGGTCAGCGGGTCCTGGAAGACCATGCCGATCCGGTTGCCGCGCGCGGCGCGCAGCGTCTCGGGGTCGGCGGCGGCGAGGTCGGTGCCCGCCAGCCGTACCGACCCGGCGGTGATCCGGCCGGGCGGCGGGAGCATGCCCATCAGCGCCAGCGCGGTGGTGGACTTGCCGGAGCCGGACTCACCGACGATGCCGAGGGTCTCGCCGGGGGCGAGCGAGAAGGTGACGTCCTGCACGGCGCGGACGGTGCGGCCCGCGCCGGTGAAGGCGACGCCGAGACCGCGTACGTCCAGGACCGGCGCCGGCGCTGCCGCCTCCGGGCGGGTGGTCGGCGGTGTCATCGGCGGTTCCCCCTGTTCAGCGACTCGGCGAGGAAGGTGAGGCCGAGGACGAGTCCGGTGATGGCGACCAGCGGTACGGCGGCGAACGCCGGGTCCTGCTCCAGGTACGGCATCGCCTGGCTGAGGATGCCGCCCAGCGAGGGCGCGGGCGGCCGCACCCCGACGCCGAGGAAGCTCATGCCGCCCTCGATGAAGACCGCGATGGAGAGCGAGACGGCGAGCTGGACCACCAGCGGGTCGGCGGAGTTGGGCAGGACGTGCCGTACCAGCACCCGCAGCCGGGAGGCGCCGCCGACCCGGGCGGCGAGGGCGTACTCCCGCTCGCGCTGGACCAGGATGCCGCTGCGCAGCATCCGGCCGAAGCCGGGGATCTCGGCGAGTGCGATCACGATGACCACCGGGGCGGTGCCGGCGCCCAGGATGGCGGTGACGGCCAGGGCCAGGATCAGGCCGGGGAAGGCCAGGATCAGGTCGAAGGCGCGCTGCACCACCACGTCGGCGGCTCGGGAGGTGGTGGCCGCCACGGCGAGGGCGCAGCCGGCGGCGGCGCCGACGGGTACGGCGGCGGCGGCGATGACCAGGTCGGTGCGGATGCCGTACAGCACCCGGCTGAGCAGGTCGCGGCCGAGGTCGTCGGTGCCCAGCAGGTGGGCGCCGCCCGGTGCGGCGAGCGCGTCGGGGCCTTGGGCGAGCGGGTCGGCCGAGGTGAGCAGCGGG
This sequence comes from Streptomyces sp. NPDC092296, assembly GCF_044755465.1. Classification (NCBI taxonomy): domain Bacteria; kingdom Bacillati; phylum Actinomycetota; class Actinomycetes; order Kitasatosporales; family Streptomycetaceae; genus Streptomyces; species Streptomyces sp. NPDC092296. The sequence continues at coordinate 572,260 of NZ_JBIVRB010000003.1, read as the reverse complement.
GCGAGCAGTCCGGCCAGCACGATGGCGCCGACCAGGGCCAGGCCGGTCAGTCCGCGTGGGGTGAGCAGTCCGTCGAGGTAGGCGTGGCGGGCGCGCAGCGCGTGGAGCCGGCCGGGCTGATCGGCTGGGGGGTGGGTGGCTGGGGGCTGATCGGCTGATGGCTGACCGGCGAGGGGTTGGGTGGTCAGGGGCTGGGTGGGCAGGGGCTGGGTGGTCATGGGTCACTCCCACCTGATCCGGGGGTCGAGCCAGGCGTAGACGGCGTCGGTGAGCAGTTGGACGAGGACGAAGACGGCGACCAGGAGCAGCAGCAGGTCCTGCACCACGGGGTAGTCGCGGCGCAGCACGCCCTGCTGGGCGAGCTGCCCCAGGCCGGGCCAGGCGAAGATGGCCTCCACCAGCACGGCGCCGCCCAGGAGTTGGCCGACCTGCATGCCGAGCACGGTGACCACCGGCGGCAGCGCGTTGGGCAGGGCGTGCCGCCGGACGATGCGGCGGCGGGTGACGCCGAGGGCGGTCGCGGTGCGGATGTAGTCCTCGGTGAGGGTGCGTTCCAGGCCGTCGCGCAGATAGCGGCCGAGTACGGCGGCGCTGGGCAGTGCCAGGCAGAGCGCGGGCATCGCCAGGTACTGCACGGCGATGTCGGGGGCGTCCGACAGCGGCCGGTAGCCGCCGGAGGGCAGCACGCCCAGGCCGACCGCGAGCAGCAGCACCAGCAGCACCCCGCTGACGAAGGGCGGCACCGCCAGCGCCCCGGTGGTCACCACCCGCAGCGCCGCCTGCACCGCGCGGTTGCGGGAGGTGGCCCCGACCAGGCCGAAGGCGCCGCCGAGCAGGACGACCAGCAGCAGCGCCCCGGCGGTGAGTTCCAGGGTGGCGCCGAGGCCGTTGCCGATCAGGTCGGAGACCTGGCCGCCGATGGCGTACGAGGGGCCGAGGTGGCCGGTGAGCAGCGCGCCGAGCCAGGAGCCGTACTGGACCGGCAGCGGGCGGTCCAGCCCGAGGCGGTCCCGGATGGCGTGCACCGCGTCCGGGGGGGCGTCGGGCCCGGCGAGGCTGGTGGCGGGGTCGCCGGGGATCAGCCGGAGGATGAGGAAGATGACGAAGGAGGCGAGGAGCAGGACCAGGAGGGCGGACGGTATCCGCTTGAGGAGGTAGCGGCGCATGGTCAGGCCAGGTAGGCGTTGTCGAGGTTCAGATAGCTGAACTTGTTGAGCGTCGGGCCGTGCACCGAGGTCCCGGAGACCTCCAGGCTGGCCAGCACCGCCAGGTCGATCAGGAACGCCTCGTCCAGCAGGATGTCGGAGATCCGCTGGTAGGCGGCGCGGGCGGCGGCGCTGTCGGAGTCGGTGCGCTGCCAGGCGCGTTGGACGGCTTCGGTGTAGGCGGCGGAGCGGAACTTCGAGGTGTTCTTGGCCTCGTTGAAGGGGTACGCGCTGACGGCGAGGGTCGAGGGGTGGACCTGGGCGAAGCCGTGGCTGGTGGTCCACAGGGCGGGCATGGTCTGCGAGATCAGCCGCTTCTGGGCGGTGGCCGGGTCGGTGGGCTCCAGCGTGGTGCGTACCCCCACCTGCTGGAGGTCGTACTGGAGCATCTGGGCGATGGCGGCGCCGCCGGGGTTGGAGGCGTACAGCAGCGGCAGGTCCAGGCCGGTCACTCCGGCGGACTTCAGCAGGGCGCGGGCCTTGGCCGGGTCGTGGCCGTAGTGCTTGGCGTTGGCCTCGGTGTAGGCCGGGGAGGAGGCCGGCCAGGGGGCGGCGCTGGCGAGGCCGTAGCCGCCGAGGGCCTGCCGCACGATGCGTTCGCGGTCGACGGCCCAGGCGAGGGCCTGCCGGACGAGCTTGTTGCGGACCGGGTCGGCGGTGACGTTGACGCCCAGGTAGACCGCGCCGGCGCCGGTGGCGTACTCCTTGATCCGGAACTGCGGGTTGCCCTTGAGGTGGGCGACGTCCTGGCCGGAGAGGCCGTAGGTGAGCTGGGTCTGGCCGGTGCGCAGTGAGGAGAGCAGCGAGTCGGCCTGCGGGATGATGCGCAGTTCAACGGCGTCCAGGTAGGGGCGGTCGGGCAGCCAGTAGTGGTCGTTGCGGGCGAAGCTGAGCTGCGACCCGGGGTTCCACTGCTGGAAGGTGAAGGGGCCGGTGCCGATCAGGCGCTTGCCGCTGACGGCGTCCTCGACACTGTTCCGATCAGTGATGATCATGAACTCAAAGAGGTCGAACAGATTGCTCACCGGGTGTGCCAGTTTCAGCACGATCTCATGGTCACCGCGCTTCTCGAACCCGCTGATCGCCACGGCGGTGGACCGCAACTGGGCGGCCCGCAGCGGATTCTGGAGGTTCTTGACCGCGAAGATCACATCATCGGCGGTGAACGGCCGGCCGTCGTGGAAGGTGACGCCCTCGCGCAGCTTCAGGGTGATCGCCTTGCCGTCGGCCGCCGACTGCCAGCCGGTGGCGAGTTCGGGCTGCGGGCGCAGGCTGTCGTCGTACCGGGTGAGGGTGTTGAACAGCAGCCGCTGCGGCAGCGACATGCTGCTCTGCGCGAACAGCAGACTGGGCGTGAAGTCGACCGGGGTGGCCAGCGCGAGGGTGCCGCCGCGTCTGGGCGAGGGCGCGCCGGACGTACCCGGGCGGGCGGCGGCGGAGGCGTCCTCGTCCACGGCCGCGCGGCAGGCGGACAGCCCCAGCAGGGCGGATGCCGCGCCGGCGGCGCGCAGCACGGTGCGTCGGGGCAGTCCGGGGGGCTGCTGGAAGGCGGTCTGGTCCATGGGTTCCTAACCTCGGTGAAGGCATGGCGGAGCTGCGCCGCCTGCCGGGGGTGCGGGTGCGCGGGTGCGGCGCTCCGGCCGGTGGCGGGCGCGCGGGAGCGGTGCGGGAGGCGTACGGGAGGAGCGGGGCTTGATTGCTGTGGGAGAGCAAGGAACCGCGTCCCGGGCGGCCCATGGGCCACCGGGCCTCGTACGGCAGGGCTCAGCGGCGGGGCTCAGTGCTGGGACGGGAACGGCTCACGGGAGCCCGCCGCCGTCAGTGGCGCGGGATCAGCGGCTGCGGTGACGGCCGGACGGCGCGCGACCGCGCGGCCCGGGTCGACTGCCGGTCAGCGGCAGGACAGGGTCCGGACGGCACAGACCGCGCTGGCCTGTCGACGGAGGTCGACATGCAGGCGGCAGACGAGTACGACGTCCTGGTTCACGCCGTCAGAATGGCAGCCGTCGCGGGCGTGGTCAACGCCGGTCCAGAACTGACGCTCCATCATCAGAATCGCTCAAACACGGTCACCCATGGCCCACCGGGGACCGGCCGGGCACCTCCCCCAGGGCGCGCACGGCTGCTCACCCCGGGGGAGGTGGGGGTTTGCCAACTGCGGGAAAGCTCCGCCGCCGAGTGGCCTCACGGGGTGCGGCTCAGGGCTGTGACGTGCAGCGGACTGCGGTAGAGCGGGGCCAGGACGGCCGTGCCCGCCGCGACCGTGAGGGCGTCCGGGCCGGCGTGGGAGACCGCCACCCGCTCCGGGTCGTCGCAGATCCGCGAGCGGGCCAGCAACTCCTCCCGCAGCACGGCGAGGTAGTCCGCGTGCAGCAGCGTGGACGCCTCGGTGACCAGCACCAGGTCCGGGTTGACCACGTCCATCAGCAGCGCGGCCGCCTGAGCGACCAGCCGCACCCGGTGCCGCAGCAGCCGGTCCGCCCGGCGGTCCCCGGCAGCGGCCAGCTCCACCAGCCGGAAGACGTCCGGCCGGTCGAGGACGCCCTCCGCCACCGCCCGGCCGACCAGCGCCTCGTCCGACGCCGCCGCCTGGAGGCACCCGGTGCGACCGCAGGGACAGCGCGCGTCGGTGTCGTCCACCGGCAGATGCGCGACGTCGCCGGCGGCGGAGCGGGGCCCCTGGTGGACGACGCCCGCGATGCCCAGGGCGGCGTCCACCACGCTGCCCACGAACAGGTGCACCACGCTGCGCCGGGCCCTGGCCCGGCCGAACAGGATCTCCGACTGGGCGATGGCCCGAGCGTGGTTGTCGACCCGTACCGGCAGGCCGCAGGCGTGCTCCAGCCGCGCCCGCAGCGGTACGTCCCGCCAGCCCAGCGGGACGTGCCGCACCACCACGCCGCGCCCCGGGTCCACCCAGCCGCCGGTGATGGCGCCGACGCCGAGCACCGGCCGACCCGCCGACCGCCCGGCGATGAACTCCGGCAGCCGGTCGAGCAGCGCGGCCGGGACGTCCCCGCCGCCGACGCCCGAGGGGGGCACGGTCTCGCGGGCCACGGTCCGGCCGCGCAGGTCCACCAGCGACAGCGTCGCGTACGGCACACCGAGGTGCACCCCGGCGGCCAGCGGCCCCGAGGTGTCGATGTCCACCGGCACCTGCGGGCGGCCGACCGCCCCGCCGACGGCCGACTCCGGCCGTTCGCGCACCAGCCCCAGCCGGGCCAGGTCCAGGTACTGCCGGGAGACGGCCGCCGGGCTGAGGCCGGACAGCCGGGCGATCCCGGTCCGGGCGATCGGCCCGTGGTCGAGCACGGTGAGCAGCACGGCGGCGGCGTTGGTGTCGCGGCGTCCGTCACCGCCGCGCGGCCCGGACTGCCCGTCCTGCGGCGGCTCGGGCGGGTACGGGAGGTCGGCGGCGGGCGCGGACAGCGGCGGGCGGGTCATCGCACTCCTGACGGTCGGACGGGGACCGGGCAACCCCCGGCGGGACGGCGGGGTGGCGCGTCCGTCCGACGAGTCTGCCCCCGTACGGGCCGGTGGTGGGAGGCCGTTTGTTGCAGCCTCATGAAATGCCGACCGGCCGCCACCGCGTCCCGTACGACGGCCGACGGCGCACCGCCCGGCGAGGAACCGCCCCACAGGCAGGGGGCGAATCCGCAGGCCAGCGGCCGGGCAGCGGGGAGCGGACGGGCGGGCTGCGGGCCGGGCGGCGGCTGCGGCAAGGCGGCGCCGGGCCGTGTTCGGGGGTGCGGTGGGGCTGTTGACGGCGGCCCGGCGGCGCTGGCAACCTCCGGGACATGCCAGCGAAGAGTGCTCTCGTCTCGCGGCTCCACATCGACCTGGGCCGCATCGCGTCGGCGGCATGTCGTCCCAGCGCCGTGCCGCTCGCCTGACGCCGCCTCCCGCCCGTCCGACCGGTCCCGGTGACCCGGACGGCTGAGGCCCACCAGCGGTGGCCGACACCGCCGGCCCGGTGCTCCGCGCCGTACTCCCGGCAGCCCCTGCCATTCCGCGTCCTTCCCCGCCACCTCCCCCGCCGCGCTCTTTCGGCGGTCGGAATTTATTTCGCTTCGAGCCGAACTATCCCGCCCACAGCGGCGCGGCGGCCCCGAAGCGTGCCGTCTCCACAGCCCGTACGTATGTGACTCCCGGAGGAATCCGCCATGACCATCGCACCCGAGCAGACCGCCGGCAGCACCGGCACCGGCACCGGCACCGGCACCGAGAACAGCACCGAGACCCCGTCCGGCATCGAGGTCACCCGGATCAACGGCCGGATCGGCGCCGTCATCAGCGGCGTCCGCCTCGGCGGCGACCTCGACCCGGAGACCGTCGCCGCGATCCGCGCCGCGATCATCGCCCACAAGGTCGTCTTCTTCCGCGGCCAGCACCACCTGGACGAGGAGCAGCACGAGGCGTTCGGCCGACTGCTGGGCACCCCGATCGCCCACCCCACCGTGCCGTCGGCCGACGGCCGCTACTCGCTGGCGATCGACTCCGACCACGGCGCCCGCGCCAACCAGTGGCACACCGACGTCACCTTCGTGCCCGCCTACCCGGCGTTCTCCATCCTGCGCGCCGCCGTGCTGCCGCCCTACGGCGGCAACACCCTGTGGTCCAACACCGCTGCGGCGTACGCGGAGCTGTCCGAGCCGCTGCGGGCGCTGGCGGACAGCCTGCGGGCCGTCCACTCCAACGAGTACGACTACCTCGCGGTGCGGCCGACCGCGAGCAGTGAGGCGCTGGAGCAGTATCGCCAGGTCTTCACCTCGACCAAGTTCCTCACCGAGCACCCCGTGGTGCGGGTCCACCCGGAGAGCGGCGAGCGGGTGCTGCTGCTCGGCAACTTCGTCAAGCGGATCGCGGACGTGCCGGGCCAGGACTCCCGGCTGCTGGTCGAACTGTTCCAGCGGCACATCGAGCGTCCGGAGAACACGGTGCGCTGGCAGTGGCAGGTCGGTGACGTGGCGATCTGGGACAACCGGGCCACCCAGCACTACGGCGTGGACGACTCCGACGACCACGACCGCAAGCTGCGCCGGGTGACCATCGACGGCGACGTCCCGGTGGGCGTCGACGGGCGGCCCAGCGTGCTGCTGCACCCGACGGAGGTCCCGGAGCCGTCCTTCGGCCCGGCCTCCGGCGCCTCGACCGCGGCCGGCTGACCGGCGGCCGCATCTGCGGGCCGGGCGGCCGCCGCCGCCCGGCCCGCAGCCGGGGTGCCGAACAGGTTGCAGGGCGGGGTGCCGAACAGGTTGCCGGACGGGGTGACGGAGCGTCGGAGATCCGGCAGACTCCGTCCGCACGGCGGGTCCAGCCGCCCGGCCCACCCTCCCGGAAGGACTCCCATGCGCCCCTCCCTCCGCCGCACGGCCCGGCGTACGGCACCGGCCGCGCTGGTACTCGCCCTGCTGCCGCTCGCCATCCCGGCCCCGGCGGCGGCGGCCGGTGCCGCGCCCGGGATCTGCACCTCGACCGCCCGGCCGGAGCTCGCGGCCAAGCTGGACAAGGACATCCGCGCCGCCCTGGCCGGCCGGTCGGGCACCGTCTCGGTCGGGCTCTGGGACCGGGCCACCGGCACCTGGTGCGGCGTGGGGTACACCCGGCACTACGACTCGGCCAGCGTGGTGAAGGCGACGCTGATGGCGGCGGTGCTCCACCGGGCGCAGGAGCTGTGCCGGGGCCTGACCAAGCGGGAGAACACCCTGGTCACCGCCATGATCACCAAATCGGACAACAATGCCGCCAGTACGCTCTGGCGCAGCCTGGGCCGGAAGCGGGTGCAGCGCTTCCTCAAGCTGGCCGGCCTCACCCACACCACCCCGGGCGCCGGCAGCACCTGGGGGCTCACCCGGATCACCGCCCAGGACGAATTGCGCGTCCTGGCCCTGCTGGACAGCGCCAACCCGGTCCTCACCGCCGTCTCCCGCCGCTACGCCATGAGCCAGCTGGCCCGGGTGGTGCCCGCCCAGCGCTGGGGCACCCCCGCCGGGGCACCGGCCGGCGTGGGCGTACATGTGAAGAACGGCTGGCTCCCCCGCGCCACCCACGGCTGGCGGGTCCACAGCATCGGCACCTTCACCCGCCCGACCGGCCTGGGCTACCGCCTGGTGGTCCTCACCCAGGACAACCGCACGATGTCCTACGGCGTGGCCACCATCGAACGCGTCTCCCGCGCCGTCCACCGCGACCTCGCCACCGCCACACGCCAGGAGCCGGACGACGACGAGGGGACGCCGTCCGGCTCCTGACCCCCGCCGCCGTCCCGGCGAGCATCCCCGCACGGCCCCGCGAACCACCGCGCTGCGAAGGACGCTCCCTCAGCGGACCAGCTTGCGGATGACGATGCCGACGATGAGCGTGGTGAAGAGCAGCCCGGCCGATGTGAGAGCGACGGCGAGCGCCGTCCAAGCCGGAGAGGTGAGTTGGGAGGGAGCGCCGGTCCCCACATTCAGCCAGAGGGCCACGGACAGGACCAGCGCCCGCCCCGCCGCCGGTACGCTCGTCAGGCCCTGGCCGGCCTCGCGCAGGGGACCTGCCAAGTGCAGACCGGCGGCGGTGACCAGGATGCCCAACAGCAGGATCCGGGTCGGGTTGCGCACCCGTACACCCCAACCGAGGACGCCGCCGACGACGCCGAGAGTGAGGTGGCGTCGAGGACCGCGCAGCTGGGCTGCCTCCCGCTGACGGGTGAGGTAGTAGAGCTGGTCGACTTCGCCGTTGCGGTTCCGCTTGGCCAGGGCGGCCCGGACCGTCTCCAACGCTGCGGCGGTCACCTCGGTGAAGGAGCAGTCCAGGAAGGTGAGGACCTGCTCCACATTCCGGAGGGTCTGGCCGGTCAGCTCCAGGTCACCGACGCTGCAGCCGTCGTCCAGGGCGTAGCGGGACCGGCCGCCGGGAAGGCCGAGCGCCCCCGTGACGGAGGTGCCGCGCAGGCTGATGACGGCGGGGGCGCTGGAGCTGGCGGTGAGTCGGGCCACAGTGCTGTTGCTGAAGCTCAGCCGGGCCGGTGCCTCTGCCTCTGCCTGGCCACTGTTCACCGCGAGCCCCCGTAGGTCGACCGGACCGCGGATGTCGCTGTCGGCGACGGAGCTCTCGTCCGGGGGGATGACCAGGCCGTTGACGCGCAGAGTGTCGCTGCAGCGCAGATCCGTGGTTCTGAGCGGTTCGTCCAGTCGGACGCGGCTGAGCGTCAGGTCCCGTGCGTCCACATCGTGCAGCAGCAGGCTCGCGAGCCAGAGGTCGTCCAGGGACAGGGACTCGGAGAGATGCAGCCCGCTCACCTCGACCCTGGGACGCCCGAGACGCCCGGCGGCCACCTGGCTCCTCAGTGCGATGGCGGCGGCCCGTGAGTTGCCGATGCTGACCGATCCGCGCAGGGCGGTCAGTTGCACCGACTGCTCGGCACGCAACCGCTGGAGTTGGACGTCTCCACAGGAGTGGAGGTCGAGCGAGACGAGCGAGGTGTCGGTGACCGTGACATCGCACCCGGTGGACGCGTTGCGGACGGTGAGCCTGCCGATGCGGGAATTGGTCACCAGGATGGCGTCGGCCTCGGCATGGTCGATGACCAGTTCCTCGATATGGCACGAGCGGATGGTCAACGGCCCGTCGACGGACATGTGCTCGAAGGAAATCCGGTCTGCGGACACCGTGTCCAGCAGGAGCGCGGTGTCGATCTCGTCGCGGTGGAGGCTGAGACTGCGGTCGGAGACGGTCCGCTGCCGACCGACGGTGGCCAGTTCCTCAAGCGTACGAATGGTCCCCACAGGCGGTCCCCTCACTGCATGTGGCGGGTGGGCATGTGTTCCGATCCGGGGCTGCGCTCCCCGTCCGGGTCCCGGTGTGCGGGTGGGCCGCAGTACGTCAGTCCCGGCCCGCCGCGCCGATCGGACGGCCGTCCAGTGCCGCCCGCAGTTCCTCCGGGGCGCAGGCGGCCCTGGCGGCGGAGAGTGCCGCGCTGATCGACTCGACCGAGGCGTCACAACTCTGGCCGTCCGTACGGACCACCAGGTCGAAGAGGTCCCGGAGGTCCGCGCCCAGGAGATCCGCGACCGTCTCGTCCCAGGCGCTCAACCGCTTGGGGGTGTCGACGTCGCCCCGCAGCCGGGACCGTTCCGCGCAGACGTCCCTGGGGACCCAGAGCAGCACCCGCAGCCAGTCCGCCGGGGCTCCGGCGAGAAGTCGTCGGAGGTCCGCGACATTGCCGATGTGCACCACGGGGACCAGCCCCTGGGAGTGCATCTCTTCCAGGTCAAGGCGGTCGACGGCGTACACGTTGCCGTAGCGGTGCGTCTCCACCACGATGCGGCCCTGGTCCCGGAGCCGGTCCAGTTGCTCGGCGGTGACGAATCGGTACCCGGTCGACCGGCCGGTTCCCTGCTTGAGCTTGGTCACCAGGCGGAACCTCGGGTCGGCGCCGGTGAGGGCCGCCGTGACGGTGTCCTTCCCCGCGGTGGGTGGACCGTAGAGGACGACGGCGCTCATGCGGCCACCTGCAGTCTCTGGGCGGCCGACTCCACCTGCTCGGCGAGCGGGCGGGCGGCGGCTATCCGGTTGTCGATCAGATGGTGGTCGAGCACCGGACGCAGACCGAAGTCCGTCTCCGCCACATAGCTGGACCAGTGGGTGAGCTTCCAGGTGTCGCGGGAGGCGTTGCGGGAGGTGAGGCGCTCCCGCATGGAGTCGGCGTCGCTGTCGACCCAGAAGGTCTCGAAGCGCGCCCCCAGCCGCCTGCAGCGCCGCACGACACGCGATGTCCAGTGCGTGTCGGTCGCCTCCTTGATGAACGGCGCCACAGCCACGACGGAGATCCCGCACTCCAGGTTCTCCCAGACCGCCTTCAGCAGGCAGTCGTACTCCAACGGTCTGACCCGCTCGAGGTAGACGTCGGTGTGCCGGTCGTCGGGGTCGCTGCCGAAAGCGACCAGCAGTTGCTCGGTGAGCGGCCTGGTCAAGGTGTCCTTGTCCAGCATGGCCCAACCGGTCGATGCTGCCAGCAGCTTCCCCGCTTCCGACTTGCCGGACCCGGCGAAGCCCCCCACCAGGGCGAAGGTCAGTGTGCTCGCTGCTGCGGTGTCGGTCGTCACTCTGCTGCCCCCCGGAAGCTCCGCGCCTCACCTCGTCCGCGCACGGCGCCCGCCGTACTGACGCCCAGCCAGATGATACGGGTCGGGGCGGTTCTCGGTCGCCCGGATTCGGGCAGCGTGCGGTCCGGTCGGTCGTTCACGGGGTGTCGCGCAGTGCCCGTAGGGCCTCGGCGACGCTGAGTTCGGTGTCGCGTGCGCCCGCCCATCGGGCGAGTACGGCGGAGGCGGCACGCATCAACTCGTCGGGCAGGCCGGCCTCCGCGAGCAGGTCGGCGGCCTCGTCGAGTTCCGGCCCCCAGCGCCAGGCACGTGCTGCGGTCTTGGGAATGTAGTCCGTCTCGATGAGGTAGCTGCCCGAGCGGCTGCCCGCGATGTCGAGCAATTCGTCGGCGACCCCGTTGGCTTCGGCCACGCCGTACGCGACGGCCGCCAGGACGCGGGACGCCTTCTGATAGCTGGTGTAGGCGAGTTTGAGCGCGGACGCCCTGCCGATCTCCTCGCCCAGCGGACGGACCCGCACGTCGGTCGGCGCGAAGAGTTCCCCGAGTCCGGCGGCCGCTTCGGCCGGACCGGCGACGTACAGGCGCGGCTGCTTGCCGCCCGTCGGGGGCGAGCCGACCACCGCCGCGTCCACCACGGTGGCATCCGGCAGTAGGCGCGCGATGGCCAGCATCCGCTGCGGAGCGACGGCATTGGCCTCGATGTACGTCTTACCGGTGAAGCCGTGGCCGGCGACCTCCCGGGCGACGTCCTCAGCGGCCGCCGGCGGGCAGAGCGAGATGATGACATCGGCCCGCGCCAGCAGTGCCGAGAGGTCGGCAACGGCTTCGAGCCCGACTGCCGCCGCACGCGCCGCGGTGGCGCCGCTGCGGCCCTGGGGATGCCAGAGCACCCGCACTCCGCTCCGCCGGAGCTGGCCGGCCACTGCCGCGCCCATGCTCCCTGGGTGCAGGATGCCCACGGTCGAACCGGCCCCGATCATCCGAGATTCCCCTTCGTCGCTCCCACAGTGGTCAGCAGGTCGATCGCGGCACGGGCGTCGGTGACCTGGTGGTCGGGCAACCCCAGACCGTCCGGCCAGTGGCGGCCCCGGTCGATCCACACCGTACGGAGGCCGACGGCCCGCGCCCCGCAGATGTCGTTCACCGGGTCGTCGCCGACCATCCAGCCTTCGAGGGGCCGGTCGCCCACCCCGCATCTGCGTGCCGCTTCGCGGAAGACGGCCGGGTCGGGTTTGCGTGTACCGGCTTCCTCGGACGTACACGTGGCGTCCACCCGGTCGGCGATTCCGGTGGCGCTCAGCTTGGCCCGCTGGATGTCGGCGGCTCCATTGGTCGCCACTCCGATCCGCCAGCCTCCGGCCCTCAGTCGCTCCAGGCCGGACAGCACCTCCGGCGGGCAGACCATCGTGGCCGCGATGTCGGAGCGGTAGCCGTCCCACAGCGCCTGCACGGAGCCGCTGAGGCCGAACCGGTCACGGACCCGGGCGAAGTGGTGCGGGGTGGCGCGGTCCGCGAGGAGGTCGAAAAGCCAGCGCTCGGACTCCAGGTCGAGGCCGTGTCGCGCCCGGAAGCGGGCGGCCCAGGCCGCGAGTGTGAGCTGCCGGTCCACGAGCGTGTTGTCGAGGTCGAAGAGCACCAGGGATCGCACAGGGCAAGACTGTACGACGGCGAGGGCCGAGCAGTGGGCCATGGCCGCCGGAAGAGGGGCACCCGGCGGCCATGGAGGAGCGTGTCAGTAGACGCTGACGCCGTAGTAGTTGAGGGCTTCGGTGACGGGCTGGAAGTAGGTGACGCCGCCGGAGGTGCAGTTGCCGCTGCCGCCGGAGGTGAGGCCGAGGGCGACGGTGCCGGCGTAGAGGGCGCCGCCGCTGTCGCCGCCCTCGGCGCAGACGGTGGTGCGGATCAGGCCGCTGACGGTGCCCTCGGCGTAGTTGACGGTGGAGTTGAGGGCGGTCACCGTGCCGCTGTGGACGCCGGTGGTGCTGCCGCTGCGGTAGACGGTCTGGCCGACCGAGGGGGTGCCGGCCGTGGTGATGTCCTGGTAGGAGCCGTTGTAGAGGTAGACGTCACCGGACGGGGTGCCGGTGGTGCTGTACTTCACCAGCGCGAAGTCGTCGCCGGGGAAGCGGGAGTCGTAGGTGGTGCCGATCTTGGTGCTCTGCCCGGAGTTGGAGTACCAGGTGGAGGCGACATTGCCGCAGTGCCCGGCGGTGAGGAAGTAGTACGTGGAGCCGCTCTTGACGTTGAAGCCCAGCGAGCAGCGGTAGCCGCCGCCGTAGATCGCCTGGCCGCCGCTGAGCCGCAGGCTGAGGGTGCCCGGCTGCTGCTCGATCCGGACGGCGGAGCCGAGTGCGGCGGCGGCCTCGCGGAGCCGGGTCAGCTTGGCGCCGGTCACCGTGGAGTCGGCGGTGACGACGACCGTGTCGGTGGCGGGGTCGACGGCCCATGCGGTGCCGGGGATGCGGGCGGTACGGTCGAGGGTGGCGGTGGCGGCCTTCAGCTGGGCGCCGCTGCGGGTGACCAGCTTGGCCACGGCGCCCTGGGCGCGGACCTTGGCGGCGGAGGCGGAGTCGGTGACGGTGACCACCAGTCGGCCGCCGTCGAGGTACGAGCCGGCGGTGTGGGCGTCACCGAGTTGCTGCTGCACCTGGGCGGAGAGGGTGGACACCTGCTGCGGGCTGAGGGTGGCCGGGGCCGGAGTGGCTGCCTGGGCCTGGGGCAGGGCGAGGGCGGTACCGGCCAGCACCGCCGCCGCGGTGGCGAGCAGGCGGGTACGGCGGCCGTGGATGCGACTGATCCTCACGGGGGTCTCCTGGAGGCTTGGAGAGCGGACACGGGGGCACGCCCGGACCCGCCGGTCGGCGGGAGGGAGCGGCCCGGCGCACGGCAGCCCGCCCGATGAGCGGTTGCCGCGTACATGTCAAACTGACAGGTAGTCTCCGACCGGTCCGCACCTCGCCGCAAGGCCCGGTCCGGGCGACTTGTGGCCAGTGGCGGAATTCGGCCTTACGGTTGCGCCGCCGGGCTCAGCCCTTGCCCGCCCCCAGGGTCAGGCCCGCGACGAAGTGGCGTTGCAGCAGCAGGAAGACCAGCACGGCCGGCAGCGCCACCAGCACCGACCCGGCGGCCAGCAGGTTGTCATCGGTGAAGAACTGCCCGCGCAGATTGTTGAGCGCGCTGGTCACCGGCAGCTTGTCCGGGTCGTCGACCAGCACCAGCGCCCAGAGGAAGTCGTTGTACATCCAGGTGAACTCCAGCGTCGCCAGCGCGGCCAGCGCGGGCCGGCACAGCGGCAGGGTGATCCGCCAGTACCGGGTCCACACCCCCGCGCCGTCCACGATCGCCGCCTCGCAGATCTCCTCGGGCAGCGCCCGCATGAATCCGGTCAGGACGAAGACGCAGAAGCCCAGTTGGAAGGCCACCTGGACCGCGATCACGCCCAGGTAGGAGTCGTACAGCACCGGCGAGCCGGCCAGTGCGTACGGCAGCGGGATGTGGTTGAGCAGGACGTACAGCGGTGTCACCAGCGCCTGCGGCGGCAGCAGGTTGCCCGCCGTGAACAGGGTCAGCAGCACCACCCCGCCCCAGATGCGCAGCCGGGCCACCGCGAAGGCGGTGAAGGAGGCCAGCAGCAGGGTGACCGCGACCCCCGGCACCGCGATGAGCAGCGAGTTGGCGAAGTGCCGGGCCATGTCCGACTGGGTGAACGCCTGCCGGTAGTAGTCCAGGCTGAGCCGCCGGGGCAGCGAGAAGTAGCCGTCCCGCGCGGTCTCCTGGTACGGGCGCAGCGAGGCGTACACCGCGAGCAGCACCGGGGCCAGCCAGCCGAGTGCGACCAGGCAGAGGACGGCGTGCAGCAGCAGCCGGGCGGGGCGGGTGCCGCGGCGCGGTCCGGCGGTGGGCGTGGTGGTCCGGGTGCCGGGCGCGGGCGGGGCGGCGACGGCGGTCACGGCCGGCTCCCCCGGGCGGCGGGGCGGCGTGGGCCGTCCCGGCGCGGTTCCTGGGCGAGGTGGCAGGCGATGAAGACCAGTGAGACGGCCAGCAGCACCACCGCGATGGCGGAGCCGAAGCCGATCCGGCCCGCCTCCCCGATGATGTTGGCGGTGGCCAGCACGCTGAGCAGTTCCAGGCCGTTGCGGCCGTGGTTGACGGCGTAGACGACATCGAAGGCCCGCAGCGACTCGATCACGGTGACCACGCCGACGATGACATGGACCGGCCGCAGGGTGGGCAGCACCACCCGGAGGAACGTCTGGGCCTCCCCCGCGCCGTCGAGGGCGGCGGCCTCCTTGAGTGTCGGGTCGACGGACTTCAGCCCGGCCAGGTAGAGGATCAGGACGTAGCCGGTGTGCCGCCAGCCGGTCAGCAGCAGTACCGCCCAGAGGTTGAGCCTGGGGTCCCCGATCCAGTCGACGGGGTCGGCGGTGCGGCCGAGCAGGCTGTTGAGGGCGCCTTGGTCGCGGGAGAAGATCAGCTGCGCGATGAAGCCGATCACCGCGAGCGAGAGCACCACCGGCAGGTAGAGCACGCTCTGGTAGAGGCGGCTGAAGCGGATGCCCCGGTCCAGCAGCACCGCCAGGAGCAGGCCGAGCGGGGTGGCGACCAGGGCGAGGAAGCCCAGCCAGAGCAGGTTGTGCCGGACGGCGGGCCAGAACGGCGGGTAGCCGGTGGCCAGGTCGGTGTAGTTGCGCGGGCCGACGCCGTGGATCGCGCCGATGCCGTCCCAGGAGGTGAACGACAGGCCGACGGTGGCGAGTGCGGGCCCCCAGACCAGCGCCAGGTCGAGCAGCACCGGGAGCCCGAGCAGCGCGGCGAGCACCAGCAGGTCGCGGCGGCGCAGCCGCCGGCGGTGGGGGGATCGTCGGCGGTGGGCGGACCACGGGCGGTGGGACGGCCGGGTGTCGGGCACGGTGGGTGGTCCCCTCGGTTCAGCCCTCGTCGGCGAGGAGGGACTTGTGCTGCCGTTCGATGCCGTTGACCAGCCCGTCGATGTCCCGGGGCCGGTCGATGAAGGACTGCAGGGCCGGGACCAGCACGGTGGCGGCGAAGTCGGGGCGGGTGTCGCGGTCCAGGAACTGCGAGACGTGCTCGGCGTTCGCGACCAGCGCGGCGGCCTTGCGCTGGAGGGCGTTGTAGTGGCCGGTGGCGGCAACGGAGTTCACCGCGACGGTGTCGGGGTCGACGGCGGCGTACGCCTCCTCGGCGGCGGGGGTGGCGAGGTACGCCAGCAGCTGCCGGGCGGCCTCCTTGTTGCCACCCCGGCGGGGCAGCAGAAAGCCGTCGACCGGTGCCTCGACCGCCCGTCGGCCCCAGCGGGGGTCGATCTCGGGAAAGGGGAAGAAGTCCAGGTCGGCGCGGTCGGCCGCCGGGAACTGCTGTCCGGGGTGCGGCAGTCCGAAGACGGCCATCCCGGTCCGCCCGGCCGCCAGGCTCTGGGCGGCCTGCTGCCAGGTGCGGCCGTTGGCGCCCTGGTCGTGGTACGGCATCAGGCTCCGCCACAGGTCGAAGACCTGCCGCACCCGGCGGTCGGTCCAGGACTCCCGCCCGGCCAGCAGCGACCGGTGGAAGTCGTAGCCGTTGGCGCGCAGGTCGAGGTAGTCGAAGGTGCCCATGGCGGGCCAGCCGTCCTGGTCGCCGAGCGCGAACGGCACCAGGCCGTCCTGCCGCATCCGCCGGGCCAGGGCGGTGTACTGGTCGAAGGTCTCCGGCACCTGGTAGCCGTACCGCCGGAAGACGCTCCGCCGGTGGAAGACGGCCCAGGGGTAGGTGTAGTACGGGACGAAGTACTGCTTGCCGTCCGCGCCGGTGGACTGGTCCTTCAGTGCTTTCGGAAAGCCGTGGAAATCCCGCCACAGGTCGCTGATGTCGTCCAGCAGTCCTTTGGCGGCGAAGAACTGCATCCGATTCCCGGCGAACCACATGAAGACGTCGTCCGGGCGGCTCTGCAGATAGCGGTTGATGTTCTCCTGGAAGGTGTCGTGGTCCGTCGTCCGCACCCGTACGCCGCGCCCGGTGCGGTCCCGGTAGCGGGCCAGGGCGTCGCCGTACGCCCGGCGCGGCACCGGGTCCGAGGCGTTGGAGCCGAGGGTGACGGCGGTTCCGGGACCGGCGGCGCAGGCGGTGAGCAGCGCGGGGAGGGTGACGGCGCCGGTGGCGGCCAGGGCGCCGCGCAGCAGGCGGCGGCGGGAGAGCGGGGCGGTGCCACCGGGCGCCGGTGGGCCGCCGGTGCGGGAATGCGGCACAACCGCTCCGGGGGTACGGGAGGGGGAACGACCGAATGCGATCGTTCAGATGGCACCAATTCGGCGGCGGCGCTGTCAAGGACCCGCACCGGGCGGCCGATTCCCTCACCCGAATGGCCGAGGAATTCCCGGTCCCGCCATTCCGCCGCCGCCCGCCGCGCCGGGTCCGGCCGGTTTCCCGCGTCCGGCCCCTCCCGGACCGCAGCGGCCTTCCGACCGGGCCACCGCCGCGCCCCGCGAGCGGCTGCGTATCGTCTGCCGGGACAGCACCCCAGCGATGCGACGCCCGCCCCCGGGCCGCCGAACCCCTCACGGAGGACCCATGGCCGACACCGGCACCCAGGCCGCTCCCGCCCCGTTCACCAGCGCCGACTACGCCGACCGGATGGCCCGCGCCGCCCGGACCGCCGCCGACGCGGGGCTCGCCGGACTGATCGTCATGCCCGGCCCCGACCTGGCCTGGCTGACCGGCTATCTGCCGACCGCGACCACCGAGCGGCTCACCATGCTGGTCCTCGCGCCGGACCGGGAGCCCGGCATGCTGGTCCCGGTGCTGGAGCAGGGCGACGCGCGGGCGACGGCCGGGGCCGGCGCGTACCGGACCACCGGCTGGAAGGACGGCGAGGACCCGTACGCGGCGGCGGCCGCGCTGCTGCGGCCGGACGGCCGGTACGGGATCTCGGACTCCTCCTGGGCCATGCACCTGCTGGGGTTGCAGCGCGCCCTGCCGGGCACGGCGTACGCGGCGCTCAGCGAGGCGCTGCCGATGCTGCGGGCGGTCAAGGACGAGCCGGAGCTGACGCGGCTGGCGGCGGCCGGGGCGGCGGCGGACGCCGCGTACCGGGACGTCCTGACGGTGCGCTTCGCCGGGCGGCGGGAGTCCGAGGTGGCCGCCGACCTGGCGGCGCTGCTGCTGGCGCACGGGCACAGCCAGGTCGACTTCACCGTGGTCGGCTCCGGGCCGAACGGCGCCGACCCGCACCACGAGGCCGGGGAGCGGGTCATCGTGGACGGCGACATGGTGGTGCTGGACTTCGGCGGCCTCAAGCACGGCTACGGCTCGGACACCACCCGTACGGTGCACGTGGGCGAGCCGACCGCCGAGGAGCAGCGGGTGCACGACATCGTCCGGGAGGCGCAGCAGGCGGCGTTCGAGGCGGTGCGGCCCGGGGTGGCCTGCGAGGAGGTGGACCGGGTGGCGCGGGCGGTGATCACCGAGGCGGGGTACGGCGAGTACTTCATCCACCGGACCGGGCACGGCATCGGGGTGACCACCCATGAGCCGCCGTACCTGGTGGCGGGCGAGCGGCTGCCGCTGGTGCCGGGGATGTGCTTCTCCATCGAGCCGGGGATCTATCTGCCGGGGCGGTTCGGGGTCCGGATCGAGGACATCGTGGTCTGCACCGAGGACGGCGGGCGGCGGCTGAACGCCACCCCGCACGGGATGGCGCTGGTGGAGTAGCCGGGTGGGTCCCGCCTCCGGCCGGGGTCGGTCGGCCGGAGGCGGGGTTCTGGGGGCGGGGAGCGGGAGCCGGGGGTCTGGGGGTCTGGGGGTCTGGGGGTCTGGGGGGGGTCAGCCGCCGCGCTGCTCGCGGTGGCGGCGGACGGTGTCGCTGAACCACAGGGCGCTGCGCTTGGGGGTGCGGCGCTGAGTGTCGTAGTCGACCCGGACCAGGCCGAACCGCTTGTCGTAGCCGTAGGCCCACTCGAAGTTGTCCATCAGCGACCAGGCGAAGTAGCCCCGGACGTCGGCGCCCGCGGTGCGGGCGGCGGCGACGGCCCGGATGTGGTCCGCGAGGTAGGCGGTGCGGTCGGCGTCCTCGACGGTGCCGTCGGGGGCGGCGGTGTCGTCGAAGGCGGCGCCGTTCTCGGTGATGTAGAGCGGCAGCCCGGGGTAGTCGCGGCCGAGGCGGACCAGCAGGTCGGTGAGGCCCCGGGGGATGATGTCCCAGCCCATGGCGGTGACCGGCAGTTGCTGCGGGACGATCCGGGAGAACGGTTCGCCGGTGGGCGCGGCCTCGGGCTCGCCGTGCTCGGGGGTGCCGGAGAAGACATGGCTGGAGTAGTAGTTGACGCCCAGCAGGTCCAGCGGCTCCGCGATGAGCTCCAGGTCGCCGTCCTGGACGGGCAGTTCGGCGCCGGCGAGGGCGAGGTCCGCGACCACGTCGGCGGGGTAGCGGCCCCGGAGCAGCGGGTCGAGGTAGATCCGGGCGCCCAGGCCGTCGGCGCGGCGGGCGGCGTCGCGGTCGGCGGCGCGGTCGCTGGCCGGGTAGGCGGTGCCCATGTTGAGGGTGATGCCCAGCTGGATCGGCTCGGGGGCGGCGGCGCGCAGCCGCTGGGCGGCCAGGCCGTGGCCCAGCAGCAGGTGGTGGACGGCGCGGATGGCTTCGGGGAAGTCCTTGCGGCCGGGTGCGTGGACGCCCTGCTCGTAGCCGAGCATGGCGGAGCACCAGGGCTCGTTGAGGGTGGTCCAGTGCCGTACCCGGTCGCCGAGGCCGTCCATGACCAGCTCCGCGAAGTCGGCGAAGCGGTGGGCGGTGTCCCGGGCGGGCCAGCCGCCGGCGTCCTCCAGCTCCTGGGGCAGGTCCCAGTGGTAGAGGGTGATCCAGGGCAGTACGTCCTTGGCGAGCAGCTCGTCCACCAGGCGGTCGTAGAAGGCGAGGCCGCGCGCGTTGGCCGGGCCCCGGCCGCCGGGCTGGACGCGCGGCCAGGAGACCGAGAAGCGGTAGGCGTCCACGCCCAGGCCGGCGATCAGCGCCACGTCGTCGGGCATCCGGTGGTAGTGGTCGCAGGCGGTGTCGCCGTTCTCGCCGCCGACGACGGCGCCGGGCACCCGGCAGAAGGTGTCCCAGATGGAGGGGGTGCGGCCGTCCTCCTCGTGGGCGCCCTCGATCTGGTAGGCGGAGGTGGCCACACCCCAGAGGAAGTCGGCGGGCAGGCCCGCTGCGGCGTCGGCCGCCGCCTCGGCGGGGCGGCTGTCAGTGGTGGCGTCCATGCTTGTCCTCAAGGGTTCGGATACGGAGCTGCCGCTGTCCGGGCAGCCTGGTTCCGCCGTGCCCGCCGGGGGGCGGGCACGGCGGAACCGGGGTCAGCGGGTCGGGGCGGGGTGGTGCAGCCAGCAGGCGACCGAGCGGTCCTCGGCGCCGGGGAGGGGGGTGAGTAGGGGCAGGTCGCGGGCGCAGGGCTCGTGGGCCTTGGGGCAGCGGGGGTTGAAGGCGCACCCGGGCGGCATGGCCTTGAGGTCGGGGGGTGAGCCGGGGATGCCGGTCAGTGCGCGGCGGGGGCCGTGCAGCGCGGGGAAGGAGTGCAGCAGGCCATGGCTGTAGGGATGGTGGGCGTCGCGGTAGATGTCGGCGGCGGGCGCCTGCTCCACGATGCGGCCGCCGTACATGATGGCGATCCGGTCGGAGAACTCGATGAGCAGCGAGATGTCATGGGTGATGAAGATGACGGAGAAGCCCAGCTCCTCGCGCAGCCGGATCAGCTGCTGGAGGATCTGACGCTGCATCACCACGTCCAGCGCGGTGGTGGGCTCGTCCATGATGACGATCTCCGGGTCCAGCGCCAGCGCCATCGCGATCATGACGCGCTGCCGCATGCCCCCGGAGAGCTGGTGGGGGTAGCTGTCCAGCCGGTCGGCGGCGATGCCGACCAGTCTCAGCAGCTCGCGGGCGCGCTCCAGCCGGTCGGCGCGGGACATCCCCGGGCGGTGGGTCTTCAGGACGTCGGTGAGCTGGGTGGCCACCTTGTGCACGGGGTTGAGGGAGTTCATCGCGCCCTGGAAGACGATGGAGGTCTCGTTCCAGCGGAAGCGGCGCAGCTCCTGCGGGGTGAGGTCGAGGATGTCCACCGGGGCGGCGGCGTCGCGGTAGTGGTAGCGGACCTCGCCGCCGGTGATCACGCCGGGCGGCGCGAGCAGCCGGGTGACCGCGTACGCCAGGGTGGACTTGCCGCTGCCGCTCTCCCCGGCGAGGCCCAGCACCTCGCCGCGGTGCAGGGTGAGGTCGATGCCCTGGAGGGCGTGCACGGCGCTGTCACCGAGGCCGTAGTCGACATCGAGACCGCGGATCTCCAGTACCGGGGAGCGGCCGGCGGCGGCGGAGGCGGCGGGCCGGGTCTCCGGCACGGGTGGGGTGATCATGGGCGCTTGCCGCCCTTCTGCTCGGCGCGGACGACGGGGGTGAAGCCGGTGCGCATCCGGACCCTACCGGCGCCGGTGTGGCGTCCTGCGGTGCGCAGCCGGGGGTTGACGAACTCGTCGATGCCGAAGTTGATCAGGGACAGCGCGGTGCCCAGCAGCGCGATGCACAGGCCGGCCGGGACGAACCACCACCAGGCGCCCAGCGCGAGCGCCTGGTTGTTCTGGGCCCAGAAGAGGATGGTCCCCCAGTTCCAGTGCGAGATGTTGGCGACGCCGATGAAGGAGAGGGTGATCTCGGTGAGCACCGCGAAGACGACCGTGCCGACGAAGCTGGAGGCGATGATGGCGGTGAGGTTGGGCAGGATCTCGAAGACGATCACCCGCCAGGTCGACTCCCCGGTGGCCTTGGCCGCCTCCACGTAGTCGCGGCGGCGCAGCGAGAGGGTCTGGGCCCGCAGCACCCGGGCACCCCAGGCCCAGGCGGTGACGCTGATCACCGTCGCGATGAAGAAGTCGCCCGCGTCCGGGTCGAAGGAGGTGATGATGATGATCAGCGGCAGTGCCGGGATGACCAGGAAGATATTGCTGAGCGCGGAGAGCAGTTCATCGGTGACGCCGCTGAGGAAGCCGGCGGTGACGCCGATCAGCACCGACAGCGCGGTGGCGATGATGCCGGCCGTGAAGCCGACGATCAGCACGCCCCGGGTGCCCACCAGCAGCTGGGAGAGGATGTCCTCGCCGGTCTGGGTGGTGCCCAGCAGGTGCTTCCAGGAGGGCGACTGGAGGATGTCGTTGCTCATCGCCGACGGGTCGTACGGGGCGATCCAGGAGCCGATGATCGCGAGCAGCACGAAGACGCCGAGGATGGTCAGGCCGGTGGCGGTCTTGCCGTTGCGCAGGAAGGTCAGCCGGCCCCGGGAGACCCGGGCGGGTGCGTCGGTGCCGACCGGTGGCGGCTCGGCGGCGACGACGGCGGTGTCGCTGGCTTGGGTGGTCATCGGTCAGCCCTCCCGCCGGGTGCGGGGGTCGAGGAGCATGTAGGCGAGGTCGGCCAGCAGGTTCGCGGCGAGTACCGAGAGGGTGATGATCAGGAAGATGCCCTGCATCAGCGGATAGTCCTTGGCGCCGACCGCCTGGAGCAGGATCAGGCCGATGCCCGGGTAGTTGAAGACCATCTCCACCAGCAGGGTGCCGCCGACGATGAAGCCCAGCGAGAGCGCGAAGCCGGAGACATTGGGCAGCACCGCGTTGCGGGCGGCGTAGGAGAACATCACCCGGCGCTCGGAGAGGCCCTTGGCGTGGGCGACGGTGACGTAGTCCTCGGAGGAGACGGTCACCATCATGTTGCGCATGCCGAGTATCCAGCCGGCCACCGCGCTGATCACGATGGTGGCACCGGGGAGGACGGCGTGATAGGCGGCGCTGGCGATGAAGTCGCCGGTGAAGCCGGGGACCAGTCCGTTGTCGAAGCCGTTGCCCGCCGGGAAGACCGGCCAGGCGGTGGCCAGCAGCGAGATGGCGATCAGGCCCAGCCAGAAGTAGGGCACCGAGGAGAAGAAGGTGGCGACCGGCAGCAGGCTGTCCATCCAGGAGCCGCGCCGCCAGCCGCTGAAGACGCCGATGCCGGTGCCCAGCAGGAAGCTGAGCAGGGTGGTGGTGCCGACCAGCGCCAGCGTCCAGGGCAGGCACTGGCTGATGACGTCGGCCACCGGGGTGGGGAAGAAGGTGAAGGACAGGCCCAGGTCGCCGTGGAACAGCGTGGACCAGTAGTCCAGGTACTGCTGCCAGAGGCTCTTGTGGTGGTCGAGCCCGAAGAGGGCGTACAGCGAGCCGATCGCCTTGGTGCTCAGCTGGCCCTGGTAGCGGGCGATCAGCGACTGCACCGGATCGCCGGGCATCAGCCGGGGGATGATGAAGTTGATGGTGATCGCGGCCCACGCGGTGACCGCGTAGAAGGCGATGCGCTGGAGGAGGTACTTCACGGCCGTGCCCCCTTCCCGGGTGCGGGCGCCGCCTCGGCGGGCGCGGCGGCTGCGGTGGGCTCGGCGGCTGCGGTGGGCGCGGCGGCTGCGGCCGTCCCGGCCGTGGCAGCCGTCCCGGTGCCGTCGTAGAGCCAGCAGGCCGCCCAGTGGCCGTCCTCGGGGAGGTCGAAGCGGGGCGGCACGGTGCTGCGGCACCGCTCCATGGCGGCGGGGCAGCGCGGGTGGAAGCGGCAGCCGGTCGGCGGGTTGATCAGGCTCGGCGGCTCACCCGGCGGGGTCTGCTGCTCGGCCGCGTCCTCCCCGAGCCGGTCCGGGTCGGGCGCCGACTCGATCAGCAGCCGGGTGTACGGGTGGGCGGGTGCCTGGGTGACGGTCTCGCTGTCGCCGCCCTCGACCATCCGGCCCGCGTACATCACCAGGGTGGTGTCCGCGAAGTAGCGGGCCGAGGCGATGTCATGGGTGATGTAGAGGACGGCCAGCCGCAGCCGCTCCTTGAGGTCCTTGAGCAGGTTGAGCACGCCCAGCCGGATGGAGACGTCCAGCATGGAGACCGGTTCGTCCGCGAGCAGCACCGCCGGGGCCGCCGCCAGCGCGCGGGCGATGGCGACCCGCTGCCGCTGGCCGCCGGAGAGCTCATGGGGGAAGCAGTCGACATAGCGCTCGGGCGGGGTGAGCTGCACCTGGGCGAGCAGCGCGTGCAGGTTGTTCTCCAGCTCGGTCCGGTCGGCGCCGCCCCGGCCGTGGATGCGCAGCGCACGGGTGAGGTGGTAGCGGACGGTGTGGACCGGGTTGAGCGAGGCGAAGGGGTCCTGGAAGATCAGCTGGACGTTGCCGCACCAGGCCCGGAAGCGGCGGCCCCGGGTCGCCGGGCGGGCCGCCCGGCCCGCGTAGCGGATCTCGCCGCCCGTGATCGGGTACAGCTGGGCGAGCAGCCGGGCGACGGTCGACTTGCCGGAGCCGGACTCGCCCACCAGGGCGGTGACCCGCCCCCGGTGCAGTTGCAGGGAGACGTCGTCGACGGCGTGGACGACGCGCGGGGCCCGGGTGAGCATCTCCCGGCCCTTGCGTTTCACGGAGAAGTGCTTGGTGACTCCGCGGGCCTCGAGGACCGCCGGTTCGTCCGCGGCGGCGACCGGGTCCGGGGCCGTGTCGGCTATGGCCATGGTCTGGCTCTCTGGTCTGGAGCGGTCCCCCGGGTCCCGGGGCGGCGGTGGGCCGCCCCGGGACCCGGGGGTCGGACGAGTGGGTGGGTCAGGAGGCGGGCTTGAGGTGCAGCACCACGTCCAGCGAGTTGGGCTGGGTGGGCTGCGGCGGCCCGTAGGGGTTGGACTCGTCCGGCCAACCGGTCCAGTGCTTGGTGCTGTACTCGGCGCCGATCGGGGCGGCGGAGGTCGGGACGACCGGCACCTGCTCCACCATGATCTTCTCGAGCTTGTTGAGCGCGTCGGTGCGGGTGGCGTCATCGGCCGCGTTGGCGTACTGGTTCAGCGCCTTGGTGGCGTCGTCGCTCTTGAACCGGCCGAAGTTGCCGCCGGTGGCCGCCTTGCCGAGCGGCTTGAGGAGCGAGCCGTCCATGATGTTCTCGTACATGTCGTACGGGGTGGCACCGCTGTTGGTCCAGTGCAGCACCGCGTCGAAGTCGCCGTTGTTGACGGCGGAGGTCCAGGCGTCCACGGTCTGGGTGCGGACGTCGGCGGCGATGCCGATCTTCTTCAGGCTCTCCTTGATGATGGCGAGTCCGGTGAGGTAGTCGGACCAGCCGGCCGGGTCGGTGAGGGTGATCTTCACCGGCTTGCCGCTGGGGTCCTTGAGGGTGTCGCCGTCGAAGGTGAAGCCCCCGTCGGTCAGCTCCTTCTTGGCCGCGTCGATGTCGACGGCCAGCCTGGCGTCCTTGTACTCCGGCGCCAGATAGGGCTCACCGGCGGGCAGCGGGATGCCGGTGGGGCTCTCGATCTTCGGGTAGAGGGAGGACTCCGCCTGGACGAAGATCGCCTCCCGGTCCACCACCAGGTTGATGGCGCGGCGCAGCGCGGGGTTGTCCAGCGGCTTCTTCGCGGTGTTCAGCCAGAGGCCGTGGATGCCGAGGCCGGAGGGGAACCAGAGGTTGTTGTGCTGCGGGTCCTTGGCGATGTAGATCTGCTTGTAGTTGGGCATGAAGACGAAGGACCATTCGCTGGCGCCGCTGGCCAGTGCGGTGGTCTGCGCGGTGTTGTCGTTGTACGACGTGTACCGCAACTCGCTGACCTGCGGTAGGTCCTTCCAGTAGCTGTCGCGGCGGGTCAGGGTCACCGTCTGCGTGGTGAAGGACTTCAGGGTGTAGGGACCGGAGCCGACCGGCTGCTGGTCGGTCCAGGTGGACGGGTCCTTGACGGTCGACCAGATGTGCTTGGGGATCACGAACTGCTGGAGGATCTTCGTCTGGTTGACGAACTGCGAGCTGGGGAAGGTCAGTTCGACCTGGTTGCCCGTGGTGGTGATGTCCCGGAAGGGGATGGCGTTGATGTTCAGCGCCTCCGTCTTCTTCATCAGGTCGAAGGTGTACGCCACGTCCTCGGCGGTGAGCGGCTTGCCGTCGGACCAGCTGACGTTGTCCCGGATGGTGAGGGTGAGCTTCTTGTAGTTGTCGGCCCAGTCCCAGGCGGTGGCCAGCCAGGGCACGCCCTTGTCGCTCGGGCGGACGCCGTTCAACATCACCAGCGGCTCGTAGATCATGAAGCGATAGCCGAGCGAGGCACCTGCGGAGGTGCCGAGGAACGGGTTGCTGTTGTTGGTCTGCGGGCCGTTGGGCATGCCGACGTTCAGCACCCCGGTGGTGGCGCCGCCGCCGCTCTTGCCGCTGCCGCTGTCACTGCTGCCGGCCACCGGACCGCTGGGCCCGGCGGTGGTTCCGCTGGTGCAGCCGGCGACCAGCGCGGCGGCGGCCAGGACGGCCAGCAGGGTGGGGGTGGTCTTGCTTCGTCTGCCGTGCATCACTGCTCCCTGAAGGTGTATGGGGAGGGAGGGGAAGGGCTCCGGGGCGGGTGGGCGGCACGGCGGTCCACGGGTGAGCACCCTCAAGAGAGCGCTCTCAGTGAACCGCTGTGCCTGCCCCGGTGGTGCGGTACAGCAGGGGTGTGCGTGAGGTGCGAGTGGGGCCGGGAGCGCCCCGCCCGCTAGATCGAGGGTGCCGAATCCCGTACGACCAGCGAGGTCGGCAGGACGAGCGGGTCGGCGGACGCGGGAGCCCCGCGCAGGTGGGAGAGGAGCAGCCGGGCGGCGGCCTCCCCCATCTCGCGCAGTGGCTGGCGGATCGTGGTCAAGGTGGGCTCGGTGTGCAGGGCGACCGGGACATCGTCGAAGCCGATCACCGCGACGTCCTCCGGCACTCGCAGCCCGGCGTCGCGCAGCGCGCCCAGCACACCGGCGGCGGCCAGGTCGTTGTGCGCGAAGACGGAGTCGAAGTCGAGGCCGGCGGCCAGCATCTCGTTGACCGCCGTACGGCCGCACTCCTTGGTGAAGTCGCCCCCGAAGACCAGCCGGGGGTCGAGCCGCAACCCCTCGGCGGCGGCGGTCTCGGTGAAGCCCTGCGACCGATCGCGTACGCAGCCGAAGTGACCGATCCCGGTGACCATGGCGGGTCGGCGGCGGCCGATCGCCGCCAGGTGCCGGGCGGCTGCCGCTGCCCCTTCGCGGTTGGTGGTCGCGACGGAGGGGAAACCCGGGTGGTGCCCCCGGTCGTCGATCAGCACGACCGGCAGGCCCTTGCTGTGCAGTTGGGCGATGTAGTCAAGGGTGTTCTCCGGCTCGATCACCAGCAGGCCGTCGAAGGCACTGGCGGAGACCTGGACGGCGAACCGCCGCAGCGACTCGTCCCCCCGGTTGCAGGTGTACAGCAGTACGCCGTAGCCATCGGCCTCCAGGACGTCCACGGCGCCCTGGAGCACCATGCCCATCCACGGCCAGGTGAGCGAGGGCACCAGCATCCCCACCGTGCGGGCCTGGCCACGGGCCAGGCCCACCGCCCGGGAGCTCGGCACATAGCCGGTCTCGGCGATCACCTCGCGGATGCGGTGGGCGGTGTCGGCGTCCACGTCCGACTTGCCGTTCAGCACCCGGGAGACGGTCGTCTTGCTGACACCCGCCCGGCGTGCCACGTCCGCGATGGTGACGCGCACGGCCACACCCCCCTCGCCCTCCGGCCGTCGTCCTCGACGGCAGCGGAACCGGTCCCGTAACCGGTACCGGGACCGGTTACGGAGTGAGAGTGAACCGTTTGGCGCGGTGTCCGTCAACACTTTCGACAAGCATCCGGCCGGGAATCCGGCGGCGGCGCCGACGCGGCTGGTCAGCCGCCCTGCCGCATCTCCCCGAGTTGTGCGAGGTACCGCTCGGCGGCGCGCAGCTTGCGGCCTTCGGGGCCCGGCACCTGGCCGCGCAGCTCGATGATGGACGGTGCGATCCGCCGTGCCTCGGCCACATCGTGGACCGCCCGCCAGCAGGCTTCCGCGTTGGACGCCGCCTGGAGCGTCTCCGGGTGCTCCGGTCCCCGGGCCCGCAGCAGCTTCACCGCCACGTCCCGGTAGAGGTCGGCCGCCAGCGCCTGCTGGCCCGCCAGCCGGGAGACATGCGCCCGCACCTGGCGGACGTGCAGCGACGGCGGCGCGGCGTCGCCGTGCTTGGCGAACGCCTGCCGCTCCAGGGCGGCGGCCAGGGCGACCGCGGTGGCGTGCCGGCCCGCGTCGGCGGCCTGCACGATGCGGCCGATGGGCTCGCGGTACTCGGCCAGGGCCTGCTCAGGGGTCTGCTCGCGGCCCTGCCCGGCGGCGGGGGGCTCGGCTGTTGGCGGTGCGACCACTGGGGGCGCGCTGGGCGCGGGCGGGTCGACCGGCGGCAGGACCGGTACGCCTGGCTTGTGCAGCGTCACCGGGCCGCGCGGCGGCCGGCCCTTGTCCAGTGTCACCGGAGCCGGAGCCGGAGCCGGGGCGCGGGTGGGCGGCGGGGCTGCTGCCGGGGTCGGGGCCGGTGTCGGTGTCGGTGTCGGGGCCGGGGACGGGGCTGGTGCCGGGTCTGGCGCTTGAGCCGGTGCCGGTACCGCGACGGCGGCGAATCCGGTGCCGGTGCCGCGCGGCACGACGGTGGCGGGGCCGGGCGCCGGGGCGGGTCGGACCGCCGGGACCGGCCGCGCGTGCTCCGTACGGCGCGCGGTGTTGCGGAAGACCGGGCGCCCCGGCCCGTGCGAGGCCACCACCAGCACCTCCGGCCGCAGCACCGACTGCACCTGATGCTGCAACTGCTCCGGCGTCAGCGCCGCACCCGCGCCCGGCTGGCCACTGTGCAGCGCCTCCACCAGCGCCCGGGTGAAGATCCCCACATGCTCGGGGTCCGGACTGACCGCCGCCCACAGCGGCAGTCCCTCCGCGAGCGGCGACGGCACGGTGTGCAGCTGCGGCCAGACGTCCTCGTCCGCGCTGAGGTCCGCGATCACCAGCGCGCCCCACTCCGCCGGACGCGACCTCAGCTCGGCGGCGACCCACTGCCAGGGCAGCCCGTCGTGCCGCACCGACGACGGCCGGGTGTCCCGCAGTGCCAGGTGCAGCCGCCCACCGCGCCGGTCGGCCAGCACATGCCCGGCCAGGTGGATCAGCACCGGCCCGGGGTGGCGGGCGGCGGCCCGCAGATGGGCCAGTACGGTCTGCGGATCGGTGGCGGACGGCAGATGGACCGCGTCCACGGCCTCCGCCGCCAGCAGCACCTGCGGCGAGACCGCCGCCAGCACGGCGGACAGCGCGGGCGCGCCGGAGGACATCGCCTGCCGGGACCAGGGCCAGCGCCCGGAGGCGGCGAACCCGCCCTCGACCACCAGGATTCGGCCACGCGGCGCCGACCCGGTGTCATGGACGGCGTCGCGGCTCACCGGGCGGAGGCGGGTGGGGCTGATGGGGCCGGTGGGGCTGGTGGGCGCGGCCGGGCCGGGCAGGGGTGGCAGCACAGCGGTCTCCTCGGTCGGCGGCGCCGAGGGCGACGGTGGGTACGGTGGCCGCCCGGCGGTGTCCGACACCGAGGTTGTCGAGCTCCCCGTCACCGCAGGTCACCGTCCCGTTCCGCTGCTGCCGCCGCGTCCGTCCCCCGCACGGCGCCGATCGCCGCTCCCAGTTGCGCCACTTTATGGGTTCGGCCGCCCGCTCGGCCATCCGACGCACCCCGTCCGGCGGCCGCACCTGACGGTCCGTGCCCGGCGGACCGCTGCCGGGCACGGGCGGCGGGCGGCAGCCGCCGGTGCCGCTCAGTGCTGCTCGATCAGGTCGTGCAGCAGGGCGACGGTCTCCGGCTCCAGGTCGCGGGAGGCGTGGCGGCTGGTGGCGTCGAGGCGGTTGACAGCCTTCAGCAACTGCTCCCGGGCACCGGCGGAGGCGTAGACGTAGAGCAGGTCCCGGTGCAGGAGTTCGGCGTCCGGCGCGACCGCCAGGCCCCGGTAGGCGGCCGCCTCGGCGCTGCGGAAGTCGCCGTGCTGGAGGCGGCGGGCGGCCAGCTCATGGGCGGTGTCCAGCACGGCGGCGACCATGTCCTGCCGGAACGGCTCCGCCCAGCCGTACGCACCGCGCTCCACCTCCGCGAACGGAGCTCCCCTGACCAGGGCCAGCGCATGCGCCAGCGCGGCGTCGGCGGCCGGGCTGGTGCTGCGCATCCCGCGCCGGTACAGGCTGCGGAAGTCGTCCCAGTCGCAGGTGACGGCTGGTGAGAAGGTGTGCGCGCCACTGCTCTCGGCGGGCAGGAAGGACCGGCCCTCCTGGTCCTGGCCCAGCCAGTCGCGCAGCCGGTCGACGGCCGTGGCCAGCTCCTGGCCGGCCTGCTCGGCCGCCTCGGGGTCGCGCTGGACGGCGCCGGGGTGCAGCACCAGGTCCAGGGCGCGCTGGTCGGTACCGGGGTTGAGGGCCAGATAGGCGCCGACCTCGGTGAGGCGGCCCCGGGAGGCGGCGTCCACCGGGCCGTGCGCGCCGAGCACGTCCACCGGGCCGAGCAGCCGCACCCGGGGCGCGGAGCGCACGGTGTGGGCGCGCGGCGAGCGGAGGATCGCCAGCAGTTCCTCGGCGTCGGTGCGCACTGGCCTGGCGGCCCCGGCTGGCGCGGGGGCCGGGGCGGGCGCCGGGGTGCGCGCGGGGGTCGCGGCAGGTGCGGCCGGGGCGGCGGCTTCGGGGGTCGGCGCGGCGGCAGCGGCGTGCATGCCCCGGCCGTTGATCCGGTGCCGGGGGTCGACGGCGCGCGGGTCCGCCGTACGGGGGTCCTGCGTACGGGGGCCCTGCGTACGCGGATCGGGGGTGCGCGGATCGGCCGGGCGCGGCTCGGGCGCGACCGGCTGCGGGGCGGCGGCAGGGCGGGATTCGGCCAACCGGGAGTCGGCCGGGCGGGAGTCGGCCGGGCGCGGCTCGGCGGGGCGCGGTTCGGGCCGGGTCTGGACCGCCGTCGCGCCCTGCGGCCCGGCCGGGGTGACCGGGTCGGTGCCCGCGAAGGCACTGGTACCGGTGGCGACCACCGGCCGGGCGGCGGGCAGCGCCGCGCGGGCCGGGGCCTGCTCGGGCTCCGCCCGGTCCGGGAACGGCCACTCCTCGGCGTCCGGCTCCGGCCCCTCCACGGTCCAGGCCGGTGCCGGGTGCTGCTCCATGCTGCCGGAGGTGCGCAGCAGCTCGCCCCAGTAGCCGTACTGCTCGTCCGTCAGCCGTTGCAGCTCGACAGTGAGCCCCAGTCCGGGCAGCGCCGTGGGACCGGCCGTGGAGAGCGTCCACCGGGCCATCGGCCCGCTGCCGCGCTCGGGGGCCTGGGTGACCACCACCAGGCAGGTGCGCGGGCGGGCGTCCAGCAGTCGGCCCAGCTCGGCCGGGGTGGAGCCCGCCGGGGAGTGGCCGCAGAGCACGATCTCCGGGGTCCAGGCGTCGCCCGCCCGGCCCCGGCTGCGGGCCTCGCGCGGGTGCGCCGCGCCCGCCGCCAGCAGGGCGGAGCGCGCGGCGGTGTCCCGGGCGGCCAGCTCGGTCAGCGCCTCCTCCAGGGTGTCGTGGCGGCGTACCCGGTCGGTGGCGCTGTCCGCCACCGGCAGGTCCTCGGCCACGTCGACCAGGTGCATGTGCAGCCCGTCGGCGAACGGGCTGTGGGCCAGCTCCAGCGCGACGGTGCGCAGCACCGCCCGTACGTCCTGCGCGTCGCCCGCGATGTGCAGCAGCCGGACGGCCTCCAGGTCGACCAGCACCGCGCCGCCGTCCGGCGAGGACCCGAGGCCGACCAGGGCCGGGTAGGGCGCGGTGACGGTGGACGCCTCGGCGGTGGAGAGCAGGTCGGGCGCGTCGGCGGGGCACCACCAGGAGGTGGAGGCATGGGCGGCGCGGAACGGGGCGATGGGCGTGGCGGGGACGGAGAGGTGCAGCTCGACGTTGTGGCCGGGGGTGATGCGGACGGCGATGACGGCCGGGAGCCGCTTGCCCGCCGCCAGGGCGTTGCGGGCCAGGGTGCGCAGGGCGCGGTCGACCAGGTCCAGCCCGGCGGCATCCTGACGCATCCTCAGCTCGGCCTCGAAGGCGGCGGCGGGCGGGGCGGGCAGGGCGATCCGGTGGCGCGGGCGGCGGCGCTGCTGCTGGCGGCCGCGCCGCATGGCGACGGTGCCGACCAGCAGGGCGGCGAGCAGCACGGTGATGCCGGAGGCGGCCAGGGCGACGCTGCGGTCACCGCCTGCGGCGGCGGTGGGCTGCTGCTCGGCCTCGGCAACGGGTGCGGGGGTGGCGGCCGGGGGCGTGGCATCGGCCTGGTCGGCGGTGGCGCCCGGCCCGGCGTCGGGGGCGCTGCTGGGTGCTGCGCTGCTCGGCGGCGGCGTGGTGGGGGTGGCCGGGTGCTCGGCGGCGGGCGGCTTGGGAGTGGACGGCTTGGGAGTGGACGGCTTGGCGGTGGACGGCTTGGCGGTGGACGGGGCTGGGGTGCCGGTGTGGGTGCCCGGCAGCTTCAGCACCATCCCGGGGGTGATCAGGTCGGGGTTGGTGAGCCGTACGCCGTCCGGTGCCCGGACGCCCTTGTTGGCCGAGTAGAGGCCGGTCCAGGCATCGGCGTCGCCCAGCTCGCGCTTGGCGATGGCCGACAGGGTGTCGCCCTGCCGCACGGTGACGGTGTCCGGCCCGCCCGCGTGGTCGGCGGCGCCGTCACCGACGTCCGACTGGGCCGCCTCGCGGGCGGGCTGCGGGACCTGCGACTGGGGGTCCGGCTTGGCGTCCGCCGGCATCAGCAGCCGCCAGCCGGGGTAGATCGGCCGGTCGGCGTCGAACCGGCGGCCCTCGTCGTCCATCACCCGGCCCTGGTTGAGTCTGGCGATCTCCTGCCAGCGCTCCCCCGAACCGAGCCGCTGCTCCGCGATCGACCAGAGGCTGTCGGCGGGCCGGCTGTCGCGGACGGTGTAGACGGGCCGGTCCAGGGAGGTCTGCGGCTCGGTCGCCAGGGAGGCCGGCGCGGCGGTCAGCGCGGCGTGCTGCGGTGCGGCGGTGATGGCCACCGGGGCATGGGCGGGGGTGGCCGCGAAGGACGCCCCGGCGGCGGGCAGCAGCGCCACGATGGCACCGACCAGTCCGGCGGCGGCCCGCTGGCTCCAGCCGAGGGTGGGAATGCGGCGGGCGACCCGGCCGCGTAGCTGCGCGGGGATCTCCAGCAGTACGGAGAGCGCGAAGCAGAGCCAGGCCACCCAGCCGATGCCGACCAGCGCCCAGAGGAACAGCCGCCCGTCGTCGGGGCGGGTGAGCAGGTCGAAGAAGCCGCTGTGGGCGGGCGACCCCATGGCCGCCACCGCCCGGGTGCCGTACAGCAGCAGCGCGGGCACGCCCACCAGCAGCGCCGCCAGCGCGACCAGGGCGCCGAGGGCCGAGACCAGGGAGCGCAACCGGCCGCCCGGTCGGCGCCCCGGTCCGCCCCGGCCGCGTGGCGGGAGCGGCGCAGGGGCGCTGCGGCCGTCGAGTCGGTGGGTACGCGCGCGTGGGACGGTCATCCGCCGTTCTCCGCTTCTCCGACGCCGTGCACCAGGCTGGCACTGCCCTCGCCGTGCACGGTCATGCTGCCGATACCGATCACGCCCAGCAGGGCGGTGTCGTACGTGCCGTCCACGGTGACGTGGATGGTGCGGCCGGCGGCGTCCACGGAGGCGCTGCCCCGGACGCCGTTGGCCGTCAGGTATGCCTTGGCCGCCCGCCGGGCGGCCTCCGGGTCGACCGTGAGCGGTCCGCCGGACATCGTGGAGGCGGGGTCGATCTGCTGTCCGCCGGCGCGGGCCGCCTCCTGGGCCAGCGCGTCGGCCCGCTCGATGGCGCGCAGCCGACCGCCGCAGTCGATGACGATGCCGAGGACGGCCAGCAGGCCGACGGCGCACAGCGCGACGAAGATCGACACGGCACCCACCTCCGACCGGGCACCCACCTCCGACCGGGCGCCCGCCTCCGACGGACGGCCCGGCGCCGGTGGCGCGTGCCCCCGCCGGTTCGCTGCGCTCCTCATGGCTCCCCCTCCTCAGCGTTCCCGGTAGCGGTCGAGCACCGAGGTGAACCGGCCGGTCATGGTCCGGCTGCCCGGCAGGCCGTGCAGCAGCAGGTCGTTCAGCGGCACGGTGCAGCGCACCACGGCGGTGATCATCCCGGTCTGCCCCAGCGGGGTGGCGAAGCCGCTGGTGTCGATCTCGACCTGCGGGTCACCGCAGTGCACGCCCTGCTGCTTCAGGGTCTCCTTCGCCGCGCTGGTCCCGGCCTGCCGGGCGGCGTCCGCCGTACGGGCCAGCGAGGCGCTGCGGGCCGCCGCGCGGGCTGCGGCGTCGACCGTGCCGCCGGCCGTCTGGAGCCGGCCGGCGGCGATGGCGATCAGGACGAACATCACCAGGGCGGGCGCGACGATCGCCGCCTCCAGGGCGACACTGCCCTCCTCACCGCGACTCCCGCGACCACCGCGTCCGTCGCGTCCGTCGCGTCCGGTGTGAGCACTACCCTTCACGGCTTCTTCTCCCCCCGGGGGACGAACCGCTCCACGGGGACGGTCACATGCTGGGTGATCGTCTGCCCGTGGAAGCCGGGCACCAGGGACTGGGCGCGTACCGTGACGGTGATCCGGATCTCGGTGTCGGTGCTGCCGGCCGAGGAGACCTCGGGGTCGGAGACGATGCTGCCGGCCCGGACCAGGAACGCCCTGGCCCTGGCCTCCCCCGCCCCCGCCTTCGCGGTGCTGGAGCGGGCGGCCTCCGCACCCTCGCGGGCGGCGGTGAGGGCCACCTCCCGGGCGTACCACCACAGCGACGCCTGGACGACGAGCAGCACCATGGTCAGCACGACCGGGAAGACCATGGCCAGGCTGATGCTCATGGACCCGTCGTCCCGGGCGGCTGCCCGGCGGCGTCGCGGCGGGGTACGGCTCATGCTCCCGCGCCCGTGGCGGGGTCCTTCGGGATCTCGCTGGTCACCTTGCCGGCGAGCAGCTTGAGGGCCACCACCACGGCGCCGGCCACCGCGACCAGCGCGATGATGGCCAGGGCCAGCTCGATGCTGATGGCGCCGCGGTCGCCGTTCTGCACGGCCCGGCGGACCCGGTACGCCCGGTAGCGGAACAGGTGGGCGCCCATCAGCAGCGGCAGCAGCGCTGTGGTCGTGAGCAGGGCGGCGACGTGCTTGAGACTCTTCATGTCAGGGGCTCCCGGATCGAGGGGGCGGTGCGACGGGGGAAGGAACGCGGCCGGGGGTTCAACCGCTGTGGAGCATCTGGTACAGGGCGGGAAAGGCGATCAGTACGGTCATCAGCATGGTCAGCGCCGAACCGGGAGCGACCATCCGCTCGCTGTCGGCGTTGGCGCGGGCCAGGTCCTCGGCCAGCAGCTCGGCCCGCAGGCTCTTGGCTCGGGCGCGCAGCGTGTCGTAGACGGCGGCTCCGTCGGTACCGGAGATCCGCATGATGTCCGCGACGTCCTGGAGCGGGGTGAGGTCCAGTTCGGTGGCGAGCGCTTCCAGGCCGTCCCAGGGCGGGAGCCGGTCGGTGGCCGCGCGCTCGATGGCTTCGGAGATCCGCCGGAAGACGGCGCCCCGGCCGACGGCCGCCGCCCGGATCAGGGAGTCCGCCGGGCCGCAGTCGGCCGCCCGCTCCAGGGCGACCAGCTCCAGGTAGGAGGCGATGGCGTGCAGATACTCGATCCGCGCCTCCTTGGCCTCGCCGCGCGCCACCGCGTCCGGCACCAGCCAGAGCACGGCGGCCAGCACCGGCCCGGCCAGCACCGGCAGGATCACCGGCAGTCCGACGTCCATCACGGCGGCCATCGCGCCCAGGTAGGCGGGCAGCAGCAGCCCGATCAGCGCGAACATCAGCTTCTGCACCATGAAGCGGGCCGGGGTGCGGCCGATCAGCGACAGCTCCCGGTACGGGATGCGGGCCCCGGGCGAGGCCGTCAGCCGGTCGCCCAGCCGGTCGTACCAGACCGTCCGGACCGGCCGCGCACCGGAGCGCTCCCGGACCGGGGCGCGGTGCAGCCGGTCCAGCGCCGAGCCGAGGTCCGGCGGCGCGGGGCGCAGCTCGGCGGCGAGCAGGGCGACCCCACCCGCGACGGCGGCGCCGGCCAGCACGGCCCAGGGGGAGATCATCGCGGCTCCTTGCTCGGCGACGGCGACGACTGAGCGGGCGACGGCTGCGCGGTCGACGACTGCGCGGACGACGACTGCGCGGTCGACGACTGAACGGGCGACGGCTTGCGCAACCGGCCGCGCGCCGGGGTCGGCTCGGGTGCCTCCGGCCCGGCGTGTGCCTCCTCCTCCGGCCCGGCGTCGGGCCTGGCGGCGGCGCCGGCCCGGCTGCGCCGGTCGGGCTCCAGCAGGCGCGGCAGCGGCGAGTGGGTGGCGAGGTTGCGCATCCACAGCACGATGCCCACGAAGGCGATGGCGATCAGGGCCAGCACCGCCTGGCCGAGCGCGCTGCTGTACGGGGCGGTGTAGCGGCGGTTGAAGGAGCCGACCAGCACCACGCCGAGGATGATGGTGACCAGCCAGCGCACGGTGGTGCGGTGCTTGGCCCGGTCCGCCTCGATGGCGCGCCGCTGCCGTACCTCCTCGCGCACCGACTCGGCCATGTCGGCCAGTGCCCTGGCCAACCCGGGCCCCCGGTCGCTGGCCCGCAGCAGCAGCGCGGCGAGCACCTTGTCGGCGGTGGCGTCGCAGAGCTGGTCCGCGAGGTCGCGCAGTGCGTCCTCCAGCCGCCAGTTGGCCTGGAGGCGGGAGGCGACACCGTCGATCTCCGCCTCCAGCTTGGCGGGGGCGGTGCGGCGGCTGGTGACGATGGCCTGCTCCAGGCCGACGCCGAGCAGCAGCACGTCCGCCAGGCGCTGGGTCCACTCCGCCAGGGCCTCCAGCTTCTCCACCCGGTGGGTGTGCGAACGGGTGCTGCCGAAGAGCCAGGGGACGCCGAAGACGGCGGCCGGCACCAGCAGCACGGTCAGCGGGATGCCGCTGAACAGCCACATCAGCGGGCCGCCCGCCGCGCCGAGCACCACCTGTGCCCGGCGCAGCCGCAGCAGCCGGGGATCGGCGGTGCCGGGGGCGCCGTACCAGAGGGTGCGCAGCCGCAGGGCGAGCCGGCTGGGGGCGGCGGCCTCCGGGGCCCGGTCGCTGCCGATCAGCCCGGCGACCAGCGCGACCAGGCCGCCGGCCACCGCGACCCCGCACACGACATAGAGCAGCATCAGACACCGCCTCCGATCCGCAGGTCCAGCGGGGTGCCCCAACTGCCGTACGGGGACTGGAGCTGCCGGGCGTCGAAGCCCACCCGGCGCAGGTCGTCCAGGCAGGACGGCGGGGTGTGCGGGACGGCGCGGGGCTCCGGTTCCCGGGGGCCGAAGACGGTGTTCATCGCGGGGCGGCCGCTCTCGCCGAGCCCGGTGACCTCCAGCACGTGCGAGACGAACCGGTGGCGCCGGCCGCCGACGGCGGTCTCGTCGACCATCGCCACATGGACGACGAAGTCCACCGCGTTGGCGGTGAGCCGGTAGGCGAGGGTGTCGGTCATATGGGCGCCGTACTCCAGGCACAGCTCCGCGATCCGGTCGACCACCATGTGCGGGCCCCGGGCGTGCAGGGTGCACATGGAGCCGCCCTCGCCGTTGGTCATCACCCGCAGCATCGGGACGACCTCGGAGGAGCGGACCTCACCGACGATGATCCGGGAGAGCGTCATCCGCAGTGCGGCGGGGATCAGCTCACCGATCGTCAGCTCACCGGCGATCCGGCCGTCGATCCGCTCGCCGTTGCCCTCGCGGGCCTCCATCGGGACGACCTGGCGCAGATGGCCGAGGGTGTGCAGCCATAGCTCGTACTCGCTCTCCAGGGTGCCGACCCGCTCGTCCGGCGGGATCTCCCCGGCCATGGCGCGCAGCAGGCTGGTCTTGCCGACGCCCTGGGTGCCGGTGATCATCACATTCTTGCGGGCCCGGATGGCGGCGGCGAGGAACGAGGCCAGGGTGGCGTCCACCGTGCCCAGCGCGATCAGGTCGCGCAGCGTGGCGGAGGCCACCCGGTGGCGGCGGATGGCCACATACGGGCGGGGGGTGACCTCGGTCATCGCCTGGAGGCGCATCCCGCCCTCCAGCCGCAGCGCCAGGGTGGGGCTGGCGGTGGAGAGGCTGCGCTCGCCGCCGCCGTGCTGGCGGGCGAGGTCCTGGAGCAGTTCGACCAGCTCGGTGTCGCTGTCGGCCACCGGCGGGACCTGGCGCAGCGGCTGGTGGACCTTGGAGACCCAGACGTCGTCGCAGCCGTTGATCAGGATGTTCTCGATGTCGGGGTCGTCCAGGTAGGGCTGGAGGCGGCCGGCCCGGAACAGCAGGTCGTAGACGGCCTCGGCCAGCGCGCGGTCCTGGTCGCGGGTGGGCGGGACGCCGTGCGTCTGGGCGTAGGCGTCGGACCAGCGGGCGACGGCCTCCTCGATCATCGCCCGGCCGCGCTGGCGGCGGGTGGCGCGGTCCATCCCGGCGCCGCGCTCGTGCTGCCCGACCAGCTGCTCGTGCAGTTCGGCGGCGACCTGGCGCTTGAGCTCCCGGGCGACCTGCGGGTCGACGGCAGGGGCGGTGCCGTAGCCGTGCGGCGACGGCAGGGTGGGCAGACTCGCGGGCCCGGCGGGAGCGGGCCCGGCGGCGGCGGGCGCGGGCTTGGCCAGGCCGGGAAAGCCGGGGGTCGGGTAGGGCGTGGTCCAGGGCAGCGAGGCGGGGTGCGGCTGGGCGCCGCCGCCCGGGGTGCGGCCGCCGGGGACGGGGATGGGCGCCTGGTCGGCGGGCCGGTCGTGCAGGGGCTTACCGCGCACGGAGCACCCCCTCGCCGTGGGCCTGGCCGGGGAACGGCGCGGGCGGCGGCGGCTGCGGGGCGGGCGGCGCCGGGGCGGCGGGCCCGCCGAAGGGGTCGGTGGTGCCGGGCACGGCCGCCGCCGCGTCGAACGGCCCGGGGGCCTGCGCGGGGTGGCCGTACGGGTCGGGCCCCGGCCGGCCGGGGTACCCGCCGGGGGCGGGCTGCGACGTGGGGAAGGGCGCGGGCGCCGGGGGGTGCGGGGCGAGCCCGGCCAGCGGCCCGGCGGCGTACGGCTCCGCGGCGTACGGCTCCGCGGCGTACGCCTCCGAGGCGTACGGGCCCGGCGCGTGCGGGCCGGCCTGCCGAGCGGGCCGGGGCGCGGCCGGGGTCAGCCGGACCCGGCGGCGGCCGATCAGCACCCGTACCTCGTCGGCCGCCGAGCGCGCCGCCCGCATCAGCTGCGAGCGCACGAACCGCCGGTCGGTGCTCTCCCCGCCGTCGGACAGCACCCGGGCGGTGCGCGGCGCGTACGGCAGCAGGCCGAGCACCGGCACGCCCAGCTCCCGTGAGACGTCCGCCGCCGGGTACGGCCCCTCCTGGACCAGCAGCAGGCCCAGCGCGTCGGACCCGGCACCGGCGGTGTCCAGGTCCTCGCGCAGCGCCGCCAGCCGGGGGCGGGCCGCGCTCAGCCCGCGCAGGGTGCTGCGCAGGGTGAGCAGCACCGCGTCCGCCCGCCGGGCGAGCACCGCGCTGGGCCCGTACGCGCCGGAGCGGCCGAGGTCGACGATGACGTCGTATCCGTGCGCCTCCAGGGCGTGGAACGCCTCGACCAGCGGCTCCCAGGTGTAGGCGAGCCCGACCGCCTGCGCCGGGTCGGTGAGCCCGGGGAGCAGCAGCCGATCGCCGGTGCCGTCCGGCGAGAGGTCGACCAGCTGGCCCCAGAGGTCTTCGGTGAGTCGGCCGCGCCGGTCGGCGACGGCCAGGTTGCGCAGCCCGTACACCGCGTCGATGCGGCCCTCCAGTGCGCCCGCCAGCACGGCGCCACCGTCCGGGTCGCACTCCGCGAGCAGCACCCGGCGGCCCGGCGGGAGCGGCCAGGCGAACAGCAGCGCCAGCGCGGCGGTGGTCGCGCCCGGCGCGCCCGGGGCGCCTGCGACCGCGACGACCGCCATCAGCCGCTGCTCCGCTGCGCGGCGGGGGCGAGGATGACCAGGAACTTGCCGCCGGCGACGATCTCGGCCAGCCGGGGGCCGGTGGCCGCGTCGACCGCGACGTCCACGACGGTGCTGCCGTCGCTGTCGGCGCTGCCGATGGTGACCACGGTGGCGGTGAGCGTCTCGGGCCGGACGGGGGTGCCCGCGTCGCCGTCGCCGCTGCCGCCGGTGGCGACGACGATCACCTGCCGGCCGGGGAGCAGCGCGGTGGCCGGAAGCTGGGAGTGCTTGGCGGCGATGCCGACGATCTGCTGTCCGGGCTGGACCACCGGCTGGTCGGTGACGTCGTCCTTGGTGAGCAGGGAGCCGCGCTTGAGGTCGTTGGTGGCCCGCATGCCGACGGCCCGGTCGAGGTCCGCCCCGTCCAGCGGGTGCAGCGCCGGGTCGCCCGCGATCCGGGCAATGGCCAGGTCGGCGGAGGTGATGGTCTGGCCGGCCGGTACGTCACGGGCCAGCGCCAGCACGGCGATCCGCTCGCCGGTGGCGTTGTAGAGCGCCGCTCCGCCGAGGCCGCCGGCGGCGATCAGCGCCACCGAGAGCGCCAGCACGGCCGGGCGTCGGCGGCGGCCGCGCAGCGCCCGGGGCGGTACGACGGCGCCGGGGCGGTCCGGCGCGCCCCGGTCGACCCCGTTGCGCGCTGCCCCGTTGCGCTCGGGCGGCCTGCCGCTGTCGCCGCCCGCCGGCCCGGCGCCCTGCGGCGGGGATGCCAGCGGCGACGGGAATGCCCTGTTCTCCACCCGACTGTGCCTTCCTTGCGTGGCGCCCCGGCCTGCTCGGCCGGTGCGCGCGACGTGCGTGGGTGCGGTGCGATGCGGTGCGGTGCGGTGTGCTGCGTTATGTGACTGCGGTACGTGGTGCGGTGCTGCGGTGGTCAGTTGAGGACCTGGACCTCACCGACGGGGAGCTCCAGGCCCTGGCTGCCGGTGGTGTAGTCCGCAATCGGGTTGATCGCGTGCGCCCCGGGCCCGGTGGCGGCGCCCGTGATCCGCCAGTGCAGGACGGCGCTGACGGTGTAGCTGTCGTGCTGCCGCCCGGCGGAGGACTTCTGGTAGCGGTAGCCGCAGTTCGGGGACTCGGCGCTGCCGTCCGCCGCCCGGTACGGGGTACCGGCGCCGGGGCAGTTCACCGTGGAGCCGTCACCCATGTCCCACACGACCCTCCTGAGCCTGGCCGTGGCGGTGACGGTGACCCCTCGGATGGAGACCGTCTTGCTGATCGTGTCCTCCGCGCCGGGCACCTTGTCGTACCAGAGCCACAGCGCCAGGCCGACCAGCGGCTTGCCGTCCGGACCGGGCGCGCTGTGCAACTTCGGCTCGGTGAACGGCATCTCCTTCACCGCCTCGGCCATCACCTCCTCGGGGGTGGGCGGCGGCGGTGGCGGGACCGGTGCGTTCGCCAGCACGACCGGCGGGGCGCCGGTGAGGGTGTTGGTGTCGGCGGCGCGGCACATCCGGTCGTACACGGCGCTGCCGGCGGGCACGGCCTGGCCGTCCAGGCTGTCCGGCTGCGGGGACTCCAGCTTGTAGTAGCAGCCGTCGGCGCTGCTGAACCAGCCGGCGTCGGAGAGGTAGCAGGGCACCTCCTGGCCGTACCAGTGGCAGGTCTGCGTCCCGCCGCCGCCGGTGCTCCCCCCGCCGCTGCTGCCGCCGGTGGTCGAGCTGCCGGGCGAGCCGGGGTGCTTCACCCCCACACAGATGACGTCGGTGTGGCACTCCCAGACCGAGCCCCCCGGCGGCCGGGAGCGGGCCGCCGCATCGGCCGTACCGGCCGCCACCATGCCCAGCAGGACTAAGACGCAGCTCACCGCGGTCAGCGCCGCCCGCGCCGTGTTCGACTTCAGCATGTCTGCCCCGGCTCGGGGGTGAGGGAGGTGATCAGCCAGCCGGTCTTGGTGTTGTCGGCGGTGGCGGTCACGATGTACCGGCTGAGCCGCCGCTTCGGATCGCGTATCTGCTTGGTCTTGGCGTCCGCCTGGTGCCAGCCGCTGACGTCGAGGCAGTCCTCGATCGCTGCGGTCTGCGGCGTGGCGCCCAGGTCGAGGGCCGTCACCCGCGCGTTGTTGCGTGGCTGTCCCTGCATCACCATGCCGGCCTCCTGGAGGCGGTGAAGATTGGCCAGGGAGGCGCTGAGCGCCTGCCCGGTGGAGAACAGGCCCAGGCTGTCCCCCGGTCGGGAGCTGTCCGCGAAGGCCGTGGCCTGCGCCTGCCACCAGCCCGTGTACCGTGCCAGCAGCTGGCGGGCCGCCGTGGCGGTCGGGCCGTCGTCGGAGACCGCCGACGGGGGGCCGCCGTACGCGCTCGCGGAGCCGGTCGGGGCGGCGGTCTTCGCGGGGCGGCTGCCGAGCCGGTCCACGGCGGCGCCGTGCGCGCCGCCCCCGCAGCCCGCGAGCAGCAGCGCCGTCACGGTGGTGACCGCCGCCAGGGAAGCCCCGGCCACCGCTCCGCTCCGCCGCCCTCCGCGCCGGATACCGGACGCTGGAGGGCGTGACATCTGCGTACGTCGTCGCATGGGCCCCCCTCGCCGCATTCCGACCCACCTGTGGCAGTGGTCAGCAGAATATGCCTGTCGGACCGTCATGTCCCGTGGCGAGCCAGATTCTTCGCTGTCCCGACAGCTCCCGGCAACACCAGCGGTCACCGAGACTACGCAGACGGTGGGCGGATTGGGGAGTCTTTCCGTCCCAGAACGGCCAAGAGTTCCTCGGAAACGGGCATTCCTCGCAACTTGCCGCGCAACGCGGCCGGGTTGCGCAGCAGAAGCCGCCCTCCCTGAGCGGGGGCGACCAAACGCGCCCCCGTGCGCTCCCGTACGCCCAGCCGCTCGCAGACCGCCGGGTGCAGGTCGGCCGGGGAGACCGCCGCCGGATACCCCTCCACGCCGCCCGCCAGCAGCCCCGCCACCGCGTCGCTGAACGACCCCTCGGCGCCGGGCTGCGCCGCGTCCCGCCCCCGCCTGCCGGGGGTCCACGGCGCCACACAGCCCCAGAGCGGCACCCGGGAGTGCTCCAGCAGCTCCCCGGGACCGCCCTCGTGGCCCAGCGACTCCCACACCTCCCGGTCCACCACCGCGTCCACCAGCAGCAGCGTCTCGGCGTGGCCGCCGTGGACCATGGCGCTCACCACCCAGTCCCAGGCCAGGCCCCGCCGGTAGGCGTTGTCCCGGCTGCTGCCTGCGGTGACCAGCGCCAGCCGCCGCATCCGGGGGTCGGCCACCAGCCGGCCCAGCAGGCAGACCAGCAGGAACCGCCCGTCCCGCGCGGCCGCCTCCTGGACGGCCGTCAGCATGGTGTTGGCCTCCGCGTCCGGCGGCACCAGGGCCACCCGGCCGGGCGGCAACGCCCCGTCGTACCAGGCCCCGGGCAGCGCCCCGGCCAGCAGCCGGGCCCCGCGCCCGGCGGCGGCGGAGGCCGCGAAGGCGCGCTCACCCGGGCACTCCGCACCGATGACCACCAGATCCGCTGCCAGGCTCCCGCCCACGGCCCCTCCCGTCCCCACGACACCCCACCACACCGCACAACGCACACCCCGCTGCCCACCCCACTCTGGCGCACCACGCGCCCCCGTGGGGCCGATCCCGCCACCGCGCCCGCCGGACCCGTACGTAACCGCCCCGCCCGGATCACCCCACCGGCACCGGGCCCGTCACGGCCGGGCGGCGCCGCCGCCCACCGCGACCGGCCGCCGCCACCCGTACACCGCCTCGTACGGGTGGAACACCCGCAGCCCGGCAGCGAGCAGCGCCGTCCTCGCCCCCGACCAGCCGAGGACGGCACCCTCCGCCGCGCCACCGCCGGCCCGACGTCACGGTGGGTGCGGATCTCCACCCGGGCGGTCCGCCGCAGCCGTGCCCGGATCTCCGCCCCGCGCCCCCGGTCGCACGGGGCGGCCGGGGTCGGCGGCGGGGGGTGCCGCTCCGATCGGCCGCGACCTGGGCCCGGTCCCCGGGTAGTCTGCGGGGAGATGGTCGGCGTACGGCCGCACGGCCGCAGGCAGGCAGCGCACGACCGTACGTCCCTGTCGGCCCGCGTCCCAGCCCCGACCGAGGAGGTGCCGTGCCCGGCCCCACCCCGTGGTTCCCCCGGCTCACCGAGCTTTCCCGTGTCCCCGGTTCCGCGCTGCGGCGGCTGCGGCCGGACTCCTTCGGCGCGGAGCCCACCGGTGCCCGCCTGGAGCGCATCCTGCGGTCGCCGCACTTCATCGACGGCGCCTTCCGCAATCCGGTGCCCACCCGGCGGCTGATGGCCGGCTCCCCGCTGCCGGTGCTGCGCGCGCAGTTCACCGACCGCTCCCGGCGGGTCCCGGTGGGCGCGGTGCCGCTGCGCCGGCCGGAGACAGCCGAGCCGCCCGCGTCGGGGCTGCGGACCACCTGGA
Source organism: Streptomyces sp. NPDC092296 (assembly GCF_044755465.1). Classification (NCBI taxonomy): domain Bacteria; kingdom Bacillati; phylum Actinomycetota; class Actinomycetes; order Kitasatosporales; family Streptomycetaceae; genus Streptomyces; species Streptomyces sp. NPDC092296. The sequence continues at coordinate 528,728 of NZ_JBIVRB010000003.1, read as the reverse complement.
TCGGGCATGCCGGCGTTTTCGTGGAGATCGACGGCCGCCGGGTGCTGATCGACCCGGTGTGGAGCGAGCGCTGCTCGCCGTTCTCCGGCACCGGTCCCCGGCGGCTGCACCCGGTGCCGCTGCCGCTGCGGGCGCTGGGGCCGGTCGACGTGGTGGTGATCTCGCACGACCACTACGACCACCTGGACATGGCGACCATACGGGCGCTGCTGGGCACCGAAGCGGTGTTCGCGGCGCCGCTGGGCGTCGGCGCCCACCTGGCGCACTGGGGTGTGCCGGAGCACCGCATCGTGGAGCTGGACTGGTGGGAGTCGGCGGAGGTGGCGGGTCTGACCCTCACCGCGACCCCGGCCCGCCACTACTGTAGCCGGGGGCCGCGCACCAGCCCGCACCTGCTCTGGGCGTCCTGGGTGGTCGCCGGTCCGGAGCACCGGGTGTTCCACAGCGGGGACACCGGCCACTTCCCGGGCTTCGCGGAGATCGGGGAGCGGCTGGGCCCGTTCGACGCGACGATGGTGCAGGTCGGCGCGTACAGCGAGTTCTGGCCGCAGGTGCACATGACGCCCGAGGAGGGCGTACGGGCGCACCTGGAGCTGCGCGGCGCGGTGATGCTGCCGATCCACTGGGGCACCTTCGACCTGGCGCCGCACCCGTGGGAGGCACCGGTGGAGCGCACCATGTACGCCGCCCGGCAGGCCGGCGCCCGGCTCGCCGCCCCCCGACCGGGCGAGTCCTTCGAACCGGCCGTCGGGCTCCCCCTCGACCCCTGGTGGCGCGAGGTCGCCGTCCCGCCCGTCGACGGCTGGCGGGCCATCCCGACCACCCGCTCGGCTGACGAGGACCTGGTGGGCGAGGGCTGATCCGGCACCGGCGCGCCCCTCCGGTCAGAGGCGAGGGTAAGAGGGCGTACCGCCTCCGGCACCCGGATTTCCGACGGGTGGACGCCTGTCGCCGGGCACGTCAGCACCCGCCGTGAGCTGGACGACCACGAATGGGCCTGCTGGGGGACCTTGGCCGCGTGAGCCCTGGACCACCCTGCCGATCCCGACAGTTCACCTGCGCTCACCACAGCCACCACCCGTCGCGCCGAATGGCTGCGCGGCTACCGGGACAGCTGGGGCTTCGTCCCCCTGGTCCTGCGCCGGACACCCGGCTGCCCCTGACCCGACCCCGCCCTGACCCGTGCTGTACGACCGCGGACATGACATGCGGCTCACCGACTGGACCGCCCCCTCGCCTGTGATCCACTTCTTGTAAAGATTCTGTGAGGTTCGTACAACCATTCACCGGCCGCGCAGGTCGCACAGACCGCACGCACGGCCACACCGGCGACCGCTGCCGCGGAGGCCCCCCACTTCAGAACCATCGAGGTCCAGATGAAGCTTCGCCGCACACTGGTGACCGCAGCCGCGACAGCGGCCATAGCCCCGATCGCCCTCCTGTCCGCCTCGTCCGCCTTCGCCGTCGACGCGCCGGGCGCCGGAGCCACCGCGTCCAGCCCGGCTTCGGAGCAGACCGAGTCGACGCCGTCGACCGAGGAGGCCGCTCAAGGCGCCGAGGACACCACGCCGGTCACCGAGGACACCACGCCGGCCGAAGTCGCGCCCACCACGACGCCCCCGGCGAAGGCGGAGGACGAGCCGACGGAGCCCGGCAAGGAGACCGGCAAGCCCGGCGACGACGGGTGCACCGACCACGTGGGCAGCCCCGGCACCCTCGCCGATCTGCGCGACCTGCCCTCGAAGATCGTGGCGGGCTCCGGCTGGCACGGCTTCACATTCCGCATCTCGAACTACACCGGCACGGCCTTCACGTCGTACTCCGCCGACATGAACGCGTTCTCGTACGCGGACGGGACGAACGCCGACACGAGCCAGTACCTGCACGTGCAGTGGTACGACGGCGCGGCCTGGAAGGACCTCGACACCCGCGTCAAGTCGAAGCACGAGGAGTTCGGCAACGGCGGCTCCCTCGCGCCGCGCGCTCACGCCGACATCAAGCTGCGCATCAAGGTCGACGCCCAGGCCCCGGCCGGGCTCGGCGGCTCGATGGCCTTCGCCGCCAGCGTCGACACCGACGGCATCTGCGGGTCCAGCGTCCCCGAGGACCAGGAGTACAGCTTCCAGATCCTGCCCGCGGCCACCAAGCCGGGCAAGGTCCCGCCGACCACGGCGCAGCCGAAGCCCACGGCGCAGCCGAGCAACACCCCGGCCCCGCAGCCCAGCAGCACCCCGCCGACCGGCTCGCTCGCCGACACCGGTTCCAGCTCCGCGCTGCCGATCGTGGGGGTCGTCGGCGGTGTCGCCGCCCTCGCCGGCGCCGGTGTCGTCTACTCCGTGCGCCGCCGCAACCTGAGCGACCAGGCGTAAGCGCCCTCGCGACACCGCGAAGGACCCGCACCCGAAGGGGGGTGCGGGTCCTTCGCGCGGAGCCCAACGCCCGTCAGCCGGGTAATTCCCATACCGGGGAGGCTACTGCCGGGCCCGAGAATGACGGCGGATTCAACGGAGCCGGTCCCGGATCTCGCCAGGGGAATAAAGGCATATGCCAAGAACAACGCCGGATGACCCACGATGCGTCAGCCCGAATACGATGAAGTGAAGACCCGTACCTGCCCCCGCGCGTCACGCTCTCAACCATGAGACCAGGGAGGCACCACCCCCATGACCAGCATCCCCGCACCCGCCCTGACCTGCGCAAAGTGGCGAAAGTCCAGCTACAGCAACGGCGACGGCGGCAACTGCGTCGAGATCGCGGAGCAGTACCCGGGCACGGTTCCGGTCCGCGACAGCAAGGACCCAGAGGGGCCCGCGCTGGTGTTCTCGGCGGCGGCCTTCACCGACTTCGTACGAGCCGTCATCACCGGAGAGCTGGTTGGCGCGTCACCGTCCGCACATCGCCGGTGACGCAGCGGACTTGGAGTTGGTAACGTTCCCTTCTGTTTCGGAACGCGAAGGGGGAATGCAGGCTCATGTCAAGACCGCCGAATCCGCTCACGCCCAGTAAATCGACCCGTCACCTGTTCGGCGCGGAGATGCAGGAGTGCCGGGAATCGCAGGGCTGGTCCCAAGAGGAACTCGGGCTGCGGGTCCTCATGAGCAGAAGCCATGTCTCCCGGATCGAGAACGCCGAGGCCATGCCGCCGCCGTGGCTGCCGGGTCGACTTGACGAGCTGTTCGGTACCACGGTGTTCGGGAAGCTGTACGACGTCGCCCGGACCGAGCAGCATCCGGACAAGTACCGCCGCCAGATGCAGTTCGAAGCCAAGGCGCTTCGGATCGAGGAATACGCGGGGCACATGGTGCCGGGGCTGGTGCAGACCAAGGACTATGCCCGCGCCCTCTTCCGGAGGAGCAACCGCAGGGCAACGACGGACGAGTTGGCGCGGCTGCTGTCCGCTCGCATGGATCGGCAAGGGCTGCTACGCGGTCCGCGACCGCCCCACCTGTCCGTAATCCTCGACGAGGCCGTACTTCGGCGGTCCGTCGGCGGACCAACGGTCATGCGGGAACAGCTCAGCGGCTTGCTGGCCCTGGTGGACCACCCCTCCGCTATGGTGCAGGTACTCCCCTTCAGCGCCGGGGACCATGCACTCCTCGGTGGCTCCCTGACCCTCTACACCTTGGACAACGGCTCCGGGGCCGCGTACGAGGAGAGCATCGACACGGGCACGCTCTTGGAGAGCCATGAGGATGTGACAGAGCGTCGGCTCAAATACGATGAGGTAAGAGCCTGCGCCTTGTCCCCCCGTTTGTCAGCAGCTCTCATCAGAGAGGCAATGGAGGCACTACCCGCATGACCACCATCCTCGCATCTGCCCTGCCCCGCGCCCAGTGGCGAAAGTCCAGCTACAGCAACGGCGGAGGCGGCAACTGCATCGAGATCGCGGAGCAGTACCCCGGCACCGTACCCGTCCGCGACAGCAAGGACCCCGAAGGCCCCGCCCTGGTCTTCTCCGCGACGGCCTTCAGCGACTTCGTACGAGCCGTCACCGCCGGAGAGTTCCCCACTCTCCTCTGACCGGCCCCGACCCCCTCCCCCGGGAGGGGGTCTACCTGTGCCTGGAACGGCCCGTGCACGGCCGGTCCGCCGATGCGTCGCCGTGCCGGTGGTCGGGCCATGCGACGTCATCGACCGCCAACCACGACTCATGGGCCACGGCCGACGGGGTGACTCCGGCGAAGGCCAGCACGTCACGGTTCAGGTGGGGCTGGTCGGCGTAGCCGCCCTCCGCCGCGACGCGGGCCGCGTCATCGCCCGCGACCAGGCGGTGTACCGCTCTGTCGAAGCGGACGAGCCGCGCGGCGCGCTTCGGCGGCAGCCCTACCTGTGAGCGGAACCGGGACCACAGGCGCTTACGGCTCCATCCCACCTCGCTCGCCAGCCTCTCGACGCGGATCGTCCCTCGTCCGCCGACGATCTGCCGCCACGCCCACGCCACCTCGGGGTCGACCGACGCCCTTGCCCCGCGACTGCGTTCAAGCAGCGCCTCGGCCAAGGCGAAGCGCTCCTCCCAGGTCGCGGCCTCGCTCAACTGCTCGCGAATCCGTGCCGCCGCCCTGCCCCACACATCGTCAAGGGCCACAAAGCCGTCCAGGTCGGCCGGGGACACGCCCAACACCGTGCGTACGACCAGCGGAGACAGCCGAACCTGGAGGCACTCGACGTCCGCCCCCCGCACCCACACCGCCCCGCCGAACCCCTGCCCAAGCCCGGCGACCACGCTTCCCCGCTGCTGTCGCCCGGCCGCATCGGCCACGACCGGCGCACCCGCGCCGAACTCCACCGCCAACATCACCGACGGATGCGGAATCACCCGCTGGCCGACCGAGGCACTGCCGCCGTCCCGGAACCCGGCCATGCTGACCCCCGCCAGCCGGCTGGGCCGCGCCGGGCTCACCACGTCCCAAACAGACGCACCTTCGTACGCGCTGGATCGCATGTTCCTGATGCTACGCATCCCCGGCCAGGTGGAACATTCGTCCAATACGCTGGAGGCGCATGGGCGCCACAGTCGGCCCATGACCACTGAGAACCTGCTCCTCCCCTGTGACGGAGGGGACATTCACGTACAACAGGACGGCCCCCGCAACGCCCCGGCTCTCACCCTCATCCACGGGCTGGCCGGGTCGACGCACTGGTGGGACGCGATCGTGCCGGAACTGGCCGGCACCTATCGAGTCGTCCGGATCGACCTGCTCGGACACGGCCGGTCGGCCAAACCGGAAGGCCCCGGCTACCAGCTCCCCGAGCATGCCCGCCGGGTCGGCGCGGCCCTGGATCGGCTCGGTGTGCGGCAGACCGTCGCGATCGGCCACTCCACCGGCGGCCTGGTCGCCACCGCGCTCACCGAGCAACGGCCCGCCCTGGTGACGGCGTTGGCCCTCGTCGACACCGGGCCTCGCCTGGACGCATTCATCTCGAACGGGTTCGCCGGGCGGCTCGTGCTCGCTCCGGGCATCGGGCCCCTACTGTGGCGGCTCCGCACCGACGGCCTGATCCGCAAGGCGCTGAGCACCGGCTTCAGCCGCCCCGGCTACCAGGTCCCGCAGCAGATCGTGGACGACGTACGGGCCATGACATTCCACGGCTCCGTCGCGACCTCGCAAGGCGCCGTCGACTACCTGAAACAGCGCCCGGTCCCGGCGAGACTGGCGGCCCTCGGGAAGCCACTGCTCGTCCTCTTCGGCGAGGAGGACCACCGGTGGCGCCCCTCCTCCGCCACCGACTACACCGCCGTCCCAGGCGCAACGGTCAAGCTGCTGCCCGGCCTCGGCCACTCCCCCATGCTCGAGGACCCACAGCAGACCCTGGCCCACCTCCTCCCCTTCCTCGAACCCCACGCCCCCAACCCGAAACGGACACCCCACCCCTGACCAGCCCTCCCGCCCCCACCCCAGGAGCGAGGCGCACCCCGGCAGCTCTCCCGCATCCGCCCACCCCCGGCACCGACCGCCGCACCCCCACCGTTCGGCAGCGCCTCACCGCACCGGAGAAAGCCGCCTCGATGGCGGACGGCGAGGCGCCGGCGCCCATGGCAACGGCGGCCTGACGCGAGCCCAGGGTCGGCGCGGCACCGGCCGCCGGTACGCTGCCTGAATGCCGCGCTCAGTAATCTTCGACATTGGCGAGACACTCGTTCGAGACGACCGTTACTGGGCCGGCTGGGCCGACTGGCTCGACATCCCCGCGCACACCATGTCCGCTCTGGTCGGCGCCGTGGTCGCCCAGGGCCGGGACAACGCCAACGCCATCCGCCTGGCCAAGCCCGGCACCGATGTCGCCGCCGAATGGGCCGCCCGGGAGGCCGCCGGCCGGGGCGAGGTACTGGCGGAGCCGGACCTGTACGACGACGTCCGCCCCGCGCTCGCCGCCCTCCGGGCGGCCGGGCTGTGGGTAGGCATCGCGGGCAACCAGACCGTACGGGCGGCCGAGCTGCTGCGTGCCCTGGACCTACCGTGCGACGCTCTCGCCACTTCTGGGGAGTGGGGCGTGGCCAAGCCCCACCCGGCGTTCTTCGAACGGGTCGCCCGCTGGGCTCCCGGTCCGCCGAGCGACATCGTGTACGTGGGCGACCACCCGGCCAACGACCTCGCCCCCGCAGCGGCGGCCGGCCTGCGCACCGCGCATCTACGCCGGGGCCCGTACGGACACCTCTGGGCGGACAGCCCGGAGGTCGCAGCGGCAGACTGGCGGGTCGACTCTCTCACCGAGCTGGCGGCTGCGCTCACCTGCTGACCCGGCCGGGTGCCGACGGGTCCGAACCGGCCGCCCCTGGCGCCGTCCGCCGCTACGGTCCCCTCATGTCTCCCAGCCCGATCAGCGACCGCGTCGCCGCCGCCCGGACGGCCCGCGGCCTCACCCAGCGCCAGCTCGCCACCGCCGCTCAGGTCTCGCTCGCCATGGTCCGCGCTGTCGAGCAGGGCACCCGGCGACCGGGCGAGGAGGTGCTCGCCGCACTCGCGCGGGCACTGCGTGTCGACCCGACCCGGCTGACCGGCTCCCCCGAGGTGACGGACGGGCGGGTCCACGCAGCGGTGCCGACGATCCGGCACGCCATCGACGCCTACGACCTGCCCGATGACGGGCCGGTGCGCCCCCTGTGGCAGCTGGCCGCCGACGTGGACGCCGCAGTCGAGCAGCGTCTCGCCTCGCAGTATGCCGGGCTCGCCGCTGCCGTCCCCGCGCTGATCGGCGAGCTGACTCGGGCGGTGCACGCCACCAGGGGGGCAGACCGCCGGGTAGCCGCCGGGCTACTGACCGCAGCGTATCGGGCGGCCGACAGTGTGGCCTACAAATACGGCTACCGGGACCTGAGCGCCCGGTTGATCGAGCTGATGCGGTGGGCAGCCGGGATGGCCGAAGACCCGCTGCTCGACGCCGGTGTCGCGTATGGCCGCACCGAAGTCTTCTTCGGCTCCGGGCGCCTGGCTCCTGGGCTCCACGCACTGGAGGCCGCGATCGACCGGGCCCCGGCGCCGGATGCCGTCGGGGCTGCGGCTGCGGTCGGTGCCCTGCATATGCGGGCTGCGGTCGTCGCCGGGCGCCTCGGCCGGGTCGACGCCGTACGGCAGCACTTGGCGGAGGCCCAGGCCATCACCGACCGGGTGCCGGAGGGCGTGTACCACGGAACGGCGATGGGACCGGCGAGTCTGCGGGTGCACACCGTCGCGGTGGCGGTCGAACTGCGCGACGGACCAGCGGCACTGGCGGCCGCACGGGAGTGGGCACCACCCCGGGACCTGCCGGCCGAGCGCCGGTCGCACTACTACATCGACATCGGCCGGGCCCAGGTGTGGCAAGGGCTGCGGGAAGAAGCGTTGGAATCACTCCAGGTGGCCCGGCGGGTCGCGCCGCAGCACGTCCGGCAGCATCCGCAGGTCCAGGAGGCACTACGGGCCCTCCTCCGGGCGTACCGGAGACCGCCGGGGCCGCTGGTGGCGTACGCGGCTTGGGCCGGGGTCACCTGAGGGTGCTACAGGTTGTAGCACTTGGGGCCTTCCCCGGTGGCAACCATCAGGGCATGGCGAAGACTCACCACACCGAGCAGCCGGCCCTCGTGGAGGGTGTCCCCGTCTCGCGGCTCCACGGCGAAGCGTGCATCACCTGCGGTGCTGCCGGGCCGCCGCTGGTACCGGCCGGGCACGTGTACACGGAGGGCCGCGACGGCGGCCGGCTCGGCTGGGCCGTCGTTGCCTGCCCCCGGCACCGGGAGGCGCGGTGAGGGCCGTCAGCTCTGCCCCGGCGCCGGGCCATTACAAGCGGTGCGGGAGGTGCGCCGGCTGCCGGGACGGCGGGCGCGGGGCCGTGGCCGCCTGCTACACCGCCTGGCTCGGCCGAGCCGTCTCCGCCGCCCTCGCCCACGTCCGGGGCGGTGGCCGGTGAGCGCCGACAGCCCGGTGGTGATGACCGTACGGGCCTGGCGGCGCACCGCCGAGGGCGGCATCGAGGAGTTGGCCGCAGCCGAGGTCCGCCGAGGCGAACCCGAACTGGCCGACCGCAACGCGCTACCCGTCCGCTACCCGGGGTCCAGCCAAGGTGAGCCCAAAAGCCGCCATGGGATGATCTTGAAGGGCTAAGTCTCGGTCTTCGGCCTACTCGGCGTTCTTGAAGGAGTTTTTGAAGGCTCTGGGGGTCTTTTCAATCTTGATCCGGCAATCTTCAGCACACGTTGGCTTCTTGAAGATCGTCAACGGTTCGAACTGAGCGTTCGTCAACCCCCGGCGCACGGCTGGGCATTTTCTGGGCATGGGACTGGGCAGGTTCTGGGCATCGGTGCTTCACTGGGTTCCTCACACCGAGGAACGGAGTGGTCACCGATCATGACGACGGTTGTGGAACAACGATCCGCACTCCTGGCGGCACGTGAAGTCGCCGGACTGACCGAGGAACTGAGAGTGGTGGCCCGCAAGGGGCTGCCCCTGGAAGTGGGCATCAAGGTGCCCCGGCTGACCGCGCTGGCGAGCGTCGCGGCCCGGGCCGGGGACGGCGCCGGCCCGGGCGCCCGGGCGGAGGCCCTGGACTGGGTGCTGCGGCGGGTGCTGGCCCGGCTGGAACCCGAGAGCCTGCGCGATGCGGCGAAGGCCCTGTTCGGCCTGCCGCCCGCGCCGGCCGGGGCGAACCTGACCGACCGCCGGGCTGCGGCGGCCCAGTTGGCGGGCAAGGAGGCGCACCACTTCCGCAAGCGCATCGAGCCGCAGATCCTCGCCGCTCTCGCGCACGCGCTGGAACGGGACGCCGCCGTGCAGGCCAAGCCCTGGGCGAGCCCGCCGCCCGTCCGCCCGGGCCAGCGGCGCCGGCTGCTGCCCAGCGACGTGTTCGCCTGGGAGGCCGTCGAGCACGAGGAGGCCCTGACCCGACTGTGGGCCGCGGTGTACGCGCTGCGGGCCGAACTCCTGGCCGTCGAGCGGCAGGTGTCCATGGGGGATGCCGGGGAGTCCACCGCCGCGGCGGACACCGCGCTGTGGCGCTACGGGCAGCTGCAGGCGGAGGCCCGCCGCTACCGCTCCGCGTACGGCGGCGCGCTGCTGCCCGACGGCGAGGCGGCCCCGCACGACCTGGTGGCGCTCGCCGGCTGGACACCGCGCCTCTCGCCGATCGAGACCGCCTTGCTGGCCGACGCCTCCACCGCCGGCACCACCCAGCTGTTCATGCTCTCCATCCACGCGGCCACCGGCGGCAGCGAACTGCTGACCACCTGGCGGACCGCGCTCACCAGCACCGAAGCGACCGAAGCGACCGAGGAGCCGACGCCATGAGCATCCCGCACGACAGCACCGCCACCGCCGGCCCGGCCCGCCGCCACGTCATCACCGGCGGCCCCAGCGCCGGCAAGGAGGCGGTCTTCGAGGCCATCACCGCAGTGGCCCTGCCCGCCACCGACGGCGAGCCCGCCCGGGAAATCTACCGGCGCCACCGCGAGCGCCTGGGCCGCCACCTGGAGGTCGGCGACCGCCGGGATTACTCCCGCGAGGTGCTGCGGGCGTTCGTGGACGAGTACAGCGCGCACAAGGCCGGGGTGCGGTTCTACAACCGCGGCATCCCCGACGGCTACGGCTGGGACGCCTTCTTCGGCCTCTCGCCGTACCCGGAGCTGGAGGAGGCCACCCGGATCTACCGGTACGACACCGTGTTCGTGCTGGACCCGCTGTCCACGTTCGAGGACGAGTCGGACGTGGTCTTCGCCAAGGACCGCGAGATCCGCCGCGTCCACGAGCTGATCGTCCAGGGCTACTACGACGCCGGGTACGAGCCGGTGTTCGTCCCCGCCGACGACGCCGAAGCCCGCCTGGACTTCATCCGCGCCAACCTCCGCCTGCCCATGTAGAAGGAGAACCACCGCGATGCCCGAGCAAGCCACAGCACCGACCCTGATCTCCCCGAACAGCGTCCTGGCGAACGCTCTGCTGCGGACCGTCGACATGATCCGTCCCCGGGTCAAGGCCATGCGCCCGGGCCGGATCGAGTTCGTCGTCGGCACGCAGATCAACGGCGCACCGCACCTCGGCACGAACCTCGTCCAGACCTCCGCGTTCCTCCTCGCCCAGCAGGCCCGCCGCACCTTCCGCGTGGACACGGCGGTGCGCTTCTCGGCGCTGGACAACGCCCCGTACGACATCACGCTCGACCCCGAGACCCACCACGCCTACCAGCAGACCTACTTCCACGCCCTGGGCAAGGACGGCGTCACCGACCTGGTGACCGGCTACTACCGGCCGTTCTTCGACTCGCTGTCGGACGCCACGGACGTGGACTACCTGACCGAGACCTACACCGACCAGCAGGCCACCCCCGGGTTCCGGGCGGAGTTCCTGCGCACCCTGGAGGTGCTGGACGACCTGCGGTGGTGGCTGAACCCGTCCACCGGGGTCGTCCACACCCGGCTGCCCTGCCCCGCGTGCGGGTGGGCGGAGAAGCGGGCCGAGCGCACCCGCCTGGTCCGCCTGGACGACGACGGCGCGGTGTTCACCGCGGTCTGCCACGACCACGGCGACTACGAGCTGTGCATCGACCCGGTCGACGGCGGCTACCTCGACCTGGCCACCCTGTACCGGAACGTGGTCAAGGAGCGTTCCTTCACGCGCGACACCGGCACGCTGCACGTGATGCTCAAGGGCGGCGACTGGGCGTTCGGCTGCCAGCTGGTCGACGGCGCGCTCGCCGCACTCGGTACCCCGGCCGGCGCGATGCCGGTGCGGATCTTCACCCCGCAGGTGCTCTCCGCCACCGGCGGCAAGCTCTCCAAGTCCCTGATACGCGCCGCCGGCACCGCCGGCGGCGGGCCCGGCGTCGAGCCGTGGATGCTCGCCACCACCGACTGGCCCGGCACCACCGACCAGTACGTCGACGCCCTCATGTGGCTGATCGGCGTGCTGCTGACTGACCCCAAGCACTTCTTCCGATCCTTCACCGCACGCGAGTTAGGACGACTCATGGCCGCTCGACCCGCCAACCTCGCCACCGCCAAGCGCGCCCGCGACATGCCGATCTACAAGCGGTACTACGACCTGATCGCCAACGGCACCAAGACGATCGAGGTCCGCGTCGCCTACACCTCCATGCTTCGCATCAAAGCCGGCGACCAGATCCGCTTCACCTGCCGCGACGAAGCCACCCTCACCCAGGTCAAGCGCGTGGCCCGCTACAACTCCTTCGACGAGATGTTCGACCACGAGTCGGCCGGCGCCATCAACCCGACCACCGGCCGCACCGAGCAGCTGCGGGCGATCCGCGAAATCTTCCCGCCCGAGAAGGAAGCCCTCGGCGTGCTCGCCATCGAGATCGAGAAGGTGTGAGCGCCGTGTCCGAAGCGGCCAGGCCCCGCCGCATCCTGACGGTCTGCAAGGGCGGCCACTGCCGTGCCCCGCTCGCCGCCGCCGTCCTGGCCCGCCAGGGCGGCCCGGCGGTCGAGACCCGGGCCGCCGCCATCCGCAACTGGCATATCGGCGAAGGCGCCCACCCGACCATGGCCCAGGTCGCGGCCCGGTGCGGCTACGACCTCAGCGGCCACCGCGGCATCCAGGTCAGCCCGGAGCTGCTGGAGTGGGCCGATGTCGTCCTCGCCATGGACGCCGCCGTCCTGGCCGCCCTGCGCGAACTCGCCGGCACCGCCAGCGCGGCGAAGCTGCGGCTGTACCTCGACGGCCAGGACGTCCCCGACCCGTGGAAGCAGCCCGAGGAGGCGTTCACCGCCTGCGTCACGGTCGTGGAGGTCGGCGCCGAGACGCACCTGACCAGCGCGTAGAACACCGAGCACGTCGAAGGGCGGCCCGACCGGCCAGGTCGGAGCCGCCCTTCGACGTGCTCGGCCCGTGCCTACCCGGCGTACGGCCGTCCCGGCTTCCTGCCGCTCACGCGGCTGCCGCCTTCTCGTCGTCGCCGAGCACGCTGAAGTCGACATCCAGGTGGGCGTCGTCGTCGGGGGTGATGCCGAGTTCATGGGTGCAGTACTCGCCGAACCGCTTAATCTGTTCGGTCACGTACGGAGACATCTGCGCGAGATCAAGCGGGTCGACCACACGTCCCTCGGCCTGCAGCCGACGCACGACGTCGGCGATGTCCAGGGTGTTGTGGAAGATCACCAGGTTGGCCGGCAGGACGGACTTCCAGCGGTCAGGACCCGGATCTCGGTGATCCGGCGCTCGGTGCGGGGCGGCTCGGTCGCGGAGGCCGCCCGATCGGTCTCGTGCGGCCGCCGCGTGATCGTCGGGAGTCCACGTAACCCTTGGTGATCGCGCGGTGGCCGTTCTCGGACCCGGCTGGGTCGGCTGTGCCCGGGCGGCACCGGTTTCCGCGTCAGGCGGTGAATCCTCGGCCGGCCGTAGTGCGATGGCGGCACCGATGCCCCGGCTTCCCCGGTCACCGGGGGCGGGGCGCTCGACTTCCCCAGCGCGGCCGGCACCGGGACGTCGGCGCCCCGGCGGTGGCCCGGCCGGCTGGGAGTTCCCGGCGGGGCGGTGATCAGCGATCAGCGTAAATCCTGGTGCCGTGGCCCGGCCGGACCGCAGGATGGTCAGTATGGAAACCACTCCCTTCCACGACCTGGGCGCGTTCATCGCGCTGCCGCGGATCTCCTCGCTGGCCCTGTCCCCCGACGGGACCCGTCTGGTGACCCGGGTTCAGGAACTGTCCGCCGACGGCACCCGCTACAACGGGTCGCTGTGGGAGATCGACCCCGCCGGGGAGCGCGCCGCCCGGCGGCTGACCCGGTCCGCGCGCGGCGAGGCGGCGCCCGGCTTCCTGCCCGACGGCACACTGCTCTTCCTCTCCGGCCGCCCGACCGACGACCCCGGCGAGGACGGGCAGGACGGGGAGGACGGGGAGAGCGCGCTCTGGGCGCTGCCCGCCGACGGCGGCGAGGCCGCGCGGCTGCTGACCCGGCCCGGTGGTGTGGACGGGTTCCAGACGGCGGCCGCCGCCGCGCGGATCGCGGTCACCGCCTCGCTGCTGCCCGGCGCCGCCGACGCCGAGCAGGACGCCGAGTTGCGCAAGGCCCGTAAGAAGGCCAAGGTCACGGCGATCCTGCATGACACGCCGCCGGTCCGCCTCTGGGACCGCGACCTGGGTCCTGGCGTGCCGCATGTGTTCACCGTGGCCGACCCGGCCGGGGAGCCGTCCACCGCCGTGGACTGCGGGGCGGGCGGCCCGGGTGGCTTCGACGGCTGCGCGCTCTCCCCGGACGGCTCGCTGGTCGCGTACGGGGTGCAGACCGGCGAACTGCCGGACGAGCTCCGCACCATGGTCGTGGTGGCGGACGCGGCCACCGGCAAGCGGCTGCGTACGGTCGAGTCACCGGACGCGGAGTTCTCCGCGCCCGCGTTCACCCCGGACGGCCGGGGTGTGGTCTGCCTCCGTGAGCGGCGGATCACCTGGGAGCAGCCCGGCGACAGGACCCTGTGGCTGGTGGACGCCACCGACGCCGGGGACGCCGGGCGCGATCTGCTGCCCGGCTTCGACCTGTGGCCGGGCGCGCCGGTGGTCTCCCCGGTGCCGGGTCCGGGCGGCGCCCCGGTGGTCTTCTTCGCCGCCGACGAGGAGGGCCGGGCGCCGGTGTTCCGGGTCGCGGCCGGCAGCGGCGAGGTGGTGCGGCTGACCGCGTCCGGCGCCTACTCCGACCTGGTCGTGGCGCCCGACGGCACTGCGCTGTACGCCCTGCGGTCCGCGATCGACGCCGCGCCGGCGCCGATACGGCTGGACGGCACCACCCCGGACCAGCAGCCCGTCCCGCTGCCCTGCCCCGGGGCGGTCGGTGAGCTGCCCGGCACCCTGACCGAGGTCCACGCCACCGCCGAGGACGGCACCGCGCTGCGCTCCTGGCTGGTGCTGCCCGACGGTGCCTCGGCGGACTCGCCCGCGCCGCTGCTGCTCTGGGCGCACGGCGGCCCGCAGAGCAGTTGGAACGCCTGGACCTGGCGGTGGAACCCATGGGTGGCCGCAGCCGCCGGGTACGCGGTGCTGCTGCCGGACCCGGCGCTGTCCACCGGCTACGGCCAGCGGATGCACCAACGCGGCTGGGGCGACTGGGGCGGCAGCCCGTACCGGGACGTGCTGGCGCTGACCGACGCCGCGCTGGACCGCGCCGACCTGGACGCCGAGCGCACCGCGATGATGGGCGGCTCCTTCGGCGGCTACCTGGCGAACTGGGCCGCCACCCGGACCGACCGGTTCAAGGCCATCGTCACCCACGCCGGCCTGTGGAACCTGCCGGCCTTCGGCGGGACCACCGACTTCCCGGCCTACTGGATGCGCCATCAGGGCGACCCGCTGGAGCGCACCGAGCGGCTGGACACGTACTCGCCGCACCTGCACGCCGCCCGGATCAGCACGCCGATGCTGGTGATCCACGGCGACAAGGACTACCGGGTGCCGATCGGGGAGGCGCTGTCGCTCTGGTACGACCTCAAGCGCTTCGATGTCCCGGCCCGCTTTTTGTATTTCGCAGATGAAGGCCATTGGATCATGAAGCCGGCCAACAGCCGGATCTGGTACGCCACGGTGCTGAGCTTCCTGGCGCACCATGTGCTCGGTGCGGACTGGCAGCGCCCCGACCTGGTCTGACGCCCACCCCACCCCGGCGGCCCGGTTCATACGAACCGGGCCGCCGGGCGTGCTGGTCCCGCAATCCGGGAATGCCCCCGCCGCGACGGCGGTGGGGGCAGGCCGGATCAGCAGGTGGACGAGCTGGAGATACGTATCCCGTCCAGCGTGCCCCCCGTGACGCTGAAGCTCTTGTTAGGCGCGATACACGTCGTACTGCCGCTCGTGAAGTGGATCGTCGCCGTGTCGTCGTTCCGGGTGTTGACGACGACCACGGGCGAGGAGGACGTTCCGGTCGGCCTGGACGGCAGGTCCTGGTAGCCGGTCGTCACCTCCTTGAACTGGCCCTTGATGGTGCCGTTGATCATGATGCAGACGTACGGGTACGGGCACGTGTCGGCAGCGCTCGCTGCCGTGGAGGTGCCCGTGACGAGCGCGCCGGTGGCGGCGAGCGTCAGTAATCCTGCCCCGAGTACCCTGGCTTTCCTCATGGCATTCCTTTCCGTGGATTACGGCTGTGCGAACATTAGATTACGTACACCGGACCATGCCGAAGGCATAATCCAGCCATCGTCAGATATTTCAGGGTGACTCCTCAGCCATCAGCCGACTGACCTGGCCAAACGCCGCCACGGCGGCCGGAATTCCTGAAAATTCACCCGCAAATAGAAGTGCCCACATCCTAGTAGGAGGGCCGGTTCCACAATTCCCCAAACGGAGGGGAAAGCGCCGAATAACCTCGGCCTTCCCGGGAAACCGGCGGGGCCACCGGTCCGGGTGGGCGGCCCGGCCCCCCGGCCACGGTAGGTAACGAGTCGACAGCTCTCCCGGCGGGTTCCTCCGCAGCGCGCGACAATGCCGTTGCCGCACACCGACCTTGGGGGGAACCATGGCCGCACGCCGCCGTCGCCATCACGGGCCCGACACGCTGGTTCTCGGGTTCCTCGCGCTGGTGGTCGTCCTTGCCGTTTTCAAGTTCCTCGCTGACCACCCGGTGCTGGTCGTCGTCGCGGTACTCGTCGCGGCGGCGGCGGTCGCCCTGGTGGTCCGGCGGAAGGTCCAGGCCCGGCGGCAGCACGGTCGGCTGCTGGCCGCGCGGGCGAGCATCGCCCACTATGTGACCATGACGCCGCGAGAGTTCGAGCACGCCCTCGCGTACCTGTGCCGGCGGGACGGCTGCACCGATGTCCGAGTCGTCGGCGGTGCCGGCGACCTCGGCGCGGACGTCATCGCGGTGACGCCGAGCGGTCAGCGGATGGTGATCCAGGCGAAGCGGTACGGGCCCGCCAACAAGGTGGGGTCACCGGAATTGCAGAAGGTCGGTGGCACGGCGCGGCAGATCCACGGGGCGCAGCTGGTCGCGGCGGTGACCACGTCGCGGTTCACGCGGCCGGCTGCGGACTACGCCCGGCAGGTGGGAATCGGCCTGTTCGACCATGATGCGCTGGCCCGTTGGGCATCGCGGACCGGGCCGGCGCCGTGGCACTGACACCCGGCACCGGCAGCGACTCCGCCCCCGGACACTGCCGTCAGGGCTACTGCACCAGCTGGATGACGGTGACCAGCTCCTGCTGGAAGATGGTCCGGTAGGTGGCCGTCGGGTGCCAGGCGGCGCCGTAGGCGGGGCCGTCGACGGGGTTGCCGTCGCCGGCTTCGATGACGATGTACTGCGGTGGGGTGCGGGTGCTGCCGCCGACCCAGTAGACGTGGCAGCGGGCGGCGAGGCGGGCCAGCGGCGCGCTGGCCGCCTCCACCGTCGCGCCGTCCGGGATCACCCGCAGTGCGCCTCGCAGCGCCGCCGCGTGCGGGCCGCCCCGGTAGGTCGCCGGGTCCACCAGGTCCGCGACGGGCAGTGGTGCAGCGACGGTGCAGGCGGCGGCTATCGCGACCATGGCGGTGACGCCGTTGCGGGCCGCCGCCCGCATCCACGGCCGCGCGGAGAGGTCGCAGCGGCTCAGGCCGTCGACGGCGGCGAGGAACAGCACCGGCATCAGGACGGCGGAGTAGTGCCACTCGCGGCCCCAGTACATGGCGTTGTCGGAGACGAACCGCCAGCCCAGGGTGGGTATCACCAGCACGATCAGCGGAGAGCGCAGCGCCAGGAAGGCCGTCATGCCCAGCAGCCAGCCGACGGTGGTCCAGACCGTGTGCCGGGTCACCAGCGAGAAGGCGTAGTCCTTCCAGTCGGGCGGGCTGCCGCGATGGCCCGGCAGCTTCGTCCAGTAGTCGAAGGCGCCGCCCGTGTTGAAGTGCGGAATCCACCACCACAGCGCACAGGCCGTCCAGGCCAGGCCGACCACGATCAGCAGCGGGCCGAAGCCCCATCTGCGCTTGATCAGTAGTACGACGCCGACCGCCGCCACCGTCAGGCCCAGGTCCTCCTTGACCAGCAGTACGGGCAGCGCCCACCAGACCGCGCTCTCCCAGCGGCGCAGCAGCAGCTGACGGGCGACCAGGGCCATGAACGGCACTGCGAAGCTGATCTCGTGGAACTCCACGTCCAGCGCCCGCTGGATGCCCCAGGAGAGGCCGTACGCGGCACCGACCAGCAGGCCCCGGGTGCGCCCGAGGAAGCGGGCGGCGGTCTCGGAGACGATGCCGACCGACCAGGAGAGCAGCCCGGCCTGGAGCACCAGCAGCATCGCGGGCGACGGCCACAGCCGCCACAGCGGTCCGGTGACGGCGAGGATCGGTGACCAGTGGTCACCGAGTATCTGGTAGCCGTCGCCCTTGATGTCGACCACGGGCGGGTGCCAGCCCGCCCAGCCCCGGGCGACCTGGACGAAGATGCCGAGGTCCCAGGAGGGGTCCGCGAAGCGCTGGTAGCGGGCGAGGGTGAGGATCGTGAACGGCACCATGATCGCGGCGGCGAGTGCCAGGTGCGGCCACCATGCCCAGGCGGTCCAGGAACTGCGCTCCGCCGCTTCGGCGTCCGTTCCGGGGCGGTCCCGGAGCGGCAGAGCGCTGTCACGCTTGGGCATGGCGGCAGCCATTTCGATTCCCCTCGGGGACGTCAATGCGGTCGCGGCACGTTACCTCGTTTGGGTGACTGTCAGCTACGGTCCGTCCCGTGGATCTTTTGTCGCGGCCATGCCTCGCTCGGCCTCACGGGCACGGTGAGCTGCGCTGACGCCCTGTCGGACGGCTGACGCTCTGTCGGAACGGTCGGCCGGGTCAGTGGCCGCCGAGGGCGTCGCGTAGCAGCCGGGCCTCCTTCGGCAGGCGGCCGGAGCCGGGGCGGGCGGCGGCGGCCGACACCTCCGGCACCACGCCACGGGCTCCGCTGCGGCGGACGCAGTCCCCGGCGACGGCCAGCAGGTCGGCGGTGCCGCGTATCGGCTCGCCGGTGAGCAGGCCGGGCAGCGCTGCGGCGAGCACCGACCAGACGGTCCCGTACGCGCCGGTGCGGGCCGCGTCGCGGACCGACTCGGCCAGCCGGTTGGGCTTCACCCCGCCGAGCCGGACCAGCTCGGCCAGCCACCCGCCCAGCAGTTCGCTCCGCAGGTCGCCGCGCGCCGCCAGCACCAGCAGCGCGTCCACCGCCGCCGCGCGGTCCTCCGCATGGCGGGCGCCCAGCCCGTAGGCCACGCCCAGGTGCAGCTGTTCACCGGCCGGGCCACCCGACTCGGCCAGCAGCGGCAGCAGGCCGGGGATGCCACGGTCGTCCTCGACCGCGACGGCGGCCAGGCGGCGCTGACAGCGGGCCGCCACCAGCTCGCGGTGGTGCGGCAGCATGGCCGCCCAGTGCGCGGGTGCGCTGGACCAGCCCCAGCCGCCGCGCTCGGTGCCCAGCGGGTCGACCCCGGCGAGCAGGGCGTCGAACGGCGCACCCAGCCGGACCGGCGTGCTGGTCTCCGCCAGCCCCAACTGGACGCGGCGGGCCGCGAGTCGGCGGACCTCGATCTCATAGGCAGAGAGCCGCTTGGCCGAACGGCCGGCGGAGTGGGCAGGGTCGGCGGGGTCGACGGGGTCGGCCGCCAGCGGCGGCAGCCGGACGGCGGCCGGGTCGGCGGCGCCGCCGGCCCGCAGCCAGGCGGCGAGCCGCTGCCCGGCGCGGGTGCCGAGGGCGTCGGCGGCGGCCACGGTCTCCGGCGCGGCGGTACGGCCCACCCGCAGCAGGGCCTGGGCGAGGTCGTGGTCACCGGGGGTGACACCCAGCCGCCCGTACTCACGGAGCCGCCGGACCAGCTCGGCCGGGTCGAGCCCGCCGGTGCTGTCGGTCGGGGTGGCCAGCAGAAACGGCGGCGGTGCGGTGACCACCTGCCAGGCGGCCTCCAGCAGCCGGGCGGCCAGCACCCGCCCGAAGACGGTGCGGTACGGACCGCCGAGCGGCGACTCCTTGCTGTTGCGGTCGGCGCGGATCTCGGCGGCGCTGGTCCGGCCCGTCACCACGTCCGCGACATAGCCGATGGTCCGCGGTGTGCACTCGTCCCACTGGTTCCAGGCCAGCCACTGCCGGTCCCGCAACACGGGCTCCAGCGCGTCGGCCAGCGCCCCCCGGTCCTGGTGGGCGTGGCGGACCAGGCCGTCCAGGGCACGTTCGAAGTCGGCCACCCCGGCCTCGGCGGCGAGGATCGCGCTGACCTCCTCGGCCACCTCGGCCGGGGTGCGCAGCGGCGCTGCCAGCGGCTGCGGCTCGGGCGCGGGCGGCAGCAGGTCGGCGGGCTCGTCGGCGGGGGCGGGGGCGGCGCCGAGCAGTTCGGCGGCGCGGGTGTGGTGCACCGGGGCGAGTGCCTCGGCGGCGGCGCGCAGCTCGGGCAGCACGCCGTCACCGGCCCGCTTCAGATGGCGGGCGACCAGGTTGAGGGCGCGCTCCTGCACGGCGGTGTCCTCGTGGCCGAAGACATCGGCGGCGGCGAGCACCGCGACGGCCGCCCGGTCCTGGTCGCGGCGGGCTGCCTGGTCGAGCCAGGAGAGCTGGGCCCGGACCAGCTTCTTCTCACTGCGGAAGAGGGCGGCCCGGGATGCCTCGGCCAACTGCTCGGCGCTGAGGCGGCCGGAGTCGTCCAGCTCGATCAGGACCTGCTGCGCGTGGCCGGCCACCGTGGAGTGAGCGTCGGGCAGCAGCCGGACGTAGGTCTGGGCACGGGCGGCCCGCTCCTCCGGCGTGGGGTCGAGGGCCGCCAGGATGCCGAGGAAGCCGCGCAGATCGGCGGGGCGGCCGCCGCGCAGCAGCCGGGAGAGGCAACTGTCGATGAGCTGCTCCCGGTCGAGCACCCCTTCGGCGGCGAGCAGCGCGAGGGCGCCGCTCCAGCCGTACGGCGCGTCGCCGGGCCGCCCGGCGGAGTCCAGCTCGATGCCGATGTCGGGGATCTCGAAGAGCCGGGGGACCAGCACCGGCAGATAGCTGTCGGCCCGCAGCCGGTCGAGGAGGGAACGGCCGCCGGGCAGCTGCGGGGTCCAGGGCGCCGGGCGGCCTTGGCGGCCGGGCTGCCAGGCCCGCTGGCGGACCCAGCGGATGACGAAGGCGTCATCGGTGGGGACGGGACTGTCGGTGAGCCGCAGCAGGTGTTCCACGAACGGATACTCACCCCAGCCCCAGGCGGCTTCGCGGCGGGCGGCGAGCCGCTGGGCGACGGTCGCCTGCCACTCGGGCTCGCGGGTGGCGAGGACCGCGAGCAGGGCGGGGGCGTCCGAGTCCGACCAGCCGTCCCGGATGCTGCCGGCGATCCACTGGGCGGCAGCGGCGGCCCCGGTGTTGCAGCCCGCCCCGGCGATCAGCAGGGCGGAGCGGCGGCCGCCGTCCCGGCTCCAGTCGGCGCGCAGCTCCCGGCGCTCCTCCTTGAGCAGCGGCAGGCAGGCACGGCGCTCGGTCGGCCCCAGCTTCGGAAGCACTGCGACCACTGCGGCCCTGCGGCCCGCCCGGACGGCGGCGATCAGACGCTCCTGCGGGGTCTCGGCAGCCTGCGGGGCAGCGCCCTGCTCCGCGTCCCCGTCCCGGCCGGCGAGGCGCGCGACGGCTCCGGCGACCACCGCCCGCACCCGGCCGAGGGCACCGCCGGAACCGCCGGCCGGCGGTTCGGCCGGGGGCTGGACGGTCGGCGGCAGGGGCGCCCGGGACGAGAGGGCCGGGGACTGGGTGAGCGGCGTGGTCATCGGACCCCTCCTCGGGCGGCGGCCGTGGTGGTGGCGGCCGTGGTGGTGGCGGCCGTAGCGGCGACGGCGGTGCGGCGCAGGATGCGGACGGCGAGGGCGTGCTTGCAGGGCCCGCGACCGCCCCGGTACTTGGCCCACCACAGGCAGGTGCAGCTGAGCCGACCGCCCTCGGAGCGGACCCGGTGTGTGTGGTCGTCGACGGTGACGGTGGCCAGCGTGCCGTCGTCCAGCCGGACCGCGCCGGCCGCCAGCAGGGCGCGGGCCCCGCGCAGCCGGGGGTTGTGGCGCTCGGCCCGCCCGGCGTCGTACGGCAGCTCGCGGTGGAAGTACCCGGCCTCGGCGGTGTCGTAGCCGATCCGCCCGGCCGTGCCGAGCAGGGTCAGCGCGGCCCGTACCCGCTCGGGGCTCAGCCCGGCCTGCGCGGCCAGGTCGGCCAGGTCGACCCTGGGCTCCCAGGCCAGCAGCACCGAGACCAGCTCGGCGTCCTCGGCCGCTTCGTCGGTGGCCAGCGCGTCCAGCACCGCGCCCTCGCCGGAGAAGCCGCGCGAGGCTTCCGGGGAGAGGGTGAGGGTGAGCCGCATGCCGGGCAGCTCCACCTCCCAGGCCGCGGCCGTCGGCGCGCTCCCGGCGGTGACCGGTGGCCCGTACACCCGCAGGGCCACGGCGTGCCGCAGCACCCGGTGCAGGGCGGCCAGCCGCTCCGGGCCGGGCAGGCAGACCGCGCCGGGCACCGGCCGGGTGGTGGGCCGCAAGGTGCGGCCCGACGGCACCACCCACTGGGCGGCACGCGCGGCGCCGCCACCGCCGCGCGGCAGCGAGCGCAGGAAGCGCACCGCCTCGGCGGCGCTCAGCTCGGCCCGCAGGTCGAAGGCGGCGGCGATGACCTGGGTCTCGGCGAAGCCGCGCAGCCAGCGGTCGGGCAGCGGCACCTTCTTCTCGACCACCGGCCCGTCGAAGGTGGTCACGGTCAGCTCGTCCGGTCCGACCTGGAGGTGCAGCGGGTCGGTGGAGCCGATCCGGGCCAGCGCCTCGCGCAGCGGGTTGTTGACGTCCACGTTGGTGGTGCCGTGGCCGATGTCGTCGCCGTCCAGGCCGTCGGCGAGCACGTCCAGCCGAGCGTAGACGCCGCAGCAGCCGGAGAAGGACTCGAAGCGCAGCCGGTCGCCGTTGCCGGTCACCACCGGGTCGAGCGAGGCCGCCAGCAGCCGCTGGTAGTACCGGGCGGCGGCCACGTCCGCCACCGCGAGCAGGGCGGCGGCGGCCGCCTCGGGCCTGGTCAGGAAGCCGCTGAAGAAGCTCGGATGGGCGGCTGCGCCCGCAGGCGTGGTGCCGCCGGAGGTCTCCAGGGCGAGGCTGCTGCCGGTGGCATCGCGGCGGACTGCGGACGGGCGGAGGTAGGCGTACGCCTGAACGGCTTGCGTCATGTCGATGACCGTAGGGGCCCCCACTGACAACGCCGCTGACGTGCGGTGGAGCGGCGCGGACCCCGCCCCTCCGAACGCGGTCCCGACGGTCAGGGGGCTCGCCCCGCTCGCACCGGGACCGCGTCGGCCGCGCTCGGGGGAACCGCGGCCGCAGAGGAGCCTTCCACCGATCGGCGGGCATATGCCGGTGAACCTGGGTATGCGCTCGGGTGAGGACACCGCTTTTCGCCATCTGTTCCGACCCGGACGCCGCCGAGTCGGTCATCTCAGATGTGAGATACGGTACCCCTGTGACAGATGACTACCTCGCGCGTATCGGCAGGCTCATCCGGGACGCCCGCAAGCACCGGGGCTGGACGCAGCTGCAACTTGCGGAGGCGCTGGCCACCAGCCAGAGCGCCGTCAACCGCATCGAGCGCGGCGGACAGAACATCAGCCTTGATATGATCGCCCGCATCGGCGAGGCCCTGGACAGCGAGATCGTCTCACTGGGTTACGCCGGTCCGATGCACCTGCGGGTGGTCGGCGGCCGACGCCTCTCGGGCAGTATCGACGTCAAGACCAGCAAGAACGCCTGCGTGGCCCTGCTCTGCGCCTCGCTCCTCAACTCCGGGCGCACCACCCTGCGCCGGGTTGCCCGAATCGAGGAGGTCTACCGCATCCTCGAGGTGCTGGCCAGCATCGGCGTGCGCACCCGCTGGATCAACGACGGCCGCGACCTGGAGATCGACCCGCCGGACCGGCTGCGGCTGGGCGAGATGGACGGCGAGGCGGCCCGCCGGACGCGCAGCGTCATCATGTTCCTCGGCCCGCTGATGCACCGCGCCGACCGGTTCCGCCTCCCGTACGCGGGCGGCTGCGACCTGGGCACCCGCACCGTGCAGCCGCACATGAGCGCGCTGCGCCACTTCGGCCTGGAGATCACCGCCACCGGCGGCGTCTACCACGCCGAGGTCGACCGCTCGGTGTCCCCGGACCGCCCCATCGTG
This sequence comes from Streptomyces sp. NPDC092296, assembly GCF_044755465.1. Taxonomy (NCBI): domain Bacteria; kingdom Bacillati; phylum Actinomycetota; class Actinomycetes; order Kitasatosporales; family Streptomycetaceae; genus Streptomyces; species Streptomyces sp. NPDC092296. The sequence goes on along the minus strand of NZ_JBIVRB010000003.1, from coordinate 505,183 downwards.
CTGACCGAGCGCGGGGACACGGTCACCGAGAACGCCCTGCTGGCGGCCGCCCGCCACGACGGGGTGACGGTGATCCGCAACGCCAGCTCCAACTACATGGTGCAGGACCTCTGCTTCTTCCTGGAGCAGCTCGGCGTCCGGGTCGAGGGCATCGGCAGCACCACGCTGACCGTGCACGGCGTGCCGGAGATCGACCGCGACGTGGACTACTGGCCGTCCGAGGACCCGGTCGAGGCGATGAGCCTGCTGGCCGCCGCCGTGGTCACCTCCTCCGAGCTGACGATCCGCCGGGTGCCGATCGAGTTCCTGGAGATCGAGCTCGCGGTGCTGGAGGAGATGGGGCTGGACCACGAGCGGGGCAGCGAGTACATGGCCGACAACGGCCGTACCCGGCTGGTGGACCTGACGGTGCTCCCGTCCAAGCTGCGCTCCCCCATCGACAAGATCCACCCGATGCCGTTCCCCGGCCTGAACATCGACAACGTGCCGTTCTTCGCCGCCATCGCCGCGACCGCGCAGGGCTCCACGCTGATCCACGACTGGGTGTACGACAACCGGGCCATCTACCTCACCGAGCTGACCCGGCTCGGCGCGGCCGTCAAGCTGCTGGACCCGCACCGGGTGCTGGTCGAGGGCCCGACGCGGTGGCGCTCGGCGGAGATGATGTGCCCGCCCGCGCTGCGGCCGGCGGTGGTGGTGCTGCTGGCGATGATGGCGGCCGAGGGCACCTCGGTGCTGCGCAACGTCTATGTGATCAACCGTGGCTACGAGGAGCTGGCGGAGCGGCTGAACTCGATCGGCGCGCAGATCGAGATCTTCCGCGACATCTGACCGGCGCCCCGACCCGCCGCGCCGCCGGACTCCGGCGGCGCGGCGCTGTCGTCCCCGGGCCCGGCGCCTGACCGATAACAGGTTGCAGTCCGGACCGGCCGCCCGCCGGAGTTACCCGGGTCACACCGGGCGGACCACCGCGTCTGCCACTATGACGAGGTGAGAGACCTGACCGAGGAGCCGGCCGAGGCCGGCGCCGTCGGCGGCACCTTCCCGGAGCTGCTGCGGCTGGACGAGATAGACGAGAACCTGTTCCGGGGCCGCTGCCATGCCGGTGCGCCGCTGCGGGCCTTCGGCGGCCAGGTGGCCGCGCAGTCCCTCACCGCCGCCGGGCGGACGGTCGGCGCCACCCGGGCGGTGCACTCGCTGCACGGCTACTTCGTCCGGCCCGGCGACCCGGGGCGGCCCATCGTCTACCAGGTGGAGCGGGTGCGCGACGGCCGCTCGTACACCACTCGCCGGGTGAGCGCCGTACAGCGCGGGGAGGTCATCTTCGCCCTGTCGGCGTCCTTCAAGGAGCCGGAGAAGGCGGCCGAGCGCCAGTGCGCCATGCCGACCGTGCCCGCCCCCGAGGAGCTGCCCGACCCCTACCTCGCCTGGGCGGAGCACGACCCGGAGGGCTATGCGCAGTCGGCTGCGGTACGGACCCTCCAGATGCGCTTCGTACCGGACGGCTCCCCCGGGCTGCCCGCCGAGGCCCCGGGGATGCCGCAGCAGTTCGTCTGGCTGCGGGCCGCCGCACCGCTCCCGGCGGACGATCCGCTGCTGCACGTCTGCGCCCTGACGTACCTCTCCGACCTCACCCTCGCCTCCACCACCGCCATGCACCTCCAGCCGCCGCGCTTCCGGCGCACCGAGCCGCCCCGGCTGACCCTGGCCTCCCTGGACCACGCGATGTGGTTCCACCGGCCGTTCCGGGCCGACGAGTGGCTGCTGTTCGCCCAGCGGAGCCCGTCCTCCTCGGACGGGCGCGGGCTGGCCATCGGCGAGTTCTACGACCGCGAAGGGGCGCTGGTCGCCTCCGCCGTGCAGGAGGCGCTGATCCGCGAACGCCCCGGACGCACCGGGGGCTGAACCGGCGGCGCGGAGGCCGACGGCACGGGCACCCACCACCGGACAGTCACCGATCCGGCCGCCGGACATACGTTCCCAGCCACCGGAGGTTCGGGATACCCTCCAGGCGTGACGACGGCAACCACTCCCCCCGGCTGGTACCCAGACCCCCATGGCGCGGCAGGACTCCGCTGGTGGGACGGCTCCCAGTGGACCGACCACACCCACGCCGGGCCGGCCGGCGGCGGCGTCCCGCCGCAGAAGCCCCCGCAGGACGTCTCCTCGCCCTGGGAGGTGTCGGTCGACGGCGCCCACGACGCGGACCGCATCCGCCGCCAGGTGCAGCAGAAGGCGGGCGTGGGCCCGGTCGCCGGCGGCGGTGGCACGCTGTTCTCCGAGCCGGTCCTGGTGGTGAACCAGAAGACCAAGCTGATCGAGCTGGCCGCCGAGTACTCGGTCTTCGACCAGAACGGGACCCCGGTCGGCTCGGTGGCCGAAATCGGCCAGGGCCCGCTGCGCAAGGTCATCCGCTTCCTGACCAGCTGGGACCAGTACCTGAGCCACCGGCTGGAGGTGCGCGACACCCTCGGCCAGCCGGTGATGCTGCTCACCCGGCCCGCGAAGTTCATCAAGTCTCGGGTGATCGTCACCCGGCCCGACGGCGTGCAGCTGGGCGAGATCGTCCAGCAGAACGCGATCGGGAAGATCAACTTCGCGCTGATGGTGGGCGACCAGCAGATCGGCGCCATCAAGGCCGAGAACTGGCGCGCCTGGAACTTCGCCATCACCGACCACACCGGCACCGAGGTCGCCCGCATCACCAAGACCTTCGAGGGCCTGGCCCGGACGCTGTTCACCACCGCCGACAACTACGTGGTGCAGATCCACCGCCAGCTGCCCGAGCCGCTGCTGAGCATGGTCGTGGCCTCGGCGCTGACCGTGGACACCGCCCTCAAGCAGGACAGCCGCGGCCTGGGCTGAGGTCCGCACCGGGCGGCCCGCGACGGCCGGATTGCGCCACTCCGGGCCGCCCACCGGCACCTCCGACCAAAATGCCTGATCAGGCGGCATACTGCGGGGGCATCGTTCCCGCATATCATGAGCCCTGTGTCCAAGGTTGACCTGTCGCCGCGGCCGGTCGAGGCGATGTCCCCCCGCCAGCTGGAACGACGTCGGAACCTCATCGCGGCCGCCCTCTCACTGGTGAACGAGATCGGCGTCGAGAGACTGCAGATGAAACAGGTCAGCGAGCGCTCCGGAGTGGCTCTGGGGACGGCGTACCGCTACTTCTCCTCCAAGGACCACCTGCTCGCCGCCGCCATCACCGACTGGCACCGGCTGCTGCTCGCTGACATCGTGGCCGAACTGCGCGGACCGCGCGCGCCGGCGGCCGTCGCCGACCGGGTGGTCCGCTTCGTGAACCACGGGATGCGGGCGTACCAGCGGCAACCGCAGCTCGCCCATCTGCTGGTCTCGGTCTCCGCCTCCACCGACCCGTTCGCCAGCGAGGCCCTGCACAGCATGGCGCGCGCCGACCGGGAGGCGCTGCTGGCGGTGATGCCGGATGTGCCGCCCTCGGTGCAGGACGTGGTGCCGCACATCGTGGGCAACGTCTGGCAGGGCGAACTCACCGCCTGGGTCACCGGGCGGACCACCCTGCGGGACGCCCGGCGCCGCCTGGAGGACGTGGTCCGGCTGGTGCTGACTCCGTACCACGCTGCCTGAGCCCACTGCCCACGATGCTGCTCCGCGCCGTGACGGCGGACGACCGCAGCCACCCGGGCCTCGCCGCCGTCGGCTCCCCGTCGGGCGTCGTCGTCCTGGCGCACACCAGCCCGTCCACCAGCAACGGGAACTCCGCAGCACCCTTCCGGAGTTCGAGTTGCCGAGGTGGTTCGAACAGGCGGGCGCACTTGCGGTGGATCATCCGTCGTCGGGCCGATAGGTTTCCGGGCGGAAGCCGAACGCACCGTAGGGGAGCCATGTCTGCTGTCGCAGGTCGGAGTAGTGGGGGCGGTGAGGCGGTCCCCGTCTCGGCGGAGGCCTCGGGTGGGGCGACAGGGGAAGGCTCCGCGCCTGGGGCGGCGTCAGACCGGGAACATTCGGCGGCCTTCAAGTCCTTTCTCCGGGGGCCGGTCGACGACGACTCGTTCGACCCTCCTCGGTGGAGCCGACTGGCCATTGCCTCGCTGATACCCGGGGTCACGGGATTCCTGTGGCCGGCGGGTGTGCTGCTGGGCATCGTGGCTCTGGTGCGGATCAGGCGGACGGGGCGGAAGGGCCGCTGGCTCGCTGTCGCGGGCCTGGTGATGTGCCTGGTCTGGGCCGTCGGCGGGACGTCGGTGCTCGGGCCCTTCGCCGGGAAGTCGGACAGTAAGGGCGCCGGGACCGTCGGGGTCTTCGACCTCAAGGCCGGTGACTGCATGGCTCGACTGCCGCAGCAGATCCGGACGGTCAGCGAGGTGGCGGTGGTGCCGTGCTCCCAGCCGCACCAGGGCGAGGTGTTCGCCTCCGCGGACCTGGGTGCTGCCTTCTTCGGCAACGAGTCGGACGTCACGGAGCGGGCCGACAAGGTCTGTACCTCGCTCATCGAGGGCTATGCGATGGACAGTTGGGCGATCCCGGACTCGGTGAGCCTCGGCTACTTCTACCCACGGGGTCATTCCCTGGCCAACGTCAAGCACCGGAACGCGACCTGCTTCTTCCGCGACGGGGGCGCCGGTTGGACGGGCACCCTGCGCCGGGACGCGACCAATCTGACGGCCGCCCAGCTGCGCTATCTGAAAGCGGCGAAGCCGGCCGACGACGCGTGGGACGCCCAGCCCGAGCTGACCGCCGCTGAGAACCCCGCCATCAACCGTGAGTGGGCAGGCACCCTGGCGAAGGGGATCGAGGCGGAGATCGAACTGCTGGACGAGCCCGGCTGGCCCGACGCCGCACGACCGGCGGTCACCGCACTGGTCTCCGAGCTCAGGTCCGCCGTCCCCCACCTGACGGCGGCCCGGCAGTCCAGGGACAACCGGACTCTTCAGCAGGAGCTTGCGCTCGCGGATGAGCACACGGGCCACCGGCAGGCGATGCAGGCACGGGCGGCGCTGGGCCTCGCCTCGGAGCAGGGGCGCCCGACGGCCACGGGCGGCGCCTGATCAGCCGCTTCGCGGCCGGGACCGGAACCGGTTCGGCAAGCACGGGCCAGGATTCGTCGCCACGTTCGGCCTGGCCGTACGGTCCGATCCGTCGGCCGGTCGGCAGCGGTCCGGTCAGGCGGCCGGGCCGGTGCCGACCCGGGCGCCGATGGTGGTGACCCGTGCCTTGCGCAGCGCCAGGTACAGCCGCCGGGGGTCGGTGAGCAGCCCGCTGCCGTCCGGTGGGATCAGCCAGTGCAGCGGCCCGTACGACTGGCGGGGCAGCGGCACCCGCAGCCGGCCGCCGGGGCCGAGGGCCGACACGCCGAGCGGCGCCGGGCCGAAGCCGGGCCAGCGCTCGGCGGAGCCCACCGGCACCAGCACGCTGACCAGGGCCTCCGGTACGCAGACCAGCGCCGGGCCGACCGCGCCGCCGTAGCGGAGGATGTCCAGCGCCTCCAGGCCCAGCATGATCCGGGTGTGCACCACGTCCCAGGCCAGGCCGACCGCCAGTTCGGCCGCGCCGTCCGGGCTGCCGTCCCACTGGGTGAGGGCCAGCCCCGGTACCGGTGCGGCGCGGAGCAGCCAGCCGACGCTGCTGCCGGCTCCCGATGTCCGTCCCGCCATGCTCGAAGGGTAGGACCGTTGCGCCGAGACGTCGTCAGCGATTGCTGACTATTGCGAATCCTCTGCCACGACTGCGACCGCCGCCGCCCCGCCGACCTCCGGCGCAGCCGCGTCGGGGCCGGTCACCATGTCGGGGCCGGTCACCATGTCGGGGCCGGCCGCCGCGTCGGGCCCGGCCGCCGCCGAGCGCGGCAACTGCTGCGGCAGGGCGGGCGGCCCGGACAGCTCGGCCAGCACCGAGGCCACCACCCGGCGGGCGGCGGTGCCGTAGACCGCCGAGCCCGCGTGGCGGTCGAAGACCTGCTCGTATAGCGCCACCTCGTGCCGATCGGTGAGGTTGAGTTCGGCGCTCCAGGTCTCCACCTGCACCAGCCGGTCGTCGAAGATCCAGAACGGGTGCAGCGGCATCAGCGGCACCGGCGCGCCGTCCGGGACCACGCCGAGCCGCAGATTGGCGAGCGAGCCGACCGCCAGCAGCCGGTCCAGCTGCCCCCGGTGCACCTCGGGCGGGCAGATCCGGGTGCGCAGCGCCGCCGCCGTCACCACGAAGTGGAACTCGCGCCCCGGCTCGTACAGCACCCGCTGACGCTCCATCCGGACCCGTACCGCCGCGCCCCCGTCGTCCGGGGTGCCGCGCAGGGCCCGCAGCCGGGCGAACATGTGCCGGGCATACTCGGCGGTCTGGAGCAGGCCGGGCACCATCCCCGGCTCGAAGGCGCGCAGCCGCTGGGTGCCGGAGTCCAGCTCGACCGCCACCCGCTGCCGGGGGGCGTGCCCGGCGCGCAGCGAGCGCCGCCAGGACACATAGTGGCTGTCCAGCGCCTGTAGCCGGGCGGCGAGGTCGGCCGCGACCGCCGGGTCACCGACCGCCGCCGCCCAGGCGGCGATGTCGGCCTCGGTCGGCGTCTGCCGGCCGTGTTCGATCCGGGACACCTTGGAGGCGGCCCAGCCGAGCCGCTCGGCCAGTTCCTTGCCGTTGAGCCCGGCGTCGCGGCGCAGCTGGTGCAGCCAGCCGCCGAGCGCTTCGCGCTCCCGTTGGAAGTCCGTCATGGCGACGCTCCTCACTGCCGGCCGACCGGTGTGCCGGCCCGGCACGCGGGCGCTACCCGCGCCCCGCCCCGCCGGGTGCGAACGCCAGCAGCTCCCGGGGGATCTCCACGGCGGTCTCCCCCGGCAGCAGGTCCTGAAGCTGGGCGACCGCACCCGGATCGGTGATCCGGTAGCCCTGGACCACCAGGGTGCCGCGGTCGGTGGCGTACAGGGTGGGGCAGTTGCCGTCGGCGGAGGTGGTCCCGAGGAAGGTGAGCTGCATGGATGGCGGTCCCTTGGCGGTGGCCCGTACAACAATTGCCGGCTGCCAACAATTGCTAGCACCGCTCCCGCGCGGTGTGCAACCGATCCTGACACGCCGTGAGGTACTGGAGAGCGCAGGCGGGGCGGACCGCGCGGGCGCAAAGCGCCACAGGCCGGGAGTGCGGCGGGCACGCACGCCCCGACCGCGCCCGACGCGCCCCCGGAGCCGCCGTCGCCCGGCCCCGCGCCGAAGGCCACGGGATCGGGGACGCGGATATCGCCCGGCTCTCAGCCGACGTGAAGGGTCCGCAAGCGATCGGGTTGCGCCGGATCTCGATCAGCGACCTGGATCGGCGGCCAATCCCACTGCCAGACGCTGATGCCCGGCGCACGGGAGAACCGGATCTGCCCCCGGGTGCCTTCGACTGCGACGCGCGGCCAGGATTCGGCGGTGCGCGCCCGGTCCGCGCGATGAGAGCCGCCGTGAGAACGCAGCACCTCCGCGAGCACGGCGACCGTGTCATAGCCCTCGAAGGCGACGAAGGAGGGCGCTTCGGCCAGCCGCTCGCGGAGGACCGCCTCGACTCGTGTACCGAGTGGGCTGAGGCGCTCGGGCAGGTAGCGCAGGAACGGGATCGCGGCGCTGTCGTCACCCAGCAACGTCGCCCATTCGGCGAACTCCGGTTGCCCGGCCGGAGCACCGATCGTGATCCCGGCGAGGCGCTGGTCGCGGCGGACGGACTTGACGATCGACACTGCCGGCTCCGGGTGGCCGACCAGCAGAAGGAGGGCCGTCGCGCGATTGCCGACGAGTTCATCGCATACGGCCGTGGGGCCGAGCGCGCGCACGCCGAGTTCGATGACGGTGCCGCCGTGTGGCGCGAGGCAGTCCCGCAGAATGCGGACCCCGGATGCCCAGTAGACACTCGGCTCGGCTGCCACGGCGATGCGACTGTGGCCCGCGCCGAGGAGGAAGTCCGCGAAGATCCGCCAGCCGTGGGACTGCGTCGGGGCGAGGCGCGCGACCCACTGCGTCGGCTGTTCGGTAAGCGCGTCGAGAACCGCTGACGAACAGAGAAACGGCAGCCCGAGGGCGTCGGCCCTGGCGGCAGCGGCGCGAGCGACGACGCTGTGGTACTCCCCCGCCAAGGCGGCCACGCCCAGGCGAGCCAGTTCATCCACGGCCGCCACGGCCCGCTGCGGATCAGCCGCGGTGTCTCGGACCACCAGCTCCAGTGGTCTTCCGACGATCCCGCCAGCGTCATTGACTTCACGGACGCCCAGGTCGAGCCCGGCCAGCAAGTGCCGGCCCGCCTCGACCCAGCCGGGCCGAGTCAGCGGAACGAGAGCGCCGATCCGGACGGACGACCCGTCAGTCCGCTCCGCTCCAGCCGGCGACGGTGACGTATTCATGCGTGAGCATCTCCCCTGTGACGATGTGGTTGCCTACCCGGATCGCAGCGTGGCAAGGCCCGGCAGTACGCGTCCGTCTCAGCCGCACTCTCCGTACCGCGACCCACTCACACCGCACCCGTACGCGCCGGCCGGGCTCAGTGTGCGGGCAGGTCGCGGGCCAGGCGGGCGCCGATCCGCTCCAGCAGCGGCCCGGCCTCGGTCAGGCAGCGGTCCGGGTCGGGTTGCAGCGCGGTCAGGGCGTACGCGCGCCGGAAGCCCGCCCGCTCCAGCTGCGCGGCGGTGAGCCCGAGCCGCCCGCAGACGGCGACCGCCGGTACGCCCCGGCGGGCGGCTGCGGCGGCCACCCCCAGCGGAGCCTTGCCGTGCAGGGTCTGGGCGTCCAGCGACCCCTCCCCGGTGACGACCAGGGTGGCCCGCCGCAGGGCCCGCTCGAAGCCGAGCACCTCAAGCAGCACCTCGATACCGGGCCGGCGGACCGCCCCGAGCACCGCCAGCGCGCCGTACCCCGCCCCGCCCGCCGCCCCCGCCCCGGGCCACTCGGCGGCCCCGGCGGTCCCGGCGCCCGGACCGGCGGCCCGGTCCAGCACGGCCGCCAGCCGGGCCAGCCCGGCGTCCAGTCGGGCCACCGCGTCCGGGTCGGCGCCCTTCTGCGGCCCGTACACGGCCGCCGCGCCCAGGGCACCCAGCAACGGATTGTCGACATCGGAGGCGAGGACCACCTGCACCCCGCCCAGCCGCCGGTCTAGACCGCCCAGCTCCACCCGGTCCAGCCGCCCCAGCGCTCCGCCGCCCGGCGGCAGCGGCGCTCCCGCGCCGTCCAGGAAGCGGGCGCCCAGCGCCGCGAGCATCCCGGTGCCGCCGTCCGTGGAGGCGCTGCCGCCGACGCCCAGCACGATCCGGCGCGCCCCGGCGTCCAGCGCCGCCCGGATCAGCTCGCCGGTGCCGTACGTCCCGGTGCGCAGCGGTGCCGGGCGCCCGCCGGGGAGCCGGCGCAGTCCGGACGCCTCGGCCAGCTCGACCACCGCCGTGTCGCCGTGCACCGCGAACCCGGCCGCCACCGGGTCGCCCAGCGGCCCGGCGACGGTCACCGCCCGGCGCTCGAACCCGGCCGCGACCGCCGCGTCTACCGTGCCGTCGCCGCCGTCCGCGACCGGCAGCGGGGTCATCGCGAGGCCCGGGTCGGCGCGCCTGAGGCCGGCGGCGAGGTGTGCGGCCACCTCGACGGCGGTGAGCGAGCCCTTGAACTTGTCGGGTGCGAGCAGGAGGTGCGGCATGGCGGCGGTCAACGGCGTCCTTCCCTCGGCGGCGGCCAGGCCCACCCTGCCAGGTCGCCGCGCCCCAGTGCACGGGGCCCAGCGCACGGGGCCCAGCGCACGGGCCCCGTCAGGCGGCGGCCGGGGCCAGGGCCGGGATCACCGAGGCGCCGTACGCGTCGATGGTCGCCTCCACCGCGTCGTGCATGGCGTAGACCGCGAACTGGTCCACCCCCAGCGCGCGCAGCCGCTCCAACCCGGCGAGCTGCGCGTCCGGCGGGCCGATCAGGCAGAAGCGGTCCACGATCTCGTCGGGCACGAAGGCCGTGTCGGGGTTCCCGGCCCGGCCGTGGTGGCGGTAGTCGTAGCCCTGCCGCCCGCTGATGTAGGCGGTCAGCGCCTCCGGCACCAGCCCGGAGTGCGCGCCGTACCGGGCGACCAGGTCCGCGACGTGGTTGCCGACCATGCCGCCGAACCAGCGGCACTGCTCGCGGGCGTGCGCGAGGGCGGCCGGCGAGTCGTCGGCGGTGACGTACGCGGGCGCGGCGACGCAGACCGTGACGTCCCCGGGGTCGCGGCCGGCCTCGGCGGCGGCGTCGCGCACTGCCCTGACCATCCATTCGGTGAGGTACGGGTCGGCCAGTTGCAGGATGAAGCCGTCCGCCTGCCGCCCGGCCAGGGCCAGCGCCCGGGGCCCGTACGCGCCCATCCAGACCGGCAGCGACGCGCCGGGCCGCACCCAGGGCAGCCGCATGGCGGTGCCGTCCACCTCCGCCTCGCGGCCCTCGGCCAGCTCCTTGATGGCCCGCATCGCCTGGCCGAGCCGGTCCAGGGTGGCGGGGCTGCGGCCGGCCACCCGCATCGCGGAGTCACCGCGCCCGATGCCGCAGACGGTGCGGTTGCCGTACATGTCGTTGAGGGTGGCGAAGGTGGCGGCGGTCACCTCCCAGGCGCGGGTGGCGGGGTTGGTGACCATCGGGCCGACGGTCAGCCGCTCGGTCTCGGCCAGCACCCGGCTGTGGATGACGAAGGGCTCCTGCCACAGCACGCAGGAGTCGAACGTCCACCCATGGGTGAAGCCCGCGCGCTCGGCGCGCTTCATCCGCTCGACCAGCAGCCGCGCGGGCGGGTCGGTCTGGAGCACGAGGCCGATGTCCACGGGTCCTCCTGGGGGGTGCGGGCGGCTCAACCGAGGTACTGGCTCAACCGAGGTACTGGCTCAACCGAGGTACTGGCAGGTGGTACGCGGCAGATAGCGGCCGTGCCCGGCCCGGCCGAGGTAGCCGCCGCCGTCGATGACGACGGTGCCCCGGGAGAGCACGGTGCGGGCCCGGCCGGTGAGCTGCCTGCCCTCGTACGCCGAGTAGTCGACGTTCATGTGGTGGGTGGCGGCCGAGATGGTCTGCGGGGCGGCCGGGTCGTAGACGACCAGGTCGGCGTCGGAGCCGGGGGCGATGGTGCCCTTGCGCGGGTAGAGCCCGAACATCCGGGCCGGGGCGGCGCAGGCGAGCTCGATCCAGCGGCGGCGGGTGAGGTGGCCGTCCAGTACGGCCTGGTGCAGCAGGTCCATCCGGTGCTCGATGCCGGGCAGCCCGTTGGGGATCTTGGAGAAGTCGCCCCGGCCCAGCTCCTTCTGCCCGGCGAAGCAGAACGGGCAGTGGTCGGTGGAGACCACCTGGAGGTCGCCGGTGCGCAGCCCCCGCCACAGCGCGGCCTGGTGCTCCCGGGGGCGCAGCGGCGTGGAGCAGACGTACTTGGCGCCCTCGAAGCCGGGCTCCGCGAGGTTGTCGGTGGACAGGAAGAGGTACTGCGGGCAGGTCTCGCCGAAGACGTCGGCGCCCGCGCGGCGGGCGGCGGCCAGCTCCGCGACCGCCGAGGCGGCGGAGACATGGACCACGTACAGCGGGGCGCCGGCCACCCGGGCGAGGGTGATCGCGCGGTGGGTGGCCTCGGCCTCCAGCAGTTCGCGGCGTACCTCGCCGTGGGTGCGCGGGTCGGTGCGCCCGGCGGCGAGGGCCTGTTCCACCAGGACGTCGATGGCGATGCCGTTCTCGGCGTGCATCATCAGCAGCGCGCCGTTGGCGGCGCCCTGCTGCATGGCCCGCAGGATGCGGCCGTCGTCGCTGTAGAAGACGCCGGGGTACGCCATGAACATCTTGAAGGAGGTCACCCCCTCCGCCACCAGGGTGTCCATCTCCCGCAGGCTCTCGGCGGTCACATCGGAGAGGATCACGTGGAAGCCGTAGTCGATGGCGCAGTTGCCCGCCGCCTTGGCGTGCCAGGCGTCCAGGCCCGCGCGCAGCGAGCCGCCGACCGGCTGGATGGCGAAGTCGACGATGGTGGTGGTGCCGCCCCAGGCGGCGGCCCGGGTGCCGGTCTCGAAGGTGTCGGAGGAGAGGGTGCCGCCGAACGGCATCTCCAGGTGGGTGTGCGCGTCCACGCCGCCGGGGATCACATAGTGCCCGGTGGCGTCGATCACCGTACCGGCGGTCCAGCCGTCGGCCACCGCGCTGCCGGTGGCGGCGAGGGCGACGACCTGTTCACCCTCGATCAGCACATCGGCCCGGACCTCCTCGGCGGCGGTGATGACCAGGCCGCCCCGGACGACGGTGCGGGTCACCGGGGCCGCTCACTGCCGGCGGGCTCGCGGCCGGCCCGGTGCAGGGCCTCGATCAGCAGCCCGGCGCCCTCCTCGGCCTCGGCGGTGGTGAGGGAGAGCGGCGGTGCGATCCGCAGTGCGTTGCCCTGTCGGCCGCCCTTGCCGACCAGCAGCCCCAGCTCCCGGGCGTGCTCCAGCGCGGCGGCGGCGGTCTGCGGGGCGGGGTCGCCCGCCGCGTCCACCAGCTCCACACCGATCATCAGACCGCGCCCGCGCACCTCGCGGACGGCGGGCAGCTCGGCCGCCGCCGCGCGCAGCCGGGCGGCCAGCACGGCGCCGGTGGCGCGGGCGTTGCCCGGCAGGTCGTGGTCCAGCAGATGGCGCAGGTTGGCGAGGGCTCCGGCGGCGGTGATCGGGCTGCCGCCGAAGGTGGAGATGGAGTTGGCGCCCAGGCAGTCCATCACCTCGGCGCGGGCCACCACACCCCCCATCGACAGGCCGTTGCCGACGCCCTTGGCGAAGGTGAGGACGTCGGGCGGTCCGGCGGCGGCGTGCGCCTGCCAGCCCCAGAAGTGGTCGCCGGTGCGGCCCCAGCCGGTCTGCACCTCGTCGCTGATCCAGAGGATGCCGTGCCGGTCCAGCACCCGTTTGAAGGCCGCGTACAGGCCGTCGGGGCCCGAGGTGAAGCCGCCGACGCCCTGGATCGGCTCCGCGATCAGCGCGGCCACGGTGCCCTCGGCCTGGCCCAGGACGTCCTCCAGGTCCGCGACGCAGGCGGCGGTGAAGTCGGCGTCGGAGAGGTGGGCGAAGGGGCCCCGGGTGCGGACCCCGCCGTGCACATAGAGGGTCTGCAACGGGGAGAGGCTGGTGGGCGACCAGGAGGTGTTGCCGGTGACGCCGATCGTGCCGAAGGACCGGCCGTGGTAGCTGTTGCGCAGCGCCAGCACCTGGTTGGAGCGGCGGTGGGTGGTGGCCAGCAGCAGGGCGGCGTCATTGGCCTCCGTACCGGAGGTGGTGAAGAAGACCTTGGCGTCGGGGATGCCGGACAGCCCGGCGATCTGCTCGGCCAGCTCCACCATCGGGGTGGAGAGGTAGAGGGTGGAGGTGTGCAGGATGCGCTCGGCCTGCGCGGCGACGGCCCTGGTCACCTCGGGCAGCGCATGGGCGGTCATGGTGGTGAGGATGCCGCCGAAGAAGTCCAGGTAGCGGCGGCCCTCGGCGTCCCAGACATGGCGGCCCTCGCCGTGGGTCAGCTCGATCGGCTCGCGGTAGTAGGTGGCGAGCCAGGCGGGGGTGACCGCCCGGTGCCGGGCGTGCAGGGCGGCGTGCGCGCCGGTGGGGGCGGTGGCGTGGGCGGTGGCGTGGGCGGGGTGCGCCGGGGTGGTGGTCATGGCTGCCCTTCGTCAGGCGGGGGTGTTCTCGGGCGTCGGTGCGCTCAGCCGTTCAGGCGTCGGTGAGCGGTCCGTACGCGTCCGGCCGGCGGTCGCGGTAGAACGCCCAGCGACGGCGGACCTGCTGCACCAGGTCGAGGTCGAGATCCCGGACGACCAGCTCCTCGTCCCGGTCGGAGGCCACCTCGCCGACGAACCGGCCGCGCGGGTCCACGAAGTACGAGCAGCCGTAGAAGTCGTTGTCGCCGTACTCCTCCACGCCGACCCGGTTGATCGCGGCGATGAAGTACTCATTGGCCACGGCGGCGGCGGGCTGCTCCAGCCGCCACAGGTACTCGGAGAGGCTGCGGCTGGTGGCGGACGGGTTGTAGACGATCTCCGCCCCGGCCAGCCCGAGGGCCCGCCAGCCCTCCGGGAAGTGGCGGTCGTAGCAGATGTAGACGCCGATCCGGCCGACGGCGGTGTCGAACACCGGCCAGCCGAGATTGCCGGGCCGGAAGTAGTACTTCTCCCAGAAGCCCTCGACCTGGGGGATGTGGTGCTTGCGGTACTTGCCCAGGTAGGAGCCGTCGGCGTCGATGACGGCGGCGGTGTTGTAGGCGAAGCCCGGCCGCTCGACCTCGTACACCGGCACCACCAGCACCAGGCCCAGCTCCTTGGCCAGCGCCTGCATCCGCCGCACGGTGGGGCCGTCCGGCACCGGCTCGGCCCAGCGGTGGTGCTCCTCGGCCTGCACCTGGCAGAAGTACGGCGCGTTGAAGACCTCCTGGAAGCCCAGCACCCCGGCGCCCTGCTCGGCCGCCTCCCGGGCGTACCGCTCATGCAGCTCGACCATGGACTCCTGGTCGCCCGTCCACTTGGTCTGGACGAGGGCGGCGCGGACGATCCTGGGCATGCGGCTCCTCAACTCCGGCGCCCGTAGCGGCGCGGCCGCGCTCCGTCGCGGCGTACGGCCAGGGCAGACGAGAGCGGGCGACCACCGGTGGCGGTGCGCCCGCAGCCAACACGGAGAAGCCGATCACGGAGAGTGGCAGTACGACCAGCCTCCTATCGGGTGATTCCGGCGCGCGCCCCCACCGCGCGCCGGGGCGGCGCCCACCACCGGCCGTCCGTGCAGCACCCGGACTTCACGGGTATGTAAAGGCCGTTTAACACCGCTCTGGAAGGCTTGCCGCATGGAAGACACCCGGAACCGCGCTCCGCACCTGACCCTGGTCGGGTCGGCCGGCGTCCACCCCGGCCGACTGACCGGCTTCGGCCTGCCACTCCCCCGCCGCCACCGGCGCCAGCTCGCGGCGGCCGGGATCGCGGCCGCGCTGCTGCTCTGCGGCCTCTCCACCGGGACGGCCGTACAGGCCCTGCACGGCACCGCCGACGCCTCGGCGGCCGCACCCGCCGCCCGCTGAGGCCGCCCTGCGGCCGGGCCGCGCGAGCGGGCCGAGGTCGCAGCCGGTCAGTGCAGCTCGGCCAGGAGCAGCCCCGGGGCGGTCAGCCGGGCGTGGCGGCCGGGGCGTGGCGGGGGCTCGGCGGGGCGCGGGGCGTAGCGGGCGGCGGGCGCGAGGAGGGTCCAGCCGCCGGTGGGCGTGGTGCGCGCCCCGCGTACGTCGGTGGCCGTACGCCCCCCTGTGGCGGTCCGCGCCGGGTCGGCCGGGGCCATCAGCCGCATCCGGTGCAGCAGGTCCAGCACATCCCGGCGCAGGGCCGCGCGGTCCGCGAGGTAGCCGGGCCGCCAGTCCGCCCGGCCGCCGTACTCGTCAGCGATGTCACCGAGCACCCCGTCGATGGCCGCGTCCGGCACCGGCACCCCGGTCACCGGCCCGGCGGAGGCCGCCGCCGGGACCGGCCGCAACTGCTCCACCAGCCGCTCCGCCAGCAGCAGCGCGGACCGGGCCAGCGAACCGGCGCCGGGGAGGTCCAGGTCGGTCAGCTCGTCGGCGGGGTCGAGCAGCGCCACACCCTCGGCGCGGATCTCCGCCTCCAGGCCGAGGAAGTCCGCGAAGGTCTCCGCCTCCCGGCGCTGGCGGGTGCGCAGCCAGCCGCGCTCCCGGCCGGTCAGCTCGTCCAGCAGCACCACCGGGGTCTCGGCGAGCCGCCGCCGCACCGACAGGCGCTCCCCGTCCGGCCCGGGGTCGGCGGCGCGGCGTACCAGGTCGGCGCCGTCCTCGCTGGCCGCCAGCGGGCCCGCCACCAGCAGCCGGGCCAGCCCCTGGTCGACCACAACCAGGCCGTCCACCGCAACCAGGCCGTCCACCGCGACCGGGCCGTCCGCGGTGCCGCCACCGGTGAGGACCTGGCAGTCCGCCAGCGCCCGCAGCGCGTCGGCCAGCTGGGGTTCGGCCGCCGCCGCTGCCAGCCCGGCGTCCGCTGCGGCGGCCCGGACGGCGGCGCGCAGCCGGTCCGCCGGCAGCGGCTCGGGCGGGCCCGGCAGCTCCGGCAGTACGGACAGCGCCAGGGCCAGGCAGGCGTACGAGCCGGGAGGGAAGGGCGCCCCGCCGGGGCGGCGCAGCGGTCGGCCGCAGCCGCCGCCCAGGCCCGCCTTGAACAGCCGGGCGGCGGTGCCGTCCACCAGCAGCCGGTAGCCGAGGAACCGCTCGAACCGCTGGGCCAGCGCGTCCGCATGCCGCTGTATCGCCGGCAGCCCCGCCGCCCACGGCCCGGCGGCGGTGACCAGCGGGTGGGCCAGCAGCAGCCGGGCCGCCGCCCGCCGCTCCGCGCTCAGCGCGGCGTCCTCGCCGCCGGCCGCCGGTCGCAGCGGCCGGGCGTGGCGCGGCGTGCGGGTCTCGGCGGGCGCGTCCGCCTCGCGCTGCGGGGCGCGGCCGCGCGGGCTGCGGGCGGCGCCGTCGCGGAGCGCGGCGGGGACGGGCGCGGGGGCGGCCGGGCCGTGCCACCAGCTGGTGTGGGCGGGCAGCGGGGTGCCGGGGTGCGGGCCGCCGCCCAGGTGCCGGGCGCCGTAGAGGCCGAAGGCGGCCGTGAACAGGTCGTGGGCGTGTGGGGGCTCCGCCTGCTGGAACCACCCCGCGAGTCGCCGCAGGTCCTCCGGCGCCGCCCCGCCCCCCGGCCCGGTCAGCTGCATCACGGCCCCCGGGCGCCCGTACTCGTCCATCGCTCCCAGCCTAGGCGACGCCACGCGGCCGCACTGCCGCACACACCCGCCCGACCCAGCGGACCGTCACCACCCGGTGGCCACCGCGCCCCACCCGGCACATCCGCCCCACCGCACCCGCCGCCTGCCCGGGTGACGCCCGCTCAGCGGCCCGGCGCGGCCACCGGCGCCGTCAGGGCGCCGCCCGCTCCCACTGCACAAAGCGGCCGGACTCGCGGACCAGCGCCCGCAGCGCCCACATCAGCACCCCCGCGTCGTCCACCCAGCCGATCACCGGGATGACGTCCGGCACGGCGTCCAGCGGCGAGGCCAGGTACGCGGCCAGCAGCAGCGCCCCCGCCAGCGCCTTGCCGCGCGACAGGTACGGGTACTCGCCGCGCAGCGCCGTACGCAGCAGCCGGGGCGCCGCGCCGATCCTGGCCGCCAGCCGGGGCGCACCCGGGCGCCGGGTCTCCGCGTACAGCTCCCATGCCCGGCGCCCGCCGCGCCGCCCGCTCCTGCCCGTGGCCATCGGCCCACTCCTTCCCGCCGCGTCCCCGGTGGCATCCCTTCCCCGCCGGGCGCCGCGCCACCTCATTTGACGGCTCCGGCCGAGATGCCGCGCACCAGGAACCGCTGGAGCAGCAGGAACCCCACCACCACGGGGGCGCTGACGACGAGTGAGGCGGCCATCACCTGGTTCCAGTAGACATTGGACTGGGTGGCGTAGGACTGGAGTCCGACGGCCAGGGTGCGGGTGGCCTCGTCGGTGAGGACCGAGGCGAACAGCACCTCGCCCCAGGCGGTCATGAAGGAGTACACGGCGACGGCGGCGATGCCCGGCGCGGCGGACGGGACGATGACGCGCAGCAGGATGGCCGGCGGGGCGGCGCCGTCGACCCGGGCGGCCTCGTCCAGCTCGCGGGGGATGGAGTCGAAGTAGCCGGTGAGCAGCCAGATCGAGAACGGCAGCGAGAAGGTGAGGTAGGTGATGACCAGGCCGGTGCGGGTGGCGTAGAGCTGGAGGCCGAGGTGCCGGTCGAGGTTGACGAAGAGCAGGAACAGCGGCAGCAGGAAGAGGATGCCGGGCAGCATCTGGGTGGCGAGGACGACGCCGAGGAAGGTGCTCCGGCCCCGGAAGCGGTAGCGGCTGAGCGCATAGGCGGCCAGCAGCGCGAGCAGCACCGAGGCGGCGGTGGCCGCGCAGGCGACGACGGCGCTGTTGGCGAAGTAGCGGGCCAGCGGGACGGTGTGCCACATGTCGGCGTACGGCTGGACGGTGAGCCCGCTGGGCCACCAGGTGAAGCGCCCCTGCACGTCCCGCAGCGGTTTGAGGGAGGAGACCGCCATCACATAGAGCGGCAGCAGGGTGACGGCGGCGAGCAGGCCGAGCACGGCCCAGCGCAGCGGGCGGAACCAGCGGGACAGGATCACGGGGCCGCCGCTCCCGTCGCCGGCCGCCGCCGCAGCAGTCGTCCGGCGAGCAGCAGCAGCCCGACCGCGACCAGCAGGAAGACCAGCAGCAGGACCGACATGGCGGAGCCGAGGCCGAAGTTCCAGGTGATGAAGGACGCCTGGTAGATGTGGATGGAGATCAGGTCGGCGGCGGGCGGCGCGGAGCGGCCGAAGAGGGTGTACGGGGTGGTGAAGTCGTTGAAGGTCCACAGGAAGAGGACGATCACCAGCACCCGGTTGACCGGGGCGAGCGCCGGCAGCGTGATGGTGCGCAGTTGCCGCAGCAGCCCGGCGCCGTCCAGGGCGGCGGCCTCGTAGAGGTCGTCCGGTACGGTCTGTAGCCCGGCGGTCAGGGTGAGCAGCGCGAACGGCCAGCTGCGCCAGAGGTCGACCGCCACCAGCGACCAGAAGGCATGGCCGCCGATCAGCCAGAACGGCCGCTCGCCGGTGAGGTGCAGTTCGTCGACCAGCAGGGCGTTCACCATGCCGGTGTCGCGTTGCAGCATGAAGCTCCAGGTGATCACCGAGGCGTAGACCGGCAGCGCGTACGGCACCAGGAAGAGCGTGCGCAGCAGGCCGCTGCCCCGGAAGGAGCCGTGCAGCAGGACGGCGGCGGTGAAGCCGATCAGCCAGGAGCCGGCCACCACCAGGGCGGTGAAGGCGAGGGTGACGGCGAAGGAGGAGAGCAGCGCGGAGCCGATCGGTCCCTGGAAGTCCACCGCGACGCGGTAGTTGGCCAGGGTGGGGCCGGGGGCGGAGGTCCAGTTGCGGATCTCGTAGACGGTGACCCGGAAGAGGCTCATCACCACGCCCACCGCCATCGGGACGAGGTGGACCAGCAGTTCGGCGGCGAGCGCGGGCAGCAGGAAGAGGTACGGCAGCGCGCGGCCGGCCCGGGGCGCACGCGGAGCCGGGCGCCGGCGGGGGCGCGGGCGTGGCTGCGGCTGGGGGGCGCTCATGGGCCGGTCTGCATCTGGCTGTTGGCCTCGGCGAGCCGCGCCCTGATGACGGTGTCGTCCACCGTGGCGCCGGAGGCGGCGGCGGCCAGCAGCTCGCGGACGGCGTTGCCGACCAGGGTCTCGAACTGCGCCTCCTCGGGGATCATCGGCAGCGGCGCGGCGGTGGTGGCGAGCACCTGCCGGAAGACGCGCACCGTCGGGGTCCGGAAGACCGGGTCGTCGTAGGCGGCCGGGGTGACGGGCAGTGAGCCGAAGGCCTTGTTGAGGATCTGCTGCTCCTCGGTGCTGGTCAGGAAGCGGATGAGGCGCAGCGCGCCGTCGTGGTCGCGGGAGTCGGTGAAGGCGGCGATGTTGATGCCCGCGACCAGGCTGGTGACCCGCTGCCCGCCGGGTGGCAGCGGGTCGGGCAGCGGGATGGGCACCACGCCGTAGTCGGCGGGCTTCATCCCGTCGGCCTCGATCGCGGAGCTGCCGTTCGACTGGAGCATGACCATGGCGGCCCGGCCGGTGGCGAAGTCGCGGATGAACGGGGTGTCATTGGCGTACTCGACGCTGGAGGGGTTGGCGATCCGGTAGCGGCCGACCAGGTCCACGTACTGCTTGACCCCGGCGACCAGCTGCGGGCTGTCCAGCAGCGGGGTGGAGCCCCGGAACAGCTCCGCGCCGTGCTGCTTGCCGAAGATGAAGGCGAAGTGGGCGTTCTCGGTGTAGCTGGCGCCCTCCACGGACAGGCCCCAGCGGCCGTGGGCGGGGTCGGTGAGCCGCTTGCCCGCGCTGATCAGCTCGGCCCAGTCGGCGGGGGGCCGCAGTCCGGCGGCGGCGAAGAGGTGCTTGTTGTAGTAGAGGCCGTAGGCCAGCCCGTAGAGCGGTACCGCGACCGGGTCGCGGCCCGGGGCGCCGGTGGAGGCCATCGCGGCGGCGAGGAAGTGGGACCGGCCGCCGACCTTGGCCAGCGCCGCGCTGTCGAACGGGATGAAGGCGCCGGTGGCCTGGAGCGAGGCGGACCAGGTGTTGCCGATGTTCACCACGTCCGGGCCTCGGCCGGAGGCGGCGGCGGTGAGGATGCGGGAGAGCAGGTCGGACCAGGGGACCACCTCCAGCTTGACCTTGATGCCGGTCCGCCGCTGGAACTCGGCCAGCTCCGGTCGCAGGATGCGGCGGTCGGCCCCGAGGTCGGCCCCCTGGTTGCTGGCCCAGTAGGTCAGGGTGCGGCTGCCGTCCCGTCCCGGGGTTCCGCAGCCGCCGAGCACGGCGGCGACCAACGCGGCGGCGGTCGCGGCTGCGGCGGTACGGGTTCTCACGCGGGCGCCTCCGGGGCACGGGCGCTGCCGGAGGGGGTGGCAGCAGCTCGATGCAACCATTGGCGGGGATTGCGGTCAACTGTCCAGAGATGCGAGTCCTGCCCGATATGTCGGGCTCAGCGGGCGGCGGCCGGGTCCAGCGCCGCCGTGCTGCCGCGCCGGACCAGCTCCGGGCCGCTGACCTGGAGGTCACCGACCGCCTCCCCGGCGACCAGCGCCCGCAGCTGGTGGGCGGCCTGGGCGCCGTACGCGGCGATGTCCCGGCGCAGCGCGGTCAGCCCGGGGCGGATCAGCTCGCACAGCGGCGAGTCGTCCCAGGCGATCATGGAGACCTCGGCCGGCACCCGGATGCCGCGCTGCTGGGCGGTGCTCAGGCCGGAGACCGCCATCAGATCGTTGTCGTACACGATGGCGGTGGGCCGGTCCGCACCCTCCAGCAGCGCGGCGGTGGCGGTCGCGCCCTGCTCACCGGTGTAGTCGGCCTCCACCGTGGTGCTGCGCAGACCCAGTTCGGCGACGGCGGCGTCGAAGGCCGCCGAGCGCTGCCGGGTGTGCAGCAGCTCGGTGGGGCCGCTCACCCGGACGATCGACCGGTGGCCCAGCTCGGCCAGGTGCCGTACGACCAGCCGCGCGCCGTCCGTCTCGTCGTTCCACACCGCCGGGAGACTGCCGGACGCCACGGGCGAGCCGATCACCACGGCGGGCAGCTGCAACTCCTCCAGCGCCTCGATCCGGGGGTCTCCGATATGGACGTCGACCAGGAAGACGCCGTCCACCCGGCGGCTGGCCCACCACTCCCGGTAGACCGTGACCTGTGCCTGGACGTCCTCCGCCAGCGTGAACAGCAGGGCGACGCCGACCGTGGACAGCTCGGCCTGGATGCCGGAGATCAGCTGCATGAAGAAGGGCTCCACGCCGAGCGCGGGGGCCGGCCGGTCGATGACCAGGCCCAGCACGCCCGCCCGGCCGTCGGAGAGGGCCCGCGCGGCGCTGTTGGGCTGCCAGCCCAGCTCCTGGGCGATGGCCAGCACCCGGCGGCGGGTCGCCTCGGACACGCCGGGCTTGCCGTTGAGGGCGAAGGACACCGCCCCCTTGGTCACCCCGGCCCGACGTGCGATGTCCGCCATCGTCGGACGCTTCACCTGCTGCTCCTTCCGGCCCGGCCGGCCCCGCTCCGCCGGACGGCTCGCGCCGGTACAGCCCGTCGTCTGCCCACCAGTCTAGGCACCCGGGCGCGCCGGCCGGGCCCCGCCACCGCCACCCGCCGGACCGACCGGGTACGGCCGCGCGGCGCCCCTCGGAGCCCGCCGCCGGGCCCGCCGCCGGGCCGCCCGCTCGACCCCGCCTGGCCGCCGCGTCGTGGAGGCGCGACGCGCATCCGCCCCCGTGCGGATGCGCGCCGCCGATGGTACGTCAGCTCCCCGAGGGTCCGGGCCTGCTACTTCTTCTTGAAGTCCAGCCGGAAGCTGAAGAACCCGTCGTAGGTGCCACCGGTGACCGTCACCTGGGCCTTGCCGGCGGTGATCTTGCCGGAGATCTTGGCGCCCGCGTTGATGGTGCGCGGGGTGACCAGGCCGTAGCCCATCGAGGGGCGGCAGGCGAACGCCAGCGTGGCGGCGTTGAAGGTGTTGAGCACCGCCGCCTGGCTCTTGTGGGTGTCCGCCAGCTTCCCGGAGAAGGCGCCGGACTTCTTCCGGGTGTACTTCCAGTACCGCAGCAGCAGCCGGGGATCGCGCGGGTGGCCGGCCAGATCGACCGGGGAGACCGGGAGGACCACCGAGCTGTACAGCATGACGGAGCCGTTGGTCCTGGCCGCGCCCGCCGTGAGGCTGAAGTGGAACGGGTTCTTCTCGCTCTGCCGGCCGGCCTTCTGCGTCGGCGAGACGGTCAGGGTGGCGGGCAGCTTGTACGTGGCCTGCCCCAGGTAGCGGCGCTCGGCGCCCCAGGGGCCGCCGCAGTAGTCGTACTGCTTCACCGTCATGGCCGCGGTGCCCTTGTACACCTTGGCCTTCGGCTTCGCCGCCGCGACGGCCGGCGGCGCGCTCACCGCCCCCGCCACGACCGCCACGACGCCGATCGCGGCGACGGCCGCGGGCCTGAGGCCCTTTGCCTTCATCAGTCCTCCCGAATGGCTTGCGATGTGACCGGGTGCGCACGGCCCCCGGTGGGCTCCGGCCGAACAGCGGACCGGAGCCCCCGTCCATGGCCCCCGTTCCATGGCCCCGCTCCATGGTCGGGCCGCCGAACGCCCGCCGGACAGGGGAAACTTCACACTCCTCGGCCGGGCCTGCGGCGCGCCTCGATGAGCGGGCGGACCTCCGGATCGCGGAAGAAGCGGAAGTGGGTGACCGCGAAGGCGTGCAGCGGGGCCAGCAGCGGGCTGCGGGCCCGGCGGTCGCCCGGCGCCGCCGGGAAGGGCGGCTCGGGGCGGCGCCGGAAGACCCGCTCCAGCTCCCGTACCGCCTCGGCGTGCCGGAGCAGGAACTTGTCGACCGTCCGCTCGGAGACATGGGCGGTACGGGCCAGTTCCCAGCGGCTGGAGTAGTAGGGCAGCTGCTCCCAGACGGCCAGGTCGGTGGTGGACGGGATCAGCCGGTCCAGCCAGGCCGTGCCGTGCGCGGGCGGCCGGTAGCGGTCGCCGGACAGCGCGCCGCGCAGCCGCTCACCGGCCTCGGCGGCCCGGACCAGCTCGCGGATCTCGGCCCCGGGCGCCTCCTTGGTGAGCAGCCCGAGCGGCCGGTGGAACTGAAAGGCCGCGAGCAGGAACAGCAGCCGGCTGTCCTCGCTGTCGGCCGAGTAGACCACCGACCGCACCGAGCGGGCCGCCAACTGCCGCAGCGCGGCCAGCCCGCTCTGCTCGGACATCCGGCCGAAGTCCAGGTCGACGAAGGCGAGGTCGAACCGCTGCCCGTCCAGCATCCCGGCCAGCACCTCGGGGGTGAGCGCCCAGGCGACCTCGTGCCCGGTGCCGTCCAACGCCCGAGCCACGGCCTCGCCCGCCTGCATCACATTGTCGACCACGACGATGCGCACTCAGTCTCCTTCCGCCGACTGGGCCTGCCAGCACACCTCGACGGTGGTGCCGGGATGGTGGCTGCGCCAGCGGATGTCACCGCCGTGGGTGGCGAGCCAGTGCCGCAGGACCCGGGAGCTGCCGTACGGCGAGCCGTCGGCGGCCGGTTCGCCGTCGACCCCCGGGCCGTCGTCGGTGGCGGTCAGCAGGACCCGCCCCGGCCGGTGCGTCGAGCAGCGCACCTCGACCCGGTCGGCCCCGGCGTTGAGCGCATTGGTGAGCAGGTCGGGCAGCACCCGGCGGGCGATCTGGTAGTCCACCGGCGACAGCCGGGTGCGGGCGGAGTCCTCGTCGCTGGCGCAGCGCTCGCGCCGGGTGGCCGGGAGGGTGCGCATGACCAGGTCCCACAGCTCGCCGAAGGCCCGGGGGCCGCGGCGGTGCTCGCCGCTGAGCACGTCCTGCCTGGCCTCCTCCACCTGCATCATCGCCTCGCGCACCAGGCGGCGGACCTCCCTCAGCTGCGGGTCCGGCTCGTCCGCGTACTGCTGGAGCAGGCTGACGGCGTTGCGCGCGATGCTGTGCATGTCGACCGCCGTCCCCCGCCGCCACAGGCGGTGGCTCGCGACGGCGTGGCCGGCGGCGGCCCGCAGCGTGGCGTCGAAGGCGCCCCACAGCGGGTAGTAGCCGAGCGGCGTCGCGCAGAGCGCCAGATAGCCGGGGACGGTGAGCTGGGCGGCGCTGTCGTTGTAGGGGTAGAGGTAGCCGGCGAGCATGCCCGCGAAGACCAGGGGCAGCACCGGCCGCAGCCGCCGCAGTGCCGGGGCGGGCGGGCTGTCCACGCTGTACCAGCCGGGGTCGATCATCCCCTGCAAGGCCGCCGACAGCGCGTACAGGACGCCCAGCACGATCCCGGTGACGCGCTGCGCCGGGGTGAGGCCGGGCAGCGGCAGGACGCCGGTGAACAGCCAGAGGGCGAGGAAGACGCCGACGATCTCGGCCGCTCCGGAGGCGTCCAGGGTGGCCCGGCCCGAGGTGCCGAGCAGATGCGCGGCCAGCCGCCGCACGGAGGGCAGCCGGACGTCCAGCAGCCGTTCCAGGGCGCCGGAGCGGGTGTGCAGAAAGGCGAGGGCCACTCCGGCGCTGGTCAGCCCGAGCTGTACGACGGCCCGCAGCGGCTCGTCGGGCCGGGCCACCGCCAGCAGCACCCACATCCCGGCGACGCAGGCCGCGCGGAACCAGCAGCCCGCCCACCAGAGCACCGACGCGGCGCCCAGCGCCGTCCCGAACACCGCCTGCGCGGCTTCGTCCCCGCGCGCCGCCCCCCGACTCACGGCGGACAGCGTACGGCTGCCCCGGCGCCCGGACAAACTCCCAGGACCGCGACAAACCCTCGGCCGCTGCGGCTCCGGCCCGGCCCCCCGGCAGCGGCTGCCACCGGGGGGCCGGCCAGGATCGGACCGGGAGTCAGACCGGGGGCCAGGCCGGTGGTCAGCTCAGGGGGGTGACCAGGGGGGTGACCGGCGCGGGCACCAGCAGGGCGCGGGTCTGGGCCAGGCCCCAGGCGTCCAGGCCGCGCAGTGCGTCGCTGGAGGCGCGCAGGCCGCCGTAGGCCGCCACGGTCCGGGCCCAGTCCTCGCGGCGCTCGACCTCGGGGCGCAGCATCAGGCAGTCCGGGTCGTTGACCCAGAGCCGGCCGTGCTGCCAGGCGCGGGCGCGGACATTGCGGTCGGCGTTGTGCTGGCTGGGCTCGGAGGGGTGCCCGCTGGGGGCGAACCAGTACGCGGCGATGTCGGGGCCGACCCGCATGGCGTCCACGAACCCGGCCGCGGGCAATTGCGGGGCGCCGCAGCCGAGCAGGTAGGAGTCGGGGCCGATGGCCTCGCGGATCACCCGCAGCGCCTCCCGGTACGCCTGCACGCCGGTGACGTCCGCGTGGCGGCGGCCCTCGATCGCTCCGGCGTAGATGAAGTCGATCTTGAAGTAGTCGACGCCCCAGCCGCGCATGGTCCGGAAGACCTCGGCCAGGTACTCGGCGGCCGCCGGGTGGGTCGCGTCCAGTGCGGCGCAGCGGTCCCCGATGGCGTCGCCGGCGAAGACGGGTTCGCCGGTGGCCGGGTCGGTGACCACCCAGTCCGGGTGCTCGGCGTACAGGCGGCTCTCCAGGCCGACCAGCAGCGGGGCGGTCCAGATCCCGGCCCGGCGGCCCCGGTCGCGGATGCGGCCGATCAGCCCGGGGACGTCGCTGAACCGGCCGGAGGGGGTGAGCCAGTCGCCGGGCGCCGCCTGGTAGCCGTCGTCGATCTGCACCACGTCGACCGGCAGTTCCAGCTCGTCCATCGCGTCGAGGTTGTCGGTGATGTCCTGCTCGGTGACCGAGTTCCAGTACTGGTACCAGGAGCACCAGACCGTCGGCGCCGGGCGCAGCCGCTGCGGCGTCACCCCGGCCAGGGCGGCGAAGCCGTCCGCCCAGCCGGCCAGCGCCTCCTGGAGCGAGCTGCCGGGGGCGCTCACCCGGTGCAGCACCGGGGCGTCGGCGGAGACGTCGAGCACGCCGCCGGGCCGCAGCTCGGCACGGACCCGGGGCACCGTGCGGTCGGCCCGCTCGGTGCCGAAGACATGCACGGGGGCGCCGCCGCCGGGGTCGACGGCGAGCACGCCCTCGCCCTGGAAGACGCCCTCCGGCGGCACCTGGTTGTAGTGGCAGTCCATCGCCAGCGAGTTGGCCAGGGTGGCGCGGTACGGGACGGCGGTGACCGGGAGCGCGTCGGTGACGCTCCAGGACTGCCAGCCCTCGGCGTGCACCCGGGCCAGGCCGGGGTCGACCGGCAGCGCGGCGATCGGCTCGAAGCGGTCGGGGACGGCCGCGCTCATGAGGCCGCCTTCTGCTGCGGGAGGGCCGGGGCGGCGGTGGCGCCGTCGGCGTACAGCCAGCACAGCGCGCGGTGTCCGGTGCCGGTGCCGGACGCCGGGCTGAGCTGCGCCTCCGGGGGCCGCTGGGCGCAGCTGTCCATGGCGAACGGGCAGCGCGGCCGGAAGCGGCAGCCGTCGCCGACCACGATCTCGCGCCGCTCGGCGTCTCGCTTGGCCCGAGCGGCCAGCCGCACCGCGCGGGCGTCGCGCACCTGCTCGCGGGTGGCGCCGGCGCTGGGGGCGGCGGCGGCCAGCAGCTGGGTGTAGGGGTGCTTGGGGCTGAGGATGACCTCGTCGCTGGGGCCGCGTTCCACCACCTCGCCCCGGTACATCACCATGATCTCGGAGGAGAAGTGCCGGGCGGTGGCCAGGTCGTGGGTCACGTACAGCAGGGCGAGCCGGCGGTCGCGCTTCAGGTCGTCCAGCAGGTTGAGGATCTCCAGCCGGATGGAGACGTCCAGCATGGAGACCGGCTCGTCGGCGAGCAGCACATCGGGGGCGGGCGCCAGGGCGCGGGCGATGGCGACGCGCTGCCGCTGGCCGCCGGACAGCTCGTGCGGGCGCTTGCGGGCCACGTCGGCGGCGGGGGTGAGGTTGACCTGCCGCAGCAGTTCGGCCACGGCCGCGTCGGCGTCCGCGCCGCGCCGGGCCCGGCCGGTGGCCAGCAGCGGGCGGCGCAGGTGGTGGTCGATGGTGTGCGAGGGGTTGAGCGAGGCGAAGGGGTCCTGGAAGACCATCTGGACGGCCCGGCGGTACTCCTTGCCCCGGACGCCTTCCCGGCCGCCGAGCAGGATCTGCCCCTGAGCGGGCCGGACCAGCCGGGAGAGCGCCTTGAGCACGCTGGACTTGCCGCTGCCGCTCTCCCCGACCAGGGCCAGGGTCTGGCCGGCCCGCAGGTCGAAGGAGAGGTTCTGCACGGCGCGGAACGGCCTGCCGTGCGCCTGGGCATATTCGACGGTGAGGTCACGGACTTCGAGAGCGGTCACGGCTGCCGTCCTTCGATAAGGGAGCCACCGGCCCAGGGCCCGGCCGGGGGTCCGGGGGTCGTCCCCCGGGGGATCGCAGCTTCGACGGTGAGGTCACGGACTTCGAGAGCGGTCACGGCTGCCGTCCTTCGATAAGGGAGCCACCGGCCCAGGGCCCGGCCGGGGGTCCGGGGGTC
>NZ_JBIVRB010000003.1:0-477615 GCF_044755465.1 Streptomyces sp. NPDC092296 | reverse complement strand
TCGTCCCCCGGGGGATCGCAGCTTCGACGGTGAGGTCACGGACTTCGAGAGCGGTCACGGCTGCCGTCCTTCGGCGGAGGGGGTGCCCTCGTCCTGGCCGGGCTGGTCCGGCGGGCGGTGGGCGGGGTCGTTCAGGTGGCAGGCGGCGGTCCACGGGCCGATCTCGCGGCCGAGTTCGAGCAGCCGGGGCGTCTCGGTACGGCAGGGCGCGAAGGCGTGCTCGCAGCGGTCGACGAAGGCGCAGCCGACCAGGTCGTTGCGCAGGTCGGGCGGCGAGCCGGGGATGCCGCGCAGTTCCCGCCGCTCGCCGGTCAGGTCCGGGAAGGACCGCAGCAGGCCCTGGGTGTACGGGTGGGCGGCGGCGGTGGCCAGTTGCTCGGCCGGGGCGTATTCGATGACCTCGCCCGCGTACATCACGGCCAGCCGGTCGCTGATCTCCAGCAGCAGGCCCAGGTCGTGGGTGATGAAGATGACGCTGAAGCCGAGTTCCTCGCGCAGCCGCTCGACCTCGTCCAGGATCTCCCGCTGCACCACCACGTCCAGCGCGGTGGTGGGTTCGTCCATGATGACGATGTCGGGCTCCAGGGCGAGGGCCATCGCGATGACCACGCGCTGCCGCATGCCGCCGGAGAGTTCGTGCGGGTAGCCGTGCACCCGGTCGGCGTCGATGCCGACCATCTCCAGCAGGGCGCGGGTGCGCTTGTCCCGCTCGCCGCGCTCCATCTCGGGGCGGTGCGCCCGGAAGATGTCGTCGAACTGGCGGCCGATGCTGGTGACCGGGTTGAGGGCGTTCATGGCGCTCTGGAAGACCATGGACAGGCTGCTCCAGCGGAAGGTCCGCAGCCCCTCGTCGTCCAGGGTGAGCAGGTCGACCTCTTGGCCGTCGCGGCCCCGGAAGCCGAGGCTGCCCCGGGTCATCCGGGCGGGCGCCTTGAGCATCCGGGTGACGGCGTACGCGAGGGTGGACTTGCCGCAGCCGCTCTCCCCGGCGATGCCCAGCACCTCGCCGCGCCGCAGCTCGAAGCTGACGCCGCGTACGGCGCGGGTGGGCCGTTCGCCGTCGTACTCGACGTGGATGTCCTCGGCGCGCAGTACCAGGTCGCGGTCGGAATCGGCGGCGGGCTCGGCGGGTGCGGCCGGGCCGGTGGCGGGCGCGGTCATCGGGTCGCCTCCTGGGCCTGGGCGGGCTGGCCGGCCTGCCCCTTGCGGTCGGGCTGCCCCTTGCGGCCGGCGCGGCTCTTGCGGCCGGGCCGGTAGACCCGCAGCTTGGGGTCGAGTACCTCGTCGAGGCCGAAGCTGATCAGCGACATGGCGGCGCCGAAGACGGCGATGCACAGGCCCGGCGGGACGAACCACCACCAGGCGCCGCTGGAGAGCGCCTCCGCGTTCTGGGCGAAGTAGAGCATGTTGCCCCAGGTCAGGTCGGAGGGGTTCTGCAACCCGAGGAAGGCCAGGCCCGCCTGGGTGAGGATGGCGAAGATCACCGCGAAGATGAACTGCGAGACGATAATCGCGGCCTCGTTGGGCAGGATCTCCACCAGGACGATCCGCCAGCGCTTCTCGCCGTACAGCCGGGCGGCGAGCACATAGTCGCGGGTGCGCAGCGACAGGGTCTGGGCGCGCAGCACCCGGGCGGAGGCCGCCCAGCTGGTGATGGCGATGACGCCGATGGTGGCGGAGAGGCTGCCGCCCTTGGTGTACGAGGAGATGACGATCACCAGCGGCAGGCCGGGGATCACCAGGAAGACATTGCTGATCAGCGAGAGCAGTTCGTCGGACCAGCCGCCGAGGAAGCCGCCGCCGATGCCGATCACGATGGAGATGACGGTGGCGAGCAGGGCCGCGGCGGCGCCGATCAGCAGCGAGGTGCGGGTGGAGACCAGCAGCTGGTCGAAGACGTCCTGGCCGGTCTGGGTGGTGCCCAGCCAGTGGCTGGCGGACGGTGGCAGCGACAGGTCGAGGCTGAAGTTGTTGGCGTCGGTGACGAAGGTCGGGCCGACGATGGCGACCAGGATGAAGACGCCGATCAGGGCGCAGCCGATGCTCAGGCGCCGCGAGCGGCGCACGGTGCGCCAGACGGCGCCCAGTCGGGCGGCCGGGCCGCCGCTGGGAGCGGCCGGCGTGGGGGTGGGCGGCGCGGCGGCGGGCGGCGGGGCGGAGGTGGTGTCAGCGGTGGTCATCGGGCCAGCCTCGTTCGGGGGTCGACGAAGCCGTACAGCACGTCCACCAGGAAGTTGGCGGACAGCACGGCGAAGGTGATGACGAGGAAGATGGCCTGCATCAGCGGGTAGTCGTTGTTGCTGACGGCCTGGAGCATCTGGTAGCCGATGCCCTGGTAGGAGAAGACCATCTCCATCACCAGGGAGCCGCTGATCACGAAGCCCAGCGAGATGGCGAAGCCGGCGACCGACGGCAGCACCGCGTTGCGGGCGGCGTAGCCGATCATCACGGTGCGCGAGCGCAGGCCCTTGGCCTCGGCGGCGGAGACGTAGTCCTCGGAGAGGGTGGAGACCATCATGTTGCGCATGCCGAGCATCCAGCCGCCCACCGAGCTGATCACGATGGTGATGGCGGGCAGGATCGCGTGCTTCAGGGCGGAGTCGACGAACTCGCCGTTCCAGCCGATCAGCAGGCCCGGGTCATAGCTGAACTGGTCGGGGAAGACCGGCCAGACCTGGGTGAACAGGTAGATCAGCAGCAGCGCCACCCAGAAGTAGGGGACGGCGGCCAGGAAGGTGGTGGAGGGCACCAGGGAGTCCAGCCAGGTGCCGCGCTTCCAGCCGGCCAGGGTGCCCAGGCTGATGCCGATCAGCACGCTGATGACGGTGGCGGTACCGACCAGGATCAGGGTCCAGAGCACTGAGGAGCGCAGGATGCTGACGACCGGGGTGGGGAAGTAGGTGACCGAGAGGCCGAACCTCAGCTGCGCGATGGAGGTCAGGTAGTCCCAGTACTGGGCGAGGATGTTGCCGTGGCCGAGGCCCAGCATCTTCTCCAGCGCTTGCTTCTCCCCCGGTGGCACCGGGCCCAGCTGCGACTGGCGGGCCAGGATCAGCGAGACCGGGTCGCCCGGGATCAGCCTGGGCAGTGCGAAGTTAAGGGTCACCGCGATCCAGGCGGCGACCACGTAGAACCCGAGTTTTCTCAGTATGTACCGCATGCCATGGTGCTCCTTGCCCTGGGTCGGCGGCCGGAAGCCGCCGGGCGGGACAGGGCCCGCCCGGCGGCGCAGGGACTTACTTCTTGTTGGCGCCCACGGGCTCCACCCGGGCCGCGACCCAACCGCTGTCCGGGGCCAGCCAGATCGCCGAACCGGCGTACGGGTTCTTCGCCGTCGGGTAGCCGGTGATGTGGTTACCGTTGAACTCCGCCTCGTTCTGGGCGTTGAACAGCGGGATCAGCGGCATGTCCTTCACGAACGCCTGCTCGATCGTGTAGAAGTGCGGCTTCTGCTTCTCCAGGTCCGGGGTGCTGGCGATGGCGTCGAGCGCCGCGTCCACCTCGGGGTTGCTGTAGCCGCCGTAGTTGCCGATCGTGCTGCTCTGGCCGTCCTTGGGGCCGATCCGGCTGTCCAGCAGCTGGTCGTAGTACGCGTACGGCACCGGGGTGTAGCCGTAGTTGCTCAGCAGCAGCTGGAACTTGCCGGCCGACTGGTCGGACGCCCACTGCGCGTACGCCGAGTTCTGGATCTCCAGGTCGATGCCGACCTTGGCCAGCTGCTGCTTGGCCATCTGGGCGACGCTGGTGTAGTCGGTCCAGCCGGCCACCGACTCCAGGGTGAGGGACAGCTTCTTGCCGTCCTTGGCGTACATGCCGCCGGAGCCCTTGGTGTAGCCGGACGCGGTGAGGTAGGAGTCGACCTTGTCCTGGCCGGTCTCGAACGTGGCGTCCTTGAGCGTCGGGTCGAGCACCGACTCGTAGTTCGGCAGCAGCAGCGCCATCGGGTTGGTGGGGCCGGCCTGGCCGTTGTAGACGGTCTTGCTCATGAAGTCGCGGTCCAGCGCGGCGCTGATGGCCTTGCGGACGTTGACGTCGGCGGTCGGGCCGCTCTTCAGGTTGGGCACGAAGTAGGCGGTGGCCAGCGGGATGTTGACCAGCTCGAACTTCGGGTCCTTGGCCAGGTAGTTCTTCTCGATGTCCGGGATGAAGCCGCCGGCCCAGTCGATCTTGCCCGAGGTGGTCGCCGCGTTGGCACCGTTGTTCCCCGAGTAGGAGAGGTAGCGCATGGTCTTGATCTTCGGCAGGCCCTTGAAGTAGTAGTCGGCGCGGGCCGTGAGGTCCATCGACATGCCGGCCACCTGCTTGACCGTCCAGGCGCCGGTGCCCACCGGGTTCTTGTTGAGGACGGTCTTCTTCTGGGCGTCGGGGATGGCCGACCAGACGTGCTCGGGGAGCATGTCGGCCTTGCCCAGGATGAAGTACTCCTTGGTGTAGGCCGACTGGGCGAACTTCAGGACCACCGTGTCCTTGCCCTCGGCGGTGACCGTGTCGAGCGCCAGCGCGTAGCTGTCGAAGTCCTTCTTCTTCTGCAGCTCGAAGGTGAAGGCGACGTCCTTGTTGGTGAACGGCTTGCCGTCGTTCCAGGTGGCGTCGGTGCGGATCTTGATCGTGAGCGTCTTGCCCTCGTCCGACCAGGTGTAGGACTTGCCGAGCCACGGCTGCACATCGCCGCTCTTGGCGGCGTTGAAGAGGAACAGCGGCTCGTAGATCATGCCGTGGGTGGCCTGGAGCGCGTTCGGTGAGAACGGGTTGAAGTTCTCGACGAAGTTGCCGGTGGAGCCGGTGGAGACGGTGAGCACGCCGGTCGCAGCCGGGCTGTTGTCCTTGCCGCCGCTGCTGCTGCACGCGGCGGTGGAGACGGCGAGGGCCAGCACGGCACCTGCGGCGAGGAAGCGCCGGCGAGCCGGTCTCTTGACGTTCATCGGTTCCCCTTGATCGGTGGGCGGTGGGGCGGATGGGGCGGGCCGTCGGGGCACGGCGCGGTCGGCACCGGTTACGGTGCGTGACAACGTTGTCCGGGGCCGACGGGACCGAAAGGGTCAGACAGGGGCAGATCTGTGCAGTCGCACGGGTGGCACACGATCGGTCGGTGGGGTCCGCACACCACCGCTCACGAACAGGCGGCCGTCACACCCGGCCGTCCATCGAACGTCCGGGGAAGAGCGTTGCACCGCAGCTCGGGGCCTGCGCCTGCTGCAAGTGCGTCGTGGCCGAAAAATTAGAGTGCGCGTAACGCCGTGTCAATGCCTTGCGAACAATTCCTCGCCAGCGGGTACGCCCCTCACCTACACTGCCGCGCAGCCCCACAGCTGAACCGGTTTTGTCGACCCGCCGGAAATCCCAGGTCGCAGCGCGCCCGACTCCCCCTCCGGCGCCTCCCGAGGAGCCCATGTGAAGCGTCCGACCATGGCGGACATCGCCCGCCGCGCAGGAGTGACCAAAGCCGCCGTCTCCTTCGCGCTCAACGGCAGACCCGGGGTCTCCGAGTCGACCAGGCGCCGAATCCTCGCCATCGCCGACGAGCTGGGCTGGCAGCCCAACAGCGCGGCCAGGGCGCTGTCCGACGGCCGGGCCGGCGCCTTCGGCCTGGTCATCGACCGGCCGGCCCGCACCCTCGGCCTGGAGCCGTTCTTCATGCAGCTGATCTCCGGCATCCAGGCGGAGCTGTCCGCCGACGGCACCCCGCTGCTGCTCACCGTGGCCGAGGACCAGCAGGCCGAGATCGACACCTACAGGACCTGGTCCGGCCAGCGCCGGGTGGACGGCGTGTTCCTGGTGGACATGCAGGTCGAGGACGCCCGGGTGGCGGTGCTGGAAGCGCTGGGGATGCCCACGGTGGTGATCGGCGCCCCCATCGGGACCGGTCGGCTGCCCTCGGTGTGGAGCGACGACTCCGCCGCCGCCCACACCGCGCTCCAGCATCTGGCGGCGCTCGGCCACCGCCGGGTCGCCCGGGTCTGCGGGCCCGCCCATCTGCGGCACACCGAGATCCGCTCGGCCGCCATCGACCGACTCGCCCCGGCGCTCGGCATGGAGTGCACCACCGTGGCCACCGACTACAGCGCCGACGAGGGCGCCGCAGCCGCCCGAACCCTGCTGACCAGGCACGATCCCCCCACCGCCATCCTGTTCGACAGCGATCTGACGGCGGTCTCCGGCCTGACCGCCGCCCAGTCGCTGGGACTGCGGGTGCCCGAGGACGTGTCGATCCTCGGCTGGGGCGACTCCGCGCTGTGCGAGCTGGTGAACCCCCCGCTCACCGCGCTCAGCCGGGACATCGCCGCGCATGGCGGCCATGCCGCCCGGCTGCTGCGGCTGGCCGCCACCGGCGCCCGGGTGGCCGACTTCCAGGACGAGGCGTCGCGGCTGGTGCCGCGCGGCTCCACCGGCCCGGCCGCCGCCGGGGCGCCCGCCGCCCGGCCCGTCCGGCCCGCGTCGCCCGCCGCGCCGGAGCCGGTGCGGGCCCGGCCCGCAGCCGACTGAGCAACTCGCCGCCAAGTCGTTGCCGAGTCGTGATGTAAACCGGTTTACGCATCCGCTGGGAATTCACGCGGAAGGGTTGACACTAAACCGGTCCAGTGCTTGCATCGTCCTGCTGCCTGCGGGGCCGCCCGTCCGCAACGGGCCCGTACGGAATTGCCCATGCCCGCTGCCCGCTCCCGGGCCTGCGGGACACACCGTCACCGCCCCACCGCACTCCCGACACCGGCCCCGCCCCGCCCGAGCCGCACCCCGCGCGCCCGTCCCGCCCCGCCCTCCAGGCACGCCCGTGACCGCGCGCTGCGGCCTGGCGCCCTCCACCGCCCGCACCCGAAGGGGACCCCTGCCCATGCTGCGCAACTCCGCCCGGCTGACCGCCACCGGAACCCCGGTCACCTGGCTCGGCGCCAACTACTGGTCCCGCACCGGCGGCCCGCTGATGTGGCGCTCCTACGACCCGCAGGTCATCGAGGAGGAACTGGTCGCTCTGCGTGACCACGGTCTGAATGTGACCCGGTCGTTCTACTACTGGCCGGACTTCATGCCCACCCCGTACAGCGTGGACGAGGAGAAGTGCGCGCACTTCGCCGACTTCCTCGACCGCCACCAGGCGCTCGGCATGACCACCATCCCCACCTTCATCGTCGGCCACATGTCCGGTGAGAACTGGGACCCCTCCTGGCGGGGTGGCCGCGACCTCTACTCGGACGTCTGGATGGTGGCCCGCCAGGCGTGGTTCGCCGGTGAGATGGTCCGCCGGTTCAAGGACCACCCGGCGGTGTCCGGCTGGCTGGTCTCCAATGAGATGCCGATCTACGGCGACGCCACCCGGGACCGGGACTCGGTCTCCTCCTGGGCGCAGATCATCGTGGACGCGGTGCACGCCGCCGGCGGCACCCAGCCGGTCTCGCTCGGCGACGGCGCCTGGGGCATGGAGAACACCGGCCACGAGAACGGCTTCTCGGTGAAGTACTGCGCCGAGATCTGCGACTTCCTCGGCCCGCACGTCTACCGCATGGAGGACGACCCGGTCCGCCAGCACCACGCCGCCGCCTGGGTCTGCGAGCTCACCGGCACCTTCGGCCGCCCGGTGGTGCTGGAGGAGTTCGGCGTCACCTCCGACTTCGTCTCCGGCCCCAACGCCGGCCACTACTACCGCCAGGTGCTGCACAACAGCCTGCTGGCCGGCGCCACCGGCTGGATCGCCTGGAACAACACCGACTACGACGACCTGCTGCACCAGCCGCCGTATCTGCACCACGCCTTCGAGATGCACTTCGGCCTCACCGACCGGCACGGGCGGGCCAAGCCGCAGCTGCTGGAGCTGAAGGACTTCGCCGCCGTCCTGGAGCAGGTCGACTTCGGCCACACCCGCCGCGCCGACAGCGACACCGCCGTGGTGGTCTCCTCCTACCTGGACACCGCCTACCCCTTCACCCGCGAGGAGGACCGCAGCCATGTCTACGCCTCGGCCCGCCAGGCGTGGGTGGCGGGCAGGCTGGCCGACCTCGCCCCCGCGGTGACCCGGGAGAGCGACGGGCTCACCGAGGACGCCAGGCTCTACCTGGTGCCGTCCGCCAAGCAGCTGCTCTCCCCCACCTGGTTCGCGCTGGAGGACCGCGCCCGGGTCGGCGCCACGGTGTACGTCTCCTACTGCCCCGGCTACCACGACGAGCAGCGCGGCCCGTGGTACTCCCACCTGGACGAGATGTTCGGCGTGCGGCACCAGCTGGAGTATGGCCTGGTCAACCCGATCGAGGACGACGAGGTCACCTTCACCTTCAACCGCTCCTTCGGCAACCTCCCCGAGGGCGCCCAGCTGACCTTCCGTACGGCGGGCACCGCCAGCAGCCGGGTCTTCCTGCCGGTCGTCCCGGACGGCGCCGAGGTGCTCGCGGTCGACGCGCACGGGCGGCCGGCGCTGCTGCTGCGCCGGGTCGGTGAGGGCAGCGTGGTCTTCTCCACCTACCCGATCGAGCACATGGCCGCGGTGACGCCCCGGGTCAACCCCGAGTCGACCAGCACCCTGTACGACGCGCTGGGCGCGCACGCCGGGGTGCGGCGGCCGGTCGCGGTCGCGGACCCCCGGGTCAGCGTGGACCGGCTGGAGCACGAGGACGGCCGCACCTTCGTCTGGCTGGTCAGCCAGGCGCGCGAGGAGCTGACCGTCAAGCCGTCCGTCGCCTCCGGCGCCCTGTACGAACTGGACGGGACCCCGGCCGACGCGGTCACCCTGCCCGTGTACGGTGTGCGCGTGCTGGAGCTGCGCACGGCCTGACCCGGCCGCCGGGCGGCCCGCCACGGCAGGCCGCCCGGCGCCGCTCCTCTCCACCCAGCCCTCCATCCTCAGGAGTAGCCAGCCCATGCCGCTCACCGACCTGCCCCTCGACGAGCTGCTCGCCTACCGCCCCGAGATCGCCGCGCCCGCCGACTTCGACGCCTTCTGGGCGGAGACCCTGGAGCTGGCCCGCGCACACGGCGGGGCACCGGTCTTGACGCCGGTCGAGGACCATCTGCTCCCCGCCTTCGACGTCTTCGACGTGCGCTTCCCCGGCTGGAACGGCGAGCCGATCGCCGGCTGGCTGATGCTGCCGCGCGGCGCGGCCGAGCCGCTGCCGACCGTGGTCAAGTACATCGGCTACAGCGGCGGCCGGGGCGTGCCCACCGACCACCTGCTGCTGCCCGCCGCCGGGTACGCCCACCTGATCGTGGACAGCCGGGGCCAGGGGCACGACACCCCGGACCACGGCGAGGGCCCCGGCACCCAGTGGGTCGAGGGCTTCATGACCCGGGGCATCGAGGACCCGCGCCACCACTACTACCGGCGGCTGATGACCGACTGCGTCCGCGCGGTGGACGCGGCCCGGCAGCTGCCCCAGGTGGACCCGGAGCGGATCGTGGTCTGCGGCGGCAGCCAGGGCGGCGGTCTGGCGCTGGCCGTCGCCGGTCTGGCCGGCGACCTGGTCGCGGGTGCCCTGATCGACGTGCCGTTCCTCTGCCACTACCGGCGGGGCACCGATGTCGCCCCCGAGGGCCCGTATGTGGAGGTCGCCAAGTACCTGCGCTGGCACAGCCAGGACATGGCGGACACCGCCTTCGCCACCCTCGCCTACTTCGACGGCATGCACTTCGCCGTCCGGGCCACCGCACCGGCGCTGTTCAGCGTCGGCCTGATGGACCCGATCTGCCCGCCGTCCACCGTGTACGCCGCGTACCACCGGTACGCCGGGGAGCGCGACATCCGCGTCTGGCAGTACGCGGACCACGGCGGCGGCTACGGCGCGACGCCCCGCGAGCAGTTGAACTGGCTGCGCGACCGGGGGCTGGCGCCCAAGGGCGTCTGACCCGGTCGGCAGGGCGGCCCCCGCTGCGGGGGCCGCCCTGCCGACGAGCGGTCAGAGATCCAGGTCGACCACGACGGGGGCGTGGTCGGAGGTGCCCTTGCCCTTGCGGGCCTCGCGGTCCACATAGCTGTCGGAGACGGCGTCGGCGAAGGGCTTGTTGCCGTACACCAGGTCGATGCGCATCCCCCGGTTCTTGGGGAAGGCCAGCTGCCGGTAGTCCCAGTAGGTGTACGGGCGGTCGTACTTCAGCGGGCGGGGCACCACGTCCGCCAGACCGGCGGAGCGCAGCGAGGCCAGCGCCTCGCGCTCGGCCGGGGTGACATGGGTGGAGCCCTCGAAGACCGCCGGGTCCCAGACGTCCTCGTCGGTGGGGGCGACATTGAAGTCACCCAGCACGGCGAACGGCCGCTCGCCGGCGGCGTCGGCCAGCACGCAGGCGCGCAGCGCGGCCAGCCACTCCAGCTTGTAGGTGTAGTGCGGGTGGCCGACCTCGCGGCCGTTGGGCACATAGACCGACCAGAGGCGCACCGGGCCGCAGGTGGCGGCGACGGCCCTGGCCTCGACCTCCTCGATCATCGCGCCGTCGGCCAGGTAGCCCGGCTGTTCGAGCAGACCGCGTGCCACATCGGTCAGGCCGATCCGGGAGACGATGGCGACGCCGTTCCACCGGCCGGTGCCATGGGCGGCGGTCTCATAGCCCAGCTCCTTGACCGCGTCGTATGGGAAGGCGTCGGTGGAGCACTTGAGCTCCTGGAGGCAGACCGCATCGGGCTCGGCTGCCGCCAGCCATTCCAGGAACTTGGGCAGCCTGGCGGTGATGGAGTTGATGTTCCAGGTGGCGATGCGGACGGTCACGGCGGGCGGGCCTCCCGGGGCGGCGCGGACGGGTGCGGGGCGCCTGCCGGACACCCCGGACCAAAGCTACCGCCCGGCACCGACAGCGGCCCCCGACCACGGGCCGGGGGCCGGTGGTCAGGGGCCGCTGGGCCAGATCAGCGGTGGGGCCAGAACAGCAATCAGGGCCGGCTCAGCGAGCCGGGGTGACCACGGCGGCCGAGCCGCCGCCGCGCCGCACCGGTTCGGCGGCGGCGATCCAGCGGCCGTCCGGCAGCCGCTCCACGCCGGTGGCGGCGCCGATCTCCCCCACGTCGTTGAAGGCGTGGCCGAGGGCCGTCAGCTTCGCCCGCTCGGGCAGGGCCAGGAAGGCCGGCTCCGCGTCGCTCACCGCGGTGTTGCGCTGGCTGGCGCGCGGCGCGGCGATGGCCTGCTCCAGGGTCAGCCCCCGGTCGATCCGGCCGAGGAGTACTTGGAGCACGGTGGTGATGATGGTCGCGCCGCCGGGCGAGCCGGTGGCGAAGAGCGGCCTGCCGTCCTTGAGCACGATGGTCGGTGCGATGGAGGAGCGCGGGCGCTTACCCGGGCCGGGCAGGTTGGGGTCGGGCACGCCCGGGGTGACCGGGGTGAAGGAGAAGTCGGTCAGCTCGTTGTTGAGCAGGAAGCCGCGCCCGGGGACGGTCATCGCGCTGCCGCCGGTCTGCTCGATGGTGAGGGTGTAGGAGACGACGTTCCCCCAGCGGTCGGCGACGGTCAGGTGGGTGGTGTTGGGCCCCTCGAAGGTCTGCCCGGCGGCCCGGCCCGCCGTGCCGCAGGCGGCGGGGTGGCGGGGGTCGCCGGGGGCGAGCGGGCTGGTCAGTACGTGGTCCGGGGTGATCAGGCAGGCTCGTGAGTCCGCGTACCGCCGGGAGAGCAGCTGCCGGGTGGGCACGTCGTTGAAGCGCGGGTCACCGACCCAGCGGTTGCGGTCCGCGAAGGAGATCCGGGACGCCTCCAGGAAGCGGTGGTAGTACTGCGTGCCGTCCAGCCGGTGCAGGTCGGTGCCGGCCAGGATGCCGAGCGCCTCACCGACGGTGGTGCCGCCGGAGGAGGAGGGCGCGATGCTGTAGACGTCCAGGCCCCGGTAGCGGACCCGGGTCGGTGCCTGGCGGCGTACGGCGTAGGCCCGCAGGTCGTTGCCGGTCAGCGCGCCGGGGCGCACGGTGCGGGTGGCGGCCGGGTCGAGTTGCGGGTGCTGGACGGTGCGGACGATGTCGGCGCCGATCGGGCCCCGGTAGAGCGCGGTGGTGCCGTCGCGGCCCAGCAGCCGGTAGGTGGCGGCCAGGTCGGGGTTGCGCAGGGTGGAGCCGACGCCGGGGAGGGCGCCGCCGGGCAGGAAGAGCGCGCGGGTGGCGGGGAAGTCCCGGAAGCGGGCCTCGTTGGCGGCGGTCTGGTCGCGGAAGGTCTGGTCGACGGTGAAGCCCTGCTCGGCGATCCGCTCGGCGGGCTTCAGCACCTGGCCCAGCGACCTGCTGCCCCAGAGCCGCAGTGCCTGCTCCCAGGTGGCGGCGGTGCCGGGCACCCCGACGGAGAGGCCGCTGGTCACCGCGTCGGCGAAGGCCAGCGGCTTGCCGTTCTCCACGAACAGGTCGCGGTCGGCGGTGAGCGGCGCGGTCTCCCGGCCGTCGAGGGTCTGCACCTTGCCGGTACGGGCGTCGTAGTGGACGAAGTAGCCGCCGCCCCCGATCCCCGCCGAGTACGGCTCGGTGACCCCGAGCGCGGCGGCGGTGGCGACCGCCGCGTCCACCGCGTTGCCGCCGGCCCGCAGCACCTCGATCCCGGCGGCGGTGGCATCGGGGTCGACGCTGGCGACGGCGCCGCCGTAGCCGACGGCCTCGGCGGTCCTGGGTGGTGGCGGGGGCGGGGCCGGCTGCCCGGCGGCGGGCGGGGCGGCGACGGTGGCGGCGGTCGCGGCGAGGGCGACGGCCAGGGCGAGGGAGGGCGTGAGGCGGTGCGGGACACGCATGCGTACCTCCGGAGACGACGTCCAGACCGTTCTTTCACAGCCGCCGGGTGGGGCACAACAGCGCCTCGTCACGGTGCGTGGCCCGCCGGGTGCGGCCTGGGGTCGGCTCCGGGCGGTGTCGGCCGGCCGGGTGAACCCGGCGGAACCGGGCAAAGCGGGAGCGAAGACCGCTTCGTATGCCGAAAGTTGCCCGAGGCAACCAATTCGTCTATGGTTGCTCCAGGCAACTAGACGGAGGGTGTGTTCGCTATGGGCCCGCAGGACCACTGCGGTGAGCTGCTGCTCCAGCTCAGCAGCACCGGCTCGGTGATCAGAGCGGTGAAGCGCGAGCTACGCCCCGGAGCACCGCGCGGCGGCTTCGCACTGCTCGGCATGCTGAGCCGCTGCGGCGACCTGCGGGTGGGCGAGGTGGCCGAGCTGTTCGAGGTCGACATGTCCGTGGCCAGCCGCCACGTGGCCGACCTGGAGGAACACGGCTGGGCCGAGCGCACGCCCAACCCGCACGACCGGCGGTCCTGGTACGTCCGGCTGACCCCGGCGGGCGAGCGGATGGCCCAGCAGCGGCTGGCCCAGGCCCGCGAGGTGCTGGCCGACGCGCTGGAGGACTGGTCCGACGCGGACATCGCCGCCCTGACCGACCTGCTGGCCCGCCTCCGTACGAGCTTCGACGCCCGACGCGTCCGCACTTCAGACCTCTCCCGCACAGCTTCGGGAGCGAAAGGACTTTGATGAAATCCGAAGCACCCACCGGGGTGCGGGAGGCGGCATCCGGCCCGGCTGCCCCGATGTCGCACCGCCAGATCATGGAAGCGCTGTCCGGGCTGCTGCTCGGCATGTTCGTCGCGATCCTGTCCTCGACCGTCGTGTCGAACGCACTGCCGACGATCATCGCGGACCTGGACGCCAGCCAGACCGCCTACACCTGGGTCATCACCTCGACCCTGCTGGCCACCACCGTCTCCACCCCGATCTGGGGCAAGCTCGCCGACCTGACCAGCAAGAAGGTGCTGGTCCAGCTGAGTCTGGCGATCTATGTCATCGGTTCGGCCGCCGCCGGTCTGTCGCAGAACGCCGGGATGCTGATCGGCGCCCGGGTGATCCAGGGCCTCGGCGCCGGCGGCCTCACCGCGCTGGCACAGGTGATCATGGCGGCGATGATCTCGCCCCGTGAGCGCGGCCGCTACTCCGGCTACCTCGGTGCGGTGTTCGCCCTCGCCACCATCGGCGGCCCGCTGATCGGCGGCGTGATCGTCGACACCTCCTGGCTCGGCTGGCGCTGGTGCTTCTACGTCGGCGTACCGTTCGCGATCATCGCGCTGATCGTGCTCCAGAAGACCCTCCACCTGCCGATCCACCGGCGGAAGGTGAAGGTCGACTGGGCCGGCGCGACGCTGATCACCGCCGCGGTCTCGCTGCTGCTGGTCTGGGTCTCCTTCGCGGGCGGCAAGTACGACTGGATGTCCTGGCAGACCGGCGCCATGGTGGGCGGCGCGGCCGTCCTCGCGGTGCTCTTCCTGGCGGTGGAGTCCCGGGCGACCGAGCCGATCATCCCGCTGCACCTGTTCCGCAACCGCACCATGAGCTTCGCCGTCGCGGCCAGCATGATGATCGGTGTCGCGATGTTCGGCGCCACCACCTTCCTCGGCCAGTACTTCCAGCTGGCCCGGGGCGACTCCCCGACCATGGCCGGTGTGATGACGCTGCCGATGATCATCGGCCTGGCGCTCTCCTCGACCATCGCCGGGCGGATCATCTCGCAGACCGGACGCTGGAAGATCTTCCTGGTGATGGGCGGTGTGCTGCTCACCGCCGGGTTCGGCCTGATGGGCACCCTGCGGCACGACACCAACTACTGGCTGGCCGCCGTCTACATGTTCCTGGTCGGTGTCGGCGTCGGCACCACCATGCAGAACCTGGTGCTCTCGGTGCAGAACCAGGTGCGGCCGCAGGAGCTGGGCGCGGCCAGCTCGGTCGTGGCCTTCTTCCGCACCCTCGGCGGCGCGATCGGCGTCTCCGCGCTCGGCGCG
Source organism: Streptomyces sp. NPDC092296 (assembly GCF_044755465.1). Classification (NCBI taxonomy): domain Bacteria; kingdom Bacillati; phylum Actinomycetota; class Actinomycetes; order Kitasatosporales; family Streptomycetaceae; genus Streptomyces; species Streptomyces sp. NPDC092296. The sequence goes on along the minus strand of NZ_JBIVRB010000003.1, from coordinate 462,925 downwards.
GTGCTCGCCGACCGGGTCGCCGACTACACCGCGGACGGCCTGGCCGAGCTCGGCATGCCCAGCGCGCCGGGCGACGGCGCCATTCCCAAGCTCTCCCTGCTGCCCGCCCCGGTGCGCGGCGTGGTGGAGGACGCCTTCGGGCACGGCGTCGGTGACGTCTTCCTGTACGCGGCGCCCGCCGCGCTGCTGGCCCTGGTGGCCATCCTCTTCATCAAGGAGGTGCCGCTGCGTACGGACAACGCCGAGCAGCAGCGCGGCAGTGACCCGGACCCGGTGGCCGCCACCGCGCCCGGCCGGGACGGCCACCGCGAGCAGCCCGAGCCGGCGGCGGTCGCCGCCGCCGACGGGACGGCCCCGGCGGGTGACCGCAGCGAGCTGACCGCAGAGGGCTGACCGCACACCCCGGACCGTGGGAGGGCCTCGGTCCGGCCGCCGGCCCCGCTCAGGCGGGGCCGGCACCGGCGGGCTCCGGCCGGACCGAAGGGCATCCGGTCCGGTCGGGGCCCGCTTCGGCGTACCCGGGGTCGACTCGGCGCGCCGGGCCGCACGGCGGCCGGGGTCAGCCGGAGTGCCCCGGGGCGCCGCCGTGCCGCTCCACCCGGCGGCGCTTGACGGTGCGGAAGCGGCGGGCGACCTGCCGGGCCAGGTCGGCGGCCCCGACCAGGCCCGCTTCATTGCCCAGCTCCGCGAGGACCAGCTGCGCCTCCGGCCGGAAGCCGCGCCCGGTCAGCGTACGGCCGAAGGTGTCCCGGGCCGGGCCTAGCAGCAGGTCACCGGCGGCGGAGACACCGCCGCCGATCACAAACCGGCCCGGGTCCAGCGCGGCGGCCAGGTTGGCGATCCCGACGCCCAGCCAGCGGCCCACGTCGTGCAGCAGCTCCACCGCCACCGGGTCACCCTGCTGCGCCGCCTCGGTGACCAGCGGCCCGGTGATCGCGGCGATGTCGCCCCCGGCCCGCTCCAGCAGCGGCTGGGCCACCGGGGACTCGGCGGCGGCCAGCTCGCGGGCCTCCCGGACCAGGGCGTTGCCGGAGGAGTACTGCTCCCAGCAGCCCCGGTTGCCACACGGGCAGCGGTGGCCGCCCGGCACCACCTGCATATGGCCGAACTCCCCGGCCATCCCCCATCGGCCGCGCTCCAGCAGCCCCTCCTTGACGATGGCGCCGCCGATGCCCGTCCCCAGGGTGATCATCACCAACTGGTCCTCGCCCCGGCCCGCGCCGAAGCGCCACTCGGCCCAGGCGGCGGCGTTGGCGTCGTTCTCCACCACCACCGGGAAGCGCAGCCGCTCCGCCAGGGCCTGCCGCAGCGGCTCGCCACGCCAGTTGAGGTGCGGCGCGAACAGCACCTTGGACCGCTCGGCGTCCACCCAGCCCGCCGCGCCGATGCCCACCGCGTGCACATCGTGCCGGTCGGCCAGGTCGAGGACCAGTTCCACGATGGTGTCCTCCACCACCTTGGGGCTCTTGCTCTTGTCCGGGGTCTCGGTGCGCAGCCGCTCCAGCACCCGGCCGTCGGCGTCCACCACGCCCGCCGCGACCTTGGTGCCGCCGATGTCGATGCCGATGGTGGGCAGCCGCAGCGAGCTGAGGTGCAGCGAGCGCCGGCGGCGGCTGGCACCGCGGTAGCCGATCCGGCCGCCGAGGCCGCCGAGGCCCGCGCCGCCGTCCGATCCGGGCACGGAGAACCTGCCGTACCGCTCCCGCCTGCCGCCGCTGCCGCTCATACCGTGCCGCCCCTGCCGTGCCGCCGTGCTTCCGTACGGGGCGCCACTCGATCGCGCCCCGGCGAGCATACGCAACGCCCGGCCGGGCCGGGAGCGGGCGGACACCGGACGAATCCGCCGGTGGGGCGCGCCCGGCCGCAGGAGTACGGTCGCACAGCGTGCACACCCGGTGACAGAACCACCCCGGGGAGCCTAGAGTTTGTGCACCCCGCCGGTCGCGGACGGCGACCGGCATCGGAAGGGGGCACATGGTGAAGACGCTCCCCCGCCGCGCCGCCGAGCCACCCGAACCGGTGTACCAGGACGGCCTGCTCCAGGTCGTCCGCACTGCGGGCGGCGGCGCTCTGGCGCTCTCCGGCGATGTGGACGCCTCCAATGTCACCCGGCTGGCCCGGGTGCTCTCCACCGAGGCACGCAGACCGGCCGGCCCCACCGGGCCACCGGCCAGCGTGCACCTGGAGCTGTCCGGACTGGAGTTCATGGACGTGGGCGGGTGCCGGTTGCTGGTGCACACGGCACAGGCCCTCTTCGGCGACGGCGAACGGCGGCTGGTGCTGCACGGTCTGGCGCCGCATCTGCGCCGGGTGATGCGGGTCGTCGGCTGGGACCGGACGCCGGGCCTGGACATCCCCACCGACTGACGGGCGGTCGGTGGTCGATGGTCGATGGTCCCGATCGGTGACCCCGGGTCGGTGGGGCGGGCGGGTGGCGATCCTTCCCGTCCGGCCCGCCGGCCCGGGGACGGGGTTCGGGCGGAGCACTTCGCCGTGCGGCGCGCGGGGGGCGCCTGAGATCCTGGGCGTCCCGGCAGCGGACGCCCGCCCGGCGGTCTGCGGCGGGCGGGCAAGGAGCCCCCGAGATGCGCGAGATCGCCGAGCGGTTGCAGGCGTGGACGGCCGCCGGGCGCCCGTTCGCGCTGGCCACCGTGGTCTCGGTCACCGGCAGCGCCCCGCGCGGCCCGGGTGCGGCCCTCGCGGTGGACGGCGGCGGTGAGGCGGTCGGCAGTGTCTCCGGCGGCTGCGTGGAGGGGGCGGTGTACGAGCTGTGCCAGGAGGCGCTGCGCAGCGGCCGCCCGGTAATCCAGCGGTTCGGGTACAGCGAGGAGGACGCCTTCGCCGTCGGGCTGACCTGCGGCGGCAGCGTCGAGGTCCTGGTGCAGCCGGTGCGGCCGGGGGCGGCGGCGGGGCTGGCCGCCGGGATCGCCGCGGTGGCGGCCGGGGCGCCGGTCGCGCTGGTACGGGTGGTGGGTGGGCCGGAACCGCTGCTGGGCGCGGCGCTGGCGGTGACCGCCGAGGGCCATCACGGTGGGCTGGGCGCGGAGCGGCTGGAGCGGGCCGCCGTGCTGGAGGCGCGGGCACTGCTGGCGGCGGGGCGTACCGGGCGGCTGCTGCTGGGTGGGGACGGGCGGCCGTGCGGGGGCCGGGCGGCGGACGGCGTGGCGCTGTTCGTGGAGTCGTATGTACCGCCGCCCCGGCTGCTGGTCTTCGGCGCGGTCGACTTCGCGGGGGCGGTGGCCCGGATCGGGTCGTTCCTGGGCTACCGGGTCACGGTGTGCGACGCGCGGCCGGTGTTCGCCACCCGGCGCCGCTTCCCGGGGGCGGACGAGGTGGTGGTGGACTGGCCGCACCGCTATCTGGCGGGGCAGGCCGCCGCCGGGGCGCTGGACGGCCGCACGGTGGTGTGCGTGCTCACCCATGACGCCAAGTTCGACATCCCGCTGCTGGAGGCGGCCTTGCGGCTGCCGCTCGCGTACGTCGGCGCGATGGGGTCACGCCGTACGCACCGGGACCGGGTCGCCCGGCTGCGCGACGCGGGGCTGACCGAGGAGCAGGTACGGCGGTTGCGCTCCCCGATCGGGCTGGACCTGGGGGCCCGTACGCCGGAGGAGACGGCGGTGGCGGTGGCCGCCGAGGTCGTCGCCCACCGCCGGGGCGGCAACTGCCAGCCGCTGGCTGCGGGCAACGGGCCGATCCACCACAACGCCTGACCCCTCCGGGGACCCCAGCCACGCACCACCCCGGGGGCGCGGACACCCACCGGGCCGCCACCACCCGGGGCAGCGGGTGACGGTCCGCTGGGTGGGTGACGCGGGTGCGGGGTCGGTCGCGCAGGTCCTCCCTGACGGGTCGACCGTCACCCCCTCGGGGGGGATCACCGCAGTTCCTGGCGTCTCCGGCGGGCAGGACCGAAATCTTTCGTTCGCGGCAGCCCATTGCCCCGGAGCCGTGCTGTCGCCAGTATTTGTCAGGGCCGTAACCAAATTCGCAGGGAGTGGTAATGAACAGCCATTTTCCGCCGCACCTGAGCCGCCGCTCCGCGCTCGGTCTGGGTCTGGGCCTGACCGCGCTGGCGACGCCGCTCGGGTCCGCCCTGGGGCTGTCGGGTGAGGCGTGGGCCTCCGCGTCGGGCGGCAAGGCGAGACCGACCGATCCGGGTTCGTATGTGTCGTTCAGCGCCAAGTCGGGCAGCTTCCCGCTGGTCAGGGCGCGCCGGGCGGTCCCCCTGGTGGTCAGCGGCAGCGACTACCCCGGTGTCGTACGGGTGGTCGGGGACCTCCGGGACGACATCGAGCGGGTGACCGGGGTGCGGCCGGCCGTGTCGCAGGACGCGATACCCGGTCAGCGCGAGATCGCCATCGTCGGCACCATCGGCCGCAGCCCGCTGATCGACCGCCTGGTGGCGGCGGGCAAGCTGGACGTCAGCGGGATCGCGGGCCGCTGGGAGACCTCGTTGCAGGTCGTGGTGGAGAAGCCGCTGCCGGGCGTGGACCGGGCCCTGGTGATCGCGGGCAGCGACCAGCGCGGGACGATCTTCGGCGCGTACGACCTCTCCCGGGGCATCGGCGTCTCCCCCTGGTACTGGTGGGACGACGTACGGCCGCGCCACCGCGACGAGCTGTACATCCTGCCCGGCCGGCACACCCAGGGCACGCCGGCCGTGAAGTACCGGGGCTTCTTCATCAACGACGAGAACCCCTCGCTCGGCACCTGGGCGCCGGAGTACTTCGGGCCCGGCAAGGCGCCCGGCTTCGAGGGCGGCTTCAACGCGGCCTTCTACGCCAAGGTGTTCGAGTTGATGCTGCGGCTGAAGGCCAACTACCTGTGGCCGGCGGTCTGGGGCCGGGCGTTCGCCGAGGACGACCCGCAGAACCATGCCACCGCGAAGCGCTATGGGGTTGTCATGGGCACCTCGCACGAGGCCCCCATGATGCGCGGCATCGAGGAGTGGAACCGGCACGCCGTGGCGGCGGTCCGGGACAGCGCGGGCAACATCACCACGCCCGGCCACGACCCGTACGGCGGCACCGGCGAGTGGTCCTTCCGCCAGAACGCCGAGGCGCTCAAGGCGTACTGGGCCGACGGCATCCGCCGGATGGTGGACCAGGACTTCGAGGGCGTGGTCACCCTCGGTATGCGCGGCAACGGCGACACCAGCCTGCCGGACGGCGACGGCATCGAGCTGATGACCGAGATCATCGCCACCCAGCGGAAGATCCTCGCGGACGTCACCGGCAAGGACGTCACCACCATCCCGCAGGTGTGGACGCTCTACAAGGAGGTCCAGCGCTACTGGGACCGGGGCCTGCGGGCGCCCGACGACGTCACGGTGGTGCTCACCGACGACAACTGGGCCAACGTCCGCAAGCTGCCGAACCTGAAGACCGACGCCCGCAGCGGCGGCTACGGCCTCTACTACCACTTCGACTACGTCGGGGCGGGCCGCAACTACAAGTGGGTGGACACCACCTCGCTGCCCAACATGTGGGACCAGCTCAACCAGTGCTACACCTACGGCAACCACGGCCTGTGGATCACCAACGCCGGTGACGTCAAGGGCAATGAGCTGCCGACCCAGTTCTTCCTGGAGTACGCCTGGGACCCGCAGCGCTGGCCGCTGGACCGGCTCGGCGAGTGGGAGCAGCAGTACGCCCGGCAGAACTTCGGCGAGGAGCAGGCGGCGGCCGTCGCCGCCCTGCTGAGCGGCTACGGGCAGCTCCAGTCCCGCCGCAAGCCGGAGCTGCTGAACCGGAAGATCACCCTGGACCCGGCCAAGAACCCGGCCACCGACTCCTCGGCCGTGGTCAACGACGACCAGGCCACCCCGTTCAGCCTGACCGACTACCGGGAGCTGGAGCGGGTCACCGAGGACTGGCAGCAGCTGGCCGCCGACGCCGCCCGGATCACCCGGCGGCTCCCCAAGGCCGACCAGGACGCCTGGTATGAGCTGGTCGGCTACGAGGTGCAGGCCACCGCCAACCTGTACGAGCTGCGCAAGGCCGAGTTCACCAACCTGCACTACGCGGCGCAGGGCCGGGCGCTGACCAACGACCTGGCCGCCGCCGCCGAGGCGCGGCTCGCGGACGACAAGGCGCTGGCCGACCGGTTCGGCACCAGCATCGCGGGCGGCAAGTGGAAGGGGTTCCAGACCCAGCCGCACATCGACTACGGCGATGTGGACCGGTACGGGCCCAATGCGCCCTGGCAGCAGCCGGAGATCGACAACGTCGCCATCCCGGATGTGCTCTTCCCGGCCGTGAAGCGGATCAGCCTGCCGGCCGCCGCCGAGATGGGCGTGGCCGTCGACGGTTCGGACAAGTGGTGGCCGCAGGAGCGCGGCCAGGCGGTGCTGCCGGTCTTCAGCCCGTACCAGAGCCAGCCGGCCCAGTACATCGAGGTGTTCAACCGGGGCCGGCAGTCCTTCGAGTACCGGGTGCGCACGGGGGTCTCCTGGCTGACCGCCGACCGGCCCGGCGGCCGGGTCGACAAGCAGGTGCGGGTCACCCTGCGGGTGGACTGGTCGCGGGCGCCCAAGGGCACCACCAAGGTGCCGGTCACCGTCTCCGGGCCGGGTGGCCGCAGCGTGGTGGTGCAGGCGGTGGTGGACAACCCGAAGACGTCCCGCTCGCAGCTGGCCGGCTTCGTGGAGGCCAACGGCTATGTCTCGATGGAGGCCGAGCACTACTCGCGGGCGGTGTCCTCGGGCGGTGTCGGCTGGCAGCGCATCCCGGGCATCGGGCGCACCGGCGCGGGCATGGAGCCGTTCCCGGTCACCGCGGCCCGGCAGACCCCGGGCGGCCGGGCTCCCCGGCTGGAGTACACGGTGAGCCTGTTCAGCACCGGGCCGGTCACCGTGTGGGCGTATCTGTCGCCGCGCAACAACACGCTGGCCACCGACGGGCTGAAGTACGCCGTCTCCTTCGACGACGACCGGCCGCAGACCGTGAACATCACGACGGTGACCGGTGCGGACGACGGCACGATGAACGCGCAGTGGGCGCGCAACACCTCCGACAACGTCAACCTGACCAGCACCGCGCACCGGATCGGCAAGGCCGGGGTGCATGTGCTGAACTTCTGGATGGTCGACCCGACGGTGGTGCTCCAGAAGCTCGTGGTGGACACCGGCGGGCTGCGGCCCAGCTACCTGGGTCCGCCGGAGAGCCACCGGCTGCGCTGAGGCACCGGGGCGCCCGCATCGCGCGGGCGCCCCGGTCCGGTCAGAGCGCCATCGCCAGCACCACCCGGGCCGCCCGGGAGGCCAGCAGCTCGGCGGCCCGCCGCAGCCGGTGGGCGTTCTCCACCGGGAGTGAGACGGCCAGGCAGCCGACCGTGCCGCCCGCCGTCAGCGGCACGGCGGCGCAGACGCTGCCGACGGCGTACTCCCGCAGGTCGAGCACCGGGACGCTGGCGGGCTGCCGGTCGAGCCGGTGCAGCAGCTGCTCGGGGTCGGTGACGGTGCGCGAGGTGAGCCGGGCGGTGGGGTGCCGGGCGAGGTGGTCCCGGCGGCCGGCGTCGTCCAGCTGGGCGAGCAGGCACTTGCCGATGGCGCTGGCGTGGGCCGCGGCCCGGAAGTCCACCCACTCCTGGACGGCGGGGGCGGCCGGTCCGGCGGCGACGGCCTCGACGCGGACCTCGCCGTCGCGGTAGCGGCTCAGGTAGACGGCGGCGCCCAGTTCGTCGCGCAGCCGCAGCAGCCGGGCGCGGACCGCCTCCTCCCGGGAGCGGCGGCCGAGCGGTGCCAGGGCCCGGCCGATCCGGTAGCCGCCGTCGGACCGGGGGCGCAGATAGCCCTCCTGCGCCAGCAGGGCGGCGGTGCGGCGGACGGTGGCGGGCGGCAGGTTCAGCTCGTGGGCGAGGGCGTCCGGGGTGGCGCCGCCACGGTGGCGGTCCACCGTCTCCAGCAGGCGCAGCGCCAGCTGCACCGGGCCCGGTCGGGCCGGCTTCAGGTCTTCTCGGGTCACCCGTGCCCCCTGCTCCGGCGTGCGGTGTCGCCCAGCGGTGACGGGCCGACTTCGAACGGTCACCAGCCTACCGGCGGCGGGGGCGTCATGGCCCGGTCATGGCAGATCGTACGGCCGGAGAGCCGCTGGTCAGCCCCTGGCATATGCCAGGAGCAACCGGGGCGGCGATCCGCCACCCCGGTCGGGCCCGCCTCAGGCGCGGCAGAGGATCTCACCGTGCAGTACGGCGAACCAGCCGTCCTCGGCCGCGCCCCACCCGCGCCAACCTGCGGCGATCCGGCGTAGCGCCTCGTCGTCGGCGCGGCCCTGCTCGACGGCCTGCCGGGCGATGGCGGAGGCGGTCATCCGCTCCGCCCACATCTCGCTCCACCATGCACGCTCCCCGGGGGTGGCGTAGCACCAGGTGGACGCGGACGGCTCGATCTCGGTGAAGCCGGCCCGGCGCGCCCAGGACAGCAGCGTCCGGCCCGCGTCCGGCTCGCCGCCGTTGGCGGCGGCGACGGCGCGGTAGAGGTCGCGCCACTCCTCCAGCGGCCGGTTGTGCGGGTACCAGGTCATGGCCTGGTAGTCGGAGTCGCGGGCGGCGACCACGCCGCCCGGCCGGCACACCCGGCGCATCTCGCGCAGCGCCTGCACCGGGTCGGTGACGTGCTGCAGCACCTGGTGGGCGTGGACGACGTCGAAGGAGTCGTCCGGGAAGTCCAGGGCGTGCACATCGGCCACGGTGAAGTCGACATTGGCCAGCCCGCGGTCGGCGGCGGTGCGCCGGGCCTGCTCCAGCACCTCTTCGGAGACATCCGCCGCGGTCACCCGGCCGGGGCCGACCCGCTCGGCCAGGTCGGCGGTGATGGTGCCCGGACCGCAGCCGATGTCCAGGACGTCCGCTCCCGCCCTGAGGTGCGGCAGCAGGTAGGCCGCCGAGTTCTCGGCGGTACGCCAGGTGTGGGAGCGCAGCACGCTGGCGTGGAATCCATGCGTGTAGACGGTGCGTGACGGCATGTCGGCCACCTTCGTCGTAGCGGTGCGAGGACGCTCCAACGATAGATCCTCATCCCACTTCCTGAGAATCACGTATTGAGATGTGAGACGGCGCTCCATTGTTGCTGGTAGAAGGCTCAGCCGACTTTGAGCTGCTCGGCCAGCCACGGCAGCGCCACCGGCAGCTCCCGGTTCCAGGTGCGGAAGTTGTGGCCGCCGCTGTCCAATGTGATGGAGGCGACCTTCATGGGCGGCCGGACCGCCGCGATGAAGCTCTGAGTGGCCTCGTAGTCGTGCTCGCCCTCCCTGCTGCTGGCGAGCAGCACCGAGACCGGCGGCGAGGCCAGGTGCCGCAGCCGCCACAGCAGGTCGTTCTCCCGGCGCAGCCGGGCGCTGCCGCCGAAGAGGTCGCCGGTGGTGGCGTCGACCGCCGACTGGTAGTAGCCGGAGAGCGAGACGGCGGCGCTGTACGCCTCGGGGTGGCGCATGGTGAGCTTGAGCGCGCAGTACCCGCCGGTGGAGTCGCCGATGATGCCCCAGCCGTGCCCCCCGGCGGCGACCCGGTACGTCTGCCCCAGCGCCTTGGGCACATCGCGGACGAAGAACGTCTCGGCCTGCGGGCCGTGCGGCACGTCCTGGCACTCGGTGTCGCGCGGCGGGGTGACCGTCGGCCGCAGCAGCACCAGCACGGTGGGCTGCATCCGGCCCTGGCCGAGCAGGTCCAGCTCCAGCTTGGGGAGGTTCAGCCGGGTCACCAGGTTGTGGGCGTCCCCCGGGTAGCCGGTGAGCGCCACCACCACCGGCAGCCTGCGGTGGGCGTAGTCGGCGCGGAAGTACTGCGGCGGCAGGTAGACGTACCCGTCCTCGGCCAGCCCGGACCGCCCCCCGGAGATCCGGACCCGCTCCACCACCCCGGACTGCTGCGGCCCGCCGTCGCCCAGCCCGGCCACCCGCACCCGGCCCAGCGACTGGACGCCGGTCTGGTAGACGGTGCCCGGCCCGGAGCCGCCGCCCGTCGAGAGGTGGTTGGTCACGGTGACCGGCTGGTTGCCGCTCGTACCCAGCAGGTCGCCCCAGGAGGCGTAGAAGGAGAAGTAGTTGTTGACCACCAGGCCGAGCGCGGCCAGCGTCAGCAGCTGGGTCACCAGGATGGTGCCCAGCCGGCCCAGCACCGCGGCCCAGTGGCGTTTGGCCAGCCTCGGCCACGTCCATACCGTCGCCACCACGCAGGCCACCGCCACGAGGCTCACCACCACGAGCAGCGTTTGACTGGTCAGACCCATGATTCCGGACGCTCCGTCCCCCCTCTGGCGGGGTCACCGTGCCACTCCCGCCGCCGACGCGAGCAGGAGCCGCAGAGCGTCCTCCGCGTCCCGGCCGACGACGGCAGTGCCGTCGGCCTGTCCCCTACCCAGCTTCGCCCGCCGCAGGGCGGCACCGATCGCCGCGCAGGGGGAAACGACCCCCGCCGATCAGCGGGGGTCGACGGTTGTACGCGCAGCGGGCCGGACACCCGGTACCACCCGCCGCCCGCGATATCGTCACGGCGGGCGGCCGTCCTCGCCGCCCGCCGCCGGACAGGAGCCTCACGAGCAATGAGCGACAGCGCACCGCCGCCGGCCTTCGCCGGCCGCACCTACCTCTTCCGCGTCGACAACGGCGCGGAGTTCCGCAACACCTACTCCGCCGACGGCGGCCGGCTGAGCTGGGAGGGGCTGGGCGAATCGGCGGGGCAGCACGACGACGTGGCGCTGCATGTGGCGCAGATCGCACCGGACGTCTACTTCGTCAACTGGACCGAGCGCAGCGGCCTCACCGTCAGCCATGTGATGGACCTCGGCGCGCTCACCGTACGGGTCTTCTGGACGTACGAGGGCGAGGGCGGCCGGGTCGGCGAGCTGCACAGCGGCCGCCTGGAGCCGATCGGCTGACCACGCGCGCACGCACGGCTGCGCCCCGCTCCCCCGGTCGGGGGGAGGCGGGGCGCAGCCGTGGTGAAGCGCCGGCGACCGGGGTGCCGATCAGTACCAGTGGTGGGTCTGCCAGAAGGACCAGGCGGCGTTCGGGCTGCCGTAGCGGTCGTTCATGTAGGACAGGGCCCACTTGATCTGGGTGACCGGGTTGTTCGCCCAGTCGGAACCGGCCGACGCCATCTTGGAGCCCGGCAGGGCCTGCGGCAGGCCGTAGGCGCCGGAGGAGCCGTTGGTGGCGTGGATGTTCCAGTCGCTCTCGTGGGTGATGATGGCGTTGAACGCCTCCCACTGGCCGGCCGGGACCATGCTGCGGGCCAGGGCCTTGACGGCGGCGGCGCTGGTGTCGCCGTTCCAGCTGGTGCTGGCCAGCGGGGCGCGGGACGCCGCACGGGACGCCTCGTTGGCGGCGACCCGGGCCTTGGTGTTCAGGTGCGCGATGTGCAGCTTGTGCAGCCGGGTCTGCTCGGCGGCGGACGCCTGGTTGGCAGCCACGCGGGCCTGGGTGTTCAGGTGCGCGACGTGCAGCTTGTGCAGGTGGCTCAGGTGCGCCAGGTGCGCGACGTGGGCCTGGTGGGCGGACACCGGGGCGGTGGCCGCCGAGGCGCTCGCCGGGACGGCCATCGCGGCGGCCGAAGCCAGGCCGGCGGCGGTCAGGACGAGGGCGGTACTCCGGCGCAGGCCGGTCATGGAGGTAAGACGCATGGGGGGAGAGACCTCAATCGGTTGGCTCGGCTCCGACTCGCACGGCGGCAGCGCGGCGGTGGGCCGCAGCAGCCTCGGTGGCGTCGGAACCGTGGGCACGCCGGTTTCGGTTGGTGCCGGACGGGCACGCCCCGCAGGGGTCCGCTGCCCGGGGGATCGGGCGGTGCGGTGAGCGGGGCGCCTAGCAACTGGGGCAAGTCTTAGCCCGCTCTCCGGGCGGAGCCAAGAGGCGTTGCTACGGCCGCCGATCGTAGGCGAACCGTCCCGGCCGACCCCGGCGGGCGGCGGGAGGTACCCGGCCTCGGCACCCTCAAACCTAGGGCCTCGAAATTTGCGAAATCTGCTGGCGTACGCCGCTGACCTGCTCGGATGCCCTTCGGCTGGGGTCTGCTGCCCCACCTGGCCCGGCTTCGTCCGGATGAAGATCCGATGAGAGGCGTTTCGCAGTCGCCGCATCAACTACCGCGCTTCGTTGACGCCCCGGGGCCTGTGAGCGGCATCACCTCACCGGGCCCTCTCCGACCCCGCCGGGGGTGGCGTGCGGCACACGATCGGGGTGCTCCCGGCCGGGTTCCGGGTGGCTGTCCCCCATCCGGAGCAACCGTTTTGCCGGGCGAGGCCGCGACCGCGCCTCCCTGTGGGCCCCTATAGAGGGGACGAGCCGCAGCGGGCCGCTTCGGCCAAGCGGCGGACCGGCGTCGGCGGGCGGGTCCGGGCCGAGGAGCGGGTCCGGGCCGAGGGGCAGCGGTGGGCCGATCGGGTTACGGTGCGAAGGGTGGCCGCCTGATCGGGCCACCGCAACCACGTTGGGAGGCTTGGCGATGACCTGTGGGAACGCGCGAGACCTCGGCCTGCTGGCACTGCGCGGCGCGCTCGGCGGCACGCTGGCCGCGCACGGCGTGCAGAAGCTTTTCGGCTGGCTGGGCGGCGGCGGCCTCGACGGGTCGGCTGCCGCCATGGACTCGATGGGCTTCCGGCCCGGCCACCGCAACGCACTCGCCGCCGGGCTGGGCGAAGCGGGCGGCGGCACCCTGCTGGCCCTCGGGCTGGCGACCCCGGCGGCCGGTGCGGCGGGGCTGGGCACCATGGTGGCGGCCGCTGCGGTGCACGCCCCGAACGGCTTCTTCGCGGCCGGCGGCGGCATGGAGTACCCGATCCTGCTGGGCGCCGCGTCCGGTGCGCTCGCCCTGACCGGGCCGGGCCGCTACTCGCTGGACCACCTGCTCGGCGGCGGCCTGGCCCGGCCCGGCCTGGGCCTCGCCGCCGTCGGCACTGCGGCGGCGGCGTCGGCCGTCGTGCTGGTCCGGCGGCGGCGGGCGCTGCACGCCGAGGCGGCGGCGGTCGAGGCCCGCGCCGCCAACCTCGACGTCCTCCCCTGAACGGGGCCGCGACCAACCCAAACCCGCGCACTCGACCAGCCCCGCACCACCCCAGGGGCGCGAGGAACTGCGCGACCAACCCACCACAACCCCAACCCGCGCACTCGACCAACCCGGCACCACCCCAGGGGCGCGAGGAACTGCGCGACCAACCCGATACCGAGGCGCACGATTCCTCGCAGCGGACCCCGGCAGTGCCTGAGGAGCTGCATGGTCACTGTTCACTTGCAAAGTGCGGTCGTGCAGGGTTTCTCGCGCAGTTCCTCGCGCCCCTGAGGAGCTGCATGGTCGCTGCACGCTTGCAAAGTGCGGTCGTGCAGGGTTTCTCGCGCAGTTCCTCGCGCCCCTGCGGAGCTGCATGGTCACCGTCCGCTTGCAAAGTGCGGTCGTGCAGGGTTCCCCTCCCCCCGGGGGGTCAGGGGCGGGGGATGCGGTGGAGGTCGAGGGTGGTGGGGGCGGGGGTGAGACCCGGGCCGCCGGCGAGGGTGTAGGAGATGACGTCCGCGATGACGTCCTCGTCGAGGGCCCAGCCGAGCCACTCCGCACGGCCGCCCCGGATGCGGCCCCGGGTGGAGGGCTGGACCACCAGGACGTTGGCCCGCTCGCACGGTCCGAGGCAGTCCGTGGTGCGTACCGCCAGCGCTCCCCCGGACTCGGCCGCTGCCCGCCGCAGCCGGTCGAGCTGGCCGTCGTGGTCGGTACCGGGGTGCTTGCGGGCGGAGCCGCAGCAGCACCCCCGGCAGACGACGACGGTGCACGGCCGGCCTGCTCGGGTGATCGTCACACCGGCCATCCTGCCAGGCGCCCGCCGACCGTCTTGACGTGCCCGTTGTTCACTGTTGTTCGAGCGTGCGTAGTAGCTTGACCCTGCCGCCCGTCGCCTCTCTGTGAACAGGAAGACCATGCCCGTCCCACCCCCGTACCGCGCAGCCGACGACCGCTACGACAGCATGCGCTACCGCCGCAGCGGCCGCAGCGGCGTGCTGCTGCCCACCGTCTCGCTGGGCCTGTGGCACAACTTCGGTGACACCGCCCCGCTGGAGACGCAGCGGGCCGTGCTCCGCCGCGCCTTCGACGCGGGCATCACCCACTTCGACCTGGCCAACAACTACGGCCCGCCGTACGGCTCCGCCGAGGCCAACTTCGGCCGGCACTTCGCCGCCGACTTCCGCCCGTACCGCGACGAGCTGTTCATCGCCACCAAGGCCGGCTACGACATGTGGCCCGGCCCGTACGGCGAGTGGGGTTCGCGCAAGTACCTGCTGGCCAGCCTGGACCAGTCGCTGGACCGGATGGGCCTGGACTACGTCGACGTCTTCTACTCGCACCGCCCCGACCCGGACACCCCGCTCGAGGAGACCATGGGCGCCCTCGCGTCGGCGGTGCGCCAGGGCAAGGCGCTGTACGCGGGCCTGTCCAACTACAGCCCGGAGCAGATGGCCGAGGGCGCGGCGATCCTGCGCGACCTGGGTACGCCGCTGCTGATCAACCAGCACCCGTACTCGATCCTCAACCGGGGCATCGAGGGCGGCCTGATCGAGCGGTCGGACGAGGTCGGGGCCGGGGTGATCGCGTTCTCGCCGCTGGCGCAGGGCCTGCTCACCGACCGGTACCTGGACGGCGTCCCGGCGGACTCCCGGATGGCGGTGGGGCACTTCCTGACCCGTGACGCGCTGACCGAGCAGAAGCTGACCCTGCTGCGCGGCCTCAACCGGATCGCCGGGGAGCGCGGCCAGACCCTGGCGCAGCTGGCGCTGACCTGGCTGCTGCGCGACCAGCGGGTGACGTCGGTGCTGATCGGCGCCAGCAGCGTCGCGCAGCTGGAGCAGAACCTCGCCGCCCTGGGCGGCGCCGACTTCTCCGACGCGGAGCTGGCGGAGATCGACCGGCTCACCGTCGAGGGTGGCGTGCCGGTCCCCGGCCGCTGACCGGCGGTCCGCAGGCGGGTACGGAGGACGGCCGCCGCGCACCGGAGTCCCGGTGGGCGGCGGCCGTCGGCGTGCTCGCGGCAGGCGGCCTCAGGCGGCCTTGATCGCGGAGACGTCCAGCGTCAGCTTGGCCTTGTCGCTGATCAGCACACCGCCGCCCTCCAGGGCCGCGTTGTAGGTCAGGCCCCAGTCGCTGCGGTTGATCTGGGCGCCGCCCTCGAAGCCGACCCGGAGGTTGCCGTACGGGTCGGTGGCGGAGCCGTTGAAGGTCAGGTCGAGGGTGACCGGGCGGCTGGTGCCCTTGATGGTGAGGTCGCCGGTGAGCCGGTACGTCTCGTCGTCCACCCGCTCGGCGGCGGTGCTGCGGAAGGTGATCTCCGGGTGGGTCTCGGCCTCGAAGAAGTCGCCGGTGCGCAGGTGCTCGTCGCGCTGCTGCTGGTTGGTGTCGATGCTGGCCACCTTGATGGTCAGCTCGGCGGAGGAGCGGGCCGGGTCGGTCCCGTCCAGCGTCAGCTTGCCCTCGTACTCGGTGAACTTCCCGCGCACCGTGGTGACCATGGCGTGCCGTACCGAGAAGCCGATGCTGCTGTGGGTGGGGTCGATGGTGTATTCGCCGGTCAGCGCGGACAGGTCGACGCCGGGCGCCGGGGCGGGGGCGGTCTCGGGGGTGCTGGTGCGGTTGAACAGGCCCATGGTGTCCTCCAAAGGTTTAGCCTTCAACAAAATCCACGGTAGTGCAGTTTTATTCGACTTTCAACCATCGGGCGGAACCGCTGCCCCGGGCGGCCGGGCGCCCCGCCCGCGCGGGGGCCCGGCGAGGGCGGTCAGGCGGCGCGGACCGGGTCCGGGATCTCCCGCCGGATCACCGGGGCGACCTCGGCGGCGAACAGCTCCAACTGCTCGCGCTGGACGTCCTCGGTGAGGGAGTCGACGCCGATGCCGACCACCTCGTTGCCGAACGCCTCGTGGTAGCGGTGGATCTTCTCGATCACCTGCTGCGGACTGCCGACCAGCGCCGAGCCGCGCTCCAGGGCGTCCTCCAGGGTGGCGAACGGCGAGTTGTTGTGCCGGCCGGCGGCCGAGTTGAACAGCGCGTTCCAGTACGGGCGGAAGCCCTCCACCGCGTCCTGCGACCGGCGGGCCACGAAGAGGCCGCCGAACCCGGCGCCCACCCTGGCGTCCTCGGGGCGGTGCCCGTGGTGCTCCCAGCGCTCCCGGTAGTGGTCGACCAGCGCCCGGTACTTCTCCAGCGGGTGGAAGCTGTTGGCGGAGAAGATCGGGTCGCCGTGGCGGGCGGCCAGCTCGGTGGACTGCTCGCTGGTGGCGCTGCCGTGCCAGACCGGGATCGGGTCCTGGAACGGCCGGGGGTGGGTGGTCACCTCGTGCAGGGCGGGGCGGTGGGTGCCCTGCCAGCTGACCTTCTCCTCCCGCCACAGCCGGCGCAGCAGGCCGTAGTTCTCCGCCAGGTAGTCCCACTGGTGCCGCTCGTCCAGCCCGAAGAGGCCGAAGTGGCGCGGGTCGTTGCCCTTGCCGATGATCAGTTCCAGCCGGCCGCCGGAGAGCTGGTCGACCATGGCGTAGTCCTCCGCGACCCGTACCGGGTCCAGGATGCTGAGCACGGTGACCGTGGTGAACAGCCGGATGCGGCTGGTACGGACGGCTATCGCGCTCAGCAGCACCGGCGGCGCGGGCGACAGGAAGGGCTCGCCGTGGCGCTCACCGACGCCGTAGCCGTCGTAGCCGAGCCGCTCGGCGAGCACCGCCTGGTCGAGGACGTTGTGCAGCTTGTCGTGCGGGGTGCGGACCCGGCCGGTGACCGGGTCGGGGCCGTTGCCGACCAGGGACGAGACGGTGAACTGCATGGGGGTGCGCTCCTTCTGCGGATTCCGTTGTGGCTGACGCGGCGTCGGGGCGGGCGTCAGCGACAGCAGGAGCCGCAGATGCGGAGCAGGTCGATATGACGGCGCACGGTGAGCGCGGGGCTGACCGGGCGGCAGGCGGGGAGGCGGGGCGGGCGGGCGGCCATCGCGTCCCCCTTCGTCTGCGCGGTGCCTGCCGTCGAGCGTTCCACGGCTGCCCGCGCGGAGCAAGCGGCAGGGTCAGCCGTCGGCCTCGGTGGAGCGGCCGAGGTAGCTGAGCGGACCGGGGTCCGGCACGTCGATCTGATGGAAGCCGAGCCGGTCGTAGAAGGCGCGGGCACCGGTGTTCTCGGTGAGCATCCCGAGGTGGACCCGCTCGGCGCCCGCCCGGCGGGCCGCGCCGAGGAAGGTGAGCAGCAGGGCCCGGCCGTAGCCGGCCCGCTGGTAGTCCGGCAGCAGGTCGATGTGCAGATGGGCCGGATAGTCCCGCAGCTCGGGGACGATCATGCGCTCGGGCCGGTGCAGCAGGGCGGCCATCTCCTCGTCCGGGCCACTGGGCGTCCCGGCCGGGGCCGGGTGGCGATCGGCTACCCGGGGCAGCCAGGCCCGGCGGAAGGCGACGGCGAAGGCGGCGGTGTCGGAGGTGCCGAGGACGTATCCGACCACCCGGCCGCCGTCGTCCAGCACGAAGGCCAGCTCCGGTTCCAGGTGCAGATAGGGCCCGGCGAAGTTGTCGCCCATCAGATCGGGGTCGCGGTAGATCCCGGTGGCGTCGCCGCCCGCAGCGGCGGTGCGCAGGCAGACCTCGTACACGTCCCGGCGGTCGGTGGGCAGATAGCCACGGATGATCGGCGACCGCCGGATGGCGCCGGTCCGGGGGTGCAGTGGCATGGGCCGGGTCCTTCCTGAGGCCGCTGGCAGGTGCCTGCGGCATAGTCCAATGGGAGCGCTCCCAAGAGATCCAACCAGCGCCGCCGCCGCCGGGCAAGGCACGCCGCGACCCCCGGCCGGGTACCGGGGGTCGGCGTACGAGCGCGGTCACATCCGCCCGGTCTCCGGGAACCAGCCGCCGTGGAAGCCGGCCGGCACCGCGCGCGGCAGCCGCACCTCGGCCTGGACGGTCAGGTCGGCGGCGTCCAGCACCAGCAGCCGCGCCGGTCCGGCCGCCCGGTCGGAGACCAGCGACAGCAGCCAGCCCTCGTCCTCCGCGCGCCCCCCGGCGGCGGGGACGAACACGGCCTCGCCCGGGACGCTCGGCTCACCGAGCCGGTGCTCGCGGGCCGCGCCGCTCCGCAGGTCGTACTTGACCAGCGAGTCGTCCGAGACCGTCCACAGATAGCGGTGGGCGCGGCCGGTCCTGGTGTCGTCATGGGTGGGGAACTCCACCCCCCGGTCGTCCAACCGCTCCTCACGCACCGGGCCACCGCCCGCCGGGAGCGTCCAGCGGTGCAGATGTCCGGCGCCGGTGGTGGCGGCCGCGGCCGCCGGGTCGACGGCACCGCCCATCCGCGACCACATGGCCGTGAAGACGTCGGGGGCGTAGCGCACCCCGTCCACCACCACATTGCCGTCGGTGTCCTCATGGGCGTTGCCGACGTGGAAGACATAGCAGGGGTCGATGTCGTACCAGGTCACCTCGGCGCTGCCGGTACGCGGCATCACCCCGAGCCGGGCGCCGTAGCCCTCGTCCCAGCGGTAGGGCATCCCGCCGCCGACCAGGGTGCGGTCGAAGACCACCGGCAGGTCCAGCCAGACCACATGGTGCTCGGTGATCGCGAAGTCGTGCATCATCGTGGCCCCCGGCACCCTGACCTCGCGGCTCTCCACCAACTCCCCGTCGGCGGACAGCCGGTGGTGGACCAGGTACGGCGGGAGGAAGCCGTAGCCGAAGAAGTGCAGCTCACCGGTGTGCGGGTCCTCCTTGGGGTGGGCGGTCATCCCGGTGCGCAGCCGGCCGCCGAAGTCGTCCGGGCCCAGGGTGTCCAGCTCGGGGGTCAGCCGGTAGGGCAGGCCGGTCTCGCAGAGGGCGAGCAGCTTCTCGCCGTGCTGCACCACATGGGTGTTGGCGGGGTTGGCGGCCAGGTCGAGGGTGCCGTCCTCGCGGCGGAAGGGGTCTCCGGCCAGCTTGCGGGTGCGGACCCAGCGGTTGCGGTACCACTCGGCCCGGCCGTCGCGCAGCCGGACGCCGTGGATCATGCCGTGGCCGGCGAACCAGTGGCCCCGGTCCTGCCCGGCCAGCGGGTTGGGGCCGTTGCGCAGATAGCGGCCGTCCAGCTCGGGCGGCAGGGTGCCGACCACCTCCAGCCCGGCGGCGTCGGTCTCGTCGGGGACGGGGGCCAGGTGGCCGTCGAGGTAGTACGGGGTGGCGGTCTGCTGCTCGGTCATGGCGAGGGCTCCGTTCCTGGGGCGGGTCTTGACGGCCGGTCTCGGCGGTGGGTTTCGGCGGTGGGTCTCGGCGGCCGGTCTCGGCGGGGCGGGTCAGCGAGCGGAGTCGGCGGGCGCGGCGGTGGGCTGGGCAGCGGCGGACCGGGCGGCGGCGCGAGCGGCCCCGGCCCTGGAAGCGCGCAGCGTGTGGCTGATCGGCACCGCGAAGCCCAGCACCTTGACGGCGATGACGGCGGCGGTGGCATGCGGGTAGCCGGCCAGCAGGACGGCGAGCGCTCCGGCGGTGACGGTGAAGGAGAGCGCCCACACCGTGGCGATCACCACATTGGCGCGGTGGAACTCGGGGCGCTGCCAGACCTCGGGCGGCGTCATGGTGCGGGCGATGCCGAGGGTGAAGGGACGGCGCAGGGCCAGCGAGCCCCAGGCGGTGACGGCGAGCCAGCCCAGCGAGAGCGCGGGGCCGTAGGGGTTGAGCGCGGAGTGCGGCGCGATCCAGGAGAACGCGGTGACCGCCGCGAAGAACAGGGCCCCGCTCAGCTCCATCACCAACTGGTTCGCGCCGCGCCCGGCCCGGAAGTCCCCCGCCAGCAGCCAGGCGGCGATCAGCAGCGCGGCGGTGGCGCCATACCGCCAGTCGCCCTTGGTGGCGATGACGGCGAAGGCGATCCACGGCAGGAAGGTTCGCAGGAAGCGCATCTCCGGACTCCTCATATTCCAGTGCTGACATGTCGAAGATAAAACCTCCTCTCTCGACCTGTCAACAGTGGAATGTTAGGATCGCCCCATGAGTCTTCGCCACGCCGTCCTCGGACTGCTGTCCGGCCACTCCGGCAGCGGATACGACCTGCTCCGCACCTTCCAGACCTCACTGGCCAACGTCTGGCCCGCCACCCAGAGCCAGCTCTACACCGAGCTGAACCGGCTGGCCGCCGCCGGACTGGTCACGGTGAGCGCCGAGGGGCCGCGTGGGCGCAAGGAGTACGCCATCACCCAGCAGGGGCGCGACGAACTGCGCCACTGGCTGCTGGAGGTTGAACCCGAGCGGAACCGGCGCAGCGACACCCTGCTGCGGGTCTTCTTCCTCGACCAGGTCGGGCCGGAGCAGGGCCGCGCCTATCTGGAGCGTGAGGCCGAGCTGGCCGGTGAGCGGCTCCAGGGGCTGCGCGAGCTGGAGAAGTCGATCGACTGGGAGGCGGACTCACTGGCGGTCTACGGCCGGCTGACCCTGGAGTGGGGGCTGCGCTTCATGCGGATGCAGCGGGAGTGGGCCGAGTGGGCGGCGGGGCAGCTCGCGGAGCAGGGCCCCACGGCGGAACGTACGGGGGAGAACGAACGTACGGAGGAGAACAACGAACGTACGGAGGAGAACACGGAGCAGGCCGGTCCGGGCTGACGCCCGGACCGGCCCGGTCACTCCTCGGTTGGCAGGTCCGGTACGGCCGCCGCAGGGTCCGCCTCGGCGGCGCGGTCCCTGGGCGGCCGGCCCCGGCGCGGCGGCGGGGCGTCGCGTACGGCGCGCCCCGCCTGGTCGAGGGAGCGCCGCAGCAGGAACTCGATGTGCGCGTTCAGGCTGCGCAGCTCGTCATCGGCCCAGCGCTGGAGGGCGTCGTGCACCTTGGGATCGATCCGCAGCAGGAACTTCTTCCGCTCGGCCACCGCTGTCCTCCTCGCTCACACGGCGGTCGGCGGCACCCCGCCGCCGACCGCCGCGCCATCACCGGCATCGCGCCGTCACTGGTGGGTCACTGGTAGAGGGAGCCGGCGTTGACCACGGGCTGGGTGCTGCGGTCGCCGCAGAGCACCACCAGCAGATTGCTGACCATGGACGCCTTGCGCTCCTCGTCCAGCTCCACCACACCGCGCTCGTTGAGCTGATCGAGCGCCATCTCCACCATGCCGACGGCACCCTGCACGATACGGGTGCGGGCGGCGACCACGGCGCCCGCCTGCTGGCGCTGGAGCATCGCCTGTGCGATCTCCGGCGCGTACGCGAGGTGGGTGATCCGGCACTCCAGCACCCGCACCCCGGCGCGGGCCACCCGCTCCTGCACCTCGGCGCCCATCTCGTCGCCCAGGTCGAGACCGGAGCGCAGCGACGGCCTGCCGTCCTCGGCGTCGTACGGGTAGGAGGTGGCCAGGTGGCGGACGGCGGTCTCGGCCTGGGTGGTGACGTACCGCTCGTAGTCGTCGACCTGGAAGACCGCGGCGGCCGGGGACTCCACCTTCCACACCACCACGGCGGCGATCTCCACCGGGGTGCCGTCGAGGTCGTTGACCTTGAGCACCGAGCTCTCGAAGTTGCGCACCCGCAGCGAGACCCGGGTCTTGGAGGTGAACGGGTTGACGGCGTGGAAGCCGTCGCTGCGCAGGGTGCCGGAGTAGCGGCCGAACATCTGGAGCACCCGGGCCTCGTTGGGGTTGACCACGACCAGGCCGCTGAGCAGCAGCACGGCGGCCAGCCCGCCGACCACGGCGACGGCGGCCGCCGGGCCCTGCCGGTCGGCGCCGGCCAGCAGGGCGGTGCCGGTCGCGGCGACGGCGATCAGCAGCAGGACGCCGAGCAGCAGCAGATAGCCGCCGACCGAGTGGGCAGGGCGCTCGGGCACCTCGTCGCCGCCGCCCAGCACGTCGGGAACGTACTCGGTGGGGACGATCGAACCGGTTTCTTCCTGGTGGGTGGACATCGCACATCCCCCTTCTCCGCCCGGCTCCCGGGCGGATCGCCATGCCATGAGCTGATGTCAAAGTGATATCACATTGCCAGCGAAAAAGCCCGGCGCGTGCCGGGCTTCTCCGTGACCGCCACCGTGGCCCACTGACTGCGGTGACTCAGTGACCGCCGTGGCCCAGTGAGCGCAGCGACTCAGTGACCGCCGTGACTCAGTGCCCCCGGTCGATCCACTCCTGGAGGTGCGGCGCCTCGGCGCCGACGGTGGTCGACTCGCCGTGGCCGGTACGGACCACCGTCCGCGCCGGCAGGGTCAGCAGCCGCTCCCGGATCGAGTCGACGATCGTCGGGAAGTCCGAGAACGACCGGCCGGTGGCCCCCGGGCCGCCCTGGAAGAGGGTGTCACCGGTGAAGACGGTACCCAGCTCCGGCGCGTACAGGCAGACCGCGCCCGGCGCGTGCCCCGGCGTGTGCAGCACGGTCAGGGTGGTACCCGCCACGGTGAGCGCCTGCCCGTCGGCCAGCTCGCCGTCCGGCTCCCGGTCCGGGTGGGTCTGCCGCCACAGCGGCAGGTCGTCCGGGTGCAGCAGGATCGGCGCCCCGGTGCGCGCGGCCAGCGCGGGCGCCGCGTCGATGTGGTCGTTGTGGGCGTGGGTGCTGACGATCGCCACCAGCCGCCGGTCACCGACCGCCGCCGCGATGGCGTCGGCGTCATGGGCGGCGTCGATCACCAGCGCCTCGGTGTCGTCGCCGACGATCCAGACGTTGTTGTCGACCTCCCAGCTGCCGCCGTCCAGTTCGAAGGTGCCGGAGGTGACCAGTTGCTCGATGCGGGCGGCCATCAGAGGACCACCACGGTGCGCAGCACGTCGCCGCCGTGCATCCGGGCGAACGCCTCCTCCACGCCGTCCAGACCGGTGGTGCCGGTGACGAAGGCGTCCAGGTCCAGCCGGCCCTGGAGGTAGAGGTCGATCAGCATCGGGAAGTCCCGGGACGGCAGGCAGTCGCCGTACCAGGAGGACTTCAGCGCGCCGCCGCGCCCGAAGACGTCCAGCAGCGGCAGCTCAAGCTGCATCTCCGGGGTGGGCACCCCCACCAGCACCACGGTGCCGGCCAGGTCGCGGGCGTAGAACGCCTGCTGGTACGTCTCCGGGCGGCCCACCGCCTCGATCACCACATCGGCGCCGTGCCCGCCGGTCAGCTCCCGGATGGCCGCCACCGGGTCGGCGGCGCGGGAGTTGACGGTGTGGGTGGCGCCCAGCCGGCGCGCGGTCTCCAACTTGCGGTCGTCCACGTCCACCGCGATGATCCTGGCCGCGCCCGCCAGGTGCGCGCCCATCAGCGCCGCGCCGCCGACGCCGCCGCAGCCGATGACGGCGACCGAGTCGCCGCGCCCCACGCCGCCGGTGTTGATCGCCGCGCCCAGCCCGGCCATCACCCCGCAGCCCAGCAGTCCGGCGGCGGCGGGCGAGGCCGCCGGGTCGACCTTGGTGCACTGCCCGGCGGCGACCAGGGTCTTCTCCGCGAAGGCGCCGATGCCCAGCGCCGGGGTCAGCTCGGTGCCGTCCGCCAGCGTCATCCGCTGCTTGGCGTTGTGGGTGTCGAAGCAGTACCAGGGGCGCCCGCGCCGACAGGCGCGACACTGGCCGCACACCGCGCGCCAGTTGAGGATCACGAAGTCGCCCGGGGCCACCTCGGTCACCCCCGCCCCCACCGACTCCACCACACCGGCCGCCTCATGGCCCAGCAGGAAGGGGAACTCGTCGTTGATGCCGCCCTCGCGGTAGTGCAGGTCGGTGTGGCAGACGCCGCACGCCTGCACCTTGACCACCGCCTCGCCGGGACCGGGGTCGGGCACCAGGATCGTCTCGACGGACACCGGCTCGCCCTTGCCCCGGGCGACCACGCCTCGTACCTGCTGTGCCATGGCACCTTCTCTCGAAGTGGGGGATGCTTCGGTGCCCAACGTATCCGGCGGCGGCCGGGCGGGTGGTCAGCGGCGGTCGCCCAGCGCGAACATCACGAAGAGCAGCGCGGCGAACAGGTGCACCGCGCCCACGTAGATGAAGGCCCGCCAGTAGACCCGGCGCCCGTTGGTCTTCTCCACGGCGTTGCTGTCGGCCCGCCGCCCGGGGGTGGCGGGGTTGCGGCGGGGGTAGGCGTCGGTGCTGGTGCTGGTGGTGGTGTCTGCGTTGGCGTTGGCGTTGGGCTCGGTGCCGGCGTCGGCGGTCATGGCGGTCCTCTCTCGCGGAGGCGTACCGGCCCTCAGTGGGCCGTGACGGCGGGGCCGATGCACAGTCCGCCGAGCGGGCTGTGCAGCAGCGTGTGGACGAAGAGCAGCTCCACCCCGTCGGCGGTCCCGGCGGCCAGCCGGTGCGGGGTGAGCGAGTCGAAGTGCGCGGCGTCCCCGGGCTCCAGCAGGTGCACGGTCTCGCCCAGGGTGAGCCGCAGCAGCCCGCCGGTCACATACAGCCACTCCTCGCCCGGGTGGACCCGGACCACGGCGTCCTGGACGCTCGGCGGGATGCGCACCCGCAGTGCCTGCATGGCCCGGTCGGGGGCGCCCGCCCGGCGGTAGCTCCAGCCGCCGGCCCGGCCGGGCTCCATCCGGCCGCCCCGGATCACCGGCTCCTGCTGCGGCGGCTCCTCGCCCAGCAGCTCGGCCACCGTGGTCCCGTATGCTCGGGACAGGCCCAGCAGTACCGGCAGCGACGGCTGGCGGCGCTCGGTCTCCAGCCGGGACAGATGTGCCGGGGAGAGCCCGATCCGCCCGGCGGCGGCCTCCAGGGTCAGCCCGCTGCGGTGGCGCTGCTCACGCAGCCGCGCACCGAGCCCGGCGACCGACAGATCGGCGGCGGCTTCACCGGCCGGCCCGACCTGGGCGTCGGCGGTCGGCTCGGCGGTCGGCCCGGCCAGGGGGTCGGCCGGCTGCGGTACGGCGGCTCGCCTCGGGGGCGGCTCGGGCGCGGGGCTCCGGGTCATGGGTCCAGTGCACACCCGGCCTGCCTCAGAGGCAAACCTTGTGCCTCAGAGGCAAATCCCGCCGAGTACCCGTACGTCCGGCGGCGGCCGCTCGCCATCTCGACCCCGGGGGCCTCCCGGCCGGGGTGCGGCCGACGGTGCCGCGCGGCAGTGGGACGCCCGAGCCGCCGCCGCTGTACGAGAGGGCGGGCGGCCCGGCGGTCAGCGGAAGTCCTCCTCGCGGTACTCGGCGGCGGCGCCCAGGCCCTGGTCCTCCCGGTCGCGCAGTTCGATCCGGCGGATCTTGCCGGAGACGGTCTTGGGCAGCCCGGCGAACTCCAGCCGCCGCACCCGCTTGTACGGGGCCAGCACCGCGCGGGAGTGGGCGAAGATCGCGGCGGCGGCCTCCGGACCCGGCTGCCAGCCGGCGGCGAGCACCACATACGCCTTGGGGACGGCGAGCCGCAGCGGATCGGGGGCCGGGACCACCGCCGCCTCCGCCACTGCCTCGTGCTCCAGCAGGGCGCTCTCCAGCTCGAAGGGCGAGATCTTGTAGTCGGACGCCTTGAAGACATCATCACTTCGACCGATATAGGTGATATATCCGTCGGCGTCGCGGGACCCGATGTCACCCGTCCGGTAGTAGCCGCCCGCCATCGCCTCGGCGGTGCGCTCCGGGTCGCCCAGATAGCCGGACATCAGGCCGACCGGGCGCTCCCCGGACAGCTCCAGGCAGATCTCGCCCTCGTCGCCCGGGGCGCCGGTGACCGGGTCCAGCAGGGCGATGTCAAAGCCCGGCGAGGGACGGCCCATCGAACCCGGCTTGAGCGGCTGCCCAGGGCTGTTGGCGATCTGCACGGAGGTCTCGCTCTGCCCGAAGCCGTCCCGGACGGTGACCCCCCAGGTGCGCCGGACATGCTCGATCACCTCCGGGTTCAGCGGCTCCCCCGCCGCCACCGCGATCCTCGGCGGGGTGGCGAGCCGCCCCAGGTCCGCCTGGATCAGCATCCGCCAGACGGTCGGCGGGGCGCAGAAGCTGGTGACGCCGCAGCGCGCCATCTCGGCCAGCAGCCGGTCGGCGTCGAAGCGCCGGTAGTTGTGGATGAAGACGGTGGCCTCGGCGTTCCACGGGGCGAAGACATTGCTCCAGGCGTGCTTGGCCCAGCCCGGCGAGGAGATGTTGAGGTGCACATCGCCGGGGCGCAGCCCGATCCAGTACATGGTGGACAGATGGCCCACCGGGTAGGACGTGTGGGTGTGCTCGACCAGCTTGGGGCGGGCGGTGGTGCCGGAGGTGAAGTACAGCAGCAGGGTGTCGTCG
This sequence comes from Streptomyces sp. NPDC092296, assembly GCF_044755465.1. Classification (NCBI taxonomy): domain Bacteria; kingdom Bacillati; phylum Actinomycetota; class Actinomycetes; order Kitasatosporales; family Streptomycetaceae; genus Streptomyces; species Streptomyces sp. NPDC092296. The sequence goes on along the minus strand of NZ_JBIVRB010000003.1, from coordinate 436,804 downwards.
GCGCCGGTCGGCCCGGTGGGGGTGAACCCGGCGGGGGCGTCGTACGCGTCGGCGTACCGCAGCCAGCCGTCGACGGGGTCGCCCACCGCGATCCGGGTGTAGTCGCCGGGCACCTCGGTGAAGGTGGCGGTGTCGGCGGCGCGGGCCACCACATGGCGGCCGCCGCCGCGCTCCACCCGGTCCCGCAGGTCGACCGGGCCGAGCAGGGTGGTGGTGGGGATGACGACGGCGCGCAGCTTCATCGCGGCGAGCAGGGTCTCCCACAGCTCGACCTGGTTGCCGAGCATCAGAATGATCCGGTCGCCGGGGCGCACCCCCCGCGCGGTGAGCCAGTTGGCGACCCGGTCGGAGCGGTCGGAGAGTTCGGCGAAGGACCAGCGCCGCTCGGAACCGTCCTCCTCGACGATCCACAGCGCGGTGCGGTCATTGCCCCGGGCGATGGTGTCGAACCAGTCCAGTGCCCAGTTGAAGGCGGCCGGGCGCGGCCAGCGGAAGTCCCGGTGCGCGGTGGCCCAGTCCTCCCGGTGCGCCAGCAGGAAGTCGCGTGCCGCCCGGAACGCCTCGGCGCCCGCCGTCCCCGTCCCTGCCGTCCCCGCCGTCCCCGCCGTCTCCGTCCCCGCTGTCTCGGTCATGGGTTTCCTCCAGTCAGTGCCCCCGGTTACGGTGCATCCTGAAGCCTGTGACACGGGTCTCACCACCCCCGGACGGGGGTGGCGGGCGGAAGAGGGCACCGATGGACGACGCGGCCGAACTGCGCACCACCCTGCTGCGGCTGCGGCGGGCCAGCGGGCTGCCGGTGGCGTTCGCCGGACTGGCGGCCGGGGGTGACCGGCTGCGGATCACCGAACTCTCCGGCACGGCCACCGGCGCGCTGCGCGGGCTGGCCATCACCACGGGCAGCGGGCTCGGCGGCAAGGCCGTCGCGCTGACCCGGCCGCTGGCGGTCTCCGACTACCGGGCCGCCCGTGGCATCAGCCATGAGTACGACGGCGCGGTGGGGGCCGAGGGGCTCTGCTCCGTGCTCGCCGTGCCGGTGGTGGTGCGCCGCAGCGTACGGGCGGTGCTGTACGGGGCGCTGCGGGAGCCGCTGCCGCTGGGTGACCGCACGCTGGACGCGGCGATGGGGGCGGCCCGCGAGCTGGAGCAGGCGCTGGCGGTACGGGACGCGCAGCGGCGGGCCGAGCGGGAGGCCGCCGCGTGGGCCGCCGCCGCGCCGGGGTCCGGCGCGGCCTGGGAGGACGTGCGGGCCGCGCACGGCGAGCTGCGGCGGCTGGCCCAGGAGGTCACCGACCCGCTGCTCCGGGAGCGGCTGCACGGGGTGTGCGCCCGGCTGGCCGCCGCCGGCTCCCCGGCCGCCGGGGCGGCGGCGCTGCCGCCGCTCTCGCCGCGTGAGCTGGACGTGCTGGCGCAGGTCGCCACCGGGGCGACCAACGCCGAGGCCGCGCAGCTGCTGGGGCTGCGGCCCGAGACGGTCAAGGGCTATCTGCGCTCCGGTATGCGCAAGCTGGGTGCCCACACCCGGCTGGAGGCCGTGGTCACGGCCCGCCGGACGGGGCTGCTGCCGTAGCGGACGGCCCCGGCTCGGCCTGGGCGCTGCCCCCGACTGAGCACAGATGAGGGATGGGGCCGCCGAACCGGCGCAGGCCCCTACGAACCCGGCCGGCCCCCACTAGGCTCGGGCCGTGGCCCATGTACTGAGTAGCCGGATTCTGCTGCGCCCCGCCGATCCGGAGCGCACCCGTGCCTTCTACCGCGACGCGCTGGGGCTGGAGATCTACCGGGAGTTCGGCACCGGCGCGGAGCGGGGCACGGTGTTCTTCCTCGGTGGCGGGTTCCTGGAGGTGTCGGGGCACTCCGCCGCGCCGACCGGGGCCGGGTCCGGGGTGCAGTTGTGGATGCAGGTGGCCGATGTGCGGGCGGTGCACCGGGAGCTGGCCGACCGGGGGGTCGAGGTGCTGCGGGAGCCGGTCCGGGAGCCATGGGGGCTGCTGGAGATGTGGATCAGCGACCCGGACGGGGTGCGGATCTGCGTGGTGGAGGTGCCGGCCGACCACCCGATCCGCTACCGGCCGTGAGCCGAGCGCCCGGTTCGCGGCCCGCTCACGGCTTGGGGTAGGCGTTGCGGTTGAGCTTGCTGGTGCTGGCGTTGCCACCGATCACGGGCTGGAGGGAGACCTTCCAGGTGGTCCAGCGGATCTGGGTGGCGGTGGTGGTCGTGGTGAACTTCAGCTTGTCGTCGAACTTGGTGAAGCCGCAGTCCCGAGTGAACTGCCGGGTGGCGCCGTCCCAGTCGGAGCCGCTGGTGAAGTAGACGGTGTAGGTGCCGTCGCGGACGCCGTCCACCTTGAAGCCGGCCCCCTTGCGCACATAGACGGAGTGCGCCGTCTGCTCCCCCTTGACCAGCGATATCACCGCGTCGCTGCCGCCGCCGTTCTGCACGGTCAGCTGACCGCGACCGGTGCGGCTGCCACTGCGGATGTAGCTGCCGGTGGCCTTTCTGCGGTTCTGCTGCTTGCCGGTGCGCGGGGCGTGGAAGGACGTCCGGTAGCCGGCCGCCGTCAGGGCGCCGAGCGCCTTGGGCAGCGCGCGCAGTCCCTTGGTGGCCCCGAGACCGGCCAGCGCGGAGGAGGTCGCGCAGTAGTGTCCGTCGTCGATGTCCGACCGGACCGTGCCGAGGTCGATGCCCAGCTGTTCGAATGCCTCCACCAGATCGCGGTGCGGCTGCACCGCGTCGTCCGGCGGCCCGGCGTCATTGAGACCGCGCGCGGCGGCACGGGCGGTGTCGCGGACGTCGTCCAGCCGCTTGTCCAGGTCGGACAGGCTGCGCGCGGCGGCGGCACGCCCCAGCGCCTCGCTGACCGGGTCGACCAGGCCGGCGAGCGACTGCCCGTACGGGGTGGCCGTCGGGCTCGGGCTGGACGCCGTGGCGGGGCCGGAGGCGGTCGTACCGGACAGCGGGTCGCGTAACGGACCGCCGGACGTGCTGCCGCCACCCGCGTCGCAGGCCGTCGCCAGCAGCACCAGCGCCGCCGCTGCGGCGCGCACACCCGTTGCCAAGGCCACCGCATGTCCCCCTCATGCCGTGCGAACCGAGGACGTCGTACGAGCCCCCCGGTCTCTTCCGGCCCCCAGGATCGCGGCAGCCGGGACGGAGGTCAACGGGGCACTCGCAGCAGCCCCGGGGCGCGCGGTGTGCTCAGTGCGCCGCGCCTCCCGCCTTACTGACGGACCGTCAGTGGAGGCGGCGCCCAGGCTGCGCGCCGAAACAGAGCCGCTTCACCGTCGGGTCTCGCCAACGCCTCACAGAGCCGGCGGAGCCGGTGACAGACCACGTCGCCGGGCGTCACTCCCCCGCCGCGCCGCGCAGCCGCCGGCCGACGGCGCCGAGGCCGTCGGCCAGCACGGCGAGCTGCTCCGGACCGAGCACGTCGATCAGCAGTTCGCGGACCAGCGCGACATGCCCGGGGGCCGCCTCGCGCAGCCGGTCGCGGCCCTGCTCGGTGAGGGTGGCGATGACGCCGCGCACATCGGTCGGGCAGGAGCGGCGACGTACCAGACCGGCCTTCTCCAGCTGGGTGACCTGGTAGGTGATGCCGCTCTTGGAGCTGAGCAGGGCGTCGGCCAGCTCGGTCATCCGCAGCTCGCCGTCGGGGGCGCGCTCCAGCCGGACCAGGATCTCGTACTGCGGGTGCGAGAGGCCCGCCTCCTCCTTGAGCTGCTGTTCGATCCGGCGGTTCAGCAGCGCACTCGCGGCGATGAACCCCTCCCATGCCCGCATCTCGCCCTCGTCCAGCCACCTGGTCTCACCCATGGCGCCACCCTACGCCGATTGTTCACATTCGAATCAACGTGTACGGTCGACAGCAGGTTCAAATTTGAACCACCCGTGCGGAAGGAGCCCCCCCCATGACCACCGCCACCCCGGAGCGGATGCCCGCGCTCTACCTCTCGCACGGCGCACCGCCGCTGGCGGACGACCCGGTCTGGCCCGCCGAGCTGGCCGCCTGGTCGGCCGAGCTGCCCCGGCCGAAGGCGATCCTGATGGTCTCCGCCCACTGGGAGGAGGCGCCGCTCGCACTGGGCGCGACCAGCACCGTCCCGCTGGTGTACGACTTCTGGGGCTTCCCGGAGCACTACTACCGGGTGGCCTATCCCGCCCCGGGCGCCCCCGCGCTGGCCGAGCAGGTCAGGCGGCTGCTGCGGGCCCCCGGTACGCCGGTGCAGGACATCCCGGACCGGGGGCTGGACCACGGCGCCTATGTACCGCTGGTGGAGATGTACCCGGCAGCCGACATCCCGGTACTCCAGGTGTCCATGCCGACCCTGGACCCGCAGCGGCTGATGGAGCTGGGGCGGCGGCTGGCCCCGCTGCGCGACGAGGGCGTACTGATCGTCGGCAGCGGCTTCTTCACCCACAACCTGCGGGCGATCAGCCCGGACGGCAACGTCTCCTCCGTGATGGCCGAGTTCGACGACTGGGGGCGCCGGGCGCTGGCGGCGGGCGATGTGGACGCACTGCTGGACTTCGAGCGCAAGGCGCCCGCCGGGCGGCTCGCCCACCCCCGTACCGAGCACTTCGCGCCGCTGTTCGTCACGCTCGGCGCCGGTGCCGACGACCTGGCCGGCCAGCGCAGTGTGATCGACGGCTTCTGGCTGGGGCTGGCCAAGCGGTCGATCCAGCTCGGCTGAACGGCCCCGCACCGGGTGTCCCATATCATCCGGCAATACGGATATCTCCCTCGCTGGGTAGAGTGAGGCGGTGACCGATGACCAGGCGCCCGAGCTGCCCGCCGGGCTGGAGGCCGAGCTCGGCTGGCTGCTCGGGCAGGCGTGGCACGGGTATCTGACGGCGTCGCAGGCGGTACTGGCGGACCTGCCCGCCGGGCCGCGCGGCCATCTGGTGCTCGCCGCCGCCGTCCACGGCAGCGCCCGCAACCAGATCGAGCTGGCCCGGCAGCTCGGGCTGGACCGCACGGTGATGGTCTACCTGGTCGACGACCTGGTACGGGCCGGGCTGGTCGAGCGCCGCGCCGACCCGGCGGACCGGCGCAACCGTACGGTGGTCGCCACCGAACTCGGCCGGCGGCGGCTCGCCGGAGCCACCGCCGCCCTGGCGGCCGCCGAAGCGCATCTGCTCGGTGCCCTCGACCCCGAGGAGCAGCGGACGCTGCGCACGCTGCTGCGCCGGGTGGTCGCCCGGCAGCTGGCGGACCGGGACGACCCGGAGGCCGTCCGCAGCATGTGCGTGCTGGCCCAGGAGCTGAAGGACGCGGCGGGCTGACGCTCAGCCCGACTGCCCCAGCGACCCCGGCCACCCCGGCTGCCCCGGCTGCCCCGACCAGCGCGCCCAGTCCTGCGGGGTGTCCACGTCGTCCGGCGCCGCCACGTCGCCGCACTCCACCAGCACCAGCTCACCCGCCCGCGCGGCCAGCAGCGCCCGCGCCCCCGTGTCACCCCGCGCGCCGGCCGCCGCCTCGCCGAAGTACCGGGCGCCGATCAGCACCGGATGGCCGCGCCCACCGCCGTAGCAGGCCGCCGCCAGCGCCGCCCCGGCGCGGTGCGCGGCCAGCAGCCGGGCGACCGCCGCCGGGGTGACCCCGGGCGTGTCCACCAGCGCCACCAGGGCGGCGGAGCAGCCCGGCGGCAGCGACGCCAGCCCGGCCCGCAGCGAGGAGCCGAGGCCGGACGCCCAGTCGGGGTTGGCCACCACCGCGCACCCCGCCAGCTCGGCGGTGGCCGCCACCCGCTCCCGCTCCGCCCCCAGCACCACATGCACCGGAGCGCAGCCGCCGCCCCGGACCACCGCCACGGCGTGCTCCAGCAGCGGCCGGCCCCGGTACGCCAGCAGCGCCTTCGGCCGCCCGCCCAGCCGCCGCCCACCGCCGGCCGCCAGCACCAGCGCGGCCACCGGTGGCAGCCCGGCCACCGGCGCCCGTACGTCTCCCATGGGCCCAGCCTGCCCCACCCGGAGCCGAGCCGCCCGGCGACGGCCAAGCGGAATGGTCGGCTCCGGCGCGAGCGGGTCGGCCCGAGCGCCGCCGGTGCCCGCCTGGCGCCCCACAGCACCGCCTTGACGTGCCGTTATGCACCCTGGTGTGCTGTGTGCGCAACCAGCCCCACTGCCCGTCGGAGAGACCTGTGCGCAAGAGCCGCCCCGCCATATCCGCCACCGCTATCCTGCTGCTCGCGCTCACCGGCTGCTCCTCCTCCGTGGTGGACAACGACTCGGTGACCACGGGCTCCACCCCGCACACCACCGCCGCCACCCCGCCGAGCACCGCCACGGCCGCGCTGGGCACCAACCCGCTGGACAACCCCGACGGCACCAAGCCGGGTCTCGGCCCGATCACCAGCAGTCAGGACCGCGCCAGGGCGGAGGATCTGATCGCCAAGGTGCGCACGGCGGGCAAGGGCCCCAAGACCGGGTACACCAGGGAGCAGTTCGGCTACGCCTGGAGCGACGCGGTCGACGGCGTGCCGCTCGGCCACAACGGCTGCGACACCCGCAACGACATGCTCGCCCGCGACGGCCGCAAGCTGGTCCACAAGGCCGGCTCCCGCTGCATCATCACCTCCATGACGATGTACGACCCGTACACCGGCAAGACGGTCGACTGGACCAAGACGCACGCCACCAAGATCCAGATCGACCATGTGATGCCGCTGTCGTACGACTGGCAGATGGGCGCCTCGCACTGGGACAAGGCCAAGCGCACCCGGATCGCCAACGACCCGCTCAATCTGCTGCCCGCCGACGGCTCGCAGAACGCGCAGAAGCGGGACTACGGACCGGCCTCCTGGCTGCCCGCCAACAAGGCGGTGCGCTGCTCCTATGTGGTCAGGTTCGCGCAGGTGGCGCTCAAGTACGGACTGCCGGTGACCACCGCGGACAAGAAGGTGATGCAGGCGCAGTGCGCCGGGTAGTCCCGGCGGAGGAGCCGGTCCCTGAGTGCTCCCTGAGAACTGCCGCAAGTCACGCCGCGCGGTGACGGGATCGGGGAGCATGGGAAGCGGAAGACCGCCTCTCCCATCCGATCGGACGGTACGCACGATGTCCGGAACGCCGATGCCCGACGAGTCCGCCGCTCGCGGGTCCGGGCTCCCCGCGAGCGGAGCCGGGCCGGTGCGCTGCCCCGCCTGCCGGCGGGAGCACCGCTATGAGCCGCCCCGGCTGCCCTGCCCGTGCGGCGCGTCGCTCAGCGTGCCGCTGCTGCGCGGCGGGGTGCCGGTGCAGGTGCGCTTCCGCTCCTGGGAGGACTCCTGGCTGAGCATGCGCTGCCCCCGGTGCGGGCGCTCGGACCAGTGGCCGCAGCCCGAGTTCACCTGCAACTGCGGGGCCACGGTACGGCTGCCGGTGGACGGTTCGCCGGTGCTGCACCCGCCGGCGGCCCCACCCGGGTCGGCCCCACCCGGCACGGCCCCACCCGGCACGGCGCTGCCGCCGACCGGCCCGGCGCCCGCCGCGTCCGGGTCGGCGGCGGCCGGACCGGCGGCGGCCCGGCCGCGGTTCCGGGCCGTACCGGTGCGCACCTCGCACGACGCGGTGGCGACGGCGGCCAGGTATCTGGAGTGGCTGGGGCTCGGCAGCCGGGAGCTGTCCCAGGGCCAGGAGCGGGACGGCATCCGGCTGCTGGGCGACCGGTTGGTGGCCCAGGTCGACATCTGGCCGGAACCGGCCGACCTGCGGTCGGTGGAGTGCCTCTGGCTCAGCACGCTGCACGCCGAGGAGTCGGTGGCCGTGATGTTCACCCTGGCCGGCTACGCGCCGGACGCCGTGGTGCGGGGCGAACAACTGCTGGTCGCACTGTTCGTACTGGACCGCACCGGCATGCCGCAACCGGTCAACGGCGCGGCCCGACTGCTGGTGCGGACCGGCTCCCCGTCCTGACCGGCGGTTCTTCGCTCCGCTGAGAAAACGCCACCAAATGCGGCCCGTTAGTGATCTGGCGCACAAGCGCGTCAGCATGTTGGAATTCCGCAACGGCGATCCTTGGTGCCGGACACGCGCACGAGGAGGTGGCGTTGTCGGAGCACGGAGCAGCCCCGGTCGGCCCTTGGCGGGGCCAGCCCCGGGCAACCGCCACCGGGGGTGACGCGGTGTGGCGGCTGCGCTCGCGTGCCTGCTGGGCGGAGGCGGCGGAACTGCTCGCCCCGCTGGCCGGGCGGGACCCTTGGGCTGCGCTGAGCCGCGCCGAGCTGCTGATCGAGCAGTGCCTCTACACCGCCGAAGGCTGGGAGGACGCGGAGAACGCGCTGCGGCAGGCCGAGGCCGCCGCCCGCAACACCGAGCAGCGGGCGGCGGCGGCGTGCGAGCGCGGCTTCCTGGCGTATGTGGCGACCCTGCTGCACGTCCGGGACCGGGCGGACGAGGCCAAGGCGGCGCTGGGTCGCACTTCGGCCATCCTGGCGCCCGACGCGCCCGGCCGGCCGCTGCTGGACTTCCGCCGGGGGCTGGTCGCGGAGAACCTGCAACGCGACCCGGTGGCGGCGCGCACCGCCTATCTGCGGGCGCAGCGCGGCGCGTTGGAGCGCGGCGACGACTTACTGCGCTCGCACACCAGCCGCCATCTGGCGGGGCTCGCGCTGCGCGGCGGCGATGTCGCTGCGGCCCGGGAGGGGTTCACCGTCTCGCTGCGGCTGCGGGAGCAGCTGGGGTTCACGGTGGGGGTGGCGCCCGCGCTGGCGTCGCTGGCCGAGGCGTCCGATCCGGCGGAGGCGATCCGGCTGCGGGCGGAGGCGGCGCGGCTGGCGGGGGCGCTCGGCGGGGTGCCGGTGTGGCTGGTGGGGCGGTTGGGGGACCCGGCGGCGCGCGGGGTCGACGGGCGGGGCGCCGGTGCGGCCGACGGCAAGGTCAGCTAAGGTTAGCCTTACCTGCACCGCTGTTGACCTTCGAACGACGGGGTCCCCGCATCATGCACGCCGCCAGCACCATCGTCGCGCACCCGCGCACCGCCCGCCCCTGCACGGCCGCGTACGCGCGCCTGGCGGAGGTCTTCCCCGCGCTGCGGGTGGAGCAGGGCGCGCCGCGCTCCGGCGGCGACTGGGTCACGGTGGCCGACCTGGTGCGCGACCCCGCCGCGCTGCGGCGGCTGATCGCCGTGGAGGAGGCGCGCGGCCCCGCCGAGTACGGGCAGCCGCTGCGGCCGGACGTCGCCGCCAGCTTCGCCCTGCACCGCTACGCCTGGCCGGTCTGCCTGCTGTTCAGCCTGCCGTGGTTCCTGGAGCGGCGGGTGCCCAGGCTGCCGGTGGACGCGGTCTCGATGAACCGCCCCGCCGGAATGCTGACCGCCGAACCGGTGACGTTCGCCTGCCTGCCGGACGATCCGGCCGCCGGACTGCCGCACGCCCGGGTGGTCCCCGACGAGGCGGCGCTGCGCCGCGAACTGCTGGCCGCGGTCGCCGAGCACCTGGAGCCGCTGCTCGCCGTCTTCCGCCCGCAGCTGCGGCGGGGGCCGCGCACCCTGTGGGGGATGGCCACCGACGAGCTGGTGGAAGGGCTCTGGTACCTGGGCAGCCTGCTGGGCGAGGAGGAGCGGGCCGCCGCCGAGCTGACCGAGCTGCTGCCGGGCACCACCCCGCCGTTCGCCGGGCGGGCCGGTTTCCGGCCGCTGGACCAGGGCCCCGGGCAGGAGCCCATCCGCACCCGGACCCGGGTCAGCTGCTGCCTCTTCTACACCGTGCGCCCGGCCGAAGCCTGCTTCAGCTGCCCCCGCACCTGCGACGTACGCCGGGACCGCAGCACCCTGAACTAGCCGGGCCGGGCGGGAGAGTAATGTCCCCCGCAGCGGTGGAATACCGCCGAAGGGGTGCTCCGGGGGCGGATCTTCCGCCAGGATGGTCCGCCATGAGACTCTCCGACATCTCGCCGGGCTGGGCCGCGGCAGCCGCGGCCGTGCTGGTGGTCGTCGCCGCACTGGTGGCCTTGCTGCGCATCCGGGGCACCACCGGCCGGACCCGCACCGGCGATTCCTGGGAGCGCGGCGAGGAACGGCGGCGGCGCAGGGAGATGGTGTACGGGATCTCCTCGTACACGCTGCTCTTCTGCTGCGCCGCAGTGGCGGCCGCGCTCTCCTTCCACGGCCTGGTCGGCTTCGGCGTCACCAACCTGGGGCTGTCCGGCGGCTGGGAGTACCTGGTGCCGTTCGGGCTGGACGGCGCCGCGATGTTCTGCTCGGTGCTGGCGGTGCGCGAGGCCAGCCACGGCGACGCGGCGCTCGGCTCCCGGCTGCTGGTCTGGCTCTTCGCGGCGGCGTCCGCCTGGTTCAACTGGGTGCACGCCCCGCGCGGCGGCGGCCATGACGGCGCCCCGCAGTTCTTCGCGGGGATGTCGCTCTCGGCGGCCGTGCTGTTCGACCGGGCGCTGAAGCAGACCCGCCGGGCGGCGCTGCGGGAGCAGGGCCTGGTGCCGCGCCCGCTGCCGCAGATCCGGATGGTCCGCTGGCTGCGCGCGCCCCGGGAGACCTTCGCCGCCTGGTCGCTGATGCTGCTGGAGGGCGTACGCAACCTGGACGAGGCGGTCGAGGAGGTCCGCGAGGAGCGCAGGGAGAAGCAGTCGACCCGGGAGCGGCAGCGGCTGGCCGGGCGGCGCGAGCGGGCCGAACTCCGGGCGCTGAGCGGCCGGCCCGGACCTCGCGCCCGCCGGTCCGCCGCCCCGGCCCTGGCCACGGCGGGTGAGCCCGCCGGGTACGACCGGCGCGGCGCCAAGCGCGGCAGCGACGACCGGCGCGGCGCCAAGCGCGCCGACGACGCCCCGGCCGAGCCGCGCACCATCGACCTGAGCGCCCATGACGACACCCTGACGCTGCCCAAGCTGGACTCGCTGGAGCAGAAGCTCAGGGATCTGGAACAGCAGCTCGGCTGACGCCGCCTCCAGGCTCACCGCCCCTACCGCCTGAGCCGCCGACCGGCGGCGGCTCAGGCGGTGGGAGCGGTGAGTTCGAACCACATCCGCTTGCCGCTGCCGCGCGGCTCCACGCCCCAGGAGTCGGCCAGCGCCTCCACCAGCATCAGGCCCCGGCCGGAGGACGCCTGCTCGCCCGGGGTGCGGCGGCGCGGCCACTGGTCCGACTCGTCCTCCACCTCGAACCGGAGCCGTACCGGCCCCTGCCCGTCGCGGTAGAGCCGCGCGGTGACCATGGCGTCCCGGTCGGTGTGGACCAGCGCATTGGTGACCAGCTCGGAGGCCAGCAGCTCGGTGGTGTCGGCCAGGTCGCCCACACCCCAGCGGCTCACCGCGTCCCGCAGCTCGGCCCGCAGCTCGGCGATCCGGGCCAGGTCCGCCTGGCCGACGCGGCGGCGCAGCTGCCTCGGCGGCTGGCCGCCGGGCGGCCCGTCCCACCGCATCAGCAGCAGCGCGATGTCGTCCTCGCGCTCGGCCGACTCGGCGGCCTCCGCCGCGATCCGGTCGGCCAGCGCCTCCAGCGGGTCGGCGGCGCCGACCGGCTCCGGCAGCGGGCCGCCGACCGACCGGCGCAGCCGGTCCATGCCCTCGTCCAGGTCGACGGCGCGGGCCTCGACCAGGCCGTCGGTGGTGAGCACCACGATCTCGTCCGGGTCCAGGGTGAACCGGGTGACCTGGTACTCCTCCTCCGGCGCGATGCCCAGCGGCAGGCCGCCCGTCACCGGCTGCACGCTGGCGGTGCCGTCGGCCCGCCGTACGACCGGATCGAGGTGGCCGGCCCGGACGGCGTACACCACGCCGTACTCGACATTGACCTCGGCGTAGGTGCAGGTGGCGAAGTGCCCGGTGTCCAGGTCGGCCAGGAAGCGGGAGGCGCGGGCCATCACCGCGGCGGGCGGGTGCCCCTCGGCGGCGTAGGCGCGCAGCGCGATCCGCAGCTGGCCCATCACTCCGGCGGCGTGCACATCGTGGCCCTGGACGTCCCCTATCACCAGGCCGACGTGGCCGCCGGGCAGCGGGACGACGTCGTACCAGTCGCCGCCGATCTGGAGCCCGGTGCCGGACGGCAGGTAGCGGACGGCGGTGGTGGTCCCGGCCACCGGCGGCACCCGGCGCGGCAGCATCACCCGCTGCAAGCCGGACGCCAGCTCGTGCTCGGCGTCGTGCAGCCGGGCGCGGGCCAGCGACTGGGCGACCAGGCCGCCGAGGGTGGCGAGCAGGGTGCGGTCGTCGCCGTCGAGCTCGCGGCCGTCGTCAAAGCTGATCAGGCAGACGCCGATGGGCCGGCTGCCCGCGATCAGCGGCAGGAAGGCCCAGGAGTTGTGGCCGAGCGGGTCGACCCGGGGCCAGGTCTCGGGGTAGCGCTCGCGGTACTCGTCGCGGTTGGCGAGGAAGATCGGCGTACGGGTGCGGACGGCGTCGGCGGCGGGGTGGCCGGAGTCCAGCGGGCTGCGGTCGTACGGGCGGATCGACTCGGCGTGGTAGCCGGTGGCGCCCAGGATCTGGAGTCGGCCGTTCTCCAGTGAGGCGAGGACCAGGCCGTCCGGCGGTCGGCCGGGCAGCGGCAGTTCGGTGAAGACCCGGGCCACGTCGCGGACGGTGACCGCCTCGGACAGGGCGCGGGCGGCCTCCTTGATGAAGCGGGTGCGCTCCTCGCGGAGCACGGCCATCAGGTCGGCCCGGGTGCGCTTGTGGAGTTCGACGGTGGCGTCCCAGACGAAGCCGACCATCCGGGAGGGCCGCCCCTGGGCGTCGGCCAGCACCCGGCCCCGGAAGCGCACCGCGTGCAGCTCGCCGCCGGGGTGGACGATCCGGAAGTAGGCGCCGCACTGGCCCAGCTCGGTGACCGCCCGGTCGACGCGCCGCCGCACCACAGGGGCGTCCTGGGGGTGGAGCAGGGTGAGGAACGCCTCGATGCTGCGGTCGAAGCAGTCGCCCGGCAGGCCGAGGATGCGGCGGGCCCGCAGGTCGCCCTCCAGGACGTCGCCCCGGATGTCCCAGTCGAAGGAGCCGATGCCGTTGGCGGCCATCGCCGGTTCGAGCCACTCCGGGGCCGAGTCCGCGCCGGGCACCGGTCCGCCACGGGCGGCGGCCGCCTGCCGACCGCGCGGGGCGCGCTCCCGGGCTCCTCGTTCGCGCTCGCGCACGCTCTGTTCCGGGGGGCGGAACGGAGGCCGGCGGGCGGGCCCTTGCGGCTCGGGCTCAATCGCCATGGTTGTCCTGCCGCTCCCCACATCACCGCGGCCCTGGGCGGACCGCACAAGTTCTCTGCATCCTCTCGGATGTTCGCCCGTGCGGCAATGCCGGTCCCAGGTGGACCGGTCGCCTGCGAACCGGCCGGCGGACCGGCGGCTGCCGGGGCGGGCGCGCTCCGGCGCACCACCGTCGAGGCTAACCCAGCGGCCCGCGAAGCGCGGCGGCGCGGTGTCACGGGCAGACCAGCTCGAACCAGGTGACCTTGCCCTCGCCGCGCGGCTGCACCCCCCAGTCGTCGGCCAGCGCCTGGACCAGCAGCAGGCCGCGCCCGGAGGACGCCTGCTCGCCCGGGGTGCGCGGCTGCGGCCGCTGCGAGGCGCGGTCGTGCACCTCCACCCGCAGCCGGGTGCCCCGGGCCGGGGTGCGCGGGGCCGTCCGGAGCGGGGCCGGGAAGTCGGGCAGCACGGCATCAGGCAACACGGCGTCGGGCAGCACGGCATCGGGGACGCCCGGCCCGGCCGCGTCCGGCGCGGGGGTGACCAGGGTGGCGGCGAGCACCGCGCCGTGGTCGGTGTGGACCAGGGCGTTGGTGACCAGCTCGGAGGCGAGCAGTTCGGCGGTGTCGGCCAGCTCGGGCACGCCCCAGCGCAGCAGCGCGGCGCGCAGCTGGCGCCGTACCCTGCTCACCGCGACCAGGTCGGCGGGGTCGACGGCGCGCCGCAGCCGCCGCCGCAGGACGTGGTCGGCGGGGGCGTCCCAGCGGGCGAGCAGCAGCGCGAGGTCGTCGGGGCCGCCGTGCTGCTCGCGGGCGAGGTCGGCCATGGCACCGGCCAGCGCCTCCAGGTCGTCCACCGGGCTGGCCGCCAGGTACTCGCGCAGGCCGCGCGCGCCGCTGTCCATGTCCAGCGTGCGGGAGCCCACCGCGCCGTCGGTGCAGAGCAGCAGCGCGCTGCCGGGCTCCAGGTCCAGGCGGGTCACCGGGTAGCCGTGCTCGGGTTCGATGCCGAGCGGCAGGCCGCCCTCGACGGCGGGCCAGGCGCAGTCGCCGTGCGGGCCGCGGATCAGCGGGCCCAGCTGCCCGGCGCGGACGATCTCGGCGCTGCCGGCCAGGGTGTCCAGGTCGAGGTAGGTGCAGGTGGCGAAGAGGCCGGTGTCCAGGTCGGCCAGGAAGCGGGAGGCCCGGGAGGCGACGGCCGCCGGGTCGTGGCCCTCGGCGGCGTAGGCGCGCAGCGCGGCGCGGAGTTGGCCCATCACGGCGGCGGCGTGCACATTGTGGCCCTGGACGTCTCCGATGACCAGGCCGACGTGGGCGCCGGGCAGCGGGATGACGTCGTACCAGTCGCCGCCGAGTTCCAGGCCGTGGGTGCCGGTGGTGTAGCGGGCGGCGACGGCGACGCCGGGTATCCGGGGCATCCGGCGGGGCAGCATGATGCGCTGGAGCCAGGAGGCGAGGTCCTGCTCCGCGGTGACGTCGCGGACGATGCCGACGACCCGGGCGGCGCGGCCGTCCGGCCCGGCCAGCGCGCGGCCGTGGGCGGAGACCCGGCGCTCGGCGCCGCCGGTCCCGGTGACGCGGAAGTGCACCCGGTACGGGCCGCAGGCGGCGACGGCGGCCCGGACGGCGGCGTCCAGGCGGGGCAGGTCGTCGGCCAGGACGCGGTCGCGCAGCACGGCGGGCCGGGCGCCGTACTGGCCGGCGGGCAGTGCGAAGAGCTGCCGGGTGCGGTCGTCCCAGGCCAGCCGGTCGGCGGCCAGGTCCCAGTCGAAGGAGCCGGTGCCGGTGGCGGTCAGGGCGAGTTCCAGCCGGGCCGCGTGCGAGGTCTGCGCCTCGGCCGGGCCGGGGTCGGGGGCAGCCGGCAGGTGTGGGGCGATGGTCTCGTGGTCGGGGGGCGCCGGGGTGCGGGCCTGCGGGTCCGGGCCGCCGCCGACCGGTGGGGCGTTCCGCTGTCGCGGGAGCCGCGATTGACCGTCCTTCACTTCTGCTCCGCCCTTCGGGGCCGATACCGCCCCTGCCTCCCGCAGCCGCTGTGTCGGGAATTCCCGGTGGCGCGCAGATACCGCGCCAGCAACGGTCATGCCCACGTAAGCCGTCCCAAATCCTGGTACGTCACCCCCTGCACCACTCCTCGGCGGCACCCCCGCGCCCCTCCCGCACGTACGGGCAGGTGGACGCGCCCGCACCCGCTCAGAGGGCCCGCGAAACTGACGCCCCATCGGTTTCCGGCCACCGCCGACCGCGCGCCCGGGACACCCGGTCGCGGTACGGCGGGCGAAGCCGCCGCCCGCCGGGCGCGCCCGCCGTGCCGAGCGGCCCGGCGGGGGCGAGGCTGGACAGAGCGGCGGGTGCGGCGGTTGAATGCCGCCAGGGATTTGAACGCCGTTCTAAACCGCCTCTGAACCGCCGAGCGAGGGACCGTGCGACTGACACCCACCGAGCGCGACCGGCTGCTGATCTTCACGGCCGCCGAACTGGCCCGCGCCCGCCGCGCCCGAGGGGTGCTGCTCAACGTCCCCGAGGCAACCGCCCTGATCGCGGACACCGTCTGCGAGGCCGCCCGCGACGGGGCCCGGCTCGCGGACGCCATCGAGGCCGGCCGTACGGTCCTCGGCGCCGAGGACGTACTGCCCGGCGTCCCCGACGTGGTCACGATGGTGCAGGTGGAGGCGGTCTTCGACGACGGCACCCGGCTCGCCGTGGTCACCGACCCGTTCCGGGGCGCGGGCTCGCTCGGCGACGACGCCCCCGGCGCCGCCCTGCCGGGCGACGGGCCGGGCCGCGAACCGGCCCGCGCCACCGTGCACCTCCCGGTGCGCAACACCTCCGACGTGCCGATCTCGGTCACCTCCCACTTCCACTTCTTCGAGTGCAACCCGCGACTGGCCTTCGACCGGGCGGCGGCGTACGGCACCCGGCTGGCCGTGGCGGCGGGCTCCTCGGTGCGCTTCGACCCGGGCGCGACCGTCCGGGTCGACCTGGTCCCGATCGGCGGCGCCCGGGTGGCCATCGGCTTCGCCGGGCTGGTCGACGGACCGCTGGACGCGCCCGGCGCCCGGGAGGCGGCGCTGGCCAAGGCGCGGGCGACGGGCTATCTGACGGCGTACGACGGCAACGACGCGTACGACGGCAACGACGCCGACGACGCCGACGACGGGCCGCAAGGCGGCGGCGCGGTGGAAGGGAGCAGCGGCGCATGAGGTCCTCCAACGCCGAGCTGACCGGCGGTGACGGCAGCAGCCTCCGGGGCGGCGTCGACCCGCACGACTACATCGCCGTGCACGGCCCCCGGGCCGGGGACCGGCTCCGGCTGGGCGACTCCGGGCTGATCATCCGGGTGGAGTCCGACTCCCAGCAGCCCGGTGAGGAGTTCCTGGCCGGGTTCGGCAAGACGGCCCGCGACGGGCTGCATCTGCGGGCCGCCGCCGTCCGCGACACCTGTGACGTGGTGCTCAGCAACGTCACCGTGATCGACGCCGTGCTCGGCATCCGCAAGACCTCGATCGGCCTGGTCGGCGGCCGGATCGCCGCCATCGGCCGGGCCGGCAACCCGGACACCCTGGACGGCGTCGACGTGGTGGTCGGCACCGGCACCACGATCGTCTCCGGCGAGGGCCTGATCGCCACCGCCGGGGCGATCGACACCCATGTCCATCTGCTGTCCCCGCGCATCATGGAGGCGTCCCTCGCCTCCGGCGTCACCACGATCATCGGCCAGGAGTTCGGCCCGGTCTGGGGCGTCGGGGTCAACTCCCCGTGGGCGCTGCGGCACGCCTTCAACGCCTTCGACGCCTGGCCGGTCAACATCGGCTTCCTGGCCCGGGGCTCCTCCTCCGGGGACGCGCCGCTGGTGGAGGCGCTGGCCGAGGGCGGTGCCTGCGGCTTCAAGGTGCACGAGGACATGGGCGCCCACACCCGGGCGCTGGACACCGCCCTGCGGGTGGCGGAGGAGTACGACGTCCAGGTGGCGCTGCACACCGACGGCCTCAACGAGTGCCTCTCGGTGGAGGACACCCTGGCCGTCCTGGACGGCCGCACCATCCACGCCTTCCACATCGAGGGCTGCGGCGGCGGGCATGTCCCCAATGTGCTGCGGATGGCCGGCGTCCCCAATGTCATCGGCTCCTCGACCAACCCGACGCTGCCCTACGGCCGGGACGCGCTGGGCGAGCACTTCGGCATGATCGTCTCCGCGCACGCCCTCAAGGTGGACCTCCCCGGCGACGCGGCGATGGCCCGCGACCGCATCCGGGCCGGCACCATGGGCGCCGAGGACGTACTGCACGACCTGGGGCTGATCGGCATCACCTCCTCCGACGCCCAGGGCATGGGCCGGGCCGGCGAGACGGTACGGCGCACCTTCGCCATGGCCGGGAAGATGAAGCGCGAACTGGGCCCGCTGGACGGCACCTCCTCGTACGGGGAGCGCGACGGCGGCGACGACAACGAGCGCGTACTGCGGTACATCGCCAAACTCACCATCAACCCCGCCATCGCGCACGGCCTGTCCCACGAGGTGGGCTCGCTGGAGGTCGGCAAGCTCGCGGACATCGTGCTCTGGCGCCCCGACCACTTCGGCGCCAAGCCGCAACTGGTCCTCAAGGCCGGCTTCCCCGCTTACGGCGTGGTCGGTGACCCCAACGCCTCCACCGACACCTGCGAACCGCTGGTGCTCGGCCCGCAGTTCGGCGCCCACGGGGCCACCGCCGCCGACCTGTCGGTGGCCTTCGTCGCCGGGGCCGCCGCGGCCGGTGCCGCCGACGGCATGCCCACCCGGCGGCGCCGGGTCGCCGTGCGGCACACCCGGGGCATCGGGCCGCGCAGCATGGTCCGCAACGGTCGTACCGGCGAGGTGCGGGTGGACGCCGCCACCGGCCTGGTCTCGCTGGACGGCGAGCCGCTGCGCTCCGAACCGGCCGACAGCGTCTCGCTCAGCCGCCTCTACTTCCTCTGACCCTCCCCCGTACCCCGAGGAACCCCATGACGACCGCACCCACCCCCGCCGACCTGGGCTTCTCCATGCCCGCCGAGTGGCAGCCGCACGAGCGGACCTGGATGGCCTTCCCGACCCCCAACGACACCTTCGGTACGGACGACGGCCCCGGCAGCGACCTGGACACCGCCCGCCTGGCCTGGGCGGCCGTCGCGGGCACCATCGCCCGCTACGAACCGGTCACCGTCATCGCGGGCACCGGGGAGTCCGAGGCCGCCCGCCGCTACCTCGACCCGGCGGTCACGGTGGTCGAACGGCCGCTGGACGACGCCTGGATGCGCGACATCGGCCCGACCTTCCTCACCGACGGCCGGGGCTCGCTGGCCGCCGCCGACTGGACCTTCAACGGCTGGGGCGCCCAGTCCTGGGCCTCCTGGGACCACGACCGGCACATCGCGGAGCACGTCGGCGGGCTGGCCGGCGCCCGCCGCTTCGCCTCCCGGCTGGTCAACGAGGGCGGCGGCATCCACGTCGACGGCGAGGGCACCGTACTGGTCACCGAGACCGTCCAGCTCGACCCCGGCCGCAATCCCGGCTGGACCCGCGAGCAGGTGGAACGGGAACTCCACGCCCACCTCGGCACCCGCAAGGCCATCTGGCTGCCGCGCGGCCTGACCCGCGACTACGACGAGTTCGGCACCCGGGGCCACGTCGACATCGTCGCCGCCTTCCTCCGCCCCGGCCTGGTCGCCGTCCACACCCAGCCCGACCCGGCCCACCCCGACCACCAGGTCGGCCAGGAGATCGCCGCCCTGCTCCGCGCCGCCACCGACGCCCACGGCCGCCCACTGGAAGTCCTCGAACTGGCCGCCCCCACCGTCCTCCGCGACCCCGCCGGCGAACCCGTCGACTACTCCTACATCAACCACTACCTGGTCAACGGCGCCGTCATCCTCTGCGCCTTCGACGACCCGCGCGACGCGGCAGCCGCCGACGCCTTCGCCAAGGTCTTCCCCGACCGCACCATCGAACTGGTCGACGCCCGCCCCATCTTCGCCAATGGCGGCGGTATCCACTGCATCACCCAACAGCAGCCCCGCGTGTGACGTTCTGCCAGGTGCAGGCGCCTGACCTGGACACTCTTATAGCTCCCCATGGTCGTCTCCCACTTCTCTCCCCCTCGATCAGGAAGAAGGCCGGAGTCGGGTCACCTGCACCTTGGGGATGCCCGGGACGACCCGACTCCGGCCTGGCGCAACAACGGCGGCCCGCGCGGTACCGCACGCCACTGCGCGCTCAGCGATGGTGGTACACGCCTACGACAGCCGAAAGGCCCTCGCCGGCAGGCCGACCATTGGACATGCTGCTCAGCGGGGGGCACGGCACCTGGGACACCGGCAGGGCGAGAAGCGGGCGGGGATCGCGTTGCGGTCCATCAACTCGGGTTCACCCTGGCGGACCTCGGCCGCTTTCAGCTCCTGGCGGCCGCCGTCCGGAGTGAGCCGGTAGGCCCGTACGGTCAGGAGGACCTGACTCTCGTCGCTCACCCGGCATCGCCCCGGGCGCGGGCAAGAGCGGCAGGGACGCCGAGGCTCAGCCAGTCGGTGTAGCAGGCCGACGCGGAGCCGGGACGGCCGCCGTCCCGGCAGCCGGCGCATTCCCCGCAGGGCTCGTACGGCTGGAATGGGTGCGGCTCCGGTGCGGGGCTGGCGGCGCTCACTGCGCTTCCCGGTGCCGGGGGCAGGCGGCGACGGCCCAGCCGAGCCAGCCGGAGCCTGAGCTCGTGTAGACGTACCCGGCCGGGGTCAGTGACCCGGACCGGTCGCCGCAGATGATGCAGGCGGCGCCGTGCAGGCGCGCCAGGGTGGACGCGTCGACCGGCAACCCGAGGACGGGCTGCGGCGGCGAGGGGGGTGAGAGGACGGCCATGTTGGGACGGTAGGAGGGCCTGTTTCAGGATTTCTGCTGCGTTTCTCGTTGTTTCTCTTCGGCGCCCAGGTGATTCCCGGTGTTCCCCCTACGGGCGACTGAGGGCCGCCCGTGCCTGGGTGATCAGGCGCTCGGCCTGGCGCCCGTACACCGCCGAGTCGTTCAGCGTCTCCCATACCCGCAGGTACAGGCCGATGCTCTCCGCGTCGTCCAGCCACAGCTCCGCATGCCAGTCCTCGGCGATCACCAGCCGCTCGTCGTAGATCCAGAACCCGTTCGCCGGCGGGATCTTCAGCCGGGCCCCGAACGGGACGATCCCCAGCGCCAGGGTGTCCAGGCCGGTGGCGATCCCGCTGAGCCGGTCCAACTGGGCGGCCAGCACCTCCGGCGGGCACACCAGAGTGCGCAGCGCCGCCTCGCCCATGACGACGTGGTACCGGCGACCGCGCTCGTACAGGGTGTCCTGCCGCCTCATACGAGCCCGCACCGCCTCGTCGACGTCCCGTACGGAACGGTGCAGCTCGCTGTAGCCGGAGAAGATGTGCCGGGCGTACTCGGCAGTCTGGAGCACGCCCACAACCATGGCCGCCTCCCATGCCCGCAGTACGGTCGATCGCTCATACTCGACGGTCAGGTTCTCCTGCACCGGCCGATGTCCGGCGGCTAGCTGGCGGCGCCAGGACCGGGAGCCGGACTCCAGTCCCCGCAGACGCCCCTTCAGTTCGTCCGCCGCGTCCGGACGGCCCGTGCCGCGAGCCCAGGTGTCCAGATCGGCCGACGTGGCGGTCTGCCTGCCGTTCTCCAGTTTGGAGACCTTGGATGGCACCCAGCCGCAGCGGGCTGCCAGGTCGCGGACGGTCAGGCCGGCCTCGGTGCGCAGCTCGCGCAGCCGCGCACCGAGGACGACACGGCCCTGCTGGAAATCGGTGGTCACCCAGCGGAAGCTACCCGAGCCGCGAACTTGGCGTGCGGGATCGCGTGGTGCCAGGCAGCGTCGCGGGCCTGGCAGTACCGGACGACTCGCACCGGGTCGGTGATCAGCTCGACACCGGTGAGGTCGTCGGCGTCATCGAAGTGCAAGAGTGCCACCACCCGTGAGTCGAAGATCCAGAAATCCTCCACAGGAAGGCGAAGCCGGTCGGCGTCCGCCCGCCACAGGTTGCGGATGTCCTCGCCCACGGCGGCGTTGCGTCGAGCCCCGTCCAGCAGGTAGAGCTGGCCGGCGGTCGGCGGGGTGTCCACTACGCGCACCCGCTCGATGCGCTTGCCGAGAGCGGCCTGCTCGCGACGGGAGACGCACCAGGGGTCGTCCATGTCGTAGTCTGCGGGCTCGCCCCGGGTGAACCGCTGGTATGTGCCGGTCTGCTGGTCGGAGCGGTAGGCACGGCGGGTCTCCAGACGCCAGGCGGCGTGCTCGAACGTCTCGAACATGCCATCGAACTCTTCTAGGCTGACCATCTGGGGCACACGCTCGGCCTCCCTCGGCGCCCAGTCCGCCAGCAGAATACGGGGAACGGTGACGAACCCCTCGCCCTCCTTGACGTTGCGGAGTTGCTCGATGTCGTCGGGATCGGTGACGGCGTCACCCTGTACCAGGACGTCACCGGTGTCCAGGTCTTCGTAGAGCGTCGGGCAGCCGTTGTTACCCGAGCTGGTGCCGATCATGCGAATCCTGCGGGCCATCCGCTCCTCCTTCTGATGGTGGATCAGGCTCGGGGACCGTAGCGGGTCGTCCGGGAAACAGCCAGGGCGCGACGACGGGCTTCGTCGCACCGGTGGCGAGGCGTGTCAGGCCGCTGTCGCCATGCGCGTCGGCGCCCCGCTGTCCGGCAGCGCGCCGGCCTGGAGGACGCCGCCGCGCGGGAAATGCTGGAGGAGACCGGCTGGCGCCCCGGGCCGCTGAGCCATCTGCTCACCGTCGAGCCGTCGAACGGCCTCGCCGACGGACGACTTCGAGTCGGAGCGGCGCGAGTGGGTGCCGCGCTCGCGGGTGCCCGAACTGGTGGGCAAGGGAGAGGTCAGGTCAGCCAACGCGGTGGCCGCACTGCTGATGCTGCACCACCTGCACCGAAGTGCGTGACTCGCTCCGCCCGGTCCGGGGAATGTACTCGGGTCAGGCGGCCCCGCCCCTGCGAGGGAGCACCGAACGGTCTGAGCAGAAGGGCGGGGCTGCACCCCGCGATGTCCCCGATCGGGTGACAGCATCGCGGAGCGATGCCGTGCGGTACTACCGTCAGGGGTATGGAGCGATGCACCGCCTGCGAGGGCGCCGGAGTCACCAGCCAGACGCGCCACGAAGTCCGGACACAGCCCGACGGCACGCAGAAGGCCGTGCAGCGGGGCGTCACCGCGCCGTGCGGGCGTTGCGGCGGCATGGGGACGGTGACGGGATGAGGAGCATCGGCTACTGCGGCTGCGGCGCGACGTTTCTGCCGCCCGAGAGCCTGGACTACCCGGAGGCGGGGGTCGAGGCGTCCCTCACCCAGTGCTCCACCTGCAAGCCGCCCACGCCCATCGGCACCACGCCGCTGCGGCAGCGCCGCGTCGGCGCCCGCCCCCAGCCCGTCGTCCGCCGGCCCCGCAGCTCCCGGCCCCGCCTCGCCGGCTGGCCCGCCGATCTCCGGGCGGGGCGACGAGCAGGCGACGGGACACCGCCGGCCTGAACCCGCGAACGGCCCCGCATCAAGGCCGGCGGCCCCTGTACGGCAACTACTCGCCCCCGGCGGCCCCCTCCGGGAGCGCCGCCTCGATCGCGGCCGCCTCCATGGCGTAGGCGAACGCCTCGGCCTGCGCGGGCGAGACGTAGTGCGTGTCGACGCGGATCTCGAAGCGCAGCCCGCCCTCCGGGGTGTCGTCGACGTGGACGAAGAACCGCTCCGCCTGGTCCTCCTCCCGCGCGAACCAGCGGAAGACGGTGTCCCGGCGGGCCGCCCGCAGCTCCCGCGCCAGCTCCTCCGGGTCCACCTCCCGGTCGGTGTCCGCCGGCAGTGCGTAGGTGCTGCGGTTGTTGAAGTAGGTCCGGATGCTCACGTCCTCGCCGCGCTCGATCGAGACCCGCGCGACCAGCTCGTCCAGCGCCTCGGGGTCGAAGTAGGCCTGCCTGTACGCGGTCATGCTGCCCCGCCCGGCCCGCTCGACGGCCTCCGCGGCGCTCACCCCCGCGACGTCGACGGTGCACACGCCCGCCTGCGCGACCATGCAGACCACATCGGCGAAGACCGCCCGGAAGCGGTTGTTGACCACCGGCCGCACCACCACGGGGCTGATGCCCGTGGCCCGGTACAGCCCGACCGCGAACAGGCCCAGCAGGACCCCCGATACCGCAGTGCCCGTCCGCGCGGTGATCACCGGCAGCGCCGCCGTCAGCGCCGACGAGTGGAACTGCGCGCCCCAGTGCCGTGGCTCGCGCGGGTCGGTGGGGCCGGGCAGCTGCCGCGCGGGCATCGTCCGCAGGACGCCCTCGAAGTGCCGCAGTGCCCGCTCGCTCTGCCGCTGCCCTGCGGCGGACCGCTGCCAGCGCGCCTGCTCCAGCTGCTGCATACCGCTGACCGGCGCGGTGTCCCGGGTCCGCACCTGGCCCAGCATGATCTCACTGCCGAGGCCGTCGGTGACCAGGTGGTGCATGACGGTGACCTGCTGGACCGGACGGCCGTGCTGGCGTATGGCCGCCATCCGCACCGGCCACTGCCCGGCGAAGTCGAACGGCTCGCTGCGGTAGCGCTCCTCGACCGCGGTGGCGACCTCCTCCGGGTCGGCGTCCGGAGCGGCGTCGTACACCTCCAGCGTGACGCGCCCGGTGGAGAAGAGCTGCTGGAGCGCCCGGCCTCCCGGGGCGAAGCGCAGCCGGGTGCGTGTCGAGGGGAAGCGCTCCATCAGGTAGCGCAGTTCGGCGGCGAGGTCGTCCAGCGTCGTGCCGGGCTCCACTGCGGCCCGGCCGCCGATCGGCAGCTGGCTGCGCTGCCGGCCCATCGCCTGCCAGATCTCCCACATCCCCCAGGACATCTCCTCCAGACCTTCGCCCTCGCCGGCGAAGTCCACCTCCACGCGCTCGGTGGCGACGGGCGCGACGGGGGCCGCCGGCCCGGCGGCGCCCACTTCGGCGGCGTCCGCCGCCTCCTCCTCGGTCCGCATCCCACACCCTCGCCGTCTGCGCCCGGTGGCGCTGCCGCATCAGGAACTTCCGCACCTTGCCCGTCGGCCCGTGGTCAGGTCCGCTTCCGAGATCGCGAGCACGCTGCGCGGCGTCGCCGCCGCAGTGCCCGTCAGGGCGCCCCGCACCTCGGCCGTACGGTCCGGGTGCGGCTCCGGGTCCGCGGCGGCGTGCAGCACGAGCTGCACATCCGTCACGATCCGCCCTCTGCCCTCTGACCTCCGACCTCCGCCGACACCACAGTGCAGTCCGTGCACGTCGGGGCAGGCGGCGAGGATGCGCTCCTCGGACATGGCCGTGTACAGCCGCTCACCGCCGCCCAGGTCGACGGCGTCCACCGCCCGGTCGACACGGAAGTATTACCCATCCTCGTCGCGGTACACCAGATCGCCGGTGAGGTACTGCTGACGCCCGGGAACCTTCCGTCCCCGCCCTACAGCGCGGACGGAAGACCGTGGCCGGCCCCCGCCGGTTCGGTCACTGCGGCGTCCAGACAGCGGGCGTTCCACAACCGGCGTTCCGCATCAGCCCGAGACTGGTCCTCCTGGCCGTCCTGGTAGGTCTGCTGGATGTGCCCGCGCTTGCCGTGGCAGATCGCCCGCGCCAGCGTGTGGCGGGACTCCTGGACGGTGAGCCGGCGGTTCATCCGGCGCCGGTAGGCGTCGGCCACCGGGTCGACCAGCTCGAAGTGGCCCTCGCGGCCGAACATCCGCAGCAGGTGGCAACCGGACCTGATGGGTGATCAGCGACCCGGCGGACCCGCAGCATGTCCGGTCACTGCTCGCGGCCCCCTCGGGCAGCGCGGTGTCGGAGTACACCGCCTTCTTCCACGCGGGCGGCACCGGCTCGGCGTCGATCTCCTGCGGCACCGGCAGCCGCCGCCCGCCCTGCGCGGCCTCCGGCGCGTCGCTCTCACCCAGCGGCGGGGAGCCGCCGTTCTCGCTCTCCGGATCTGCCCAGCCGGTGCAGCGCCACCGTGGCCTCCTGGGCAGTCGCGAACGAGCAATGTCGGCCAAGCCTTGCGCCGGACGGCCCGCCGGCTCCGGAAGTATGCACGGATGTGCGCGACGAAGGGTCTCACCCGGCCTTGCCGAACCTGTGGCCGGGTGTGCGTCAGGCCGCCGTGGCCCTGGGCGTTGGGAGAAGGCAGCGGCCCTGGCGGGGGGCGGCCGGCCCGGGGTGAGGGGGCCGGCCGCTGGTGGTGGCTACTTGTACCAGACGGCGACGCCGTGGTGGTGGGAGCAGGCGCCCTGGTGGTGGGCCGCGTAGGAGAGGGTGCCGTCGTTGCACAGGGCGGTCGCGCCGTCGTGGTCGTCGCTCCCGCCGCCGGAACCACCGGAACCACCGGAACCGCCGGAGCCGCTGCCGGTCGTGGCGGACTTCGCCTTGGCGGTGACCGTGACCGTCGCGGTGGCGGTGACGGTGGCTTTGACGGTACGGGTGACGGTGACGGTGGGGGCCGGTTCGGCGGCGGCCGTGACCGTAGCCGTGGCGGTCACGGTGGCCGTGGCCGTGGCCGTGACGGTGACCGTCGGCGCGGGCTTCGCGCTGCCGCCACCACCGGCAGCGGCAGCCCCGACGGCGCCCGCGAACAGCAGGGCGAGCAGACCACCGCAGCCCAGGGCGGCGAGCTTGGGGCCGTTGCGGCGGGGCCGCCCGGCGGGCGGCACGGGCCGGACGGGCGGACGCTGGTAGGGGTCGTGCATGGTGCTCCTGAGGGTATGGTGATTTGGTGCGCACAGAGTGTCAGAACCGTGTGGCCGGCGGCATTGCCGCAGACGGTTCGTGGCCCACTCGTGACGTACCGCCGTCCCGGTACCCGGCGCACCGCCGCCGCCTGGTTGACTCGCCCATGACCGCCGTTCGAGCGAAGGTGTGATCCCCATCCGTCCGCGAGAGACCGCAGCGCCGGACCCGCAGCCCGGTCCGGCCCGGACCCGGCGGCCCGCGCAGCCCCGGGAGCAGGTGCTGGCCGCCGCCATGGCGGCCATCGCCGAACACGGCCTGGCCAGGCTGACCATGGCCGGGCTCGGCAAGCAGGTCGGGATGAGCGGCGGCCACCTGCTGTACTACTTCGGCAGCAAGGACCGGCTGCTGCTGGAGACACTGCGCTGGAGCGAGGAGCAGCTCGGGGAGCGGCGCCGGGCGATGCTCGCCCGGACGGCGGTGCCGGCCCGGGTACGGCTCGCGGAGTACGCCGACCTCTACCTGCCGGAGGGTCCGGGCGACCCGCGCTGGACGCTCTGGGTCGAGGTGTGGGGCCGGTCGCTGGCGAGCGAGGAGATCCGCAGCGGGCAGCTGGCCGTGGAGGAGCCGTGGCACCGCGACCTGGTGGGCCTGCTCATGGAGGGCACGGCGGCGGGTACGGCGGCGGGCGGGTTCGGCCCGGTGGATGCGGAGACGGCGGCGGTACGCATCCGGGCGGTGCTCGACGGCTTCGCCACGCCGATCGTGATCGGGCTGCCCGGGGTGCGGCGTACCGAGTCGCTGGCGCACGTGGCCGCCGTACTGGACGCGCTGCTGGCCGCCCCGGGCTGAGGCCGCCGCCCGGGTTCAGTCGCTCCAGAGGACGACGGCGGTGCGGTCGTCGGCGTACCCCTTGGCCCGCACCTGGAGCTGCCGCAGGAAGTCGACCGTGCCCGGCGGGCCGGGCGGCGACCAGTGGCCGGCGAGGAAGCGGGCCACGTCCGGTTCGCCGCGCAGCGGTTCCGCGAGCCCGTCCGTGGCCATCAGCAGCACGTCGCCGGGGGTGTCCGGGAGCAGCCGGCAGCGGAAGGCCGGGCCCGGCGGGGCGTCGTACGCGTCCGTCCACTGCCCGGAGCGCAGCAGGAACGGGCCGCCGGACCCCAGCCCGAAGCAGACCCGGCCGCCGGCGGCCGGGTCGAGTGGCGCGACCAGGCAGTGCAGCGAACCGGCCGCCGCCGGGGAGTCCGGCGCGGCGGCGGGGGTCCGGCGCAGGTGCAGCGCGGCGCGGGCGGTGAGCCGCTGGAGTCCGAAGCGCAGTCCGTCGCGGGTGCCGTCGCGGAGGTCCGCGAGCAGTCCGGTCCGGCTGCGGCCGACGGCGGCGGCCAGTTGCCGGCACGCGCCCGCGGCGGCCTGCGGCGGCAGTTGCGCGCTCCGGTCGGTCCCGGCGACCACGGCCACCAGGATGCCGTCGGCCTGCTCCCCGAACCGGGCCACCAGCAGCGCGTCGCGGCGCGGCTCGCCCCGGTAGCGGGCCGAGTCGCCGCGCACGCTGGCGGCCCGCAGGGTCAGCCCGCCGTAGCGCGCGCCCTCGACCACGGTGTCGGCGTCCAGCTCCGCGAGCCGGTCCGGGTCCGCCGGCGGCAGGGCGGACGGTTCGGCCTCGTACGTCGGCGGGCGATCCCCGACGTACGGCAGCGGCCCGACGTACGGCAGCGGCCCGGCGCCCGTCGGCGGGCGCTGCTCCGACTCGTACGCGGGCGAAGCGCCAGCCGACGACCGGCCCGCTCCGCCCGACGGCCAAGCGACCCCCGACCGGGGATCGGTCCACCCCTCCCGGTCCCGTTCCCCCGCGTCACGGCCCGCGCCCGGCGACGCGGAGGGCGCGGCCTCCGCCACGGGCGGCCGGTCTCCCGGGTACGGCAACGGGACGGCCCCGGCCGTCAACCGACCATCCACCGGCAACCCGCCGAACACCCCCCGGGCCCACCGACCGTCCTCCGACGGCGTGAACGGCTCGGCCTTGCCCCCGGACGTCCCGCCCTCCGGCTCCGTCTCCCCGGGTGGCGGCGACGGCTCGGCCGCGTACCCGCGCGGCCGGTCGCCCGGGGACGTCGGCGCGCCGCCCTGATACGGCAACGGACCCGTCTCCACGGACGACGGGCGGTCGGCCTCCCCCGGCCCGGACCGGGGATCGGTGAGCCCGGACGGACCAGCCGACTCCCGGGCCCGATCACCGGTGTCCTTCGGCGGAGCGTCACCGACGATCCCGAGCACGGAGTCGAACCAGCCGTCCACCCACTCGTCGGACGGCTCCTCCGCCGTCACCGGGTCGCCCAGCTGCCGAATCCCGGGCGGCAGCGGCCCGTCCCCGACGATGCCCGCCGCCGAGTCGAACCAGTCGTCCACCGCCCCACCGGGCGTACGGTCGGCCTCCGCACCGCCCGCAAGCTCGGCGGACACCACCCAGCCCGGCCCTGACGCCCAGTCACCCCCCGCCGTGCCGACCCAGCCGCCATCCACCCCACCCGAGTCGACCGAGCCCGCCACACCCTCCCCACCAGCACCGGAAGCGCCCCCCGACCCCGGCACGCCCGCGCCACCCGCAACCTCGGCGGACACCACCAAGCCGCCGTCGCCCGCGCCCGAACCGGCCTCCGGCGGCGCATCGCCCACCCCGAGCCCGTCGCCCAGCGGCTCGACGGACACCACCAAACCAGTGTCCCCCGCCCCCGGCACCGCGTTGAACCAGGCTTCCGCCGCCCCGCCCGGCCCGAGTACCCCACCCGCCGGTCCGAGGGAGACCACCCGGTCCGCGTCACCGGCCACCACCCCGGACCAGGAATCCGCCACCTCACCCGGCTCGGCGGACTGCCCCGCCGCCCCGTCCCCGACGATGCCCGTCACCGAGTCGAACCAGCCGTCCACCCACCCGTCCGACTGCTCCCCACCGGCCGCCGAACCGTCCGCCGACCGAATCCCCGGCGGCAACGGCCCGCCCCCGACGACCCCCACCGCCGAGTCGAACCAGTCATCCACCGACCCACCACCCGCCGCCACGACCCCGGCCCCGGCCCCACCCTCGGCCACGACCCCGCCCCCGACGATCCCCGCCACCGAGTCGAACCAGTCGTCCACCGACCCACCCCCCGGCCGGGCCGGCGCCGTGTCGGGCGCCGCGTCCGGGGCCGTGTCCGGGGCGGTGTCCGGGGCGGTGTCCCCGGGCCCCTGGTAGACGGCGTGCCACCAGGCGTCCCCGGTGCCCCCGGTCTCTCCGGCGTCCTCGGCATCGTCGGCGGGCGTGGTGCCCTGGCTGCTCATCGTCGCTCTCCTCCGCCGGGTCGATGGGCTGCCCGGTGCCGCGCCCACCGGGACTGACGAGCGGTCACCGGACTTCAGCGGCTCCTGGGCCATTGTCTCTCCACGGTGGACCAACTGTCGGGCGAAGCACGGGATTGGGACAGCGCGGCGGACACCGCGCCGCCCCGCACTGGCAGGAATCGCACGTGATCGAACATGATGTCCGGCGGCGGCTCCGCACGACGGCCCGGGTCGCCCCGGCGCCGCGCCGCGCCGGAGGCCGCACGCAGGGCAAGTAAGGGGTGGGTCGAGTTGCTCGGTTTCGTCGGACTGGACGACCGTGAGGAGAGCGCTTACCGCGCCCTGGTCGGAGTGGGCGCCGCCGCCGCGCCCGAACTGGCGCGCAGACTGGGCGCCGCCGAGGACGAGATCGCCGTGGCGCTGCGCCGCCTGGAGCAGCGCGGCCTGGCCGCCCCGTCGCCGGGCCGTCCGGAGCGGTATGTGGCGGCGCCGCCCGCGGTGGCGCTGGGCGCGCTGCTCTCCCAGCGGCGGCACGAGCTGCACCAGGCGGAGCTGGCCGTGTCAGCACTGGCCCGGGAGTACCGGATCGGCGCGGCGGACATGGCGGCGCACGACCTGATGGAGGTGGTGACCGGCCTGGAGGGCGTACGGCACCGCTTCGAGCAGTTGCAGCTGGGGGCCAGGGACGAGGTGCTGGCGATGGTCACGGCCCGCCCGCTCGCGGTCAGCGGTGAGGACAACGCCGCCGAGGCGCGCGCGGTGGAGCGCGGGGTGGCGTACCGGGTGGTGCTGGAGCGCAGCCTGCTGGACACCCCCGGCGGCCTGGCTTCGCTGTCGGCGGCGCTGGGCCGCGACGAGCAGGTGCGGATGGTCGACACGGTGCCGTCCAAGCTGATCGTGGCGGACCGGTCGGTGGCGCTGGTCCCGCTCACGGCGGGTTCGGCGTCGGCGGAGCCGGCCGCGCTGGTGGTGCACGCCAGCGGTCTGCTGGAGGCGCTGGTGGGGCTGTTCGAGTCGGTGTGGGAGCAGGCGCGTCCGGTGCGGCTGTCCGGCGGCGCGGTGGAGGAGCCGGAGCGGGACGGGCCGGACGGCACCGACCTGCTGATCCTCTCGCTGCTGCTGGCCGGGCTCACCGACAACAGCGTCGCCAAGCAGTTGGAGCTGGGGCTGCGCACCGTGCAGCGGCGGGTGAAGCGGCTGATGGACCTGGCGGCGGTGACCACCCGGATGCAGCTGGGCTGGTACGCGTACGAGAGGGGCTGGGTGCGGCGGTAGCCCGCAGCCGGTCCGGGGTGGCGGCGGCGCGCGACCGGCGGTCGGACAAGATGCTGCGCCGACCAGGACAGCTCACCCATTCGGCTGATTAATATGTGCGCATGACCGCATCCGCTCAAGGCCGCCGCCCGGCCCGGCAGGCCCTGCGGCCGGCCCGGTCCGAGCGGACGCGGTGGTCGGTCCTGCTGGTCATGCTGCTCTTCCTGGTACCGGGCGGGGTCGGCGCGGCCCACGCCGTCGGCGCCGGCCACCATGGCGGCGCCCGGCTCCCGGCGGTGGCCCACCCGGCCGCGCGGGCCCACCCGGCGACGTACGCGGCGACGTACGCGGCGGCCCGCGCGTCGACGGCGGAGGAGCGGAGCGGCCCCGCCGCACGGCAGTCGGACGGCGGCCTCCCGGCCCTCTGCTCGGTGTACGACAACGGCGGGCGGCCGGGCAGCGGCTGCGCCCCGAACCATCCGTGCGTCCAGGACGCGCTGCTGCCGAACGCGCCGCCGCAGCCGCTGGTCGCGCCGCTGCCCGCCCTGGTCGTGCTGCGGCCCGCGCCCGCCGCCGAGCCGCAGGGACCGCTGCCCGACAGCCACCGGCCCCCCGATCTCCACCAGCTCCAGGTCCACCGGACCTGAGCGGAACCCACCGGCCGCGTGCCCTGCCGCGACCGGACCCGGCCCGGTGCCATCGGCGCCGTGCCTCCTGCCTCACTCGTCTTCCGAGCACCTCGGCTTCCGAGAACACAGACAAGGACACACCCATGGGTTCCGCTTCCAAGCAGGCCACCGAGCGCAGAGCGCGTATCGAGCAGCTGCGTCAGGAGGAGAAGCGCCGCGAGCGCCGCAACAAGACCATCACCATCTCGGTGGTCGGCGTCGTCCTCGCGGGCATGGTCGGCGGCGGCATCTGGATCGTCACGGACGCCAACAGCAAGAACGACGCCAAGAAGGCCGCCGCCCAGGCGTCGGCCTCGGCGGAGGCGTCGGCCAAGGAGAAGGCCGCCAAGGTCGACATCGCCGGGGTCAAGACCTGGAAGGACCTCACGTTCAACCACGTCCAGGGCAAGGTCGACTACGCGATGACCCCGCCGGTCGGCGGCGACCACAACCAGGCGTGGCTGGACTGCATGGGCAAGGTGTACGACAAGCCGGTGCCCAACGAGAACGCGGTGCACTCGCTGGAGCACGGCGCCGTCTGGGTCACCTACAACGAAAAGGCGTCCGACGCGGACGTCAAGCTGCTGGCCGACAAGGTCTCCAAGACCCCGTACTCCCTGATGAGCCCGTACCCGGGCGAGCAGGGCGCCATCACCCTCTCCGCCTGGGGCACCCAGCTGGTCCTGGACAACGCCAAGGACCCCCGGGTCGACCAGTTCTTCGCCAAGTACGTGCAGGGGCCGCAGACGCGTGAGCCCGGCGCCTCGTGCAGCGACGTCGGGGTGATGCCGTGAGCAGGCCCGACCTGACCGAGGGAGCCCGGGTGGCGGCTCGGCGCGGGCTGTGGTGGCCTGCCGTGGTGGCCGGGGTGGCGGCGCTGTGCGTCGCCGCGCTGGCGCTGGTGGTCGGCGCGTCGGGCGGGTCGCCCGCCTCCGCCGGCGGCCCGGCGTCGATCAGCGTCCCGGCGGACGACTCCGCCGACGCGGGCTTCGCCCGTGACATGTCCGTCCACCACCAGCAGGCGGTGGACATGGCGTTCATCGTCCGCGACCGCACCGACGACGCCGAGGTGCGGCTGCTGGCCTTCGACATCATCAACACCCAGGCCAACCAGCGCGGCATGATGACCGGCTGGCTCGACCAGTGGGGTCTGAACCAGACCTCCGCCGCCCCGCCGATGGCCTGGATGCACATGGACCACGCCTACCGGGCGCACGACGGTTCGCTGATGCCCGGCATGGCCACCAACACGGAGCTGGCGAAGCTGCGCAGCGCCAGGGGCAAGGCGGCCGAGGTGCTCTTCCTCCAGCTGATGGTGGAGCACCACAAGGCCGGTGTGTCGATGGCCGAGGGCTATGTGAGCCTGGGTCAGAACGCGGTGGAGAAGCGGCTGGCGGAGACGATCGTGTCCGGGCAGACGTCCGAGATCAAGCTGATGACGGACATGCTGGCCGCCCGTGGGGCCAAGCCGGTGGGCTGACCCGGGTCGGTCGCGGTCGGGGGGCGTGGCGGCAGCCGCGCCCCCCTTCCGTTCGGTGTCCGACAGTGTCGGTCACCGATGCTGTCGGAGACCGAAGGGCTCGGGCGAAAGTGCAGTTCGGCGGCGGTACGCTGTCCGCCATGCCGCAGCACCAGGACCGCGCCGAAGCGCCCGCAGCCGCCTCCGCACTTGAGGCGAGTGCTGCGGCGCAGCGGGCTCAGCGGGTGGCCGACGTGGTCACCCGGCTGCGGCGGGCGCTGCGCAGCAGCATCCGCACCGACTACCCGTGGGAGTCGCTGCCGATGGCCCAGGTGGAGCTGCTGCACACGCTGTCCGCCGCGCCGCTGCGGGTCGGTGAGCTGGCGGCACGGCAGCGGTTGGCGCCCAACACGGTCAGCGGGCTGGTGGGCAAGCTGCTCGACGCCGGGTTCGTGGACCGGCAGCCCGACCCGGGTGACCGCCGCACCGCGCGGATCGCCCTCACCGAGGCGGGCCACCGGCAGCTGGCGGACTGGCAGCACGCCCATGAGCGCCGGATGGCCGCCGCCCTGGCATCCCTCTCCCCCGCCGACCACGACGCGGTGATGCGGGCCCTCCCCGGCCTGGACCGCCTCGCGGAGGCACTGGCCGGCCCGACGGAAGAGTAGGCCCGTGCCCTTGTCGAACCGTGGCGTCACCGATCCCCTGCTCCTGGCACGCTCGGCACAGGGCGGCATAGCCCTGCTCGCGCTCGCCATCGTCGTCATCCAGCGGACCACCGGACTGCAACGCGCCAGGGCGGGCGCCGTCCCGGTCGCGCAGCCGCTCGTACGGCCCTGACCCGGCGGCGCCCGGTGATCGGGCACCCGGCAGCGGCCGCCGCTAGAACAGGCCGCCGCTCTCCAGGCCCAGCAGCCAGCGCTTGCGGTCGACCCCGGCGGCGAAGCCGGTCAGCGAGCCGTTGGCGCCGATCACCCGGTGGCACGGCCGCACCACCAGCAGCGGGTTGGCCCCCACGGCGCCGCCGACCGCCCGCACCGCGCGCGGCGACTCCCCGGCGGCGGCGGCCAGTTGGCCGTAGGTGGCGGTGCTGCCGTACGGGATCTCCTCCAGCGCCTGCCAGACGCGCTGCCGGAAGTCGGTGCCGACCGGTGCCAGCGGCAGCGAGAAGGCGGTCAGCTCACCGGCGAAGTAGGCGGTCAGCTGCTCGGTGGCGACGGTGAACGCGCCCGGGGCGGGCCGCCAGTCGGGCAGCGGGGCGTCGACGGCGTACTTCTGCTGGGGCGCGGTCACGGCGGTGAGCACGGCGGTGCCGGTCCCGTCGTCCGTACCGGACAGCAGCAGGGTGCCCAGCGGGCTCTCCATGGTCGTGTAGAGGGTGGTCATGGGTGATCAGACTCCGGTCTGGACGGGTTCGGTGGTGACGGGGGCCGACGCGGCGGCCCACAGGTGGTGCACGGCGTACGAGCGCCAGGGCGCCCAGGCGGCGCCGGCCGACGCTGCCGCCGCCGGGTCGCCGGGGTGGCCGAGCCGGGCCAGCCCGTGGCGCACTCCGGCGTCGGAGGGCAGGAAGACATCGGGGTCGGCCAGGGCCCGCATCCGGATGTAGCCGACCGTCCAGGGGCCGATCCCCGGCAGGTCGAGCAGTTCACGGGCGGCCTGCTCCCGGTCGGCGCCCGCGTCCAGCCGGACCGCGCCACCGGCCAGGGCGGCGGCCAGGCCGAGGACGGCGCGCCGCCGGGCGGCGGGCATGGCCAGGTCCTCGGGGGCGGCGCCGGCCAGCGCGTCCGCCGTGGGGAAGAGCACGGTCAGGCCGCCGCTGGGGGCCGGCAGCGGCCGTCCGTAGCGGGCGGCCAGCCGCCCGGCGAGCGTACGGGCCGACGCCACCGTGACCTGCTGGCCGAGCACCGCCCGGACGGCGAGCTCATGCGGGTCGACATGGCCGGGCGAGCGCAGGCCGGGCCGGGCGCGCACCCGGGCGCCGAGCACCGGGTCGGCGCCCAGCTGCTCGGTGACCGCGCCGGGGTCGGCGTCCAGGTCGAACAGGGCTCGCATCCGCTGCACGGCGGTGGTGAGGTCGCGCAGGTCGGAGAGCTGGAGCCGGCAGTCCAGCCAGCCCCGGTCGGCGGTGCCCGGCGGCGGGCCGTCGACCTCCGCGATGCCATGGCCGTGCGGCAGCGCCAGGGTGCGGCGGTAGGTGCGGGCGCCGCGCCGCGCGCCGGGTACGACCTCCTCCACGCCGGGCACGGCACGCAGCGCCAGGAAGTCCAGCAGGTGGCCGGTGTCCAGCGGGCCACGGTGCGCCAGCCGCAGCGCGATGCCGCCGCCCGGCGGCTGGATGCGGCGGGCGGCGCTGACCTCGGCGCGCAGCCCGCCGGGGGTGCGGTCGTACACCTCGCGTACCGTCTCGTTGAACTGCCGGACGCTGGAGAAGCCCGCCGCGAAGGCGATGTCGGTGATCGGCAGTTCGGTGGTCTGGAGCAGCACCCGGGCGGTGTGCGCCCGCTGGGCGCGGGCGAGCGCGATCGGTCCGGCGCCCAGCTCCGCGACCAGCTGCCGGCCCAGCTGCCGGGAGCTGTAGCCCAGGCGCTCCGCGAGGCCGGTGACGCCCTCGCGGTCCACCACGCCGTCCCCGATCAGCCGCATGGCGCGGCCGACCAGGTCCGCCCGGACGTTCCACTGCGGGGAGCCCGGCACCGCGTCGGGCCGGCAACGCCGGCAGGCGCGGTAGCCGGCGGCCTGGGCGGCTGCGGCGGAGGGGTAGAAGGAGACATTGGCGCGCTTGGGGGTCACCGCGGGGCAGCTCGGTCGGCAGTAGATGCGGGTGGTCGCCACAGCGGTGAAGAACACCCCGTCGAAGCGGGCGTCCCGGCTGTTCACGGCCCGGTAGCGGGTGTCGTCGGCATCGATCACGCTGTCCAGTCTGCGGCATCGCACGGCCACCGACTGGCGGATATCGGACATGGTGGCCGGGGCGACTCTGCGGGCCCCGGCCACCGCACCCCGGGCGGCTACTGGAAGCGCACCTCCACGCTGGTGAAGCCGAGCGAGCGCAGCAGGCCGGTCAGCATGGCGCGGGTGTTCTCCTCGGCGCGCTTGTCCAGGTCGCTCTGCTCGGCCGCGTCCTGGATCTTCTGGGTGGCCAGCACATTGAGTTCCTGGTCGTTGCCCGGGTTGCTGCCGAAGAAGTCACCGAACCGGTCCAGCAGGCCGCGCTCCTTGGTGAAGACGTACGAGTGCTTGGCGTCCAGCGCGGCCGCGTCCAGCTTGGCGTGCGGCAGCTTCAGCACGGCGCTGCGCCGGTCGGCGGAGACGGTGACGGCGTCCGCGCCGACCTTGCCGAGGTCGACGTACGCGCCGACGGCGCCGGCTCCGACGTAGAGGGTGCGGCTGCCCCGGACGGCGTCCGGCAGGAACTTGGCGTCCTTGTCCAGGTCCACGATGACCTGGTAGTTGCCGGTGGCGGCCTGGTAGCGGCTCATGTCCTGGATGGATTTGAGCACGGCCGGGCCGCTGCGGTCCTTGGTCTCGGTGCCGAAGAGGTCGGGCAGGCCGGGCAGCCAGTCCAGCCGTACGGCGGCCAGGAAGGCCGCCACGATCACCGCCAGGGTGACCGGCAGCGCCACGTACCAGGGGACCCGGCCCCGCTCACGGCGGTAGCCGCCGCGCGGGCGCCGGGCGGGCTCCCGCTCGTCGCCCCAGTCCCGGTCATCCCAGTCCCGGTCATCCCGGCCCCGGTCATCCCGGCCCCGGTCGTCGCGCTCCCGGCCGGACCGCCCGGACCGCCCGGACCGCTTCGCTTCACGTGCCTCTCGGTACGGCGGCATGTCGAGGACACCTCCCGTCGCCCGCAATCGGAGGGCCCGTCCCCCCGCCGCGCTTATGCCCCCGAGGCGGCAGGTGCATGGCAGTGACAGATCGACTGTGACCGAACCCGGACCATGAGAGCGCTCTCAGCTTTTGGAGTCAGACGTTAAGCTCATTCGTGACGACTTTCACCCCTCTATCGCACCCCCATACCGGCAAGGAGCAGCAGGTGACCGACGAGTCCGCGCAGCAGGTGCGTACCGGCGCACCCCGACCGACCCTGGAGGCGGTCGCGGACCTCGCCGGAGTGTCCCGGGCCACCGTCTCCCGGGTGGTCAACGGCGGTGCGGGCGTCCGGGCGGAGCTGCGGGAGAAGGTGGAGCGCGCGGTCGAGGAGCTGGGCTACGTACCCAACCAGGCCGCCCGCACCCTGGTCACCCGGCGCAATGACGCGGTGGCCGTGGTGGTCGCGGAGCCGGAGAGCCGGGTGTTCTCCGACCCGTTCTTCGCCCAGCAGCTGCGCGGCATCAGCAAGGAGCTGTCCGCCGCCGACTCCCAGCTGGTGCTGCTGCTGGTGGAGGACACCGGCGACTACCAGCGGGTCGGCCGCTACCTGGCCGGCGGGCACGTGGACGGCGCGCTGATCTTCTCGCTGCACCAGGACGACCCGCTGCCCATCATGGCCCGCAAGGTCGGCCTGCCCACCGTCTTCGGCGGCCGGCCGGACTGGGCGGGCGCCGAGTCGGACCGCGCGGTGCTCTATGTGGACTCCGACAACCGGGGCGGGGCCCGGCTGGCGGTGCAGCACCTGGCGTCGCTGGGGCGGCGGCGGATCGCGACCATCACCGGCCCGCTGGACCAGACGTCGGCGCTGGACCGCCTCGACGGCTACCGCGACATGGTGCCGGACGGCGACCCGACGCTGATCGCCCAGGGCGACTTCACCCAGGAGGGCGGCGGCCGGGCGATGGCCGAGCTGCTGGCCCGCCACCCGGACCTGGACGGGGTGTTCGCCGCGTCCGACCTGATGGCGTCGGCCGCGCTGCGGGTGCTGCGCGACCAGGGCCGCCGGGTGCCGGAGGACGTGGCCGTGGTCGGCTTCGACGACCAGGAGTCGGTGGCGGCGTGGACCGATCCGCCGCTGACCACCGTGCGGCAGGACATCGAGGACATGGGGCGGCTGATGGCCCGGCTGCTGCTGCGCCGGCTCGCCCAGACCAGCAGCCCGGAGCCCGGCGCGAGCCCCCTCTCCTCGGTGATCACGCCCACGCGTCTGGTGTTCCGCGCTTCCGCGTGACCTCTCGGGGGCGCCTGCGGCTTCGAGCCGGGCAGTGGGGGAGGCGGTGGGGGGGGAGACAGGCGACGGTCCGCAGCGGGGGCACCGCTGCGGACCGCGACCGGTCGATGGTGAGAAGGCCGTACGAGCCGGGCCGGGCCCACCGTCCACCCGGCCCGTACGGCCTTGCCACGTCATGCCGTACCGGGAGCTCCCACTCCGGAACAGCCGCCGCGAGCGCCCGCATCACCTGCACACACCCGAGATGAGAGCGCTCTCAGCAAGAGCTATCTAGGCACACCGCGCTTGGCGATGTCAAGACTTCCGCGCGCCACCCCGCCGCGGGTCGCGAACCTCGGCGGGCACCCGGCCGTGAGGCGGGCGGGGCCGGCCGGGAGCCCGGCGCGCCGGAAAGCGTTGCCCCGCAGCCGAGTTGAGGGAAAGGGGGTTCGCGGTGAACGGAACCGGTCCGGAGTGTGAGCGTCCGTTCTCCGGGGCAGATCCGAGGTACACACGGACCGGCACCGCGCCGGACGCACTCCGCATCCGTCCGACGACCGGAGGCCCCCGCCATGGTCGGCATCGTCATCCTGGGCATCGTCCTCGTGGCCCTCTGTATCGCCAGCGTGGTCTTCACCATCTGGCACGAGGGCGAGAAGCTGCCCGCCCGGCTCCGCCGCAGGCCGCCCCGGGCCGGGTAGTCGGCCGCACTCCGCCGACCCGCCGGACCGGCCGCCGCAAGCCACCCGGGCTGCGGCGGCCGGTCCCGCGCTGCGGCCGTCAGCGGCGCCGGATCACCCCGGAGTCGCGTACCGACTTCTGAAGCACCTTCCACTGGCGGCGGCGCTCGGCGGCGAGGCGGGCATCGCTGCGCGCCTCGATCCAGGCGTTCTCGCGCCGGAGCCTGCGGTAGCTGTCCCAGCGCCGCTCCGGCAGCGTGCCGTCCGCCAGCGCCGCGTTCACCGCGCAGCCCGGCTCGGTGCCGTGGGCGCAGTCGTCGAAGCGGCACTCGGCGGCCAACTGCTCGACGTCGGAGAACGCCTGGCCCAGCCCCTCGCCGCCGTAGAGGCCGACGCCGCGCAGACCGGGGGTGTCGATCAGGACGCCGCCGCCCGGCAGCGGGATCAGCTCCCGGGTGGTGGTGGTGTGCCGGCCCTTGCCATCCCGGTCGCGGACGTGCCGGACGGTCATCAGCTCGGCGCCCGCCAGCGTGTTGACCAGCGTCGACTTGCCCGCGCCGGACTGGCCGACCAGCGCGGTGCTGCCGGACAGGCAGGCGGCCAGCACCTCCATGTTGCCGCCGGTCACGGCGCTGACCGGCAGCACGGTGACGCCGGGCGCCACCGCCGCCACATCGGCGCGGATGTGCTCGGCGTCGCCCGCCAGATCGGCCTTGGTGAGCGCCACCAGCGGCTGGGCGCCGCTCTCCCAGGCCAGGGCGAGGAAGCGCTCGATCCGGCCGAGGTCGGGTTCGGCGGCCAGCGAGACGGCGATCAGCACGGTGTCCACATTGGCGGCGAGCACCTGGCCCTCGGACCGCCCGCCCGTGGTGACCCGGACGACGGCGGTGCGGCGGGGCAGCAGCGCGGCGAGCACCGGCAGCGGCGAGGCGGCCGGGTCGACGGCGGCCCAGTCGCCGGTGCAGGGGCGGCGGACCGGGTCCGGGTCGTGTACGGCGGCGGTGTCGGCGCGCAGCGTACGCAGGCCGCTGCCCGTATCGGAGTCGGGGCCGGAGCCGGGGTCGGCGACGACCACGTCGCAGCGGCCGCGGTCGACCCGGGAGATGCGGCCGGGCAGCAGCCCGGCGTCGTGGAGCGGGGCGAACAGCTCGTCGAGCTGCGGGGTCCAGCCGTGACCGGCCAGCGGGTGTGCGGGGGTTGCGTCAGACAACGCGAGAGGCCCTTCGGGAGCTGGGTGTCCCGGCCGGGCGCGCGGTACGGCGGTCCGTACGGCGTCAGGCGGCGACCGGGGAGGGGTGGGGGCGAGCGCTGCTCGGGGCAGCCACGGCGACCTGGACAGCCATCGGGCTCACCTCCTGCTCCTGCGTCGGGCCCGGTGAAGGGCGTGGCGGCGCGGCCCGGATCGGACGGCGCGACGGGCAGGAGTCTAGGGAACCCTCCGCCGGGCCGCACCGCATTTAACTCGGCAACCGGCTCGGCAACCGGCCCCCCGGTCGGCGCCGCCCGGAGTCACCGGTCGGCCGCCGCCCCGCTCAGCCGGTCGGCGGCCGGTCGCTGTCCGGCGGCGGGGGGCCCTGGCGGCGCCGCCGCCCCCGGCCGCCGCTGAGCCGCCCGCGCACATCGCCGGGCGGCAGCAGGTCGGCCCAGCGCTCGGGGTACTCGGCGGGGGCGTCGCCGTCGAAGAAGTCGTCGTCCTCGGCGTCGAGGTCGGCGTCGGGCCCGACCGGGTACGGACGGGCGGCCGCGCGCTCGGCGGCCCGCCGGGCGGCGGCCTGCCGGATGACGGCGGCGGCCGCCGCCTCGTCGGCGCGCTCGTGCTCGGCCCGCGCCTCGGCGGTCTCCTGGCTGGGCCAGCGGCGGTCTATGGCCGCGTTCATGGCGGCGCCGATCAGCACCGCCAGGGCCACCACGAAGATCCAGAGCAGTACGGCGACGGGCGCGGCCAGCGACCCGTACACGGTGGGGCCCGAGGCCGAGCCCTCCACCGAGCTGACCAGGTAGATGCGGAGCACCGCGCTGCACACCACCAGCACCAGCAGCGCGACCAGGGCGCCGGGGATGTCCTCGCGCCACGGCGTCCTGGCGGGTACCGAGACGTGGTAGAGCGTGGTGAAGAAGACCACCAGCAGCACGATCGCAACCGGCCAGTACAACGCGTTGACCAGCACCGCCACCCCGGGCAGCGCGGCCACCACCATCCCCGGCCCCGCCACCAGCAGCGGCAGCACCAGCGAGCCGATCACCAGCGCGGCCAGATAGAGGCCGAGGGAGAGCGCGCGGGTGTGCACGATGCCGCGCTTGCCGTCCAGGCCGTACATCACGGTGATGGTGTCGATGAAGATGTACAGCGCCCGTGAGCCCGACCAGAGCGAGAGCAGGAAGCCGATGGAGATCAGGTCGGGCC
This sequence comes from Streptomyces sp. NPDC092296, assembly GCF_044755465.1. Lineage (NCBI taxonomy): Bacteria > Bacillati > Actinomycetota > Actinomycetes > Kitasatosporales > Streptomycetaceae > Streptomyces > Streptomyces sp. NPDC092296. The sequence goes on along the minus strand of NZ_JBIVRB010000003.1, from coordinate 396,149 downwards.
GGCCGCTGTCGAAGACGCTCTTCAGCAGCGGTCTGACGACCTGGTCGATGGACTCCTGGGAGAGCACCGTGCCGCAGGCGTCGATGATGTCCCGCTGGAGGTTGTCGATGGTGCCGGCGCCGACGATGTCGTCGAGGTAGCCGAGGGTGCCGGCCAGGCAGAGCAGCAGCGGCGGGATGGAGAGCAGGGTGAAGAACGCCGCCTCGGCGGCGAGCCCGGTGACCCGGTACTCGACGCAGGTGTGGGTGGTGTCCTTCACCAGGCCCCAGACCGTGGTGCGCCAGGAGGCGCCGCTGAACCGCCGCCCTGCCCGCTGGGAGCCCCGGGCACGGTGCTTGGGGGCCTTCCGGGGAGTTTCGCCTGCTGGTTGCACACCCGTACCGTATCGGCAGCGGACACCCCCGCTCATGCCGCGCCCGAGCCGCCAACCGGGCCCCCGGAGGCGCCGTCTCACATAGTGAAGACATTTTGTCCGACATACGGACGCTAGTGGACCGGCGGGAGACCGGCATGGGAATCTCTAGCCATGTCTGGTGCCGGAACAACCTTGGTCGGTCGACTCCACGTCGACCTGCTTCGCGTGTCCAGCGCCATCTGTCCGGTGACCTGATCCCCCCTGCCGCCCTCGATCCGGCGCCACCCCCTCGCCATCCCCGCCGACGCGGATGTGCGGGCGCCTCCGGCCAGGTCACTGCGTCAAGCCCTCGCGTACCCCGCAGGTCACCGCAGTGCTGCGCCCTGGAGACCGTCCGAACCTCCCCAGCGCGTCACCACCTGCCGAAGGACGCATCATGGCCACCACTCCCGCCCCCGACCGGGCCGCGCCGACGACGGACGCCGCCCCCGCGCGCCGGCCCGCCGCCCGCAAGGTGACCCGCCACCGTGGCGAAGGGCAGTGGGGCATGGGGCACTTCACCCCGCTGAACGCCGCCGAGCAGTTCAAAAAGGACGATGACGGTCTCAATGTGCGGACGCGCATTGAGACGATCTACTCCCGCCGCGGCTTCGACTCCATCGACCCCAACGACCTGCGCGGCCGGATGCGCTGGTGGGGCCTCTACACCCAGCGCCGCCCCGGGATCGACGGCGGCCGGACCGGTGTGCTGGAGCCGCACGAGCTGGACGACGAGTACTTCATGATGCGGGTGCGCATCGACGGCGGCCGGCTGACCACCGCTCAGCTGCGCGCCGTGGGCGAGGTCTCCCAGACCTACGCACGCGGCACCGCCGACATCACCGACCGGCAGAACATCCAGTTCCACTGGATCAGGATCGAGGACGTCCCCGCCATCTGGCAGGCGCTGGAGGCGGTGGGCCTGTCCACCACCGAGGCGTGCGGCGACACCCCGCGCGGCATGCTGGGCTCCCCGGTGGCCGGCGTCGCCGCCGACGAGATCATCGACGGCACCCCGGCGCTGCTGGAGATCCGCCGCCGCTACGTCGGCAACCCCGAATTCTCCAACCTGCCGCGCAAGTTCAAGACCGCCGTCTCCGGCTCGCCGCTGCTGGACGTCGCCCACGAGATCAACGACATCTCCTTCGTCGGCGTCGTCCACCCCGAGCACGGCCCCGGCTTCGACCTGTGGGTCGGCGGCGGCCTCTCCACCAACCCCAAGTTCGGCGTCCGGCTGGGCGCCTGGGTGCCGCTGGAGGAGGTGCCGGACGTCTGGGCCGGTGTCGCCTCCATCTTCCGCGACTACGGCTACCGCCGGCTGCGCACCCGCGCCCGGCTGAAGTTCCTGGTCGCCGACTGGGGGCCGGAGAAGTTCCGCCAGGTGCTGGAGGACGAGTACCTGAAGCGGCCGCTGCTCGACGGCCCCGCCCCCGAGCTGCCCGCCCGGCAGTGGCGCGACCACGTCGGCGTGCACCGCCAGAAGGACGGCCGGTTCTACGTCGGCTTCGCCCCGCGCGTCGGGCGGCTGGACGGCTCGCTGCTCAGCAAGGTCGCGGAGCTGGCCGAGGCGCACGGCTCCGGCCGGCTGAGCACCACCGTCGAGCAGAAGCTGATCGTGCTCGACGTGCCCGAGGAGCGGGTCGACTCGCTGGTGGCCGCCCTGGAGGCGCTGGACCTGCGGGTCACCCCGTCCCCGTTCCGGCGCGGCACCATGGCCTGCACCGGCATCGAGTACTGCAAGCTCGCCATCGTGGAGACCAAGCAGCGCGGCAGCAGCCTGATCGACGAGCTGGAGCGCCGCCTCCCGGACTTCGACCAGCCGCTCACCATCAACATCAACGGCTGCCCCAACGCCTGCGCCCGCATCCAGACCGCCGACATCGGCCTCAAGGGCCAGCTGGTCACCGACGAGCACGGCGAGCAGGTGGAGGGCTTCCAGGTCCACCTGGGCGGCGCCCTGGGCCTGGAGCCGTCCTTCGGCCGCAAGGTGCGCGGCCTCAAGGTCACCTCGGCCGGCCTGGCGGACTACGTCGAGCGGCTGCTGCGCCGCTACACGGCGGGCCGCAGCGAGGGTGAGCGCTTCGCCCAGTGGGCCGCTCGGGCCACCGAGGAGGAGCTGTCATGAGCGAGCGGGCCGCGCCCTTCCACTGCCCGTACTGCGGCGAGGAGGACCTGCGGCCGTCGGAGACCGGCGGCCACGGCGCCTGGGAGTGCGGCGGCTGCGCCCGCGCCTTCAAGCTGCAGTTCCTCGGGCTGCTGGCCCGGCCCGCCGCCACCGCACCGGCCACCGCCACCGCACCGGCCCACCACCGCACCAGCCCGCCGACACCGCCCAGGGGAGCACCGGATGAGCCGCACCGCCACTGACCCCGGCAGCCGCTCCGCGCAGGAGCTGGAGGCGCTCGCGCTGCGGGCCGGCCGCGAGCTGGAGGAGGCGCCCCCGCAGGAGGTGCTGCGCTGGGCCGCCGAGACCTTCGGCAGCCGCTTCTGCGTCACCTCCTCCATGGAGGACGCGGTGGTGGCCCATCTGGCCTCCTCGGTCTTCCCCGGCGTGGACGTGGTCTTCCTGGACACCGGCTACCACTTCCCGGAGACCATCGGCACCCGCGACGCGGTGGCGGCGGTGATGAACGTCAACGTCATCACCCTGACGCCCCGGCACACCGTGGCCGAGCAGGACGCCGAGTACGGGCCCAGGCTGTACGACCGCGACCCCGACCTGTGCTGCTCCCTGCGGAAGGTCGAGCCGCTGCGGCGCGGCCTGGCCGGCTACGACGCCTGGGCGACCGGCCTGCGCCGCGACGAGTCCCCCAGCCGGGCGAACACCCCGGTCGTCGGCTGGGACCCCAAGCGCGGCAAGGTCAAGATCGCCCCGATCGCCCGCTGGACCCAGGACGACGTGGACGCCTACGTCGCCGAGCAGGGCGTCCTGCTCAACCCGCTGCTCTGGGACGGCTACACCTCCGTCGGCTGCGCCCCCTGCACCCGCCGGGTCGCGGCGGGGGAGGACGCCCGGTCCGGCCGCTGGGCGGGCACCGGCAAGACCGAGTGCGGCCTGCACACCTGACCGCACACCACCCGGCCGCGCACCACCCCACCCCCCGGCCGCGCACCACCCCACCACCCCACCCACCTGCACCACCGATACGGGAGCGGACCACGTGACCACCACAGCCGACGGGACGGCGCACCGGCCGGACACCGCAGCCGACGCGCGGCAGCGCGGGGCCACCGTGTGGCTGACCGGGCTGCCCAGCGCGGGCAAGACCACCATCGCCTTCGCCCTGGCCGAGCGGCTGCGCGCCGAGGGCCGCCGGGTGGAGGTGCTGGACGGTGACGAGATCCGCACCTTCCTCTCGGCCGGCCTGGGCTTCACCCCCGAGGACCGGCACACCAACGTCACCCGGATCGGCTTCGTGGCCGAACTGCTGGCCTCGCACGGCGTCACCGTGCTGGCCCCGGTGATCGCACCGTACGCGGCCTCCCGCGCGGCCGTGCGCGCCCGGCACGACGAGGCGGGCACCGCCTTCCTGGAGATCCACGTGGCCACCCCGGTGGAGGTGTGCTCGGTCCGGGACGTCAAGGGCCTGTACGCCAAGCAGGCGGCCGGGCAGCTCTCCGGGCTGACCGGCGTGGACGACCCGTACGAGGCACCGGAGGCACCCGACCTGCGGATCGAGGCCCACACCCAGTCGGTGGCCGAGTCGGCCGCCGCCCTGCACGCCCTTCTCACGAACAGGGGACTGGCATGACGACGGCGACCCGGGGGCCCCTCCTGGAGGGGACCGACAACCCCTACACCCTCTCCCACCTGGACGCGCTGGAGGCCGAGGCGGTCCACATCCTGCGCGAGGTGGCCGGCGAGTTCGACCGGCCGGTGCTGCTGTTCTCCGGCGGCAAGGACTCCATCCTGATGCTCCAGCTGGCGCTGAAGGCCTTCTGGCCGGCGCCGGTCCCCTTCGGGCTGCTGCACGTGGACACCGGGCACAACTTCCCCGAGGTGATCGCCTACCGCGACCGGGTGGTGGCCGAGTACGGGCTCCAGCTGGAGGTCGCCTCGGTGCAGGAGTACATCGACAGCGGCCGGCTGCGCGAGCGCCCCGACGGCACCCGCAACCCGCTGCAGACCGTGCCGCTGACCGAGGCCATCCAGAACGGCGGCTATGACGCGGTCTTCGGCGGCGGCCGCCGCGACGAGGAGAAGGCCCGCGCCAAGGAGCGGGTCTTCAGCCTCCGCGACGAGTTCAGCCAGTGGGACCCGCGCCGCCAGCGGCCCGAGCTGTGGCAGCTCTACAACGGCCGGCACGCGGCCGGCGAGCACGTCCGGGTCTTCCCGATCTCCAACTGGACCGAGCTGGACGTCTGGCAGTACATCGAGCGGGAGCGGATCGCGCTGCCGGAGATCTACTTCGCCCATGAGCGCGAGGTGTTCCAGCGCGGCGGCATGTGGCTGACCGCCGGCGACTGGGGCGGCCCCAAGGACGGCGAGACCGTGGAGCGGCGGCTGGTCCGCTACCGCACGGTGGGCGACATGTCCTGCACCGGCGCCGTGGACTCCGACGCCGCCACGGTGGCGGACGTCATCGCCGAGGTGGCGGCCAGCCGGCTCACCGAGCGCGGCGCCACCCGGGCCGACGACAAGCTCTCCGAGGCCGCCATGGAAGACCGCAAGCGCGAAGGGTACTTCTAGAGATGTCGACCGATCTGCACAACGACGCCGCCTCCCCGGCGGAGAACCCGTTCGGTGAGGCGTCGGCCACCGCGCTGCTGCGGTTCGCCACCGCCGGCTCGGTCGACGACGGCAAGTCCACCCTGGTCGGGCGGCTGCTGCACGACTCCAAGTCGGTGCTCAGCGACCAGCTGGAGGCCGTCGAGGCCGCCTCGCTGCGCCGTGGCCAGGACGCGCCGGACCTGGCGCTGCTGACCGACGGCCTGCGCGCCGAGCGCGAGCAGGGCATCACCATCGACGTCGCCTACCGCTACTTCGCCACCCCCCGGCGCCGCTTCATCCTGGCCGACACCCCCGGCCATGTGCAGTACACCCGCAACATGGTCACCGGCGCCTCCACCGCCGAGCTGGCCGTGGTGCTGGTCGACGCGCGCAACGGCGTGGTCGAGCAGACCCGCCGGCACGCCGCCGTCGCCGCGCTGCTGCGGGTGCCGCACGTGGTGCTGGCGGTCAACAAGATGGACCTGGTGGAGTACGCCGAGCCGGTCTTCGCCGCGATAGCCGAGGAGTTCACCGCGTACGCCGCCTCGCTCGGCGTGCCGGACGTCACCGCGATCCCGATCTCCGCGCTGGACGGCGACAACGTGGTGGAGCCCTCCGCCCGGATGGACTGGTACGGCGGGCCGACGCTGCTGGAGCACCTGGAGAGCGTCCCGGTCGGCTCCGACCCCTCCGCCGAGCCGGCCCGGCTGCCGGTGCAGTACGTGATCCGGCCGCAGTCCGGCGAGTACCGCGACTACCGGGGCTACGCCGGGCAGCTGGCCTCCGGGGTGCTGCGCAAGGGCGACCGGGTCACCGTGCTGCCCTCCGGGCTCACCACCACCGTGGCCGGCATCGACGCCCTCGGTGCGGAGACCGACATCGCCTGGGCGCCGCAGTCGATCACCGTGCGGCTGGCCGACGACATCGACGTCTCACGCGGCGACCTGATCGCCGGCGGCACCCCGCCGCAGCCGGTCAAGGACGTCGAGGCGACCGTCTGCCACCTGCACGAGCGGCCGCTGCGGGTCGGTGACCGGGTGCTGCTCAAGCACACCACCCGCACCGTGCGGGCGCTGGTCAAGGAGATCCCGTACCGGGTCGACATCGACAGCCTCCAGCGGCGCGACGCCGCCGACGGGCTGGCGGTCAACGACATCGGCCGGGTGGTGCTGCGCACCGCCGAGCCGCTGGCGTTGGACGCGTACGCGGACAGCCGATACACCGGATCGTTTCTGCTGATCGACCCGGCGGACGGCACCACCCTCACCGCCGGCATGGCGGGCGAGGCGTTCGGCGGCGCGCTGCGCGACGCGGACGGTCAGGACGACGGGGAGGACTGGGTCTGATGCCCGGCGAGGCGTTCTCCGGTATGGACAAGGAAGGCGGCCGCATCGGCAGCGGCGCCCTCGGCAGCGGCCAGGGCGGCGTGGCGCGATGTGCGGGCGGACAGGGGCGCTGATCCCCTGTCACCGGGCCGACCCGCCGTACCCCGGCGGGCCACCGGCCCGGCTCGCCCGGCCTCGCGCCGGACCCGACACCTTTCCGTATCCGTACCAGTGAGGACTCCTCCCATGGCACCTGCCGCCCACCGCCCCGAGCTGCCGTCGTACGCCGATGCCCGCCCCCGCCTCGGCGCCGGCCGGATCAGACGGACGGCCGTCACCGCCGTCGCCGCGCTGGCCGCCACCAGCCTGCTGGCCGCCTGCGGCTACGGCTCCAAGTCGGACGACGCCGGCTCCGGCAGCACCACCCCGGCCGCCGCCGTCCCCTCGGGCAAGCAGCTCTCGGCCGACAACGTCAAGATCGGCTTCTTCGCCAACGTCACCCACGCCACCGCGCTGGTGGGCCTGGCCAAGGACGGTCTGATCAGCAAGGAGCTGGCCGCCGGCGGCGCCAAGGTCACGCCGTCCGTCTTCAACGCCGGCCCGACCGAGATCGAGGCGCTCAACGCGGGCTCCATCGACATCGGCTGGATCGGCCCCTCCCCCGCGATCAACGGCTTTGTGAAGTCCAAGGGCACCTCGCTGCGGATCATCTCCGGCTCGGCGTCCGGCGGCGTCAAGCTGGTCGTCAACCCGAAGAAGATCAAGTCCCTGGCGGACGTCAAGGGCAAGCGGATCGCCACCCCGCAGCTCGGCAACACCCAGGACGTGGCCCTGCTCAACTGGATATCCGAGCAGGGCTGGAAGGTCGACCCCGACAGCGGCAAGGGCGACGTCTCCGTCTTCCGCACCGACAACAAGATCACCCCGGACGCCTACAAGAACGGCTCCATCGACGGCGCCTGGGTGCCCGAGCCCACCGCCTCCAAGCTGGTCGCCGAGGGCGCCAAGGTGCTGCTCGACGAGAGCACGCTGTGGCCGGACCACAAGTTCGTGATCACCAATGTGATCGTCCGGGAGTCCTTCCTCAAGGAGCACCCGGACGTGGTGGAGGCCGTGCTGCGCGGCTCGGTGAAGACCAACGCCTGGATCAAGGCCAACCCGGACGCGGCCAAGGACGCCGCCAACAAGCAGCTGGAGGCGCTGTCCGGCAGCGCCCTGCCGCCCGCGATCATCGACCCGGCCTGGCAGAGCATCGAGGTGCTGGACGACCCGCTGGCCGCCACCCTCACCACCGAGGCCGACCACGCCGTCAAGGCGGGGCTGCTGCAGAAGCCCGACCTGAACGGCATCTACGACCTGCGCCTGCTCAACAAGGTGCTGACGGCCGACGGATCGCCCGAGGTCTCCGACGCCGGGCTCGGCGCCAAGTAGGCGCTCGCGAGACCCCGGGGCCGCCCCCAGCCCACCTGTCGATGCCCGTCAAGGGTGGGCCGGGGGCGGACCCCGGACCCTGCTCCGCTCCCCCACGTCGCACGCCCGCCCACGTACCAGGAGGTGACCCGATGGCCCCCACGCTCACCACGGAGCAGGCCGGTACGGCCGTCAGCGCACCGGCCGACGGCGCATCCGCGGTCCGGATCCAGCACGTCTCCAAGTCCTTCGGGCGCCCCGGCGCCGAGACGCCGGTGCTCGACGACATCAGCCTCGACGTCCGGCCGGGGGAGTTCGTCTGCCTCCTCGGCGCCTCCGGCTGCGGCAAGTCCACCCTGCTCAACCTGGCGTCCGGCCTGGACCGGCCGACCAGCGGCGCCATCGAGGTCCCCGGCGGCCGCCCGGCGCTGATGTTCCAGGAGCACGCGCTGTTCCCATGGCTGACGGCGGGCAAGAACATCGAGCTGGCGCTGCGGCTGCGCGGTCTGGCGCGTGTCGAGCGGCGCGCCGAGGCGGAGCGGCTGCTGGAGCTGGTCCGGCTGCGGGGCTCGCACGGCAAGCGGGTGCACGAGCTGTCCGGCGGTATGCGCCAGCGGGTCGCGCTGGCCCGCGCGCTGGCCCAGGACTCCAGCGTGCTGCTGATGGACGAGCCGTTCGCCGCGCTGGACGCCATCACCCGCGACGTCCTGCACGGCGAGCTGACCCGGGTCTGGGAGGAGACCGGCATCTCGGTGCTGTTCGTCACCCACAACGTCCGCGAGGCCGTCCGCCTCGGCCAGCGCGTGGTGCTGCTGTCCTCCCGCCCGGGGCGGATCGCCCGCGAGTGGGCGATCGACATCCCGCAGCCGCGCCGGATCGAGGACGCGGCCGTGGCGGACCTGTCCATCGAGATCACCGAAGAACTGCGTGGGGAGATCCGCCGTCATGGCCAGCACTGAGACCGCCGTTCCGCCGGGCGGGACGCCCGAGGAGAAGTCGGCCCCCGCAGCCCAGGCCCCCGCCGCCCAGGACCCGGCTGCTCAGGACCCGGCCGCCCAGGCGCCCGTGCCCCAGGACCTGGCGGGCCTGGAGGCCGGTCTGGACGCGCTGGACGCGGTGCGCATCCGCCGCGCCTCGGCGGGCCAGGTGTTCATGCAGAAGGTGCTGCCGCCGCTGGCCGCCATCGTGCTGGTGCTGGTGGTCTGGCAGCTGCTGTACCTGGCCAAGGTGACCGACGAGTCCAAGCTGCCCGCGCCCGCCGCGGTCTGGGACAGCCTCACCACGCTGTGGAACAAGGGCACCCTCTTCTCGATCATCTGGACCAGCGTCTCCCGGGGCCTGCTGGGCTTCCTCGCCTCGCTGGCCATCGGGACGCCGCTGGGCCTGCTGGTCGCCCGGATCAGGATCGTCCGGGCCGCCCTGGGCCCGCTGCTGTCCGGCCTCCAGTCGCTGCCGTCGGTCGCCTGGGTGCCGGCCGCCGTCATCTGGCTGGGCCTGACCAACTCGGCGCTGTACGCCATCATCCTGCTAGGCGCGGTCCCCTCCATCGCCAACGGCCTGGTCTCCGGCATCGACCAGATCCCGCCGGTCTACCTGCGGGCCGGCCGCAACATCGGCGCCAGCGGGCTGCGCAGCGCCTGGCACATCCAGCTGCCCGCCGCGCTGCCCGGCTACCTCGCCGGGCTCAAGCAGGGGTGGGCGTTCTCCTGGCGGTCGCTGATGGCGGCGGAGCTGATCGCCACCTCCCCCGACCTGGGGGTGGGCCTGGGCACCTTCCTGGACGCCAGGCGCACCGACTCCGACATGCCCGGCGTGCTGCTCGGCATCATCATGATCCTCTTCGTCGGCATCGCCATCGACCTGATCGTCTTCAGCCCGCTGGAGCGGCGGGTGCTGCGCAGCCGGGGCCTGCTGGCCCGGAGTCAGTAATGCCACAGCCGGTCCTGCTCGTCGTCGCCCACGGCAGCCGCGATCCGCGGCACGCCGCGACGGTCCATGCGCTCGCCCGGCGGGTCGCGGCGGCGCGGCCGGGGCTGCGGGTGGTGACCGGCTTCCTGGACCACTGCGGCCCGTCGGTGCCGGAGGTCGTCGACCGGCTGGTCGCGGAGGGCGTCCGCGAGGTGGTGGCGCTGCCGCTGTTCCTGTCCCGCGCCTTCCACGCCAAGGCGGACGTGCCGCTGGTGCTGGACCGGGCGACCGCCGACCACCCGGGGCTGCGGCTGCGGGTCACCGATGTGCTCGGCCCCTCGCCGCTGCTGCTGGACGCGCTGGAGCGGCGGCTGTACGAGGCCGGGTTGCGGCCGGGCGACCGGTGCTCCACCGGCGTCGTACTGGCGTCGGCCGGCTCCACGGACCCGGAGGCGGGCGCGGTCATCGCCGACCTCGCCCGCCGCTGGCAGCGGCGGGCCGGCTGGCTCGCCGTCCGCCCGGCGTTCGCCTCCGCCGCGCTGCCCCGCACCGAGGACGCGGTGCGCGCGCTGCGCGCCGAGGGCGTCCGCCGGATCGCGGTGGCCCCTTATGTGCTCGCCCCCGGCTTTCTGCCGGACCGGATCGAGCGGGGCGCCCTGGACGCGGGGGCGGACACCATCGCCACCTGCCTGGGCGACGCCGCCGAACTGGGTCGGCTGATCCTCGACCGGTATGCGAGCGCCCGCAGCGGACGGCTGGTCGGGGCCGGGCGCGCCTGACGGTGCGTCAGCAACCCGCCGCCCGCCGTCGCGCAGGGGCGTCGGGACACCTGCGCGACGGGGCGCCGAGGCGGCTACTTCGCGGGGCGGCGCGGGCGCCGGGGCGCCGATCCCGCCGAGGCGGCGGCGGCGCTGTGGCCGCCGGTGCGGCGGGGCGGGCGACGGCGGCGGGGGGCGGCGGACGGGTCGGTGTCGGACCCCGCACCCCGGCGTGTGGCCGGCCGCTCGGCGGCGGGCTGCACCGGCGCGGCGATGGAGACGGGTACGCCGGAGGGCGTACGGGCGCCGGTGATCCGGGCCAGTTCGGAGTCGCCCGGACGGACCCGGGTGGTGTGCGGCCGGATGCCCGCCGTGGTCATCAGACGGCTCATCTCGCGGCGCTGCTCGGGGAGCACCAGGGTGACCACGGTGCCGGACTCGCCGGCCCGAGCGGTGCGGCCGCCCCGGTGCAGGTAGTCCTTGTGGTCGATCGGCGGGTCGACGTTGACGACCAGGTCCAGCCCGTCGATGTGGATGCCCCGGGCGGCGACATTGGTGGCGATCAGCGCGGTGACCTGCCCGTCCCGGAACTGCTCCAGGGTGCGGTTGCGCTGCGGCTGGCTCTTGCCGCCGTGCAGCGCCGCCGCCCGTACGCCGCTGCCGAGCAGCTGCTTGGTGAGGCGGTCCGCACCGCGCTTGGTGTGCACGAACATGATCACCCGGCCGTCGCGGGCGGCGATCTGCGCGGTGGCGGCCTGCTTGTCGCCGGTCTCCACGTGCAGCACATGGTGCTCCATGGTGGAGACGGTGGCGGCCGACGGGTCCACCGAGTGGGTGACCGGGTCGGTGAGGAAGCGGCGGACCAGCCGGTCGACGTTGCGGTCCAGGGTGGCGGAGAACAGCATCCGCTGGCCGTCCGGCTCCACCAGGTCCAGCAGCTTGGTGACCTGCGGCAGGAAGCCCATGTCGGCCATCTGGTCGGCCTCGTCCAGCACGGTGGTGCGCACCCGGTCCAGTCGGCAGTCGCCGCGCTGGATCAGGTCGGCCAGCCGGCCGGGGGTGGCGACCAGCACCTCGGCGCCCCGGTTGATCGCCTGCGCCTGCCGGTTGATGGACATGCCGCCGACGACGGTGGCCAGCCGCAGGCCGACCGCCGCCGCGTACGGGGTGAGGGCGTCGGTGACCTGCTGGGCCAGCTCGCGGGTGGGAACCAGTACCAGGGCCAGCGGGCGGCGGGCCTCGGCGCGCCGGCCGGCGGTGCGGGCCAGCAGCGACAGGCCGAAGGCGAGGGTCTTGCCGGAGCCGGTGCGGCCTCGGCCGAGGACGTCGCGGCCCTCCAGGGAGTCCGGCAGGGTGGCGGCCTGGATCGGGAACGGCTCGGTCACCCCCTGCCGCGCCAGGGTGTCCAGCAGTGCGGTGGGCAGCGGCAGCTCGGCGAAGGACTCGACGGCGGGGCGACCCGGCACGGTGGACTCGGGCAGCACGGACGACACGGGCTCCGGCGCGCGCCGAGGGGCCCGCGCGGGCGCGGCCGCCGTGCGCGCCGGGGCGCTGCGGCCCCGGCCGGGCCGGCTGCGGCCGGCCGCCGGCTGGTCCTGGGTGCGGGCGCCGTCGCGGGACGGCCGGGCCTGGCGGGTCATTGCGGGAACCGTCCTCGTCTTCATGGCCTGGTTGCGCTACAAGGGGCCCGGTTGCGCTGCGGGGTGGCCCGGCTGCGTGCGGAGTGGCCTGGGTTGCTTGCGGGGACTGCCGCCGGGGCGGCATGGCGAGGGCCCGCGCCGTGCGGCGCGGGCCCTGCTGGACGGCGGCGGTGGGCCGCCGTCGGCGTCAGATGACGCGGATGTTCTCGGCCTGCGGGCCCTTCTGGCCCTGGGTGACCTCGAACTCCACCTTCTGGCCCTCGAACAGCTCACGGAAGCCCTGAGCGTTGATGTTCGAGTAGTGGGCGAAGACGTCGGCGCCGCCGCCGTCCTGCTCGATGAAGCCGAAGCCCTTTTCGCCGTTGAACCACTTCACGGTGCCGGTAGCCATAACCGTCTCCCTCTGGGGCAGTGCCAGGACCCGCACCTCGCGGGCCCCGCGTCGCCGCGATCCCCATCCGGAGAAACCCGGACAAACAAAAGTGCGCCTGATGGTTGGACCAGCAGGCGCACACAAACGTTCATGGGAACCAAAACTGCAACTGCATCGACTCTACCACTCACGACGCGGAGTGCGGGTCCGGAGGTGGCGCGTGCCACAGCGGGTAGCGCAGCCCGGCCGGCCGGTTGATCCAGCCGGTTGATCCAGCCGGTCGCTGGCGATCCCCTGCTATGCACCGTGACGCCGAGCGGCGGGCCGCCAGCGGCGGCAACGCCGGGGAGGGCGGCCCCGTCCGCAGACGGGGCCGCCCTCCCCGGGCCGATCTTCGGGGTGACCCCGGCTCAGCTGCGGCTCCCGGTGGAGTCGTACTCACCGTGGCCGACCCGGGCCGGGTCGGGCGTGCCACCGCTGGCGACGACGGTGCTGTGCCCGCCACCGCGCTTGCTGTCCCCGTGGCCGGGCCACCAGGCGGCGTGCCCGATCAGGGCGGTCAGTGCCGGGGTGAAGAAGAGCGCCATCACAAAGGCCGCAGCCATGATGCCGACCGCCACCGCGAAGCCCATCTGGGTCATGAAGGAGTTGCCCGCCAGCATCAGGGTGGCGAAGGATGCCGCCAGGATGAAGCCGGCGGCACCCACCGTCGGGCCGCTGTGCCGGATGGCCTGGCTGGCCGCCTCGCGCGGGCTGCGGCCCTCGCGGGCCTCCTCCCGGAGTCGGGCGATCATCAGGATGTTGTAGTCGGTGCCGATGGCGACCACGAACAGGTAGACGATGATCGGCAGCATGAACATCAGACCGGGCTCGCCCTTGATGTTCTGGAAGACCAGCGTGGTGGCACCGAGCGTGGCACCGAAGCCGAGCCCCACCGAGGCCATCAGGTACCAGGGCGCCACCACACTGCGCAGCAGCAGTCCCAGGATCACCATGATCAGCAGCGCCGCGACCGGGAAAACCAGCGAGTAGTCGTGGTTCATGGCGATGTTGATGTCCTTGTAGACGGCGGTGATACCGCCCACCAGGGCTGTGGTGCCGGCCGGGGCGTCGGCGTGCGCGGTGTCGCGCAGCTTGCCCACGGTGTCGATCGCGGCGCCGGACGCGGGGGCGTCCTTGAGCAGCACCGTGAAGTCGGCGGTGGAGCCGTCCTTGCTGACGCCGGTCTGCGCGTTGACATTGACGCTGGCGACGCCGGGCACCGACTCCAGCTGCTTCTGGAAGGTGGGCAGCGCCGCGCGGTCCAGCCGGCCATTGGCCTTCACCAGGTAGACGTGGGTCGGCTCGGCGGCGCCCGCCGAGTACGCGCTCATCATCTTGTCCTGGACGACCATCGACTCCTTGTCCTTGGGCATGGAGCCCGAGGCCAGGTCGAAGGTGCCGGTGAAGCCGAGCGCGGCCGCCGCCAGACCCGCCAGCACCAGGCCGGAGATCGCGGCCACCACGGCCGGGCGCCGCCCGGTGAAGGCGCCGAACGCGGCGAACCGGGCGCCCTTGGGCTCCTGCTGCCACTTGCGCGACGGCCAGAAGAGCACCTTCGGGCTGAACACCGAGATCACGGCCGGGAAGAGGGTCAGTGCCGCCAGCAGGGTCACCGCGACCGCGATGGCCAGGGATGGGCCGAGCGAGCGGAACATGCCCAGCGAGGAGAGGATCAGGGCCATGAAGGCGATGATCACCGCACCGGCGGCGGAGGCGATGGCCTCACCGACCCGGCCGACCGCGTTGACGATGGCCTCGGTGCGGTCCTCCCCGGCGCGCAGCCGCTCCCGGTAGCGGAACATCAGGAAGAGGAAGTAGTCGGTGCCCACTCCGAAGAGCACCACCACCAGGATGCCGGTGACCGAGCTGTCCGCCTTGAGGTCGAACAGCTTGTTGGCGTCCGCGATCAGGCCGTTGGCGGCCATCGCCACCACGCCGATCAGCACCAGCGGCAGCACCGCGATGATCGGGGAGCGGAACAGGATCAGCAGGGTGATCAGGATCACGCCGAAGGTGCCGAAGGCGATCAGTGCGTCGCCCTTGGAGCTGGCGTCCTGCTGGTCCAGCTGCTGAGCGGCCGAGCCGCCGAGCTTGAAGTCGAGGTGGGTGCCCTTGACCAGCGCCTTGCCCTTGTCGCGCAGCTCCTTGGCCGCGTCGGCCTGCTTGGTCGGGTCGGCGCCCGTGTCCTTCATCTTGACCATCGTCAGGGCGTACTTGCCGTCCTTGGACGTGCCCTGCGGCGGGATGATCGTCTCAACCGTGTCGATCTTCGCGGCGGTGAGGTCCGCGGCCACCTTCTGGGCGGCCTTCTGGTCGGCCGCGTCCAGCTTGCCGCCGTCGGTGCGCTCGAAGAGCCCGATCGCGGACGGTGTGAACGCCTGCGGGAAGGCCTTGGTCTGCACGTCCGAGGCCTGGATGGACTCGTAGTGGCGAGGCAGGAAGCTGCTCTCGTCGGTGTTGGTGGTCAGCTTGGGCGCGCTGGCAACGATCGCGACCGCGGCAACGAGCCACGCCACGATCGTCCACCATCGGTACCGGACCACGAAGCGTCCTATGCGATGGAACATGCTCGAAGTGCCTCCTGGGCATGGTTCACCGCAGCCCGGATGGGGCCCCACCGGCCGGCAACGGCGGACGGGGGCAGGACAGGGCTCACGGCAGTACCGGCTGTCTGACCGGTTGGCAGGTAAGTGTGTGCGGGACTCATCCTAAAAACTTGCTTGCCGCCCGGCAAGTCAGCTCCCGGAACCCCACTCCCCCATAGTCACCCATCCCGGGAGTACTCCACCTCCTGCTCCGGGTGGAGAACGGTCAGCCTGCGGGTGGAGATCTCTCAGGGTTGCACCGTAGGGAAAACCCCACCCCCCTGCTGGGGGCAGGACCAGGGTGCGGTCGGCTGCCAGCCGGATGTTGCCGGGATCACGCCGCTTCTAACGTCGATCACGGCCCCGCACCACCTGCGGACACCGACATCGGCGGCCGTACCGCCGCCTCCCGAGGGGGACTCTCCACCGTGGCACCCAGATCCGCAGCAGCACCCGGACGTGCGGCCCCCAGGCGTGCGGCACCCAAGCTCGGGATCGCCGCCGCCATGGGCGGCTGGAGCGCACGACACCGCAAGACGGCAGTGGTCGGCTGGCTGCTCTTCGTCGTGCTGGCCGCCTACCTCGGCGGCCTGGCCGGCAGCGTCAAGATCGGCGGCGCCGAGGAGCTGCCCGGCGACACCGCCCGCGCCCAGCAGATCCTCGACCAGGCCGGCCTGAAGAGCCCGGACGGCGAGAGCGTCATCGTCCAGAGCCCCAGCCTGACCAGCACCGACCCGGCCTTCCGCAGCACCGTCACCGATGTGGTCGCGGCGGTCCGCGCCACCGGCCTGGTGACGGCCGTACGCTCCCCGTACGACAGCGGCGCGGTCTCCGCCGACCGGCACTCCGCGCTGGTGCAGTTCACCATGGCCGACGCCACCGGCGCCGAGACCGCCGACCGGGTCGGGACCGTGCTGGACGCGGTCACCCGGGTGCGGACGGCCCACCCGGGCCTGGTGGTCGAGGAGTTCGGCGAGGCCAGCGCCGACAAGTGGTTCCAGGACCAGTTCAGCAGCGACTTCAAGCGGGCCGAGTGGACCGCCGTGCCGCTGGCGCTCGGCATCCTGCTGGTCGCCTTCGGCGCGCTGGTGGCCGCGGTGCTGCCCGTGGTGCTCGCGCTCACCGCCTTCATCGCCGCCGGCGGCCTGGTGGCGCTCAGCAGCCATCTGCTGCACACCAGCGACGACGCCAGCTCGGTGATGCTGCTGGTCGGCCTGGCGGTCGGCGTCGACTACTGCCTGTTCTACCTGCGCCGCGAGCGCGAGGAGCGGGCTGCGGGGCGCGACCCGCAGACGGCGCTGCGGATCGCCGCCGCCACCTCCGGCCGCGCGGTGCTGGTCTCCGGGCTGACCGTGGTCGTCGCGATGGCCGGCATGTTCCTCACCGGCATCGCGGACTTCCAGGCGATGTCGGCGGCCACCATCATCGTGGTCATCGTGGCCGTGCTCGGCTCGGTCACCGTGCTGCCCGCCCTGCTCTCGCTGCTGGGCGACCGGGTGGACAAGGGCCGCGTCCCGCTGCTCGCCCGGCTGCGCCGCGCCGACCCCGCCACCGGAAGCCGGGCGTGGAACGCCGTGCTCACCCCGGTACTGCGCCACCCGCTGGCCGCCGCCCTGCTCTCCACCGGCGCCCTGCTCGCGCTGGCCGCGCCGCTGCTCACCCTGCACACCGCCAACCTCACCTTCGAGCAGCAGCTGCCCCAGGGGAACCCGCTGGTCAAGACGTACCAGCGGATCGACGCCGCCTTCCCGGGCAACCCGGCGCCCGCCGTGGTCGTGGTCCGGGCCACCGACATCGACGGGCCCGAGATGAAGCGGGCCGTCACCGACTTCCGGCGCGCCGCGCTGGCCACCGGCCGGATGCACGAGCCGATCGAGATCACCCTGCACCGCGCCGAGAACGTGGCGGAGATCACGGTGCCGCTGGCCGGCACCGGCAACGACCGGGCCAGCGACGACGCCCTGAAGACGCTGCGCGAGGACGTGGTGCCCCGGACGCTGGGCGCGGTGCCCGGCACCGAGGCCCCGGTCACCGGCTCCACGGCGGGCAGCTACGACTTCAACCGGCAGATGTCCGGCAGCGTGCTCCCGGTGTTCGGCTTTGTGATCGCCTTCGCCTTCCTGCTGATGCTGCTCTCCTTCCGCTCGCTCAACATCGCGGTGACCGCCGTGCTGCTCAACCTGCTCTCGGTCGGCGCCGCGTACGGAGTGCTGTCGCTGGTCTTCCAGCACGGCGTGGGGGCGTCGCTGCTGGGCACCGCCGGGGTCGGCGCGATCGAGTCCTGGGTGCCGCTGTTCCTCTTCGTGATCCTCTTCGGGCTGAGCATGGACTACCACGTCTTCGTGGTCTCCCGGATCAAGGAGGCCCGGGACCGGGGGCTGGACACCCGTGCCGCCGTCTCGTACGGCATCCGGAGCACCGCCGGAGTGGTCACCAGCGCGGCCGTGATCATGGTGGCGGTGTTCGCGGTCTTCGGCACCCTGTCCATGCAGTCCATGAAGCAGATGGGCGTCGGCCTGGCCGTCGCGGTCCTGGTGGACGCCACCATCATCCGGGGCGTGCTGCTGCCCTCGGTGATGAGCCTGCTGGGCGAGCGCAACTGGTACCTGCCGCGCTGGCTGAACCGGCTGCCCGACTTCTCGCACACCGAGGGCCTGCCGCCGGTGGACGCCGTGCCCGCGCCCCGCCCGGTCCCGGCCTGCTACCCGTACGCCGTCAGCAACACAGGAACTGTCAGCAACACAGGCACCGTCCGCAACACAGGCACCCTCGGCACCGGCGACACCGACCGGCACGACCGGCCGCCGGTCCAGGTCTGAGCCCCCCGGCAGGGCCGGCCACCGCGCACCGCGGCGGCCGGCCCTGTCACAGCTCTCTGCCAGACTGGCCGTGACCAGCACCGCGGCAGATCCGGAGCAGCAGACCGCCATGAACAGCAGCCCCTTCGACGAGTCCCGGGCCCGCACCCTGCTGGCCGCCGCCTGCGCCGAGGCCGGACTGCCCGCCCCCACCGACGCGCGGCTGCTCGCCCTCGGTGAGAACGCGGTCTTCGCGGTGGACCACCTGGTGGTCAAGGTCGGGCGCGGCCCGGAGCTGCTGGAGCGCGCCGCCCGCGAGCTGCGCATCGCGGGCTGGCTGGCCGAGCAGGGCGTGCCCGCCGTGCGGGCCGCCGCCGGGCTGCCGGACCGGCCGCCGGCCGTCCAGGGGCACCCGGTCACCTTCTGGCAGCGGCTCCCGGCCGCCGTGCGCCCGGCCGAGCCCGCCGACCTGGGCGCGCTGCTGCGTACCGTGCACCGGCTGCCCGCGCCGCCGGTGCCGCTGCCCCGCCGCGACCTGCTCTCCGGCGTCGAGCGCTGGCTGCGGGCGGCCGAGGGGCACATCGACCCGGCCGACGCGGCCTATCTGCGGGCCCGGCGCGACGGCTACGCCGAGGCGGCGGCCGCGCTGGAGCCGCAGCTGCCGCCGGGGCCGATCCACGGCGACGCGCTGCCGCGCAACGTCCACATCGGCCCGGACGGCCCAGTGCTGCTGGATCTGGAGACCTTCTCCGGCGACCTGCGGGAGCACGACCTGGTGGTGCTGGCGCTCAGTCACGACCGGTACGGGGTCTCGGCGCAGGCGTACCGGTCGTTCACCGACGCCTACGGCTGGGACGTCCGGGAGTGGCCCGGCTGCGCGGTGCTGCGCGGCGCCCGGGAGACCGCCAGCGCCGCCTGGGTGGCCCAGCACGCGCCGGGCAATCCCAAGGCGCTGGCGGAGTTCCGCCGCCGGGTGGCCTCGCTGCGCGACGGCGACGCGGCGGTGCGCTGGTATCCGTTCTAGGAGTACCAGCGCACCGCCGGTCCCGGAGGGACTACCGGGGACCGCCCGCCGTCAGGTGGTGGTCCAGACGAAGGTGGCGCTGCCGGTGGCACCGGCCGCGTTCCTGGCCGTCACCGTGACGGTGTAGCCGCCCTTGGCGGTCGCCGCCCCGGAGATGACACCGGCGGAGCTGATCGCCAGCCCCGGCGGCAGCCCGGTGGCGGTGTAGGAGACGCCCGCCTCGGCCGGGGCGAACGTCCAGTCCACCCGGGCGTGCAGCCCGCTGCTCATGCCGTGCGGGTTGGCCACGGTGAGGGTGCCGGCAGCGGCCTCGGCGGACTTGGCCGCCACGGCGTTGCCGCTCAGCGCGGTGGCCACCGACAGGTTGCCGTTGAGCGGCAGGTTGCGGGAGGAGTCACCGACCAGGATCTGGTAGGTGCCGGCCGCCGTGGTCCAGTTGCCCGCCGACTCGTTCCAGTACGCGAGGTCATGGGCCGTGACGGTGAAGGTGACGGTCTGCGACTGACCGGGGTTCAGGCTGACCCGCTGGAAGCCGCGCAGCTGGTGGACCGGCTCGCCGGTGGCGGGCGGGTCGCCCACGTACAGCTGGACGACATCGGTGCCGGCCCGGGAGCCGGTGTTGGTCACGGTCGCGGTGACCGTGGCCGTGCCGCCCGACAGCGCGCCCACCTTGAGGTTGCTGAATCCGTAGCTGGTGTAGGAGAGACCGAAGCCGAACGGGTACAGCGGCTCGATGTTCTGCGCGTCGTACCAGCGGTAGCCGACCTTGAGCCCCTCGGAGTACTGCACCTGCCCGTTGCTGCCGGGCCACTGCGCCGCCGTGTGCGCGGGCACGTCCGCCAGGCTCTTCGGGAAGGTGATCGGCAGCTTGCCGGACGGGTTGACGTCGCCGAAGATCAGCTCCGCCATCGCGGTGCCGATCTGCTGGCCGGAGTAGAAGCCCTCGAAGACCCCGGCCACCTGGTTCAGCCACGGCATCGAGGTGGCGGAGTTGTTGTTGAGCACCACGATGGTGTGCGGGTTGGCCGCGGCCACCGAGGTGATCAGCTGGTTCTGGGTGCCGGGCAGGTCGAGGGTGGTGCTGTCGTGCTCCTCGTTACCGTAGTTGTCGCTGGCGAAGACGATCGCCACGTCCGAGCTGCGGGCCAGGTTGGTGGCCGCGTTGATGTCGGTGCCGTCGTTGTACTGCACGGTGGTGCCGGTGCCCGCCACCCGGTTCTGGATGCCGGTGATCGGCCAGACGGTGCCGGGGCTGGTCACCGTCGCGCTGCCGCCGCCGATGGTCTGCACTCCGGCGCCGCCGTTCCAGCCGAGCACCGCGATGGAGTGGGTGGTGGCGGTGGAGAGCGGCAGGATGCCGTTGTTCTTCAGCAGGACGGTGCCCTCCTCCGCGCCCCGGAGGGCGACCGCGGCGTGCGCGGCGGTGGTGACGGTGGCACCGGTCGAGCCGCTGGGGGCCTTGTCGAAGAGGCCGAAGGCGAAGTACTGCGTGAGCAGCCGCTTGACCATGGTGTCCAGCGTCGCCTGGCTGACCTGGCCGCTGTTGACGGCCTGGGCCAGGAAGTCGGCGTAGAAGTACCCGTTGGGCATCTCCACCGTCAGGCCGGCGTTGGCCGAGTCGGCCGTGGCGTGGGTGCCGCCCCAGTCGCTGGTGACGAACCCGCCGAAACCGGCCTGCTGGTAGAGGGCGGTGTTGAGCAGATACGGGTTCTGGCAGGCGGGGACGTTGTTCACCACGCTGTAGGCGCACATCACGGACGCGGCGGCGCCGTCGCTGACCGCCGCCTTGAAGGCCGGGAAGTAGAGCTCCTGCATGGTGCGGTTGTCCACGATCACGGTGCCGGCCGGGTTCTCGATGTTGTACACGGCCGCGTGCTTCACCTCGGCCATCACACCCTGGCTCTGGATGCCCCGGATGTCGGCGGCGCCCATCACACCGCTGAGGTACGGGTCCTCGCCGAAGGTCTCGAAGGCTCGCCCCCAGCGCGGGTCGCGCACGATGTTGACCGTCGGGCCCAGGGCCACGGCCGCGCCCTTGGCGGCGAACTCGGCGCCGATCGCCGCGCCGTACTGCTGCTCCAGCGCGGGGTCGAAGGTGGCTCCGGAGAGGTTCCCGGAGGGCATCTGGGTCACCCCGCCGAGGCCGTCCCCGACCCCGGCCGGGCCGTCCTGGAGGCCGATGCCGGGGATGCAGAGCGACGGAATGCCGGAGATGTTGCCGATGTAGGGCGAGGCGTTGTTGTTGCCGTGCAGGATGGAGACCTTCTGCGCCAGCGTCATCTGCGCCATGACCTGGGCGACCCGGGTGGCGACCGGCGCGGTGGAGCCGACCCAGGGGCAGTCACCGTTGCCACCGGACGGCGGCGGGCCGGTGGTGCCGCCGCCGGGGGTGAGCACGGTGAACTCCCAGAGCGAGTAGCCGTACTGGGTGGCGCGCTGGGTGCCGTACATCCGCACATAGCGCCCGCTGCCGCTCACCGTCAGCGTCTCGGTGCCGCCCTTGCCGGTGGTGGTGGAGTACACGCTCCGCCAGTCGGTGCCGTTGTCGGACAGCTGGATCTGGTACGCCGTCGCGTACGCGGCCTCCCAGTTGAGCTGGATTCCGCAGACCGACTGGCTGGTGCCCAGGTCGACCCGGACCCACTGCGGGT
Source organism: Streptomyces sp. NPDC092296 (assembly GCF_044755465.1). Taxonomy (NCBI): domain Bacteria; kingdom Bacillati; phylum Actinomycetota; class Actinomycetes; order Kitasatosporales; family Streptomycetaceae; genus Streptomyces; species Streptomyces sp. NPDC092296. The sequence continues at coordinate 374,530 of NZ_JBIVRB010000003.1, read as the reverse complement.
CGGCGGCGGCCGACGACCAGCGGGTGCCGGGGTTGCCGTCGAAGGCGGCACTGGCCGGGGTGCCGTCGTTCTCGGTGGAGGAGGCGGTCGCGGGCTTGCCCAGCGCGGCGGTGGTGGTGCCGCAGCCGGTCGTCGCGGTGCCGCCGTAGACCTGGAACTCCCAGAGCGAGTAGCCCCACTGGGTGGCGCGCTGGGTGCCGTACATCCGCACATAGCGCCCGCTGCCGCTCACCGTCAGCGTCTCGGTGCCGCCCTTGCCGGTGCTGGTGGAGTACACGCTCCGCCAGTCGGTGCCATTGTCGGACAGCTGGATCTGGTACGCCGTCGCGTACGCGGCCTCCCAGTTCAGCACGACCTGGGTGACCGCCTGGCCGGAGCCCAGGTCGACCTGGATCCACTGCGGGTCGGCGGCGGCCGACGACCAGCGGGTGCCGGGGTCGCCGTCCACCGCCGCCGACGCCGGGAAGCTGTCGTTCTGGGTGGAGGAGACGGTGACGGGGCGGCCCTGGGAGAGCAGCGTCAGGCCGGCGGCGTGCGAGACCCCGGCGGGTACGAAGGACAGACAGGCCGCGGCGACGAGTGCCAGGACCAGCAGCACCGCCGCCTTGCCTGACGGCCGGGCGGGCTTGCCTCTTGCCAGTGAACCGAACGGTGTGGGGCGCATGGTCGTTCCTACCTGTCTCGTGGAGGACAGTCGGGTGGGACCGGCACCGGCACGCCACGGCCTCGGCGGCCCGGCTGCCGAGCGCGCGGCAGGACATGCGGCAGCTCCGGCGTAGACGTTCCTGGGGTCCGCCCGGAGCTCTGAGAGCGCTCTCTGACCGTGGCGATGTTCACTCTTGGACGGTGTACTGTCAAGGCTTTCCGCAATCCGCACCACGCGGCGGCGGCCGACCGGACACCGGTCGGCCCACGAACCGTCAGCGAATCGGCCAACGGGCGTCTATCACCGCCTGCGGGTCCTTCTCCCGGCGCAGCCAGCTCTGGAAGCCCTCGGCCCACACCGCGTGCCAGGTCACCTGACGTGCGTGCAGATCGGCCGGCGGCAGCTCCCCCACCTCGCCGGGGTAGCGCGCGGCCAGGCAGACCGCCACCCGTACGGCGGCCAGCGCGTCGCTGCCGGCCTCATGGGCGTCGGCCAGCTCCACCCCGTACACCCCGCACACGCTCTGCAGGCTGCGCGAGCCCCGCCGGTAGCGGTCCACCGAGCGGTCCACGACCAGCGGGTCCAGCACCGGGCCGACCGGCCGGCCGCCGAGCCGCTGCTCCAGGGTGGGCAGCCGGTGGCGGCGCAGCTCGGCATCGAGCAGGCTGAGGTCGAACGGCGCGTTGAACGCCACCACCGGTATCCCGTCGGCCAGCCGGCGGCAGAGGCCGGCGGCTATCTCGTCCACCGCCTCGGGCGCCGGGCGGCCGTGCGCGACGGCCTGCTCGGTGCTGATCCCATGGATGGCGGCGGCCTCGGCCGGTATCGGCACCCCCGGGTTGACCAGCCAGGACGTGGTACGCACCGGCTCGTCGCCCTTGGTGTCCACCAGCGCGGCGGTAACGATGCGTGATACGTCCGGTTCCGTCCCGGTCGTCTCCAGGTCGAATCCGACCAGCGGCTCGTGCCACCAACTCATCTGCGGCGTCCTCTCGTGCGGCCCCCGTGAGCAACCATCATCGCGTGGCCCTCTGACATTCCGACCACGGGGCCGCCCTCCGGGCGGCCGGCGGGGGTCAGGAGACCGGCCGGGAGTCGGCCCAGACGCCCTCGAACTCCTCGCGGTAGACGTCCAGCAGGCCGGGCTCGGCCGCCGCCTCGGCGGTGCGGTCGGCGCCGCGCAGCACCAGGGCGGGCGACTCCATGCCCCGGGCCCGCCGCAGATACGGCTGGACCACCGCGAGGCTCTGCGGGCGGCCGCCGTCGACCAGGTAGGCGGTGAAGCGGGGAGTCTCGTCGAAGACCCGGATCTCCAGGCCGGCCGGGTCCCGCAGCCGGGCGCGGACCCGGCGCACATGCATGATGTTGGTCTCGACCGCCTTGGCCAGCTCCCCGCGCCCCAGGCCCAGTTCGCGTTCGCGTCTGCGCACCGCGCTGCTGGCCGGATTGAGGAAGAGCAGCCGCATCCGGCAGCCCTCGGCCGCCAGCCGGACCAGCCGCCTGCCGGTGAAGTTCTGGCAGAGCATGCTCAGGCCGATGCCGACGGCGTCCAGTCGGCGCGCCCCGGCGAGCAGCTCCTCCACCGGGAGGTCGCGCTGTAGCCGGACCCGGTCGGAGTGCACCGCGACCACGTCGGCGTAGCGGTCCCCGACCAGCTCCTCGACGATGTCGCCGGGGGTGCCGACCGCCGCGGGGCCGCCGTCCAGCAGGGCGAGCAGCCGGGCCGCCGCCCGCTCCGCCTGGGCCAGCACCGTCTCGGACAGCGCGCGGTTGCGGGAGACCACGTGCCGGGCGACCTCCAGCTCGTCCAGCGCCATCTCCACCTCGCGCCGGTCCGCGAGGTGGGTTTCGAAGCAGGCCCAGTGCTGCACCATCAGCTCGCGCAGCTGAGGCAGCGTCAGGAAGACCACCAGCTGGTCGTCGGCGGGGTCGAGCAGATAGCCCTTGCGGCGGCTGACCTCGCGGACCGCCCCAGCCCGGTGCGCCCACTCCTCGCCGACCGGCCCGGCGGCGGCGGTGACCCAGTCCTCGCCGTGGGCGGGCTCGTAGACCGGGCGCAGCACCTCGGAGACCAGGGAGCGCATCCGCTGCTCGACCAGGTTGAGCCAGACGTAGGCGCGACCGGCCCGGCGCACCCGCTGCCGGGCCTCCTCCCAGGCGGCGGGCTCCCAGACCGGCCCGGCCGGCGGGCTCTGGCCGGGCCGGGGGGCGGCGTGGCCGGCCCCGGCCGCCCTGGTGGCTGCCGTCGGCGCGTCACCCCGCGCCGTAGTACCTCCCGCGACACCCCCGTCGGCGGGCACCACCATGGAGTACCTCACCCTCCCCTGCTGTGCGGACGATCAAGGGTACTTCGCCGCCGTCCCGACCGCACCCGGATCGGCAGCCCGGACTGCGCGGGCGGGCTGCGGGCTGCGGGGCGGGCACGACACGCGGCGGCGGCCGGGCCGCCGGTGCGGGCCGCCGCCGGGTGTTTCGCACGGATAAGACACTCGTTCGGGCGAATGCATGGCGAAAGGGCGTCAGTTCGGGCCGCCGGTCAGCGAGTATGCGATGGGACCGGGTGCCGTCCGACGCGGCCCCGGGCGGTGCGCGGGTCGGTGGCGGCGGTCCGCGGTCGTGTTCGGCGGCTGCGTCCGACGGCACGGGACGGCGGGGGGCGACACATGCCGCCCGGCGCCACCGGGCAGGCGCGCGAGAGCACGGACCGGGCAGCTGTCCGCCGCGGTGACGACTGGAAAGAGGGACGATGCAGGTCTGGCCGGGACATCCGTACCCCCTCGGTGCCACCTACGACGGGGCCGGCACCAACTTCGCGGTCTTCTCCGAGGCCGCCGACCGGATCGAGCTCTGCCTGGTCGGAGACGACGGGTCGGAGACGGCGGTCGAACTGCGGGAGACCGACGCCTTCGTACGGCACGCCTATGTGCCAGGCGTGCAGCCGGGCCAGCGCTACGGCTTCCGCGTCCACGGGCCGTACGAACCGGAGAACGGGCACCGCTGCAACAGCGCCAAGCTGCTGCTCGACCCGTACGCCAAGGCGATGAGCGGCTCCATCGACTGGGACGAGTCGGTCTACGGCTACCACTTCGGCTCCCCGGAGCGGCGCAACGACCTGGACTCCGCCCCGCACACCATGCACTCGGTGGTGATCAACCCCTACTTCGACTGGGGCAACGACCGCCCGCCGCGCACCGACTACCACCGCACGGTGCTGTACGAGGCCCATGTGAAGGGCCTGACCAGGCTGCACCCGGGCATCCCGGAGGAGATCCGGGGCAGCTACGCCGGGATCGCCCACCCGGCGGTGATCGAGCACCTGGTGGACCTGGGGGTGACCGCGATCGAGCTGATGCCGGTCCACCAGTTCGTCCACGACCACCGGCTGGTGGACATGGGGCTGTCCAACTACTGGGGCTACAACACCCTCGGCTTCTTCGCCCCGCACGGCGCGTACTCCTCGCTGGGCGACCGGGGGCCGCAGGTGCAGGAGTTCAAGTCGATGGTCAAGGCGCTGCACGCGGCCGGCATCGAAGTGATCCTGGACGTGGTCTACAACCACACCGCCGAGGGCAACCACCTGGGCCCCACGCTGTCCTTCCGGGGCCTGGACAACGACAACTACTACCGGCTGGCCGAGGACAAGCGCTACTACGAGGACACCACCGGCACCGGCAACAGCCTGCTGATGCGCAGCCCGCACGTGCTCCAGCTGATCATGGATTCGCTGCGCTACTGGGTCACCGAGATGCACGTGGACGGCTTCCGCTTCGACCTGGCCGCCACCCTGGCCCGGCAGTTCCACGAGGTCGACCGGCTGTCGTCCTTCTTCGACCTGGTCCAGCAGGACCCGGTGGTCTCCCAGGTGAAGCTGATCGCGGAGCCGTGGGACGTGGGCGAGGGCGGCTACCAGGTGGGCAACTTCCCGCCGCTGTGGACCGAGTGGAACGGCAAGTACCGCGACACCGTCCGCGACCTGTGGCGCGGGGAGAACGCCACGCTCGCGGAGTTCGGCTCCCGGCTGACCGGCTCCTCCGACCTGTACCAGGACGACGGGCGCCGGCCCATCGCCTCGATCAACTTCGTCACCTGCCACGACGGCTTCACCCTGCGCGACCTGGTCTCGTACAACGACAAGCACAACGACGCCAACGGCGAGGACAACCGGGACGGCGAGAGCTTCAACCGGTCGTGGAACTGCGGCGCCGAGGGCGACAGCCGCGACCCCGGTGTTCGGGAGCTGCGCGCCCGCCAGCAGCGCAACTTCATCGCCACCCTGATGCTCTCCCAGGGCGTGCCGATGATCTCGCACGGCGACGAGCTGGGCCGCACCCAGCACGGCAACAACAACGCCTACTGCCAGGACAGCGAGCTGGCCTGGGTGCACTGGCCGAAGTCCGTGGTCCAAGCGCCGCAGACCACCTCCGGCAGCCGGGCCCCGGCGGCGGACGACCCGGCGGCGCAGCTGCTGGAGTTCACCCGGGCCATGGTCTGGCTCCGCCGGGACCACCCGGTCTTCCGGCGGCGCCGCTTCTTCCACGGCCGTCCGGTCTCCGGCACCCACGACGACCTCTCCGACATCGCCTGGTTCACCCCGGGCGGCGCCGAGATGGCGGACCGGGACTGGAAGGCGTCGTACGCCAAGTCGCTCACCGTCTTCCTCAACGGCTACGCCATCTCCGAGCCGGACCGGCGCGGCGGCAAGATCATCGATGACTCCTTCCTGCTGATGTTCAACGCCCACTACGAGCCGCTGGACTTCGTCGTCCCGGTCAACCACGGCCGCGAGTGGCAGGTGATCGTCGACACCGCCCTGCCCGGCACCATCGCCCCGGGCGCCGGCACCAGGGTGAAGGCCGGCGACCGACTCCGCCTGGCCGACCGCTCCCTGACAGTCCTGCAACGCCCCGCCTGACCGCCTCACACCCGCCCGCACCGAACTCCCCGCGCCCACCCCGTGCCTTCCAGGGGCGCGAGGAACCGCGCCCCCAGCCACCCACCCGCCCCCACCGAAATCCCCCGCCCAACCACGCACCACCCCAGGGGCACGAGGAACCGCGCGAACAACCACCCACCCACCGGAAACCAGCCCACAACGCCCCCCACCGCCCCGACAGAACCCCCGCCCACCCCCTCGCACCACGGAGGAGCACCCACCATCGCCCGACCGACGCCGCCGGGATGTGCATCCGAGCCGCACCGGGTAGGCATGGGCACATGACAGCCGCCGCCCCCGCGCCCGAGCCCGGCCGCCGCCCCACCCCGACCGCCACCTACCGGCTCCAGCTTCAGCCCGGCTTCACCCTCCACGACGCCGCCGCGGCCGTCCCCTACCTCGCCGCACTCGGCGTCTCCCACCTCCACCTCTCCCCCCTGCTGGAGGCCACCCCCGGCTCCACCCACGGCTACGACACCGTGGACCACACCCGGGTCAGCGAGCAGCTGGGCGGTGAGTCGGCCCTGCGCGCCCTGGCCGACCGGGCGCACACCCACGGCCTGCGGCTGATCGCGGACACCGTCCCCAACCACATGGCGCTGCCCGCCCCCGAACACCTCAACCGTCCGCTCTGGCACGTACTGCGCGACGGGCCCGACTCCCCGTACGCCCGCTGGTTCGACGTCGACTGGACCGCCCAGCCCGGCCCGCCCGACGCCCCCCAGCGGGGGCGGGTGCTGCTGCCGCTGCTCGGTGACCGGCTCGGCGCCGTGCTGGACCAGCTCTCCGTCGGCAAGCTCGCCGTCCCGCACCCGGACGCCGACGGCGGCACCGCTGAACCGGTACTGCGCTACCACGACCACACCTTCCCGCTGCGCCCCGGCACCGAGCACCTGCCGCTGCCCGAACTGCTCGACCACCAGTGGTACCGCCTGGCGTGGTGGCGGCTGGCCCGCACCGACCTCAACTACCGCCGCTTCTTCACCGTCAACGACCTGATCGCGGTCCGCACCGAGGACCCCGAGGTCTTCCGCGCCACCCACGGCGTGCTGCTGCGGCTGTACGCGGACGGCGTGCTGGACGGCTTCCGCATCGACCACCCCGACGGGCTCACCGACCCGCGCGGCTATCTGCGGCGGCTCGCGGAGGCGACCGGCGGCGCCTGGACGGTGGTGGAGAAGATCCTCACCGGCGACGAGCGGCTGCCCGCCGACTGGCCGTGCGCCGGCACCACCGGGTACGACGCGCTGCGCCGCATCGACGGCGTACTGACCGACCGCGACGGCGTACGGCGGATCACCCGGGACGCCGCCCCCACCCTCGCCCCGGCAGCCGGCCCGGACCGCCCCACCGACTACCCGCACGCCGCCGCCGACGGCCGCCGCGAGGTCGTCCGCCGCGAGCTGGCCGCCGAGATCGCCCGGTTGGGCCGCACCGCCGCCCGCGCCTGCACCGAGGACCCGGCCGACACCCGGCTGCGCGACCACCCCGACTGGGCCCTCACCGAGGCCGTCGCCCAGCTCGTCGCCGCCCACCCCGTGTACCGGCCGTACGTGGTGCCCGGCGAACCCGCCCCCGCGCAGGCGGCGGCGGTACTGGCCGACCTCGCCGACGCCGCCCCCGCCGCCGGGCCGCCGCTCACCACCCCGGCCGACCCCGACCCGGCGCCCTCCGACGAGCAGCAGCTCGCCGCCGCACTGACCACCGTCCGGGACCTGGCCCTGGGGCGGCTCGGCCGGGGGCCGGCCCGCGACGAGTTCGCCGCCCGGTTCGCCCAGACCTGTTCCGCCGCCGCCGCCAAGGGGCTGGAGGACAAGACCTTCTACCGCTGGTACCCGCTGCTCTCGCTGAACGAGGTCGGCGGCGACCCCGGCCGCCCCGGCACCGACCCGGCGGAGTTCCACGCCTGGTGCGCGCACATCCAGCGGCACTGGCCCACCGGCCTGGCCGTGCTCTCCACCCATGACACCAAGCGCAGCGCCGATGCCCGCGCCCGGCTGACCGTACTGGCCGAGCAGCCCGCCGCCTGGGCCGAGGCACACCGGGGCTGGTCCGAAGCGGCCGCCCGCCACCGCAGCGGCCCGCACCCCGGCGCCGCCGCCGAGTACCTGCTGTGGCAGACCCTGGTCGCCGCCTGGCCGATCGACGCCGATCGGCTGGTCGCTTCGCTGCTGAAGTCGGTACGGGAGGCCGACCGGCAGACCTCGTGGACCGAGCCCGACGCCGACTTCGAACAGGCGTTGGAGCGGTACGCCCGCGCGGTGCTGGCCGATCCCGGGCTCGTCGCCCGGGTCGCCGCGTTCGTCGAGTCCACCGATCCGTACGCGCGCAGCAACACCCTCTCCGCCGCCCTGCTGCACCTCACCGTCCCCGGCGTGCCCGACGTCTACCAGGGCAGCGAGGAACCGCTGCGCACCCTGGTCGACCCCGACAACCGCCACCCCGTCGACCTCGCCGCCCTGGCCGACCGGCTCGCCGCCCTCGACGGCGGCGCCGCGCCGCACGGCCTGGCCGCCGAGAAGCTGCACCTCACCGCCACCGCCCTGCGGCTGCGCCGCGACCGCCCGCACTCCTTCGGACCCGCCGCCGCCCACACCCCGCTGGCCGCCACCGGCGCCGCCGCGCACCACCTGCTCGCCTACCGCAGGGGCGACGACGTACTCGCCGCCACCACCCGCCTCCCGTACGCCCTGCACCACCACGGCGGCTGGTCGGACACCGTCCTACCGCTGCCCCCCACCCCCTCCGGCACCTGGACCGACCTCCTCACCGCCCGTGCTTTCCCCCCCGGCCCCCTCCCCGTCACCGACCTCCTCACCCACCTCCCCATCGCCCTCCTCACCTCCTGAGCCCCACCCACCCCGACAAACCCAACCCAACAACACCCCCCACCCACCCAGGGGCGCGAGGAACCGCGCGAACAACCCCCACCCACCTCCAGCAAACCCACCCATCAGCACCACCCACCCCCAGCACCCCCACCCACTCACTCACCCAGTGCGCAAACCCCCCAAGAACCGCCCCCACTCCCCGACCCCCACCGCCCCCACCCAGACCCACCGCCCCCACCCAAGGAGCCCGAGGAGCCCACATGCCCGCCCCCGCCACCCCCCGCACCTTCCGTCTCTGGGCCCCCGCCGCCCAGCAGGTCGAGGTAGAGGTCGACGGCGTACGCCACCCCATGGACCGGCGCCCCGACCACCCCGGCTGGTGGCAGGCCACCGCCCCCGCCGACCCGGGCGGCTCCGACTACGCCTTCCGACTGGACGGCGGCGAACCCCTGCCCGACCCCCGCTCCGCCCGCCAGCCGCACGGCCCCGACGGCCCGAGCCGCCTGGTCGACCACGCCGCCTTCCGCTGGTCCGACACCCCCTGGCGGGGCCGCGCCCTGCCCGGCAGCGTGCTGTACGAGCTGCACATCGGCACCTTTACCGAGACCGGCACCTTCGACGCCGCCGCCGACCGGCTGGACCATCTGGTCGACCTCGGCGTGGACCTGGTCGAGCTGATGCCGGTCTGCCCCTTCCCCGGCCGCCACGGCTGGGGCTACGACGGCGTCGGCCTGTGGGCGGTGCACGAGCCGTACGGCGGGCCCGACGGCCTCAAGCGGTTCGTGGACGCCGCCCACCGCAGGGGCCTGGGCGTGGTGCTGGACGTGGTGCACAACCACCTCGGCCCGGCCGGCAACTACCTGCCCCGCTTCGGCCCGTACTTCACCGACCGCCACCACACCCCCTGGGGCTCGGCGGTCAATCTGGACGCGCCCGGCTCCGACGAGGTCCGCCGCTACCTGCTCGGCAGCGCCCTCGCCTGGCTGCGCGACTACCGGCTGGACGGCCTGCGGCTGGACGCCGTGCACGCCCTGGCGGACGACCGCGCCACCCCGTTCCTGGAGGAGCTGTCCCGCGAGGTGGACCGGCTGGCCGCCGCCACCGGCCGGCCGCTCTTCCTGATCGCGGAGTCCGACCTCAACGACCCCCGCACCACCACCTCCCGGGACGCGGGCGGCCTCGGCCTGACCGCCCAGTGGAGCGACGACTTCCACCACGCGCTGCACGCCGCGCTCACCGGTGAGTCCCAGGGCTACTACGCCGACTTCGCCGGCCGTCCCACCGGCCCGCCCGACGCGGTGGCCGCCCTCCCCAGCGGGCCGCTCGGGGCGCTCGCCAAGGCCCTCACCCGGGGCTGGCTGCACGACGGCACCTGGTCCTCCTTCCGCCAGCGCACCCACGGCCGCCCGCTGGACCGGCACCGCACCCCGGGCCACCGGCTGCTCGGCTACCTCCAGACCCACGACCAGGTCGGCAACCGGGCGCTGGGCGACCGGATCTCCGCCGCCACCGCCCCCGGCCTGCTGGCCGCCGGTGCCGCCCTGGTGCTGACCTCCCCCTTCACCCCGATGCTGTTCATGGGCGAGGAGTGGGGCGCCACCACGCCCTGGCAGTACTTCACCGACCACACCGACCCCGAGTTGGCCGAGGCGGTGCGGCGCGGCCGCCGCCGGGAGTTCGCCGAGCACGGCTGGCAGGGCGACGAGATCCCCGACCCGCAGTCCCCGGCGACCGTGCGGGCCTCCACCCTCGACTGGACCGAGCCCGGCCGCGAGCCGCACGCCCGGCTGCTCGGCTGGTACCGCGACCTGCTGCGACTGCGCCGCACCCACCCGGCCCTGACCGACCCCGACCTGTCCGCCGTGCGGGTGGCGTACGACGAGGACGAACGCTGGCTGGTGGTCCACCGGGGCCCCTACCGGGTCGCCGCCAACCTGTCGGCCGTCCCCCGCTCGGTCCCGCTGGGCGCCGGGTACGCCGCCACCCTGGCCGCCTTCGACAGCCCGGGAGTGCCGGACCCGGCCGGGCCCGCCGACCGGCTGCCGCTTCCCCCCGCCTCGGTCGCGCTGGTCCGTACCGCCGGATGACGCCGCCGGATGATACCCGTCGGCCCGAAACCTCCCGCCATCAGCACTGATTGACGAACCGTCGGCAGCGGGCGCCGGAACGCGGTCGTATGCTGCTCCCCGTACCGCGAATCAGCGTTGATCAGGTCGGGGAGAAGCGATGACCCAGAGCAGGCAGTGGATGCGCGCCGGCGAGGACGATGTACGTCCCCCCACCGATCTGCGGACCGACATCCCGCACCCGGCGCGGATGTACGACTACTTCATCGGCGGCAAGGACAACTTCGCCGCCGACCGGGAGGCGGCCGAGCAGGCGCTCGCCATCAGCCCGGAGTTCCGCACCGGCGCGCTGGCCAACCGGGGCTTCCTCCAGCGTGCGGTTCGGCATGTGGCCGGGCAGGGCGTCCGGCAGTTCCTGGACATCGGCACCGGCATCCCCACGGCGGGCAGCACCCACCAGATCGCGGGCGAGGTGACCTCCGACGTCCGGGTCGCCTACCTGGACAACGACCCCATCGTGCTGGTGCACGGCCGCGCCCTGCTGGAGGGCGCCGGCCAGGGCACCGCCACGGTGATCCACGCCGATCTGCGCGAACCGGCGGCGATCCTGGCGAACCCGGAGGTCCGCGAGGTCCTGGACTTCGACCAGCCGATCGCCCTGATGCTGGTGGCCATCCTGCACTTCCTGAAGGACGACGAGGACCCGATCGGCATCGTGCGGCAGCTGGTGGACGCGCTGCCCGCCGGCAGCCGCCTGGTGCTCTCGCACGCCACCGGCGACTTCGCCACCCGCGAGCAGGTCGAGCGGGCCCGGACGCTGTACTCGGGCTCCGCCGCCGCGCTCACCCCGCGCAGCCGGGAGCAGGTCACGACCTTCTTCGAGGGGCTGGAGCTGGAGGAGCCGGGCCTGGTCACCGCCCCGCTGTGGCGCCCCGACGCGCCGGCGCAGCCCGGCGACGACCGCGCCCCGGCCTGGGCCGGGGTCGGCGTCAAGCGCTGAGCCCCACGCTCCGGGGCCGGGTTTCAGCCGTCGGCGACGGCCGCCGCCCGGACCCGGAGCTGCTGCCACACCTCGCGGACCTGCGGGTCGAGGGCGGCCAGCGGCCCGCCGTTGTCGATCACGATGTCCGCGACCGCCAGCCGCTCCGCCCGCCCGGCCTGGGCCGCCATCCGGTCTCGGGCCTCGTCCGGCGCCATCCCGCGCAGCCGGACCAGCCGGTCCAGCCGGACGTCATCGGCCGCGTCCACCACGATCACCAGGTCGTACAGCGGCGCCAGGCCGTTCTCCGCCAGCAGCGGTACGTCCTGGACGACCACGTCGTCCGGCCCGGCCGCGCCCTCCAGCTCGGCCGACCGCTCCCGGACCAGCGGATGCACGATGGCGTTGAGCGCGGCCAGTCGCTCCGGGTCCGCGAAGACGATCCGGCCGAGCGCGGGCCGGTCCAGCGCGCCGTCCGGCCGCAGCACGCCCGTACCGAACTCCGCGACCACCGCCGCCAGGCCGGGCATGCCCGGTTCGACGACCTCGCGGGCGATCAGGTCCGCGTCCACGATGACCGCCCCGCACGCGGCGAGCCGCCGGGACACCTCGCTCTTGCCGGCCCCGATGCCGCCGGTCAGCCCCACTCTCAGCATCCGGCCAGGCTACCGGCCGGGCGGCGCGGCCCGTCGGGCGCCGCCTCGGATACCGCCTCGGATACGCGGCAAGGCCCCCGACCGGAGATCCGGTCGGGGGCCTTGCCGTACTGCGGGTCCTACAGGTCGATCAGCTCAGGCGGTCGGCCTAGGCGATCGGGCGATCAGCTCTGGCCACCGGCCAGCTTCTCGCGCAGCGCGGCGAGCGCCTCGTCCGAAGCGAGAGCGCCGGAGCCCTCGTCGCTGCTGGAGGAGTACGAGCCACCGGCGGCCGCGGCCACCGCGTCGCCGCCCTCGGCCGCAGCCTCGGCGTCGGCCTCGCGGCTCTTGATGACCTGGGCCTGGTGCTGCTCGAAGCGGGACTGCGCCTCGGCGTACTGGCGCTCCCACTCCTCCCGCTGCTTCTCGTAGCCGGGCAGCCAGTCGTTGGCCTCCGGGTCGAAGCCCTCGGGGTAGATGTAGTTGCCCTGGTCGTCGTAGGACGCGGCCATGCCGTACAGGGTCGGGTCGAACTCGACCGACGCCGGGTCGGTGCCGAACGCCTCGTTGGCCTGCTTCAGCGAGAGGCTGATGCGGCGGCGCTCAAGGTCGATGTCGATGACCTTGACGAAGATCTCGTCGCCGACCTGGACGACCTGCTCCGGGATCTCCACGTGGCGCTCGGCCAGCTCGGAGATGTGGACCAGACCCTCGATGCCCTCGTCCACCCGGACGAACGCACCGAACGGAACCAGCTTGGTGACCTTGCCGGGGACGACCTGGCCGATCTGGTGCGTCCGGGCGAACTGCTGCCACGGGTCCTCCTGGGTCGCCTTCAGCGACAGGGAGACGCGCTCGCGGTCCATGTCAACGTCGAGAACCTCGACGGTGACCTCCTGGCCGACCTCGACAACCTCGGACGGGTGGTCGATGTGCTTCCAGGACAGCTCGGAGACGTGCACCAGGCCGTCGACGCCACCCAGGTCCACGAAGGCACCGAAGTTGACGATCGAGGAGACGACGCCGGAGCGCACCTGGCCCTTCTGCAGGGTGGTGAGGAAGGTCTGACGGACCTCGCTCTGGGTCTGCTCCAGCCAGGCACGGCGGGACAGGACCACGTTGTTGCGGTTCTTGTCCAGCTCGATGATCTTGGCCTCGAGCTCCTTGCCCACGTAGGGCTGGAGGTCGCGGACGCGGCGCATCTCGACCAGGGACGCGGGGAGGAAGCCGCGGAGGCCGATGTCGAGGATGAGACCACCCTTGACGACCTCGATGACGGTACCGGTGACGATCCCGTCCTCTTCCTTGATCTTCTCGATGGTGCCCCAGGCGCGCTCGTACTGCGCCCGCTTCTTCGAGAGGATCAGGCGGCCCTCCTTGTCCTCCTTCTGGAGAACAAGGGCCTCGATGTTGTCGCCGACGGCGACGACCTCGTGCGGGTCGACGTCGTGCTTGATCGACAGCTCGCGGGAGGGGATGACACCTTCGGTCTTGTAACCGATGTCGAGCAGGACCTCGTCCCGGTCGACCTTCACGATGACGCCGTCGACGATGTCGCCGTCGTTGAAGTACTTGATCGTCTCGTCGATCGCGGCGAGGAAGTCTTCCTCGGAACCGATGTCGTTGACCGCCACCTGCGGGGTGGTGCGGGAAGAGTCGGTGCTGCTCGTCATTAGGAAAAGGGCTCCGGTACGGACATGAAGTCGTAGGTACTGCCACGCGGAGGGCCCGTATCGCTCCTACCGAGGGCCGGACAGCCAGGAACCCGGCGTACCGGGCCTCCCAGTCAGACGGGGAGAACGGCACCCCGCTTGTGACCGTGGGGTCTTCGACAGATGCGAGCGCGACCTGCTCCGTCCGAGGCGCGCAGGCCCGCAGCGCAACTTGTAGCATACGGGGACAGCCAGGCACGGTCAACGCCGGAGGGCGCAGGCTGGCCGAGGCCGGGATGGATCAGGCCATATCCTCCGTCTGCCGCACCTCGCGCACCACTCGTGCGCGGAGGCGGCAGCCACAGGGGCCCGCTCCCCGGATGCCGCAGCCGACCTGCTCGCGAACGAGCCTGGCCGGACGAGCGGCGCTTTCCGCACCGCCAACCCTACGCGATGGGCAGGATGACGCAGCCGACCACCCCCTCAGAGAAGCCGTTCGAGGCAGATTTCGCCCGTGAGGGCGACACCGGCGACGGCGGTGACGCCGTCCGCCGCCGGGCCGGCAGCGGCGAGAGCAGCCGCGCCAGCCGCCACTGGTGGGACCGCAACGCCGACGAGTACCAGGACGAGCACGGCGCCTTCCTCGGCGACGACCGCTTCGTCTGGGGCCCGGAGGGCCTCGACGAGGCCGACGCCCGGCTGCTCGGCGACCCCGCCGGGCTGGCGGGGCGCCGGGTGCTGGAGATCGGCGCCGGCGCCGCCCAGTGCTCGCGCTGGCTGGCCGGCCGGGGCGCCCGGCCGGTCGCGCTGGACATCTCCTTCCGCCAGCTCCAGCACTCCCGCCGGATCGACGACGGGCGCGGCGCCCCGCCGATCCCGGTGGTGCAGGCCGACGCCGCCGTGCTGCCCTTCGCCGACGGCTCCTTCCACCTGGCCTGCTCCGCGTACGGGGCGGTGCCGTTCAGCGCCGACACCGCCCGGCTGATGCGCGAGGTGCACCGGGTGCTGCGGCCCGGCGGCCGCTGGGTCTTCTCGGTCACCCACCCGATCCGCTGGGCCTTCCCCGACGAGCCGGGGCCCGAGGGGCTGACCGCGATCAGCTCGTACTTCGACCGGCGCCCGTACGTCGAGCAGGACGACCGGGGCCGCGCCGTCTACGTCGAGCACCATCGCACCCTGGGCGACCGGGTCCGGGAACTGGTCGCGGCCGGCTTCCGGCTGCTGGACCTGGTCGAACCCGAGTGGCCGGACCGGCTGGACCAGGAGTGGGGCGGCTGGAGCCCTCTGCGCGGCCGACTGCTGCCGGGGACGGCGATCTTCGTCTCGACCCGCGAGTAGCCCCTGCGGGGCCGGGAGTCGGCGCCTTCCCACCAAGGGCTCGGGCGGCCGCTGTTTCGAGCCGCTACGAAAGTGCATGGCCCCTCGCGCGGTTCCTCGCGCCCCTGGACCGCCCCCGGCCGCCCAGGGGCGCGAGGAACCGCCCGACCGGCCACCCGACGGGACCCCTGAGCCCGCGCCCACCCCGTCCGGGAGACTGGCCCGTATGTCCACCGACCACCGCCCGCCGTCCAAGGCGCCCCTGTGGGCCGCCCTGCCCGTGCGGGAGGCCGTGCCCGCCCTGCACGCCGCCCTCCAGGAGCGCGGCACGGCCGTGCTCTCCGCGCCGCCCGGCACCGGCAAGACCACCCTGGTCCCGCTCGCCCTGGCCGGCCTGGTGCCGGAACTGCCGCCCACCGGCCCCGCCCCGGCCGACCGCCCCCGGCGGGTCGTCGTCGCCGAGCCCCGGCGGCTCGCCGTACGGGCCGCCGCCCGCCGGATGGCGTGGCTGCTCGGTGAGAAGCCCGGCGACACCGTGGGCTTCAGCGTGCGCGGCGAGCGCCGGGCCGGCCCCAGGACGGTGGTGGAAGTCGTCACCACCGGCGTGCTGCTCCAGCGGCTGCAACGCGACCCGGAACTGCCCGGCGTCGACGCCGTACTGCTCGACGAGTGCCATGAACGCCACCTCGACGCGGACACCGCCCTGGCGTTCCTGCTGGACGTCCGGGCCGCCCTCCGGCCGGACCTGCGGCTGGTCGCCGCCTCCGCCACCAGCGACACCGCCGCCTGGGCGCGGCTGCTCGGCGGCGGCGAGGACCCGGCCCCGGTGGTCGAGGCGCACGGCACCTCCCATGACGTGGCAGTCGTCTGGGCGCCGCCGCCCCGGCCGGTGGACCCGCCGCAGGGCACCCGGGTGGACCCGGCGCTGCTGGCGCACGTGGCCGCCACCGTCCGCCGGGCGCTGGCCGCGCACGACGGCGATGTGCTGTGCTTCCTGCCCGGCGCGGGCGAGATCGCCCGGGTGGCGGGGCTGCTGGCCGACCTCGACGGTACGGATGTGCTGCCCGTCCACGGCCGGGCGCCGCAGGCCGTACAGGACGCGGTGCTCGCGCCCGGGGAGCGGCGGCGGGTGGTGCTGGCCACCTCGGTGGCGGAGTCCAGCCTCACCGTGCCCGGCGTGCGGGTGGTGGTCGACTGCGGACTGGCCCGCGAGCCCCGCACCGACCATGCGCGCGGGCTGAGCACCCTGGTCACCGTACGGGCCTCGCTGGCCGCCGCCCGGCAGCGGGCCGGTCGGGCCGGACGTGAGGCACCCGGCACGGTCTACCGCTGCTGGCAGCAGGCGGAGGACGCCCGGACCGCCCCCTGGCCCGCGCCGGAGATCGCCCTGGCCGATCTGACCTCGTTCGCCCTGCAGGCCGCCTGCTGGGGCGACCCGGACGCGTCCGGTCTGGCGCTGCTCGACCCGCCGCCGGGCGGTGCGCTGGCCGCCGCCCGGGAGGCGCTGGGCGCGGTGGGGGCCGTCGACCGGACGGGCAGGGTCACCGGGCGCGGCCGGGCGATGGCGGCGGTGGGCGTGCACCCCCGGCTGGCCAGGGCACTGCTGGACGGCGCCGAGCAGGTCGGGGCGCGGCGGGCGGCCGAGGTGGTGGCGCTGCTCTCGGAGGAGCCGCCGCGCGGCCTGGGCGACGACCTGGCCGCGATCCGGCGGGCCGCGCAGGCGGGCGGCGGCGGGCATCCCGGCTGGGCGGCCCGCTGGCGTGACGAGGTGCGCCGGCTGCTGCGGGGTCTGGACGGCGCTGGTCTGGACGGTGCCGGTGCGGGCGGCTCCGGTGCGGGCGGTGGGCGGGCGGAGCTGTACGACGCGGCGGCGGTGGGCCTGGTGGTGGCGTTGGCGTTTCCCGAGCGGGTGGCCCGGCTGCGCGGTGACCGGCCGGAGCCGGGCGTGGTACGCGTCCCGTACCTGATGGCCTCCGGTACCGCCGCCGAGGTGTCCGGCGGCTCCGGGCTGGCGGGCGAGCCGTGGTTGGCGGTGGCGGTGGCGGACCGGCCGGCCGGTTCGCCCTCCGCGCGGGTGCTGCGGGCGGCGGCCATCACCGAGGAGTGCGCCGGGCGGGCCGCCGCGCCGCTGCGGACCGTCCGGGAGGAGGTGCGCTGGGCGGTGCCGGACGGCAGCAGGCGCGGGGATGTCGCGGCCCGCCGGGTGGAGGCGCTGGGCGCGGTGGAGTTGGCCTCGGTGCCGCTGCGGGCGCCCGAACCCCGGCTGGTGCGGGCGGCACTGCTGGAGGGGCTGGCCCGCGAGGGGGTGTCGGCGCTGCTGACCTGGGGTGACGCGGCGGTGGCGCTGCGGGGGCGGCTGGCCTTCCTGTACGGGGTGCTGGGCGAGCCGTGGCCGGACGTCTCGGACGGCGCCCTGCTGGAGCGGGCCGAGGAGTGGCTGGGGCCCGAACTGGACTCCGCCCGGCGCCGGGCCGACCTGGAGCGGATCGGCACGGCGGACGCGCTGCGGCGGCTGCTGCCCTGGTCCGGCGGCGAGGCCCGGCAGTTGGACGTGCTCGCCCCGGAGCGGATCGAGGTGCCGAGCGGGTCCCGGGTCAGGGTCGACTACTCCGGCGACCGGCCGGTGCTGGCGGTGAAGCTCCAGGAGCTGTTCGGCTGGGACGCCGCCCCCGCGCTGGCGGGCGGCCGGGTACCGCTCACCGTGCATCTGCTCTCCCCGGCCGGACGGCCCGCCGCCGTCACCGGCGACCTGGCCTCCTTCTGGCGGGAGGGCTACCGGGCGGTCCGCGCCGAACTGCGCGGCCGCTACCCCCGCCACCCCTGGCCGGAGGACCCGGCCACCGCCACCCCGACCCGCCGCCTCAAGCCCCGCCGCTGACCCGCCACCGGCACTCACCCGTACGGAGCCACCGCCACCAAGCGAACCGCCGCCCGCCCGAAGCACACCACCCGCACAGGCCCGGCCGCCGGGAAACCAGGCCACCGCCGCCCAGACAGGCCCACTCACCCGCACAGGAGCCACCGCCACCAAGCGAACCGCCGCCCCTCCGGGACACACCGCCCGTACAGGCCCGGCGCCGGGAAACCAGGCCACCGCCGCCGCGTCGGACAGCTCCGCCCGCCCACCGCCCGCACCGGAGCCGCCCGCACCGGCACCGTCCAGACCGGCACCGTCCAGACCCCGCAGCAGCCGGCGCACCTCGTCACGCCAGCGGGCCGCCCAGCCGGGATGCCCGCCGCCACCAAGCGAACCGCCGCCCCTCCGGGACACACCACCCGCACAGGCCCGGCGCCGGGAAACCAAGCCACCGCCGCCCAGACGGGCCCACTCACCCGCACAGGAGCCACCGCCACCAAGCGAACCGCCGCCCGCCCGGGGCACACTGCCCCCAGAGGCCCGGCCGCCGGGGCCGGGCCGGGCGGAGCGAGGAGGCCGGGATGCGGGTCGGACTGCTGCGGGCGGTGGGTGCGGCGACGGCGGTGTACGGGGTGGCGGTGACGGCTTGGCCGGGGCTGCTGGCCCGCCCCTCGGGTCTGGCCGATGCCGACGGCCGCACCGCCGAAGCGACCGCGGTCTCCCTGCGCCCACTGGGCTGGCGCGACGCCGTCAGCGGCACGGCCCTGCTGCTGGCCCCGGGCGGGGCGGCCCTGCGCCTGGCCGCCCTGGTGCGGATCGGCGCGGACCTCGGTGATGCGCTGCTGCTCGGCCGTACCCTCCCGGCCCCCGGCCGCCGCCGGGCAGCCGTCGCCGTCTCGGTCGGCTGGGGAACCCTGTCAGTCGCCGGCCTCCTCCTCCCCGACCGCCCCACCCGCTGACCAACCATCCCGGACCATCCATCCCGGGCGGCACGGCCCACCCCGCACCCGCCCCAGCGGCGCGAGGAACCGCGCGGCCGACCCCCACCCCGAGAGCACCGCACAAACCGCTGCCCCGGTGGCCGCACAGTCACCTCGCCACCAGGTCAGTGCGCAGCGTCCTCCCAGTTCGGCCCGACCCCGACCGAGACGTCCAGCGGCGCCGCCAGCGGGTAGGCCGCCGCCATCTCGCGGCGGACCAGGTCCTCGACCTGCTCCCGCTCTCCCGGTGCCAGCTCCAGCACGATCTCGTCGTGCACCTGGAGCAGCATCCGGGACCGGAGCCGCTCCCTGGTCAGCCCCGCGTCCACCCGCAGCATGGCGATCTTGACGATGTCCGCCGCCGAGCCCTGGATCGGCGCGTTGAGCGCCATCCGCTCGGCCATCTCGCGGCGCTGCCGGTTGTCGCTGGTCAGGTCGGGCAGGTAGCGGCGGCGCCCGAGCAGGGTCTCGGTGAAGCCGGTGCCCCGGGCCTCCTCGACCGCCCGCCGCAGATAGTCCCGTACGCCGCCGAAGCGCTCGAAGTAGTCCTCCATCAGCCGCCGTGCCTCGGCCGCCTCGATCCCCAGCTGCTGCGAGAGCCCGAACGCCGACAGGCCGTACGCCAGGCCGTAGGACATGGCCTTGATCTTGCGGCGCATCTCGGCGTCGACCGCGCCCTTCTCCACCGTGAAGACCTGCGAGGCCACCGTGGTGTGCAGGTCCTCGCCGGAGGTGAACGCCTCGATCAGGGCGGCGTCCTCGGACAGGTGGGCCATGATCCGCAGCTCGATCTGCGAGTAGTCCGCCGTCAGCAGCGACTCATAGCCCGCACCGACCACGAAGGCCCGCCGGATGGACCGGCCCTCCTCGGTGCGCACGGGGATGTTCTGCAGGTTGGGGTCCTGCGAGGAGAGCCGGCCGGTGGCGGCCACCATCTGGTTGAAGGTGGTGTGGATGCGGCCGTCCTCGGCCACCGTCTTGATCAGGCCCTCGACCGTGGTGCGCAGCTTGGCCTGGTCGCGGTGGCGCAGCAGGATGACGGGCAGCTGGTGGTCGGTGCGGGCGGCCAGCCAGAGCAGGGCGTCGGCGTCGGTGGTGAAGCCGGTCTTGATCTTCTTGGTCTTGGGCAGGCCCAGCTCACCGAAGAGGATCTCCTGCAACTGCTTGGGGGAGCCCAGGTTGAAGGGGTGCCCCACCGCCGCGTGGGCCTCCTCCACGGCCTGCTGCACCGCCGCCGCGAACTGGGACTCCAGGGTGGAGAGCCACTGCCGGTCGGCCGCGATGCCGGTGCGCTCCATCCGCGCGAGCAGCGCCGACATCGGCAGCTCCACATCGCGCAGCAGGTCCATCGCGCCGTCCTTGGCCAGCCGCTCGTCGAAGACGTCGGCCAGGTCGAGCACGGTGCGGGCCTGGACCATCAGGGCCTGGGCGGCGGCCTCGCCGTCGTCCTCGTCGTCGCCGGAGGTGTCGAAGGAGAGCTGGCCGCTCTCCGTCTCCGCTGCGGGCTGGAGCGAGCGGCCGAGGTACTCCTCGGCGAGGCCCTCCAGGGCGAAGCTGCGCCGCCCGGGTTTCTCCAGGTAGGCGGCCAGTGCGGAGTCGGCGGTGACTCCGGCGACCTGCCAGCCGTGCTCGGCGAAGGCCCGCATCACCTGCTTGGCGATGTGCATGGCCTTGGGCCGGGCCTCGTCCGCCAGCCAGCCGGCCAGCGCCTGTTCGTCCTGTTCGTCCAGCTCGGCCGGGTCCAGCCAGGCGGCGGGCCCCGCCGGGGTGGCGAGTGCCACCTCGTGGACCCGGCCCGCGCCGAGTGCCCAGTCGTACACGGCGGCGACGCCGATCCGCTCGCCGCCGGCGGTGTGCTCGGCCAGCCAGGCGGCCACCGCGCCGGGGGCGGCCAGCACCGCGCCGTCCACGTCGACGCCGGGGCCGACCGGTGCTGCGGCCGCCTCCTGCGCCGCCGCGCCGGGGTCGACGGCGAACAGGCGCTCGCGGAAGTTGGGGTTGCGGAACTCCAGTGCGTCCAGCAGGGTCGCCATCGCGTCGCGGTCGTACGGGGTGCGGGCCAGCTCATGGACGCCGAGCGGCAGTTCCACGTCGCGGACCAGCTCGGTGAGCACCCGGTTGCGCTTGACCGACTCCAGGTTGTCCCGCAGCTTCTCGCCGATCTTGCCCTTGACCTCGTCGACCCGCTCGACCAGGGCGTCGAAGGAGCCGAACTGGTTGATCCACTTCGCCGCCGTCTTCTCGCCCACGCCGGGGATGCCGGGCAGATTGTCCGACGGGTCGCCGCGCAGCGCCGCGAGGTCGGGGTACTGGGCGGGGGTGACGCCGTACTTCTCGGCGACCTTCTCCGGGGTGTAGCGGGTCAGCTCGGAGACGCCCTTGGTGGGGTAGAGCACGGTGACGTGCTCGCTGACCAGTTGCAGGGCGTCCCGGTCGCCGGTGACGATCAGCACCTCGAAGCCCTCGGCGGCGGCGGCGGTCGCCAGGGTCGCGATGATGTCGTCCGCCTCGAAGCCCGCCAGGGACATCCGGGGCAGCCGCATGGTGTCCAGCAGTTCTCCGATCAGCCCCACCTGGCTGCGGAACTCGTCCGGTGTCGTCGCGCGGTTCGCCTTGTACTCGGGGAACTGCTCGGACCGGAAGGTCTGCCGGGAGACGTCGAAGGCCACCGCGGCATGCGTCGGCGCCTCGTCCCGCAGGGTGTTCGCCAGCATCGAGGTGAAGCCGTAGACCGCGTTGGTCGGCTGCCCCGTGGTGGTGTTGAAGTTCTCCACCGGCAGCGCGTAGAACGCCCGGTACGCCAGCGAATGCCCGTCCAGCAGCATCAGCCGGGGTCGGCTCCCGCCGCCCGAACCGCTCCGCGCCACGCTCTGACCCGCCACTTGTCCGTCCGTCCTGCCGACTGCACTGACACCCGAATCCTAGGGGGCGCCACCGACACCGGACACGGGGCGACAAAGCGGGCACCCCCGGCGGGGCCGTCCGACCCCGCAAGTACGATCACCAGCAGCCAGCCCCGACCACCGGGACGACACGCCGCAGGGAGCACCATGGCCGAGCCCGCCGCCACCGCCGCCGACACGCCCGACCAGCCGACAGAGCAGCCGACCGCCGAGGGCCCGCGCCTGGACATCCCGCAGGAGGTGATCGACCACTTCGCCAAGCTCGGCGTCGACCCGGCGACCTTCTCCGGCGGCGACCTGGGCCGCCGGATGGGCATCCGGGTCGTGGAGGCGTCACCCGAACGCGTCGTCGGCACCATGCCGGTGGACGGCAACCGGCAGCCCTACGGCCTGCTGCACGGCGGCGCCTCGGCCGCGCTGGCCGAGACGCTGGGCTCGGTGGGCGCGATGCTGCACGCCGGTCCGGGCCGGTACGCGGTCGGCGTCGACCTCAACGCCACCCACCACCGCTCGGCCACCTCCGGCATGGTCACCGGGGTCGCCACCGCCGTGCACCGGGGCCGGACGGCCGCCACCTACGAGATCGCCATCACCGACGACCAGGGCCGCCGGATCACCAGCTGCCGGCTGACCTGCATGCTGCGCGACACCTGAGCGGCCCGGGGCCGCCCGGCCCGCCCCGGCTAGCCCGGCTGCTCCGCGCCGTCCGCCAGCGGAGCGGTCCGGCGCAGCCGCAGCAGCTGCCGTGCCGCCGCGCCCCGGCGGGGCGGCAGCCGGCCGCCGGGGCCGTCCCCGAGCAGCATCCGCCGCAGCACCGAGGTGGGCACCGCGCGCCGCACGGTCACCGGTGCGAAGCCCCAGCGGGCGAAGAACCGGTTGGCCTCGCGCAGCCCCGGGTGGACGTTGACGGCGACCCGGTCGGCACCGGCTTCCTCGGCGTACGAGGCGGCGGCGGCCAGCAGCGCCCGTCCCACCCCGCCGCGCCGGAAGCCGTCGCGGACGTGCAGGTAGTCGACGTGCGCGGCCCGTCCGCCGTGCAGCGGGGAGAGCGGACGGCAGCTCAGATAGGCCATTCCGGCGGGGACTCCGTCGACCGTGGCGACCAGGAAGCGCACCTCCGGTGCGGCCTGCGCCTGCCGCAGCACTTCCGCGAGCTCCTGCTCGGTGGGCGCGGGCAGCCCGCGCGACCAGCGGCCGAGCACACCGTGCACCTGGGTCCAGCACTCCGCCAGTTCCGGCAGGTCAGCCGGACGCGCCTCGCGTACCGAGATCAGGGCCCGCGTCATGGAGCACGCACCTCCCGCCAACCTGCCGCGCACGCCGTCGCGTGCCCGGCCACCGCGCCCACCGGCGACGCCGTGCGGGGCCATGTGCAGCGGAGCGTACGGCACCCGGCCGACACCGGTACAGCCCGGCTCGGCGCGCCGCGCCCGGACGGCCGCCGGGCCGCCGCCGGGACCGGTGGTCCCCGGGGCGCAGCTGTGCAGGTGGGCCGTGCGCGGATGGACCGTTTCGCCCTCGGTCCGCCGGGGCATGCCCAGCCGCGAAGGGGGAGCGTATGGGGAGCGTACGAGGTGTGAGGGGGCGCGGCGCGGCGGCGCCGGGACCGTTATCGCGACGGGTGTGGCCACCACCGCCCGCGTCGGCACTTCATTTCACGAGTGTTACGCACTGTTACAGGAATGCCCTACGGAGCAGGTGGACGACCCTGCGGAACCCGTCCGTATACGCCCGGCCGATCGCCCGCTGGACGCCAGCTGGACCGTCCGCTCATCGGAGCACCAGGGCAGCTGAGCGGACGGCACAGCTGCGTCCACGATTTGGACACACCGGCCGCCACCTGCGAGTTTGCCCCTCAGATCATCTCGCCTGTCGGAACATGGTGCCCTATCAGCCGCCCGAACACCAGCATGCGAGACAAATGATCGATGTGTTCATAACAAGAGAATCACAGATGCATCCAACGCCGCCGGTTCATACCACTGGCATCTAGAGTCACCGCCAGTCACCACGCCCAGGTCGCTCCGGACCGGCGTCGTGACTCGGCGCCTCGCCGCGAGGGGCCTGACGGATGAGGAAAGGACAGAACGTGCGTCAACGTTCCCTGCTGGTGCTGAGTGCCGCCGTCACCGCCGGCGCCCTGGCCCTCAGCGCCTGCGGCTCCCGTGGGGAGAGCAAGTCGGCAGGCGGCAAGGCTTCGGGCGATACGACCGTCTACATCGGTGTCGACGCCCCGCTCTCCGGCGACCTGTCCGCCCTCGGGCTCGGCATCAAGAACTCCGCGGACCTGGCGGTCAACCAGGCCAACGCCAGGAAGTACGTCCCGGGCATCACCTTCAAGATCAAGCCCACGGACGACCAGGCGCAGCCCGCCTCCGGCCAGCAGAACGCCACCGCCCTGGTCGGCGACAAGACCGTCCTCGGCGTGGTCGGCCCGCTCAACTCCAGCGTGGCGCAGTCGATGCAGAAGATCTTCGACCAGGCCAAGCTGGTGGAGGTCTCCCCGGCCAACACCAGCCCCGACCTGACCCAGGGCCCCAACTGGGCGACCGGCGACAAGTCCCGCCAGTTCGCCTCGTACTTCCGCACCGCCACCACCGACGCCATCCAGGGCCCGTTCGCCGCCCAGTACCTCTACAACGAGGCGAAGAAGACCAAGGTCTTCGTGGTCGACGACAAGAAGACCTACGGCGCGGGTCTGGCCGCCACCTTCAAGGGCGAGTTCACCAAGCTGCACGGCACCGTGGTCGGCGTGGACCACGTCAACCCGGACGACCGCGACTTCTCCGCCGTGGTCACCAAGATCAAGAACTCCGGCGCCCAGGCCGTCTACTACGGCGGTGAGTACCCGGCGGCCGGTCCGCTCTCCCAGCAGCTCAAGCAGGCCGGCGCCGACATCCCGCTGATGGGCGGCGACGGCATGTACAGCGCCGAGTTCATCAAGCTCAACAAGAACGCCGCCGGCGACCTGGCCACCTCGGTCGGCTACCCGGTCGAGCAGCTGCCCTCGGCCAAGGAGTTCATCGCCAACTACAAGTCCGCCGGCTACAAGGACGCCTACGAGGCGTACGGCGGCTACTCCTACGACTCCGCCTGGGCCGTCATCGAGGCCGTCAAGGCCGTCGTCGCGGACAACGGCGGCAAGCTCCCCGACGACGCCCGCGCCAAGGTCGTCGAGGCCATGTCCAAGGTCTCCTTCGAGGGCGTCACCGGCACGGTCTCCTTCGACGAGTACGGCGACACCACCAACAAGCAGCTGACCGTCTACCAGGTCAAGGGCGGCGACTGGGTCCCCGTCAAGAGCGGCACCTTCACCGGCTGAGGTCTCCCCGCAGTCGAACCACCACCGCGCGGGGGCGCCACGGCGCCCCCGCGCGGCGTCACATCCGACACCCTTCAACGGAGGCCCTGCGGTGCACGAACTGCCGCAACAGCTGGCCAACGGCCTGGCCCTCGGCGCCATGTACGGCCTGATCGCCGTCGGCTACACGATGGTCTACGGCATCGTCCAGCTCATCAACTTCGCCCACGGCGAGATATTCATGGTCGGCGGCTTCGGCGCGCTCACCGTCCACTTCGCACTGCCCGGCAGTACCAGCCTCTGGTTCGCCCTGCCGCTGATGATCATCGGCGGCATCATCGTCTCCGTGCTGGTCGCCACCGCCGCCGAGCGGTTCGCCTACCGGCCGCTGCGCGGCGCCCCCCGGCTGGCACCGCTGATCACCGCGATCGGGCTCTCCATCGCACTCCAGCAGGTCGTCTGGAAGTTCTACCCCAACGCCAAGAAGGCCATCAGCTTCCCGCAGATCCCCGGCGGCCCCTTCCACCTCGGCTCCATGACCATCCAGCGCGCCGACGTGTTCCTCTTCGTCGCCGCCCCGCTGTGCATGGTCGCCCTCGGCCTCTTCGTCGGCCGGACCCGCACCGGACGCGGCATGCAGGCCACCGCCCAGGACCCGGACACCGCCAAGCTGATGGGCGTCAACACCGACCGCATCATCGTGCTGGCCTTCGCCATCGGCGCCGCCTTCGCCGCCATCGCCGCCGTCTCCTACGGGCTGCGCACCGGGCAGGTCGACTTCCGGATGGGCTTCATCGCCGGCCTCAAGGCGTTCACCGCCGCCGTCCTCGGCGGCATCGGCAACATCTACGGAGCCATGCTCGGCGGCATCGTCCTCGGCCTCGCCGAAGCACTCGCCACCGCCTACGTCCAGGACATCCCCGGGCTCCACCAGCTCGGCAGCGGCGCCTGGAAGGACGTCTGGGCATTCGTACTCCTCATCGTCGTGCTGCTCCTCAGACCACAGGGCCTGCTGGGCGAGCGCGTCGCGGACAGGGCGTGAGGCCGATGAGCACCGACACCACCCGGCGCGCCCCGCTCGGCGGCGCACTGCCCCCCGGCGCGGCCCGCGCCCTCACCGCCGCCGGCGGCCTGGCCACCGCCGCCGCCACCTTCCTGTCCTGGACGTGGACCGACGACTTCCCCGGCGACCTCACCGTCAGCGGCTACCCCGGCGGCCTCCAGGTCCTCACCCTGGCCGTCGGGCTGCTCACCCTGCTGTACGCGGCGGCCTCCTACCAGCCGCGCGGCCTGCGCTGGCTCGCCCCCACCGGCACCACCGCCGCCCTGCGGCTGCTCGCCCTCGGCGCCGCCGCCACCACCTGGTACACCGTCATCGCCATCGCCTGGGAACTCGGCGGCCTGGCCAACCTCGACCCCGGCGCCTGGGTCGCGGCCGTCGCCGTGCTGCTCCCCCTCGCCGGAGCCTTCGCGCTGCCGGACGACCGGCGGCGGGCCGCACCGGCCGCGCCACTGGCCTCCTGGGCCGAGATCCTGCTGATCATCGCCGCCTTCGGCATCGGCCTGCTGGTCTTCACCTACGGCATCGACACCGCGTACGGCGAGCTGTTCGTCGGCTTCCTGATCACCGTCGGCTTCGCCGCCGCCGCGCTGCTCCGGTCCGGGCTGATCCGCCGGGTCTCCGACCTCACCGCCCGATACCGGCCGGTCGCCACCGCCGCCGCCTTCGCCGCCGCGGCCGCCTTCCCGTTCACCCAGACCAGCGACGAGTACACCTCCGTCGCCGCCAACATCCTGATCTTCGCCACCGTCGCGCTCGGCCTCAACGTCGTGGTCGGCCTCGCCGGACTGCTCGACCTGGGCTATGTCGCCTTCCTCGGCGTCGGCGCCTACACCGCCGCGCTGGTCTCCGGGTCCGTCTCCTCCCCCTGGGGCGTCCACTTCCCGTTCTGGGCCGCCGCCCTCACCGGCGCCGCCGCCTCCATGATCTTCGGCGTACTGATCGGCGCCCCCACCCTGCGGCTGCGCGGCGACTACCTCGCCATCGTCACCCTGGGCTTCGGCGAGATCTTCCGCATCACCATGAACAACCTGGACGGCACCAACGGCCCCCACATCACCAACGGGTCCAACGGCATCCCCAACATCCCCGACCTGGTCATCTTCGGCTTCGACTTCGGCCAGAGCCACGACGTCGGCGGCATCACCCTCGGCCGGTTCTCCAACTACTACCTGCTGATGCTGCTCTTCACCGGGATCGTCGTCACCGTCTTCGCCCGCAGCGGCAACTCCCGGATCGGCCGCGCCTGGGTCGCCATCCGCGAGGACGAGACGGCGGCCGGCGCCATGGGCATCAACGCCTTCCGGCTCAAGCTGCTCGCCTTCGCCCTCGGCGCCTCGCTGGCCGGCCTGGCCGGCACCGTACAGGCCCATGTCACGTACACCGTCACCCCCGAGCAGTACCAGTTCGCCGGCTCCGTACCGCCGAACTCCGCCTTCCTGATCGCCGCCGTCATCCTCGGCGGCATGGGCACCATCAGCGGACCGCTGGTCGGCGCCTCGCTGCTCTACCTGATCCCCAAGAAGCTGGCGTTCCTGGCCGACTACCAGCTGCTGCTGTTCGGCCTCGCCCTGATCCTGCTGATGCGGCTGCGCCCCGAGGGCCTGATCGCCGGCCGCCGCCAGCAGCTCGAATTCCACGACGCTGACCCGGCCACCGGCTCCGGCGCCCTGAACCCCGACCCGCGCGGGTCCACCGTCGGCCTCACCAAGGCAGGGGCGTGAACCACCAGATGACCACCGAGACCATCCCCGGCCCCGCCGCCGACCCGGCACCCGCCCCCGGCGAGCCGCTGCTGCGGGCCACCGGCGTCACCATGCGGTTCGGCGGCCTCACCGCCGTCGACAACGTCGACCTCACCGTCAACGCCGGTGAGATCATCGGCCTGATCGGCCCCAACGGCGCCGGCAAGACCACCTTCTTCAACTGCCTCACCGGCCTGTACGTCCCCACCGAGGGCACCGTCGGCTACCGGGGCCGGGTCCTGCCGCCCAAACCCCACCTGGTCACCAGGGCCGGAGTCGCGCGGACCTTCCAGAACATCCGGCTCTTCGCCAATATGACCGTGCTGGAGAACGTCCTCGTCGGCCGGCACACCCGCACCAAGGAGGGCCTGCTCTCCGCCCTGCTGCGCGGCCCCGGCTTCCACCGCGCCGAAGCGGCCGGCCGCGAGCGCGCCATGGAGCTGCTCGCCTTCGTCGGCCTGGACGCCAAGGCCGACCATCTCGCCCGCAACCTCCCGTACGGCGAGCAGCGCAAGCTGGAGGTCGCCCGCGCGCTGGCCAGCGACCCCGGGCTGCTGCTGCTCGACGAACCCACCGCCGGGATGAACCCGCAGGAGACCCGGGCCACCGAGGAGCTGATCCTCGCCATCCGGGCCCAGGGCATCGCCGTGCTGGTGATCGAGCACGACATGCGGTTCATCTTCAACCTCTGCGACCGCACCGCCGTCCTGGTCCAGGGCCGCAAGCTGATCGAGGGCGACTCCGCGACCGTGCAGGGCGACGAACGGGTGATCGCCGCGTACCTCGGTACGCCCTTCGAGGGCGCACCGGGCGACGAGGAGGCCCGGCAGGTGGCGGCAGCCGAAGCCGCTGCTGTGACCCCCGAGCCCACCGTGACCCCTGGGGAGGACGACCAGTGACCGCCCTGCTCGAGGTCGAGGACCTCCGCGTCGCCTACGGCAAGATCGAGGCCGTCAAGGGGATCAGCTTCACCGTCGAGGCCGGGGAGGTGGTCACCCTGATCGGCACCAACGGCGCCGGCAAGACCACCACCCTGCGCACCCTCTCCGGGCTGCTCAGACCGGTCGGCGGCCGGGTGCGGTTCGACGGGCGGTCGCTGCACGACATGCCCGCGCACCGGATCGTGTCACTCGGGCTGGCGCACTCCCCCGAGGGCCGCCACATCTTCCCCCGGATGACCATCGAGGAGAACCTGCTGCTCGGCGCGTTCCTGCGCCGCGACGCCGCCGGTGTCCAGCGGGACGTGGACCACGCTTACGCCCTCTTCCCCATCCTGGGCGAGCGCCGCAAGCAGGCAGCCGGCACCCTCTCCGGCGGCGAGCAGCAGATGCTCGCCATGGGCAGGGCCCTGATGTCGCGGCCCAAGCTGCTGATGCTGGACGAGCCCTCGATGGGCCTGTCCCCGATCATGATGCAGAAGATCATGGCGACCATCACCGAGCTGCGGTCCGGCGGCACCACCATCCTGCTGGTCGAGCAGAACGCCCAGGCCGCCCTGTCGCTGGCCGACCACGGCCATGTCATGGAGACCGGCCGGATCGTGCTCTCCGGCACCGGCGAGGACCTGCTGCACGACGAGTCGGTCCGCAAGGCGTACCTGGGCGAGGACTGACCCGGGGGCGAGGAGCGACCCGAGGCGAGGGGCCCGGTCACCCGTTCACGGGATGGCCGGGCCCCTCGGGTTCGCCGCGCTCAGCCCTCGGCGGACGACTGCTCCTCGGCCTTCCGCCGGTCCTGGGCCACGCCCTCCTCGATCACGGCCTCGGCCACCGCCCGCATGGTCATCCGGCGGTCCATCGAGGTCTTCTGGATCCAGCGGAACGCGGCCGGCTCGGTCAGCCCGAACTTCGACTGGAGCACGCTCTTGGCCCGGTCCACCAGCTTGCGGGTCTCCAGCCGCTGGGTGAGGTCACCGATCTCCTCCTCCAGCGCCCGGATCTCGGTGTACCGGGAGACGGCCATCTCGATGGCGGGCACCAGATCGCTCTTGCTGAACGGCTTCACCACGTACGCCATGGCCCCGGCGTCCCGCGCCCGGTCCACCAGCTCGCGCTGCGAGAACGCGGTCAGCATCAGCGTCGGCGCGATGTGGGCCTCGTGGATCTGCTCGGCGGCGGACAGACCGTCCAGCACCGGCATCTTCACATCCAGGATCACCAGGTCGGGCCGCAGCTCCTCGGCCAGCCGCACGGCCTCCGCCCCGTCCCCGGCCTCCCCGACGACGGTGTAGCCCTCCTCCTCCAGCATCTCCTTGAGGTCCAGCCGGATCAACGCCTCGTCCTCGGCGATGACGATCCGGGTGATCTGGGGCGACACGGGCTCGTGCGGCTCTTCGGCGGCGCTCACGGTGCTCCTCGTTCAGGCTGGGTGCTGCATGCACGAGGGTACCCAGACACGGTATGTTTGGTGGGCAGTGGGGGCGGGTCTCACCTTTGAATCCGCTGCGCTCCGGTAGTCCAATCGGCAGAGACGATACCCTCAAAAGGTATTCAGTGTGGGTTCGAATCCCACCCGGGGCACTTCGCCTTGTTTTCCAAGGTCGCCAGCCGCTCTGTGATATTCATCGGCCCGGTGGGGGTGCGCCTCCGTGTACGACATGGCGACCCGGCGCCGAGCTGTGGAGCTTTACCGGCGCGGCCACTCCCTCAGCGAGATCGGCCGCCGTACCGGGATCTCCCGCTCGGCGATCCGGCAGTGGACGGTCCGCATATCGCCGCTTTCCGGAATGCGCGCCGAGTGCCCGGTGAATGCCGGGGTTCTCGACCGGTCGATCGGTCGCGGCGATTACGCGTACCTGCTGGGGCTCTACCTGGGCGACGGCTGCATCAGCCCAGCCGCCCGGGGCGTCCATGCGCTGCGGATCTCCTGCGGCAACTGCTGGCCGGGGCTGATCGATCTCTGCGCCGGGACGGTCCGGGCGGTGCTGCCCGGCAACTCGGTGTCCCGGGTACGGGCGGCGGGCTGCACCCAGGTGGTGAGCTTCAGCAAGCACTGGCCGTGCCTCTTCCCCCAGCACGGCCCGGGGAAGAAGCATGAGCGCCGCATCGCCCTGACGCAGTGGCAGCAGGACATCGTCGGGGCGGAGCCCTGGCCGTTCATCCGCGGGCTGGTCCACTCGGACGGCTGCCGGATCACCAACTGGACCACCAGGTCCGTCGCGGGCGTGCCCAGGCGCTATGAGTACCCCCGCTACTTCTTCACCAACACGTCCGAGGACATCGTCGGCCTGTACACCGGGACGCTCGACGCGGTCGGCGTGGCCTGGACGGCGGCACGGCGCGGCGGCGGTGCGGTGAACGTGTCCGTGGCCCGCCGGGCGTCGGTGGCGCTGATGGACCGGTACGTCGGGGCCAAGCACTGACCCGCAGGGTGCCCGGGGACGCCCTGCGGGTCGGGTGGTGCGGTGGGTCAGGGCATGTGCGGGGCGTCGTCCTCGCCGACGTGGTGGACGCGGACGAGGTTGGTGGAGCCGGCCAGGCCGGGTGGGGAGCCGGCGGTGATGACGACGATGTCGCCCTTGCGGCAGCGGCCGATCTTGAGCAGTTGGGCGTCCACCTGCTCGACCATCTCGTCGGTGTTGGCCGCGAGCGGGCCGAGGAAGGTCTCCACGCCCCAGCTGAGCGAGAGCTCGCTGCGGACGGCGGGCTCATAGGTGAAGGCGAGCACCGGGATGGGCGAGCGGTAGCGGCTGAGCCGCTTGGCGGTGTCGCCGCTCTGGGTGAAGGCCACCAGGAACTTGGCGCCCAGGAAGTCACCGATCTCGGCGGCGGCGCGGGCGACCGCCCCGCCCTGGGTGCGGGGGCGGTTGCCGGCGGTGAGGTCCGGCAGGCCCTTGGCGAGGATGTCCTCCTCGACGGCGGTGACGATGCGGGCCATGGTCTTGACGGTCTCGACCGGGTACTTGCCGACGCTGGTCTCGCCGGAGAGCATCACCGCGTCCGTACCGTCCAGCACGGCGTTGGCGACGTCGCTGGCCTCGGCCCGGGTGGGCCGGGAGGCGTTGATCATCGACTCCAGCATCTGGGTGGCGACGATGACCGGCTTGGCGTTGCGCTTGGCCAGCTTGATGATCCGCTTCTGGACCAGCGGCACCTGCTCCAGCGGCATCTCCACGCCCAGGTCGCCCCGGGCCACCATGAAGCCGTCGAACGCCTCGATGATCTCTTCGAGGTTCTCGACGGCCTGCGGCTTCTCGATCTTGGCGATGACGGGGACCCGGCGGCCCTCCTCGGCCATGATCCGCCGGACGTCGTCGGCGTCGCGGGCGGAGCGGACGAAGGAGAGGGCGATCAGGTCGGCCCCGATGTTCAGTGCCCAGCGCAGGTCTGCGACGTCCTTGTCGGAGAGTGCGGGGACGCTGACGGCGACACCGGGGAGGTTGAGCCCCTTGTGGTCGGAGACCATGCCGCCCTCGATGACGATGCAGTGGACCCGGGGGCCCTCCACATCGGTCACCTCCAGGGTGACCCGGCCGTCGTCCACCAGGATGCGCTCGCCGCGCGAGACATCGCCGGCCAGGCCCCGGTAGGTGGTGCCGCAGATGGTGCGGTCGCCCGGGACGCCGGGCTCGGTGGTGATGGTGAACTCGTCGCCGCGTTCGAGGAGGACCGGGCCCTCCGCGAAGGTGTCGAGCCGGATCTTGGGGCCCTGGAGGTCGGCGAGGATGCCGACGCTGTGCCCGGTCTCGTCGGATGCCTTGCGGACCCGGCGGTAACGCTCCTCGTGCTCCGCGTAGGAGCCGTGGCTGAGATTGAGGCGGGCCACATCCATGCCGGCCTCGACCAGGGATTTGATCTGGTCGTAGGAGTCGGCGGCTGGCCCGAGGGTACAGACGATTTTTGCTCGGCGCATACGTCCGAGCGTAGGGATTACCGGCGCGTAACACCGAAGTACTGGCAGTCCGTCATATGTCGTGCAGGAGAACAGTCGAAGAACTCCACAAGCTTCGCTCAACCGGGCAGCAGCTCGACGTCGGCGGCGCGGACATAGCCGATCCGGTGGCCGAACTGCACGACCAGGTGCGGTTCGGCGCCGGTGACGGTGGTGGCGGCGTCGATGCGGTGCACGCTGGGGACCGGGCCGCCGCAGGCGTAGCGCTGGCCGGGGTGCAGCCGGCCGATGGGGACGGCGGCGGGCGGGGCGGTGCCGGCCGGGTAGTCGGCCGGGTCGGGATAGGCGCGGCCGTGCACCGGGACGGGGGCGTGGCGCGGCTGTACGGCGGCGCCTCGGACGGGTACGGCGGTGGGGGCGTCGGCGGGGTCGTGGAACCAGGCGCGGCGGCCGTCGTACCAGATGGCGGTCCACTCCCCGGCCCGCCCGGCGGTGGCGAAGCGCTGGCCGGCGGCGGCGCGGCCGGTGGTGTCGTGCAGGCAGCCGGGGCCGAGCAGGGGTGCGTCGGGGTCGGGGTGGCTGCGCAGCGGGACGAAGTTGGCGGGGCGGGCGGGTGCGCCGGGGTGCCGGTCGCAGGCGGCGAGGGGCTGCGGGTTGCGCTGCCAGCCGGGGTGGACGGCGAGCAGCGGGGCGCCGGGCGGCGCGGTGGGGCCGAGCGGGTGGCCGAGCAGGCGCAGCAGCCGGGCCCAGTCGTAGTAGGGGCCGGGGTCGGTGTGCATGGCGGGGGTCCGCTCGGGGAGCGGCGGGGGGACGTTGTCGTGGCCGAGCAGGTGGGTGCGGTCCAGGGGGATGCGGTGGCGGGCGGCGAGGTGGCGGACCAGGGCGGCGGTGCCGCGGTAGAGGGCGTCGGTGTAGCCGTGGCCGTCGGCGGCGCTGCCTTCCTGTTCGATGCCGAGTGAGGTCTGGTTGAGGTACCAGTTGCCCGCGTGCCAGGCGATGTCGCGGTCGGCGGCCATCCGGGTGAGGTGGCCGTCGTGGGAGCGGACCACCCAGTGGGCGGAGACCTGGCGGGCGGGGTCGGTGAAGATGGCGAGGGTGGTGGCCCAGTCCTCCTCGGTGCAGTGCAGGACCAGGGTGGTGATGGGCAGGTCGCGGGGGCGGTCGGCCCGGTCGTGGTTGGCGGGGTGGGCGGGGACGGTGTCGTGGCGGGGCGGTGCGGTCACGGGTGCGGTCCGTTCCTGGCGTGGGGCTGTGGTATAGGGGCCGTCCTGCGGGGGTGCTGTGCGATGTTGTTGCCGGTTGGTCGGCTTATCGAAACCTGCGGGGACTATCGCCCGGGGTGGGTCGCAGTGCAGACTTCTACGCGCGTCGCCCCGGTGGTCGCCGTCTTCAGCGCGGCTGCGGGGCTTCGTCGCCCTGCCCGGGTACGGGCCGGGCGGTGAACCCTGTCCTGCCTGTTCTGGAGAACGTATGCCTCTCAACCGTCGTGATTTCGTGTCCCGCGCCGCGGTGACGGCGGCCGGCGCCGCACTGGTCGGCGGTGTCTCGGCGGCCGCCGCGCAGCCGGCCGCCGCCCATGGCAAGCCCGCCCCGGTGCGCCCGCCGAAGCACGGCAAGCCAGCCGTCACCGAGTCCTTCACCGTGATGGGCACCACCGACCTGCACGGCAACGCCCTCAACTGGGACTACTTCACCGACGCCGAGTACCAGGACAAGGCGGGCAACAACGTCGGCCTGGCCAAGATCTCCACCCTGGTCCAGGGCATCCGCCAGGAGAAGGGCCGCCACCGCACCCTGCTGATCGACGCGGGCGACACCATCCAGGGCACCCAGCTCAGCTACTACTACGCCCGGATCGAGCCGATCGACCAGGGCGGCCGGCACGCCCCGGTGCACCCGATGGCGCTGGCGATGAACCACATCGGCTATGACGCGGCGGCGCTGGGCAACCACGAGTTCAACTACGGCATCCCGCTGCTGCGCGCCTTCGAGAAGCAGTGCGACTTCCCGCTGCTGGGCGCCAACGCGCTGGACGCGCGCACCGAGCGCCCGGCGTTCCCGCCGTACGTCATCCGCAAGATCCGCGCGCGCAACGGCCGGGACATCCGGGTCGGCATCCTGGGCCTGACCAACCCGGGCATCGCGATCTGGGACAAGGCCAACGTCCAGGGCAAGATGACCTTCGCCGGGATCGTGGAGCAGGCCAAGGTGTGGGTGCCCAAGCTGCGGGCGGCCGGCGCCGATGTGGTGATCGTCTCCGCCCACACCGGCGCGGACCAGCCGTCCTCGTACGGCGACCAGATCCCGTGGGCGGAGAACGCGGGCGTCGCGGTGGCCGAGCAGGTGCCGGGCATCGACGCGATGCTGATCGGCCACGCGCATGTGGAGATCGCGCAGCGGATCGTGGTCAACAAGAAGACCGGCAAGCAGGTCGTGCTCTCCGAGCCGCTGCTGTGGGGCGAGCGGCTGACCCGCTTCGACTTCGAGGCCGAGTACGTCCGTGGCTGCTGGCAGGTCACCTCGGTGCGCTCCTCGCTGCTCAACTCCAACACGGCGAAGGAGGACAAGGCGGTCGTCAAGCTGCTGGCGGCCGAGCACAAGAAGGTCGTCGCGTACGTCAACCAGGTGATCGGCACCTGTAAGGAAGCGCTGTCCATCGAGGAGGCGCCGTTCAGGGACACCCCGATCATCGACCTGATCGGCCGGGTGCAGGCGGACACCGTACGGGACGCGCTGGCCGGTACCGCGTACGCCAGCCTGCCGGTGCTGGCGCAGGCCGCGCCGTTCAACCGGACGGCGGCCATCCCGGCGGGCGATGTGAAGCTGCGGGACGCGGCCGGGCTGTACGTCTTCGAGAACACCCTGGAGGCCCGGAAGCTGACGGGTGCCCAGCTCAAGGACTACCTGGAGTTCTCGATGCGGTACTTCAGCCAGGTCCCGGTGGGCGCGCCCATCGACCGGGCGACGCTGACCAACGCGGACGGCACGCCGGACTACAACTTCGACTCCGTCTACGGCCTCACCTACGACGTCGACATCTCCAAGCCGGCCGGCCAGCGGATCGTGGGCCTGTCCTACAACGGGGCGCCGATCGACCCGGCGGCCGAGTTCGTGCTGGCGGTCAACAACTACCGGGCGAGCGGCGGCGGCAACTTCCCGCACATCGCGGCGGCACCGGTGCTGTGGACCAACTCCGACGAGATCCGCAACACGATGATCTCCTGGGTGAAGGCCAAGGGCGAGATCGACCCGGCCGACTTCGCCTCGGTGGACTGGCGGCTGGTGCGCGAGGGCGTGCCGGTCTTCTGAGCCCCGTCCGATAGGCCGGACCCCACCCGGACCCCGCCCGTACCGGACCGTACCGGAGCAGGCAGCACAGCGCCGCGGCGCCTGCTCCGGTGCGGTCGGGGTGGGGCAGGCGCCACGGCGTGCGGGCCCCGGCGCGGCGCCGCGAACGGCGGCGCGCCGGGGTGGTCCAGGGTCCGGTCAGGGCATCGGGAACTGACTGCCCATCAGGACATGACCGGCTGTCAGACCGTGAGCGGCCGGTCGGTCGGGCGGATCGGAGCCGGCAGCGCGGTCGACCCGGCCAGGTAGGCGTCCACCGCGGCGGCGGCGGAGCGGCCCTCGGCGATCGCCCAGACGATCAGCGACTGGCCCCGGCCGGCGTCGCCGCAGACGAAGACGCCCTCGGAGTTGGTCGCGAAGCGGCCGTCCCGGGCGATGTTGCCCCGGGCGTCCAGCTCGACGCCGAGCTGCTCCACCAGGCCGTTCTTGACGTCGGTGCCGGTGAAGCCCATGGCGAGGGTGACCAGCTGGGCCGGGATGGTCCGCTCGGTGCCCTCGACCGGCTGGAAGCGGCCGTCCTTGAACTCGACCTCCACCAGGTGCAGCTTCTGGACCCGGCCGTCCTCGTCGCCGGTGAAGTGGGTGGTGTTGACCGCATAGACGCGTCCCTCCTCGCCCGCCTTCGGCGAGGAGGGTCCCTGTCCGGACTCGCCCTGGCCTCTGACTCGGGCCAGATACGTGGTCTCTTCATGGGCCGAGGTGACCTTGTAGGTCATCGGCATGGTCGGCCAGGGCTGGTGCTCCGGGCGCTCGTCGCTCGGCCGGGGCATGATCTCCAGCTGGGTGACGGAGGCCGCGCCCTGCCGGTGGGCGGTGCCGACGCAGTCGGCGCCGGTGTCGCCACCGCCGATGACCACCACGTGCTTGCCCGCGGCGGAGATGGGCGACTCCACGAAGTCGCCCTCCTGCACCTTGTTGGAGAGCGGCAGGTACTCCATCGCCTGGTGGATGCCCCGCAGGTCCCGGCCGGGGACGGGCAGGTCGCGGGCGGTGGTGGCGCCGGCCGCGACCACCACCGCGTCGAACCGCTCGCGCAGCTGCTGCCCGGTGATGTCCTCACCGACGTGCACGCCGGTGCGGAAGCGGGTGCCCTCGGCGCGCATCTGCTCCACGCGCCGGTTGACGTGCCGCTTCTCCATCTTGAACTCGGGGATGCCGTAGCGCAGCAGCCCGCCGATGCGGTCGGCGCGCTCGTACACGACCACGGTGTGGCCGGCCCGGGTGAGCTGCTGGGCGGCGGCCAGGCCGGCCGGCCCGGAGCCGACGACGGCGACCGTCTTGCCGGAGAGGCGCTCCGGGATCTGCGGCGTGACGTCGCCGTTCTCCCACGCCTTGTCGATGATGGTGACCTCGACGTTCTTGATGGTCACCGGGTCCTGGTTGATGCCGAGGACGCACGCCGACTCGCACGGGGCCGGGCAGAGCCGCCCGGTGAACTCCGGGAAGTTGTTGGTGGCGTGCAGCCGCTCGCTGGCTCCGGTCCACTCGTCGCGCCAGGCCAGGTCGTTCCACTCGGGGATGAGGTTCCCCAGTGGGCAGCCGTTGTGGCAGAACGGGATGCCGCAGTCCATGCAGCGGCCGGCCTGCTTGCTGATGATCGGGAGCAGGCTGCGCTCGACGTACACCTCGTTCCAGTCCCGGAGGCGCACGTCGACCGGCCTGCGCTCGGCGTTCTGCTTCGGGGTGGTGAGGAAGCCCTTCGGGTCAGCCATTGGCCGCCTCCATCATCTTCGAGGTGGTCTCGGACTCGGAGAGCCCGTCGCGCTCGGCGGCTTCCTTGGCGGCGAGCACTGCCTTGTAGTCGGTGGGCATGATCTTGGAGAACCGGGAGACCCCGGCGCCCCAGTCGGCCAGCAGCTCGGCGGCGACGGTGGAGCCGGTCTCCTCGTAGTGCTGCTGGACGGTCTCCCGCAGCCAGGAGCGGTCGTCCTCGCCGGGGCCCTCGATGCCGACCATCCCGCCGTTGACGTGGGACGGCCGCAGGTCCAGGACGTACGCGATGCCGCCGGACATGCCGGCCGCGAAGTTGCGCCCGGTCTCACCGAGGACGACGACCCGGCCACCGGTCATGTACTCGCAGCCGTGGTCACCGACGCCCTCCACCACCAGGGTGGCACCGGAGTTGCGGACGGCGAAACGCTCGCCGGCCTTGCCGCGCAGGTGGATGCGGCCGGCGGTCGCGCCGTAGCCGATGGTGTTGCCGGCGATCACGTGGCTCTGCGCGTCGGCGCCGATCGCGGCGGCCTCCCGGGAGGGCCGGACCACCAGCACGCCGCCGGAGAGGCCCTTGCCGACGTAGTCGTTGGCGTCGCCCTCCAGGCGCAGCGTCACACCGCGCGGTACGAAGGCGCCGAAGGACTGGCCGGCCGAGCCGGTGAAGGTCACGTCGATGGTGCCCTCGGGCAGGCCCTCGCTGCGGTAGCGCTTGGTCACCTCATGGCCGAGCATGGTGCCGACCGTGCGGTTGACATTGCGGATCGGCAGCTGGACGCGGACCGCCTCACCGTGCTCCAGGGCTTCGGAGCAGAGGGTGATCAGCTGGTTGTCCAGCGCCTTGTCCAGGCCGTGGTCCTGGTCGATGGTGCGGTGCAGCGCGGCGCCCTCGGGGAGGGCGGGGACGTGCAGCAGCGGGGCGATGTCGAGCCCGGCGGTCTTCCAGTGGCGGACGGCGTCGTCGGCGTCGATCAGCTCGGCGCGGCCGACGGCCTCCTCCAGGGTGCGGAAGCCCAGCTCGGCGAGGAGCTCGCGGACCTCCTCCGCGATGAACTCGAAGAAGTTGATCACGAACTCGGGCTTGCCGGTGAAGCGCTCGCGCAGCACCGGGTTCTGGGTGGCCACGCCGACCGGGCAGGTGTCCAGGTGGCAGACGCGCATCATCACGCAGCCGGAGACGACCAGCGGGGCGGTGGCGAAGCCGAACTCCTCGGCGCCGAGCAGCGCGGCGATGACCACGTCGCGGCCGGTCTTCAGCTGGCCGTCGGTCTGCACCACGATCCGGTCGCGCAGGCCGTTGAGCAGCAGCGTCTGCTGGGTCTCGGCCAGGCCCAGCTCCCAGGGGCCGCCCGCGTGCTTGAGGCTGGTCAGCGGGGAGGCGCCGGTGCCGCCGTCGTGGCCGGAGACCAGCACCACGTCCGCGTGGGCCTTGGAGACGCCCGCCGCGACCGTGCCGACGCCGACCTCGGAGACGAGCTTCACATGGATGCGCGCGGCCGGGTTGGCGTTCTTCAGGTCGTGGATGAGCTGGGCGAGGTCCTCGATGGAGTAGATGTCGTGGTGCGGCGGCGGGGAGATCAGGCCGACGCCCGGGGTGGAGTGCCGGGTCTTGGCGACCCACGGGTAGACCTTGTGGCCGGGCAGCTGGCCGCCCTCGCCGGGCTTGGCGCCCTGGGCCATCTTGATCTGGATGTCGTCCGCGTTGACCAGGTACTCGGAGGTGACGCCGAAGCGGCCGGAGGCAACCTGCTTGATCGCGGAGCGGCGCTCGGGGTCGTACAGCCGCTCGGGGTCCTCGCCGCCCTCGCCGGTGTTGGACTTGCCGCCGAGGCGGTTCATCGCGATGGCGAGGGTCTGGTGCGCCTCCATGGAGATGGAGCCGTAGGACATGGCGCCGGTGGAGAACCGCTTGACGATCTCGGAGACCGGCTCGACCTCGTCGATCGGGACGGCGGGCCGCTCGCCGTCCCTGAGCTTGAAGAGGCCGCGCAGCGTCATCAGCCGCTCGGACTGCTCGTTCACCCGGGCGGTGTACTGCTTGAAGATGTCGTAGCGGCGGGCGCGGGTGGAGTGCTGGAGCCGGAAGACCGTCTCCGGGTCGAAGAGGTGCGGCTCGCCCTCGCGGCGCCACTGGTACTCGCCGCCGATCTCCAGCGCGCGGTGCGCGGAGGGGACGCCGGAGACCGGGTACGCCTTGGCGTGGCGGGCGGCGGTCTCCTGGGCGATCTCGGCCAGGCCGATGCCGCCGAGCTTGGTGGTGGTGCCGGCGAAGTAGGTGTCCACCAGCTCCTGGGAGAGGCCGATGGCCTCGAAGACCTGGGCGCCCCGGTAGGAGGCGACGGTGGAGATGCCCATCTTGGACATCACCTTGAGCACGCCCTTGCCGAGGGCCTTGATCAGGTTGCGGATGGCCTTCTCGGGCTCGCTGCCCTTGATGAAGACGCCGGAGCGCACCTGGTCCTCGACCGACTCCATGGCCAGGTAGGGGTTGACCGCGGCGGCGCCGTAGCCGATCAGCAGTGCGACATGGTGGACCTCGCGCACATCGCCGGCCTCGACCAGCAGCGTCACCTGGGTGCGCTGCTTGGTGCGGATGAGGTGGTGGTGGATCGCGGAGGTGAGCAGCAGCGACGGGATCGGGGCGTGCTCGGCGTCCGAGTGGCGGTCGGAGAGCACCACGATCCGGGCGCCGTCGGCGATGGCCGCGTCGGTCTCGTCCGCGATCTCGGCCAGCCGGGCGGCCAGGGCCTCGCCGCCGCCGGAGACCCGGTAGAGGCCGGAGAGGGTGACGGCCTTGAGGCCGGGCTGGTCGCCGTCGGCGTTGATGTGGACGAGCTTGGCCAGCTCGTCGTTGTCGATCACCGGGAACGGCATGTTGATCGTGCGGCAGGAGGCCGGTTCGGCCTTGAGCAGGTTGCCCTCCGGGCCGAGGTTGGAGCCGAGGGAGGTGACCAGCTCCTCCCGGATGGCGTCCAGCGGCGGGTTGGTGACCTGTGCGAACAGCTGGGTGAAGTAGTCGAACAGCAGCCGGGGCCGGTCGGAGAGCGCGGCGATGGGGCTGTCGGTGCCCATCGAGCCGATCGGCTCGGCGCCGGTGCGGGCCATCGGCGCGAGCAGGACCC
The DNA here is from genome assembly GCF_044755465.1 of Streptomyces sp. NPDC092296. Lineage (NCBI taxonomy): Bacteria > Bacillati > Actinomycetota > Actinomycetes > Kitasatosporales > Streptomycetaceae > Streptomyces > Streptomyces sp. NPDC092296. The sequence continues at coordinate 333,612 of NZ_JBIVRB010000003.1, read as the reverse complement.
GCAGCTCCTCCTCGGTGTAGCCGAAGGTCTGCTGGCGGCGGGTGACCGAGGCGTGGGTGTGCAGGATGTGCTCGCGCTCGGGGAGCTTGCCGAGCTGGATCTGCCCGGCTGCCAGCCATTCGGCGTACGGGTGCTCGGCGGCCAGCTTGGACTTGATCTCGTCGTCCTCGACGATCCGGTGCTCGGCGGTGTCGATCAGGAACATCCGGCCGGGCTGGAGGCGGCCCTTGCGGACCACGGTCTCCTGGTCGATGTCCAGCACGCCGACCTCGGAGGAGAGCACGACCAGGCCGTCCTCGGTGACCCAGTAGCGGGCGGGGCGCAGGCCGTTGCGGTCCAGTACGGCGCCGATCTGGGTGCCGTCGGTGAAGGTGACGCAGGCCGGGCCGTCCCAGGGCTCCATCAGGTTGGAGTGGTACTGGTAGAAGGCGCGGCGGGCGGCGTCCATGGTGGCGTGGTTCTCCCACGCCTCCGGGATCATCATCAGCACCGAGTGCGGCAGCGAGCGGCCGCCGAGGTGGAGCAGCTCCAGCACCTCGTCGAAGGACGCGGAGTCGGAGTGGTCCGGGGTGCAGATGGGGAAGATCCGGTCCAGGCCGCCGGGGGTGTCGCCGCCGGGGATCAGCTCGGTGGCGAGCTGGGACTCGCGGGCCCGCATCCAGTTGCGGTTGCCCTTGACGGTGTTGATCTCGCCGTTGTGGGCGACGAACCGGTACGGGTGGGCCAGCGGCCAGCTCGGGAAGGTGTTGGTGGAGAACCGGGAGTGGACCAGGCCGAGCGCGGAGGCGAAGGTGCGGTCGGAGAGGTCCGGGAAGAACGGCTCCAGCTGCCCGGTGGTGAGCATGCCCTTGTAGACGATCGTCCGGGCGGAGAGCGACGGGAAGTAGACCCCGGCCTCGCGCTCGGCGCGCTTGCGGACCACGAAGGCGACCCGGTCCAGCTCGATGCCGCTGCGGGCGCGGTCCGGGTCGGCCACGAAGAGCTGGCGGAAGCGGGGCATCACCGAGCGGGCGGTGGCGCCGAGCAGCTCCGGGGTGACCGGGACGTCGCGCCAGCCGAGGACGGCGAGCCGTTCCTCGGTGGCGATGGCCTCGATCCGGGCGGCCGCCGCGTCGGCGGCGGCGTCCTCGTCGGGCAGGAAGGCGATGCCGACCGCGTAGTCACCGGCGGCCGGCAGCTCGAAGTCGGTGTGGGCGCGCAGGAAGGCGTCCGGGATCTGGGTGAGGATGCCCGCTCCGTCGCCGGAGTCGGGCTCGGAACCGGTGGCCCCGCGGTGTTCGAGGTTGCGCAGCACGGTCAACGCCTGCTCGACGATGCGGTGGTCCGCAGTGCCGGTCAGCGTCGCCACGAAGCCGACGCCACAGGCGTCATGCTCGTTGCGCGGGTCGTACAGGCCCTGAGAGGCGGGGCGCGCGTCCTTGACGGCCGCGTAAGGCCCGGAGCGCATGGACGCAGACAGCATCGGCTCTCCCGTCGTCGTCTTTTGGCAAATTCAATTGCGCTAGAGAGACGACGTTGGCCCTCTGCGGAGTGCGTGCAGGTTACATGATGCCGGGCGTCCCGGGAAGTGGATTCTGGCGTCCACAATGCGGACGCAGTCCCAGGTCAGAGCTGGTTACCAGCAGGTAAGCGCTTCCGGGGGACAGGTGGCAGTTCACCTATGCGTCCAGAAAAGTCTGCCCAGCGCACCGCCCGCCGAAACCGGGCCGAAACATTGCACGACGAAACATTGCACGAGAAGCAGGTCGCGCCGCATTGCGCTCCGCCGGCCCTCTGGGTGGCCACCTACCCCCAGCCGATGGTAAACGACACCGGGCCACCGGCGGCAGCCCGGAAGGTCAAACCTTGGTATGTATATCTATGCAGTGGTACCGCTGGCCATACGACACACCGTACGACACCCGGTCAGCCGATGCCGCTGCCGATCAGCCGACCCAGCAGGAAGGTGAGACCCGCCGCCGCGCTGCCCAGCAGCAGCTGCCGCAGCCCGCTGTACCACCAGCTGCGGGCGGTCACCCGGGAGACCACCGCGCCGCAGAGGAACAGCCCGACCATCGCCACCAGCAGCGCGGGCAGCAGCGTGGCCGCACCCAGCAGATACGGCAGCACCGGCAGCAGCGCGCCCACCGCGAAGGCACCGAAGGAGGAGACCGCCGCCAGCAGCGGCGACGGCAGGTCCGTCGGGTCGACGCCCAGCTCCTCGCGGGCGTGTATCTCCAGTGCCTGCTCCGGGTCGACCGACAGCTGCCGGGCCACCTCGGCGGCCAGCTCCGGCTCCACCCCGCGCGCCACATACAGCTGGGCCAGCTCCGCCAGCTCGTCCTGCGGGTTGTGGCGCAGCTCCCGGCGCTCCACCTCCAGCTCCGCCTCGACCAGCTCCCGCTGGGAGGCCACCGAGGTGTACTCACCGGCCGCCATCGAGAACGCGCCGGCCGCCAGGCCCGCCAGCCCGGCCAGGATCACCGTGGTCCGCCCGGCGTCCCCGCCCACCACGCCGGTCATCAGCGCCACATTGGAGACCAGGCCGTCCATCGCACCGAACACGGCGGGCCGCAGCCAGCCGCCGTTCACATCGCGGTGGCTGTGCAGATGCGCCTCGGCCGAGATCGGCCCGGCGGCCGGTACGGGGGCGTCCGATGCCGTGATGGTCGCTGCCACGCCGCATGCCTCCTGTAAAGCAGGTCCCCCCCGATGGGGCCCACAGAAGTCGAACGTAGCGGCGTCCGGGATTTCTTTCCAGCAAGGAAAGCCTGACCGAACCCGCTGGTGAGAGCGGTCCGCACCACGCGCGACGGCCGCCCGCGCCGGGTGGCGGGGGCGGCCGTCGTGGCGGCGGAAGGGGGTTCAGCTGCGCTTTCCGGCCTCGCGGACCGGGGTCTCCTCGGGCTGCGGCCCACCGTCGCCGACGGCCTCGGCCAGCGCGGCGCCGGACTTCGCGGGGTCGTCCAACGGCTCCTCGGCACCGGGCTGGCCGGCACCGGGCTGGCCGGCTGCGGGCTCGCCGTCCGTGAGCTTGCCGGCTGCGGGCCCGGAGTCTGTGGGCCCGGAGTCTGTGGGCCCGGAGTCTGTGGGCCCGGAGTCCGCCGGGTCGGTCGCGTCCGCCCCGCCCTCCGGGGCCGCCGGGCGGGCGGCCGGGTCGACGTCGGTCTCCCGGCCGGGGAACCGCTTGGCGGAGACCACGAAGTAGACCACGGCGGCGAGGAAGACGACGATCGCGGTCCAGTCGTTGAGCCGCAGGCCCCCGATGCGGTGGGCCTCGTCGATTCGCAGGTACTCGGTCCAGAACCGGCCCACGGTGTAGGCCGCGACATAGAGCGCGAAGGCCCGGCCGTGGCCCAGCCGGAACCGGCGGTCGGCCCAGAGCACCAGCACCGCGACCCCGATGCACCAGAGCGATTCGTACAGGAACGTCGGGTGGTAGGTGGCCAGCTCCTTGGTCGCGTCCGGCCGGTGGTCGTAGTCGATCTTCAGACCCCAGGGCAGCGTGGTCGGCCTGCCGAACAGCTCCTGGTTGAACCAGTTGCCCCAGCGCCCGCACGCCTGCGCCAGCGCGATGCCCGGCGCCAGCGCGTCCGCCCAGGCGGGCAGCGGCACACCCGCCCGGCGGCAGCCCACCCAGGCGCCGACGGCGCCCAGCGCGATGGCGCCCCAGATGCCCAGCCCGCCGTTCCAGATCTTCAGCGCGTCCAGCGGGTGCCGGCCCGCGCCGAAGTAGAGCTGGTGGTCGGTGATCACGTGGTAGAGCCGGCCGCCGACCAGGCCGAAGGGCACCGCCCAGACCGCCACGTCACCCACCGTGTGGGCGGCCCCGCCGCGGGCGACCCAGCGCCTGCTGCCGAGCCAGACGGCGACGACCACGCCGATGATGATGCAGAACGCGTACGCGCGCAGCGGGAGCGGTCCGATGTGGATCACGCCCCGCGACGGGCTCGGGATGAATGCAAGGTCCATGGCAAGGAAGACGCTACCGTGCCGCGCGCGGCGCGTCCGTACCGGTTGGGGAACGATCGCCGCCGCGCCCGTGCGGGGCACGGCGGCGGAAACGTCCCGGTTCAGTGCGGGAGGACCGTCCCCGGCGAGTGCGTCGGGGACGGCAAGGCGGCTCCGCCCGGCTTTGCGGCGGCCGGACGGGCCTCGGACTCCGACGGTACGGGGTGCGCGGCCCCGGCGGAGGATGTGGCGGCCACCGACGGGCTCGCGGCGGCGGTGCCGCCCAGCCGCTTGCCCTTGTTCGCCGCGTCCACCCAGGCGACCAGATTGGCCGGGCTGATCTCCTGGTCACCCTTCTTCGGGAAGATCGAAACCCCGTTGAGCAGTACGGTCGGCGTCGAGGTGTGGCCCGACTTGTCGAAGTCCTGCTCCACCGCGGACACCCAGCCGCCGTACTTGTCGCTGTTGACGCACTTCTCGAACGTCGGAGTGACCAGCCCCGGCACCTTCCCCGCCAGGGTGATCAGCTTGCTCCGATCGCTCCACGGGTCCTCGGTCTCCGGCGGCTGGTTGGCGTAGAGGACGTTGTGGTACGCCCGGAACTTGCCCGCGTCCTGGGCGCAGGCCAGCGCATTGGCACCGTTCTTGGAGCCGGTGCCGTTGTCGTGCCGGTCGATGAAGGACACGATGTGGTAGTTGCCGTAGATCTTGCCCTGGTCCAGCAGCTTGTCGATGGTCGGGCGGAACGTCTTCTCGAACAGCTGGCAGGCCGGGCAACGCGGGTCCTCGTACACCGTGAGGGTGGAGGGGGCGTCGGCGGCTCCGTCCGGGATGATCAGCTTGTCGGGGCCGATCGCCCCGGTGGGGGCGGCGGCGGGGGTCGCCGGCGCGCTGCGCCTGCTCTGCACCGCCACCCCGACCCCCACCGCGACGGCGATCACGGCGATCACCGAGCCGAGCACCGCCAGCTTCTTGTTCCGCCTGGCCCGTGCCTCCTGGGCCTGCCGCTCGGCGATCATCCGCTCGCGGGCGGTGCGCTTGCTCTCTCGGTTCTTCTCACTCATCTGCATGTGCTGCCTTGCTCACAGGGAGGAACGGGACCGGCGCGGCGGCCGGTGCGGCGGACGTCAGGGTGGTGCTATCGGTACTGCCATCGGGATCGGGACTCCGGGTGTCTGCGGGCGCTGGGCCTGGCGGCGGCGGGCTGGTGGCGGCGGGCTGGGACTCCGGGCTGGGGGCTCCGGACTGGGGGCTCCGGGCTGGGCGGCGGTGGCTCAGGCGGCCAGCCAGCCGTCGGCCGAGACCCGGCTGCGCGGCTTCCACACCAGCCAGGCGGCCAGCAGCAGGAACCCGGAGTCGCGCAGGATCTCCTGGAGGTACTTGGTCTGCGAGGCGGCGACCTGCCCGCCACCGCCGAAGCAGCCGCAGTCGATCGTCAGACCGCGCGCCCAGACCGAGGAGATGCCCGCGATGAAGACCAGCAGCAGCACGCCGGAGAGGAAGGCCGCGATCCGGGTGCCCAGCCCGACCAGCAGCAGCAGGCCGAGCGCCAGCTCCAGGAACGGCAGGCCGTAGCCGACCGGCTTGACCAGCGACTCCGGCAGCAGCCGGTAGGCGCGGACCGCCTGCGCGGCCTCCGCCGGATCGGAGATCTTGGCCAGCCCGGCCCAGGCCCAGACGGCGGCCAGGCCGAGTCGGACGGCGAGGCCGGCCCAGGCCGCCGCCGGCCCGTCCAGCAGTCGCCGCAGGCCGGGGCGGTCCTCGGCGGGGCGGTCTGCGGAACGGGCGGTCATGGCGTCCTGCGATGTGGTCATCGGTGGTTCCCCCTCGGAGAGCCGCGCCCGGGTACGGGACACGGTGTGGTCGGCTGCGCGAAGATGCATGTCCTGGGAACCCCGCACGGGCGGGGCGGGGTTCCCAGGGGCCGGTTTCTCCCCCCGGCGCGCCGGGTCAGCCGCGGGCCGCCTTCAGCAGGAAGGTGCGCAGCGCGGCCGGCTTTTCGGCCAGCTCCGGGTGGGCCACCAGGTCGACCGCTTTGCCGTTCACCACCAGGCCGGGGGTGCCGGCCTTGAACCCGTCGGCGTAGCGGTCGTACGCGTCCTGGGCGTCGTCCACCCAGTCCGCGTACTGCTCGGAGCGCACGGCCTCGTCGAACGTCCTGCCGCGCAGACCGGGCACGTCGGAGGCGATCCGCAGCAGCCGGTCGACGGTGAAGCCGTCCTGCCGCTCGGGCGGCTGGTTGCGGTAGAGCAGCGCGTTGTAGAGCGGGAAGCCGCCGACCGCCAGGGCGGCGCGGGCGGCGTTGGCGGCCCGGTGGGCGCCGTCGCCGGGCAGCCGCTCGTCCAACGAGCACTCGATCACATAGCGGAGCCGCACGGTGCCGTCCGCCGCCAGCCGGGCGAGGGTCTCGCCCTGGGCCGCCTCGAAGCGGCGGCAGTCCGGGCAGCGGTAGTCCTCGTACAGCGTCACGGTGACCGGGGCCCGGGTGCGGCCGACGTCGATCGCCACGCCGTCCCGGTCCAGCCGGGCGGGGAGGGTGCGCAGCAGGGCGGCGCCGGGGATCTTGGGCAGTTCCGGGCGCGCCCCGGGCAGCGCGGGGGCGGCCGAGCCGCTGATCGGCCGGCCGACCAGCACCGCGCGGACCAGGCCGCCGGCTCCGCCGCGACCGGCGCGCTCCAGGGACTCGCCGTCCCGGACCAGCGCCGCGCGGGCCAGGGCCGGCCGGCCGGTCTGCTCCGCGCCGCGGTGCGCCAGCGCCCGGCCGACCACCGCCTCGCCGCCGACGGCGGCGACGAGGGCGGCCACCGCGACGGCGGTCCGCAGGACTCTGGCGTGCTGATAGCGGGGCACGTGCGATCCTCTCGCCGACTCTGGTCCCAACCGGTGACGGCGGCGCCCGGGGAAGGGCGGGCACCGCCGAACCTGCGGTACGTCAACGAGGCGCGGGCCCGCGCGGTTGCGCCGGGGCCGCCCGCACCACCCGTACGGGGGACCCGGGGAACGCGAGACGGCCCGCCGCCCTCCTGGGCAGCGGGCCGTACGCGTGGCGGTGGCGCGGGCTCAGCGGCGGCGGACCCCGGTGGCCAGCTCGCCGGCCAGGGCGCGCAGGGCGGCCAGGCCGGCCTCCTCGTCCCCGGCGGCGTCCAGCAGCCGCTGGACGAAGGCCGAGCCGACGATGACGCCGTCGGCGAAGGCCGCGACCTCGGCCGCCTGCCCGGCGGTGGAGACGCCCAGGCCGACGCAGATCGGCAGCTCGGTGGTGCCCCGGGTCCGCTTGACCAGGTCCTCCGCCAGGTGGCCGACCTGGTTGCGGGTGCCGGTGACGCCCATCACGGCGGCGGCGTACACAAAGCCGCTGCCGACCGAGGTGATCTGCGCCAGGCGCTCGTCGCGGCTGCTGGGGGCGACCACGAAGACGGTGTCCAGACCGTGCTTCGCGGCGGCCGCCCGCCACTCCTCGGACTCCTCCACCGGCAGGTCGGGGAGGATGCAGCCCGCTCCCCCGGCGGCGGCCAGGTCGGCGGCGAACCGCTCGACGCCGTACCGGTCGACCGGGTTCCAGTAGGTCATCACCAGCACCGGCGCGTCGACCGCCGAGGCGACCTCGCGGACGGTGCGCAGCACGTCGCTGATCTTCACTCCGCCGCGCAGCGCGATGTCGTCGGCGGTCTGGATGGTGGGGCCGTCCAGCACCGGGTCGGAGTGCGGCAGGCCGACCTCGACGGCGTCGCAGCCGCCCTCGACCAGGGCCCGGATCGCCTTGATCCCGCCGTCGACGGTGGGGAAGCCGGCCGGCAGATAGCCGATGAGGGCGGCCCGGTCCTCGGAGCGGGCGGTGGCGAGGGCGGCGCTGAGCCTGCTCGGCGTGGTGCTCTGCGTGGTCATGGTCAGTTCCCCGCCTTCTCGTCGGCCTCGGTGGCGATGCTCCGGTCGGACGGCGCCTCGGCGTCGCGGCCCGGGTCGTCGAACAGCCCGAAGTACTCGGCGGCCGTGTGCATGTCCTTGTCGCCGCGCCCGGAGAGGTTCACCAGGATGACGGCCTCCGGGCCCAGCTCGCGGCCCAGCTCCAGGGCGCCGGCCAGTGCGTGGGCGCTCTCGATGGCCGGGATGATGCCCTCGGTGCGGGAGAGCTGGAGCAGCGCCTGCATCGCCTGGTCGTCGGTGATCGGGCGGTACTCGGCGCGGCCGGTCTCCTTCAGCCAGGAGTGCTCCGGGCCGATGCCGGGGTAGTCCAGGCCGGCCGAGATCGAGTGGCTCTCGATGGTCTGGCCGTCCTCGTCCTGGAGCATGTAGCTGCGGGCGCCGTGCAGCACGCCGGGCTCGCCCTTGGTCAGGGTGGCGGCGTGGCGGGGGGTGTCCACGCCCTCCCCGGCGGCCTCGCAGCCGATCAGGCGCACCCCGGCGTCCGGGATGAACTCGTGGAAGATGCCCATCGCGTTGGAGCCGCCGCCGACGCAGGCCACCACGGCGTCGGGCAGCCGGCCGACCCGGTCCAGCACCTGGCCGCGCGCCTCGATGCCGATCACCCGGTGGAAGTCGCGGACCATCATCGGGAACGGGTGCGGTCCGGCGACCGTACCGAACAGGTAGTGGGTGGAGTCGACATTGGCGACCCAGTCGCGGAACGCCTCGTTGATGGCGTCCTTGAGGGTGCGGCTGCCGGACTTCACCGAGACGACCTCGGCGCCGAGCATCCGCATCCGGGCGACGTTCAGGGCCTGCCGCTCGGTGTCGACCTCGCCCATGTAGATGGTGCACTCCAGGCCGAACAGGGCGCACGCGGTGGCGGTGGCGACGCCGTGCTGGCCGGCGCCGGTCTCCGCGATGACCCGGGTCTTGCCCATCCGGCGGGTGAGCAGGGCCTGGCCCAGCACGTTGTTGATCTTGTGCGAGCCGGTGTGGTTGAGGTCCTCCCGCTTGAGCAGCACCCGGGCGCCGCCGGCCAGCTCGGAGAAGCGGTGGACGTCGGTCAGCGGGCTGGGCCGACCGGTGTAGTCCTTGAGCAGGCCGTCGAGTTCGGCGGCGAAGGCCGGGTCGGCCTTGGCCTTCTCGTACTCCTCCGCGACCTGCTCGACGGCGGCGACCAGCGCCTCCGGGATGAAGCGCCCGCCGAAGCGGCCGAAGTAGCCGCGGGCGTCCGGAACCTGGGGTCCGGTGTGGTGGTCCGTGGGCATGACGGATCCCTCTGTGTGGTGGGCCGATAGCTGTGGTCGTACCAGCTGCGTGCGGCCGGGGCCGGTGGCCCCTCCCCCTCCGGTCAGGGGGTGCGCGGAACCACGGGCCCCTGGGCCCGCTGGTCCCGCTGCCGCGTCCGGCGGCGCCATCGGCGGCCCTGCACCTGTCCGGGCTCGCACCCGATGACGTAGCGGACCCGCCGGCCGTGGACCCGGCGGGCGGGGGCGCGGCAGCCGCGCGGACGGCAGCCCGACTGGAGGGCGGCGCCGAGACGCAGCGGAGGGTGGGGGCGGCGACCGAGGTACGAGGGAGCGGCACCCGGCCGCAGCGGAGTCGAGGCAGAGCCCGACCCGACCACCGCACGGGCGGCGCCGAGACGCAGCGGAGGGTGGGGGCGGCGACCGAGGTACGAGGGAGCGGCACCGGCGGCCGGCGCCGTGGGGGCGCAGGGCCGGGGCCGGGCCGGGGCGGGGCCCGGTCCGGCGGCGGTCTCGTGGTGTCGGTCGGCGGACATGGCGGCGGGGTCAGTCCCGTCCGTGGCGCAGCGCGGGGTGGGCGCCGGCCGCGACCAGGTCCGCGACGGCGGCCTTGGGGTCGCCGCCGGTGACCAGGGACTCGCCCACCAGCACGGCGTCGGCGCCGTCGTTGGCGTACGCGATCAGGTCGTGCGGGCCGCGCACGCCGGACTCCGCGACCTTGACGATGCGGTCGGGAATGCTCGGTGCCACGTTGGCGAAGGTGTTGCGGTCGACTTCGAGGGTCTTGAGGTTGCGGGCGTTGACACCGATGACCCTGGCCCCGGCGTCGACGGCGCGCGCCACCTCCTCCTCGTCGTGCACCTCGACCAGCGGGGTCAGCCCGATCGACTCGGCGCGCTCGATGAGCGACACCAGGGCGGGCTGCTCCAGGGCGGCGACGATCAGCAGGGCGAGGTCGGCGCCGTACGCGCGGGCCTCCCACAGCTGGTAGGCGGTGACGATGAAGTCCTTGCGCAGCACCGGGGTGTCCACGGCGGCGCGGACGGCCTCCAGGTCGGCGAGGGAGCCGCCGAAGCGGCGCTGCTCGGTGAGGACGCTGATCGCGGCGGCGCCACCGGCCTCGTAGTCGCGGGCCAGGGCCGCCGGGTCGGCGATGGCGGCCAGTGCGCCCTTGGAGGGGCTGGACCGCTTGACCTCGCAGATCACCCGGACACCCTCGCCGCGCAGCGCGGCCACGCCGTCCTTGGCGTCGGGGGCCTTGGCCGCCCTCGCCTTGAGGTCGTCCAGGGAGACCCGGGCCTGACGCTCGGCGAGGTCCTGGCGGACTCCGTCGATGATCTCGTCGAGCACGCTCACGCGGGGCCCCCTTCTGTGGTGTCGGTGGTACGGACGGCTGTGCGTCGGCGGGGTGGCCGGGCACGGTACCCGACGGGTTCGCGGTGTCGTGGGCCGACCGTTTCTTCGATGGTATCGGCAGAGCCCGGCACGGCTCGCATCCGGTCTGCCCCGGTCTCGCTCGGTGGACAGCGGGCGGTCGACGTGCGGGCAGGTCAGGGGGCCAGCCATGCCCCGGCCGGCAGGTTGCGCAGCACCGTGAAGGCGATCAGCGCGGCGATGGTCGCGGCGGCGTGCCGCCCGCGCAGGACCGGCGGACGGAAGGGGCGCGGGCCCAGCGCGGCAGCGGTCCAGCGGGCCCAGAGCAGCGCGGCGGCGGTGCAGGCGAGCACGGCGAGCAGATTGTCGTGCAGCGCCTGTACGGGGTGCCCGTGGGTCAGGGCGTGTACGCAGCGCAGGCCGCCGCAGCCGGGGCACCACCAGCCGGTGGCCTGGTGGAACGGGCAGACCGGGTAGCGGCCGGGCGTGCCGGGGTCCACCGCGGCGACGTACAGCACCGGGAGGGCCACCGCCGTCAGGGCGGCCAGCGGGGGCGCCAGCCGGCGGGCGGTGGAGGGGCGTGCGGGTGCGGCCGGGGCGTTCACGTCCCTGATTGTGCCCCGGCCGGGCCGGCCGCCGCGCGGTGGGCGCGGGCGGCCGGCCCGGCCGTGTCGTACGACCGGCGGGGGCCGCCCGGCCGGGGCGTCAGCGTGCGCCGGAGGTGCGGGGCTGCTGGCCGAGGCCGGCCAGCTGCATCACCTTGCCGACCACGAGGGCCAGGACGGTGAGGCCGATGCCGACCCAGAAGAGCCACACGGTGGCCGCCACGACGGCCATGCCGGCCACGATGAAGCCGATGAACGCGATGATGACGCCGGTCCACGCGGCGGGGGTGTGGCCGTGGGCTGCTGCCGACATTGCTGGTGCTCCTTGCTGCCGGTAATGGCGGTGTCCAGGAGCTCGGGGCCTGGCGCTGAGCGCCCCGAGCGGGTTTCTCGGTGACATTCTCCCCGACCGGCCCGAATGCGGCCGACCGGGGTCCGCGTAACGGTCATCCGGTACGGCGAACCGGCACCGACCCGGGGCGGTAGTGCTTTGGGGGTTGGGGTCAGGGGGTGGTGGGGTCTTCGCCGCGGTCCAGGGCCTTCCAGAAGTCGGCCGGGGCGTCCGGGGTGGCGGTGCGGCGGGGGGTGGGCCGGCTGGGGGCGTCGTAGCGGCTGGACATGGCCGGCCAGTCGCGGCCGCGCAGCACGGTGAGCACCCCCGCCGCGCAGAGCAGGACACCGCCCAGGACGGTGACCCAGGGCCAGACGGTGTGGGTGATGTGTTCGGCGGTGGCGCTGCTCAGCGCCACGCTGCGCGCCGCCTTGGCGTCCACCGCCGAGGTGTCGGCGGCGCCGAGGGCCGCCACCACGGCGGAGCCCGCGCCCGCCAGTGCGACCAGGGCGCCGACCGCGACCCGGCCGACCCGGCGGACGGCGAACACGGCGACCGCCGAGGCCAGGCCGACCAGGGCGAGCGCGCCGGGCGCGCCGGAGACGTCCCGTCCGGTGGCGGTCAGCTCGGTCCGGCCGAGGCCGGAGACACTGCCCCCGGCCCAGGGCCGGCCGGTGGCCCAGAGCACCAGCACCGCACCGACCAGGGTGAGCAGCAGCATCACCGCCAGACCACGGCGGCGGCGGGCGGGGCCGGCCGGGGGCGCGTCAGCGGTGTCGGCCTGGGCTTCGGCGGCGGTCCGGGGTTCGGGCTGAGCGTTCACCCGTCCAGTGTCGCCGGTGGCCGGGCGCGGCCCGTCACCGGGGCGGCCGCAGCGTCGCGGCGGTGGCGACGGCCCGCAGGACGGCGGCGGCCTTGTTGCGGCACTCGGCGTCCTCGCTCGCCGGGTCGGAGTCGGCCACCACCCCGGCCCCCGCCTGCACATACGCGGTGCCGTCGCGCAGCACGGCGGTGCGGATGGCGATGGCGGTGTCGGAGTCGCCGGCGAAGTCCAGGTAGCCGACGCAGCCGCCGTACAGGCCGCGCCGGGTGGGCTCCAGCTCCTCGATGATCTGCATGGCGCGGGGCTTGGGCGCGCCGGAGAGGGTGCCGGCCGGGAAGCAGGCGGTGAGCACGTCGAAGGCGGTGCGGCCGGGGGCGACCCGGCCGGTGACGGTGGAGACGATGTGCATGACGTGGCTGTAGCGCTCGACCGACATGAAGTCGACCACCTCGACGCTGCCCGGTTCGCAGACCCGGCCCAGGTCGTTGCGGCCCAGGTCGACCAGCATCAGGTGCTCGGCGCGCTCCTTGGGGTCGGCGAGCAGTTCGGCGGCCAGGTCGGCGTCCTCCTGCGGGGTGGCGCCGCGGTGCCGGGTCCCGGCGATGGGGTGCAGCATGGCCTGGCCGTCCGCGACCTTGACCAGCGCCTCCGGGCTGGAGCCGACGACGTCGAAGCCGCCCTCGGCGGTGCCGTCCGGTCCGGGGAAGCGGAACAGGTACATGTAGGGGCTGGGGTTGGTGGTCCGCAGCACCCGGTAGACGTCCAGGGCGCCGGCCGGGCAGGGCGCCTCGAACCGCTGCGAGGGGACGACCTGGAACGCCTCCCCGGCCCGGATGCGCTCCTTGACCGCCTCCACCGCGCGGCGGAACGGCTCGCCGCCGAAGGGCGACACGGCGTCGGCGGGGCCGGTGGGGGTGAGGACGGCCGCGCCGGTGTCCACCGGGCGGGCCAGGTCGGCGGTCATCGCGTCGAGCCGGGCGACGGCGTCCTGGTACGCCTCCTCGACGCCGGACGGCAGGTCGTTGTGGTTGACCGCGTTGGCGATCAGCAGCACGGTGCCGTCGGCGTGGTCGAGCACGGCCAGGTCGGTGGCGAGCAGCATGGTCAGCTCGGGGAGCTTCAGGTCGTCGGGCGCCAGGGTGGGGATCTTCTCCAGGCGGCGGACGACGTCGTACCCGAGGTAGCCGACCATGCCGCCGGTGAGCGGCGGCAGCTCGGTTCCGATGTGCAGGTCGCGGGGGGTGTGCAGGGCGTCGACGGTGGCGCGCAGCACCTGGAGCGGGTCGCCCTCGGTGGGGATGCCGACCGGCGGGGTGCCGTGCCAGCGGGCGCCGCCGTCGGCGTCGGCGGTGAGGGTGGCGGCGCTGCGGACGCCGACGAAGGAGTAGCGGGACCACGAGCGGCCGTTCTCCGCCGACTCCAGCAGGAAGGTGCCGGGCCGCTCACCGGTGAGCTTGCGGTACAGCCCGACAGGGGTGTCGCCGTCGGCCAGCAGGCGCCTGGTGACCGGGATGACCCGGTGGTCGACTGCGAGTTTGCGGAAGGCGTCGAGGTCCGGGGTGACGGTGCCCGTGGTCATGCGGGTGAGCCTACCGGTCGGCGGGGGCGGCGAGCGGCAGCGCGTCGGCGTCGAAGCAGGTGCGGTCGCCGGTGTGGCAGGCGGCTCCCACCTGGTCGACCTTGACCAGCAGGGTGTCCCCGTCGCAGTCGAGTGCGACGGACTTGACGTGCTGGACGTGGCCGGAGGTGTCGCCCTTGACCCAGTACTCGCGGCGGCTGCGGCTCCAGTAGGTGCAGCGGCCGCTGGTGAGGGTGCGGTGCAGGGCCTCGTCGTCCATCCAGCCGAGCATCAGCACCTCGCCGGTGTCGTACTGCTGGGCGATGGCGGGGAGCAGGCCGTCGGCGGTGCGCCGGAGGCGGGCGGCGACGGCCGGGTCGAGGGCCGTGCTGCCGGGGGCCGCCGGACGGGCGGCGGCGGGATCGGGGGCGGTGCTGGGCATGGGTCCATTGTGGCAGGCCCGGCGGGCGGTGGGCGGCGGTGGCCGATCGGTGGACAGCCGGCGCGCGGGCCGGGCGGGAGCGCCGTCCCGGAGCCGACGTACGGTCAGCCGTATTCGCCGGACGGTCGTTTACCGGCATTCCATGGCCATCGGGTACCCCGGATGCGGCATCCTTCCCCCATGAGTCACACGCCGCCGCAGCCGCCACCCATACCCCCCGGCCCGCCGCCAGGACCGCCCACCGGGCCGCGCCGCAGCCGGAGGGCCAGGATCGGCGCGCTGACGGCGGGCGCGGTGGTCCTGCTGGCGGCCGCCGGCGGCGGGCTGTACCTCCTGCTGCGCCCGCACGACGCCGCCCCGGCGGCCGCGCCGAGCCCGCCGCCGCCCAGCACCGCGCCCGCGAGCCCGCCGCCGACGCCGAGCGACACCCCGGACCTGCCGTATGTGCTGCTGACGCCGGGCACCTGCTTCGACCACCCCAATCTCACCAAGGGCCTCCGCAAGGTCGTCGAGCGGCCCTGCGACAAGCCGCACGACGGCGAGGCGGTCGCCAATGTGACCATCAAGGGCAAGTACGCCCACGACAGCGAGATCGCGAACGCCGTACGCAAGCAGTGCACCACCGCCGGGAAGGCCACCGCCGACCGCCAGGCGGAGGGGAGCCACTACTACAGCTACGTCCTGACGCCGTCGGTCGCGCTGTACCACCAGGGCTACGACAAGGCGACCTGCACGCTCACCGCCAGCTACACGGTGGGCGGGAAGAAACTGACCTCCAAGCTCCGCTGACGGACCGTCGGCGGGCGCGTACGCTGGGTGGCATGTCGACTTACGCGCGCGAGCAGCGCCGCCGCCTGGCCGCTCTGCTGGAGGAGGCGGGCCCACAGGCCCCCACGCTGTGCGAAGGGTGGACGGCCGCCGACCTGGCCGCCCACATCGTGGTGCGCGAGCGCCGGCCGGACGTCTTGCCCGGCATCGTCATCCCGGCGCTGGCGGGCTGGACCGCCAAGGTGCAGGACCGGTACGCGGCCCGGCCGTTCACCGAGCTGCTGTCGCTGATCCGCTCCGGCCCCGGGCGGGTGTCGCTGTTCGCGCTGCCGGGCGCGGACGAGGGCGGCAACACGGCGGAGTACTTCGTGCACGCGGAGGACGTGCGCCGGGCCGGGGCGGAGTGGAAGCCCGAGCCGCTGGACCCCGGCCTGGCGGAGGCGCTCTGGCGGCGGGTGCCGATGGCGGCCCGGATCGAGGCCGGCCAGCGCTCCCCGGTGGGCCTGGTGCTGCGCCGTCCGGACGGCCAGACGGTGGTGGCCCGCAAGGGCACCCCGGTGGTCACCGTCACCGGCGAGCCGGGTGAGCTGCTGCTGTTCGCCTACGGCCGCAGCAGCCGGACGGCGGTCACCGTGGAGGGCGATCCGGACGCGGTCCGGCTGCTCTCCACGGCGCTGCGGCTGCCGCCCGAGGTCTGACGACGGCGCCGCCCCGGAGCGGCCGGGCCGTTCCGGGGCGGCGGTCGGGGCTCAGCGGACCGGGTGGCCGGTGGTCCGCAGGGCGTCCTTGACCTGGCCGATGCGCAGGTCACCGAAGTGGAAGACGCTGGCGGCGAGCACCGCGTCGGCGCCCGCGTCCACGGCCGGGGCGAAGTCGTCCACCTTGCCCGCGCCGCCGGAGGCGATCACCGGGACGGTGACGGCCTTGCGGACGGCCCGCAGCATCTCCAGGTCGTAGCCGTCCTTGGTGCCGTCGGCGTCCATGGAGTTGAGCAGGATCTCGCCGGCGCCCAGGTCGGCGGCCTCGGCGGCCCACTCCACCGCGTCCAGGCCGGTGCCCCGGCGGCCGCCGTGGGTGGTCACCTCGTACCCCGAGGGGGTCTCGGTGCCCTCCGGGCAGCGCCGGGCGTCCAGCGAGAGCACCAGCACCTGGCGGCCGAAGCGGTGGGCGATCTCGCGGACCAGCTCGGGGCGGGCGATGGCGGCGGTGTTGACGCCGACCTTGTCCGCGCCGGCCCGCAGCAGCTGGTCGACGTCCCCGGTGCTGCGGACGCCGCCGCCGACGGTCAGCGGGATGAAGACCTGCTCGGCGGTGCGGCGCACCACGTCATAGGTGGTCTCCCGGTCGCCGGAGGAGGCGGTGATGTCCAGGAAGACCAGCTCGTCGGCGCCCTCGGCGTCGTAGATCTTGGCCATCTCGACCGGGTCGCCTGCGTCCCGCAGGTTCTGGAAGTTCACGCCCTTGACCACACGGCCGGCGTCGACGTCCAGGCAGGGGATCACACGGACGGCGAGAGTCATCGGTTTCCTTCCTCGGCGGTGGTGCCCAGCCGGGCGGCCAGGCCCACCTGGTGGGCGTCGACCTCCACCTCGACCATCATGCGGGAGTCCAGCAGCGCGTCGACCACGACCATGGTGGAGGCCGGCCGGACCTGGTCGAACAGCTCCTTGTGGGCCCGGCTCACCTCATCGGTGTCCCGGACGTGGGTGAGGTACATCCGGGTGCGGACCACATCGCGCACGCCCAGGCCGAACTTCTCCAGCGCCTCGAAGGCGACCCCGAAGGCGTCCAGGGTCTGGCCGTGCGGGTCGCCCTCGTGCTGCACCATGCCGTCGTACCAGGCGGTGCAGCCGGAGACGAGGACGAAGTCGCCCGCCGCGACCGCGCGGGAGAAGCCGATCTCCTCCTCGTACGGGGAGAATCCGGAGACGCGGCGTGCGTCAGGGTCCGTCATGAGACAGCCTCCAGGGCCTCTTCGAGGGTGAACTTCTGCTCGTAGAGGGCCTTGCCCACGATCGCGCCCTCGACACCCACCGGCACCAGCCCGGAGATGGCACGCAGGTCGTCCAGCGAGGAGACGCCGCCGGAGGCGACGACCGGGCGGTCGGTGGCGGCGCAGACGTCACGCAGCAGCTGGAGGTTGGGGCCGGCCAGGGTGCCGTCCTTGTCGACGTCGGTGACGACGTAGCGGGAGCAGCCGTCGGCGTCGAGGCGGGCCAGCACCTCGTAGAGGTCGCCGCCCTCGCGGGTCCAGCCCCGGCCGCGCAGGGTGGTGCCGATGACGTCCAGCCCGACGGCGATCCGGTCGCCGTGCTCCGCGATGGCCTTGCGGACCCACTCCGGGGACTCCAGCGCGGCGGTGCCCAGGTTGACCCGGCGGCAGCCGGTGGCCAGGGCCGCGCGCAGCGACTCGTCGTCGCGGATGCCGCCGGACAGCTCCACCTTCACATCGAGGCGGCCGACGACCTCGGCGAGCAGCTCGCGGTTGGAGCCGGTGCCGAAGGCGGCGTCCAGGTCGACCAGGTGGATCCACTCGGCACCGGCCTGCTGCCAGGCGAGGGCGGCGGTGAGCGGCTCGCCGAAGGAGGTCTCGGTGCCGGACTCCCCCTTCACCAGGCGGACGGCCTGGCCGTCACGGACGTCGACGGCGGGGAGGAGTTCGAGACGGTGCTGGGTGGACATGCGGGTACGGCTCCGGGCTTCTGTCAGGAGTACGGGGGCGGGAGTACGGGGCAGGAGTGCGGCGGGCGGGTCGGGCTAGAGGGAGCCGACCCAGTTGGTGAGGAGGGCCGCGCCGGCGTCGCCGGACTTCTCCGGGTGGAACTGGGTGGCGGCCAGCGGGCCGTTCTCCACCGCGGCGATGAACGGCTCGCCGTGGGTGGCCCGGGTGACCAGCGGTGCCTTGATCCGGTCGTTGGTGACGGTCAGCTCCCAGTGCCGTACGGCGTAGGAGTGGACGAAGTAGAAGCGCGCGTCGGCGTCCAACCCGGCGAAGAGGGTGGAGCCGGCCGGCGCGTCCACGGTGTTCCAGCCCATGTGCGGCACCACCGGGGCGTGCAGCGGCTCCACGGTGCCCGGCCACTCGTCGCAGCCGGCCGTCTCCTCGCCGTGCTCGACGCCACGGGCGAAGAGGATCTGCATGCCCACGCAGATGCCGAGGACGGGCCGGCCGCCGGCCAGCCGGCGGCCGATGATCTGCTCGCCGCGTACCGCGCGCAGCCCCTGCATGCAGGCGGCGAAGGCGCCGACGCCGGGGACGAGCAGGCCGTCGGCGTCCAGCGCGGTCTGGAAGTCGGCGGTGACGGTGACGTCCGCCCCGACGCGCTCCACGGCGCGCTGGGCGGAGCGGAGGTTGCCGGAGCCGTAGTCGAGGACGACCACGTGCTTGCCCATATCGTTCCTTACCTGGGTGGGGACCTGGGTGGGGGTCGGTCCGTCGCCTGGGGCGGCGCTCGGAGGCAGACCGCGCGGAGGACCGCTCAGAGGATGGTGAGGCCCCACGCGAGGCTGAGCACCGCGCCGACGGCCAGCAGGGTGATCGCGCCCTTGGACTGCTGCTGCTTCCAGAAGGAGTAGACGCCGCCCAGCAGGAAGAGGCCGAATGCGATCAGCAGGATTGCCTTGGTGCTCACAGCGCGCCCTTGGTCGAGGGGAGGATGCCCTCGGCGCGCGGGTCGCGCTCCGAGGCGTAGCGCAGCGCTCGGGCCAGCGCCTTGAACTGGCACTCCACGATGTGGTGGGCGTTGCGGCCGTACGGGACGTGGACGTGCAGCGCGATCTGCGCCTGCGCGACGAAGGACTCCAGGATGTGGCGGGTCATCGTGGTGTCGTATGTGCCGATCATCGGCGCCATGGTGTCCGGCTCGGTGTGCACCAGGTAGGGGCGGCCCGACAGGTCCACGGTGACCTGGGCGAGCGACTCGTCCAGCGGGACGGTGCAGTTGCCGAAGCGGTAGATGCCGGTCTTGTCGCCGAGGGCCTGCTTGAAGGCGGCGCCGAGCGCGAGGGCGGTGTCCTCGATGGTGTGGTGGGTGTCGATGTGCAGGTCGCCCTCGGTCTTGACGGTGAGGTTGAAGAGACCGTGGCGGCCGAGCTGGTCGAGCATGTGGTCGTAGAAGCCGACACCGGTGGAGACGTCCACCCTGCCGGTGCCGTCGAGGTCGATCTCGACCAGGACGGAGGTCTCCTTGGTGGTGCGCTCCACGCGTCCGATTCGGGACATGGGGTTGTTACAGCTCCTTGCGGCTATGCGGCTAGTGGCGCTTGACGGCGGTGCGGACGGCGTCGAGGAAGGCGTCGTTCTCGGCGGGGGTGCCCGCGGTGACGCGCAGCCAGCCGGGCACGCCGTTGTCCCGGACCAGGACGCCCCGGTCGAGCAGGGCCTGCCAGACGGCGTGGGTGTCCTCGAACCGGCCGAACTGGATGAAGTTGGCGTCGGAGTCGACCACTTCCACCCCGGTCTCGCGCAGCTCGGCCACCACCCGGTCGCGCTCCGCCTTGAGCTGTGCGACGTACCCGAGCAGGGTGTCGGTGTGCTCCAGGCAGGCCAGCGCGGTGGCCTGGGTGACGGCGGAGAGGTGGTACGGCAGCCGGACCAGCTGGACGGCGTCGACCACGGCCGGGTCGGCGGCCAGGTAGCCCAGGCGCAGCCCGGCGGCGCCGAACGCCTTGGACATGGTGCGGGAGACCACCAGGTGCGGCCGGCCCTCGATCAGCGGCAGCAGCGAGGGGCGGTGCGAGAACTCCACGTACGCCTCGTCGACGACCACCATGGTGGGCTTGACGGCCTGCGCGGCGTCGTGCAGGGCCAGCACGGTGCCGGCGTCGACGGCGGTGCCGGTGGGGTTGTTGGGCGAGCAGACGAAGACCACGTCGGGGCGCTGCTCCGCGATCACCGCTCGGGCCGCCTCGACGTCGATGGTGAAGTCGTCGTTGCGCGGGCCGGAGATCCAGCGGGTGCCGGTGCCCCGGGAGATCAGCGCGTGCATCGAGTACGAGGGCTCGAAGCCGAGCGCGCTGCGGCCGGGGCCGCCGAAGGTCTGGAGCAGCTGCTGGAGCACCTCGTTGGAGCCGTTGGCGGCCCAGACCCGGCTGCGGTCCACCGGGTGGCCGGCGGTGCGGCTGAGGTAGGCGGCGAGGCCGGTCCGCAGCTCGACCGCGTCCCGGTCGGGGTAGCGGTTGAGGTGGCGGGCGGCCTCCGCGACCCGCTCCGCGATCCGGGCGACCAGCGGCTCGGGCAGCGGGTAGGGGTTCTCGTTGGTGTTCAGCCGGACGGGGACGTCGAGCTGCGGCGCGCCGTACGGGGACTGGCCGCGCAGCTCGTCGCGGATGGGGAGGTCGTCGATGCGGGTCACAGGCCGGGCGTCTCCCAGTCGAAGCGGGCCCGGATCGCATCCCCGTGGCCCGGCAGGTCTTCGGCGTTCGCGAGGGTCACCACGTGCGCGGCGACGTCCGCGAGTGCGTCGCGGTCGTAGTCCACCACGTGGATGCCGCGCAGGAAGGACTGCACGGACAGGCCGGAGGAGTGGCAGGCGCAGCCGCCGGTGGGCAGCACGTGGTTGGAGCCGGCCGCGTAGTCACCGAGCGAGACGGGCGCGTACGGGCCGATGAAGATCGCTCCGGCGTTGCGCACCCGGGCGGCCACCGCGTGGGCGTCGCGGGTCTGGATCTCCAGGTGCTCGGCGGCGTACGCGTCGACCACCCGCAGGCCGTGGTCCAGGTCGTCCACCAGCACGATGCCGGACTGCCGGCCGGCCAGCGCCTCACCGATCCGCTCGCGGTGCTTGGTGGCGGTGACCTGCGGCTCCAGCTCCTTGGTGACCCGGTCGGCCAGCTCGACGGAGTCGGTGACCAGCACGGCGGCGGCCATCGGGTCGTGCTCGGCCTGGCTGATCAGGTCGGCGGCGACGTGCCGGGGGTCGGCGCTGTCGTCGGCCAGGATGGCGATCTCGGTGGGCCCGGCCTCGGCGTCGATGCCGATCCGGCCCTTGAGCAGCCGCTTGGCGGCGGCGACGTAGATGTTGCCGGGGCCGGTGACCAGGTTGACCGGGCGGCACTCGTCGGTGCCGTAGGCGAACATCGCGATGGCCTGGGCGCCGCCGGCCGCGTACACCTCGTCCACCCCGAGCAGGGCGCAGGCGGCGAGGATGGTGGGGTGCGGCAGGCCGCCGAACTCCTTCTGCGGCGGGGAGGTCACCGCGATGCCCTCGACGCCGGCCTCCTGGGCGGGCACCACGTTCATCACCACGGAGGACGGGTAGACCGCCAGGCCGCCGGGCACGTACAGGCCCACCCGCTGCACCGGCACCCAGCGCTCGGTGACGGTGCCGCCGGGCACCACCTGGGTGGTGTGGTCGGTGCGGCGCTGCTCGCGGTGGACGATCCTGGCCCGCCGCACGGACTCCTCCAGGGCGGCCCGCACCCTGGGGTCCAGCCCGGCCAGCGCCTCGTCGATCGCCGTCTGCGGCACCCGTACCCGCTCCAGGCGGACCCCGTCGAACCGCTCGGTGATCTCGATCAGCGCCGCGGTGCCGCGATGGCGTACGTCCTCGCACAGCGGCCGCACCTTCTCCAGGGCGGCCTCGACGTCGAACTCGGCGCGGGGCAGCAGATCGCGCGGGTCACCGGTGGAGCCGCGCAGGTCGATTCGAGAGATCACCCTGCCCAGTGTAGGGAGTGGCCGGAACGCTCGGCCTGATATTCCAGTCCGTGATACACAGCCTGAGACGTCAGGGGTGGTGTTCGACGGGAAGGGGGCCCGGCATGGCGCAGCCGCCGGACGGGTGGTCGGAGCCGGAGCGCCGCCTGTGGACGGCCTTCCGCCGGGGGGAGGTGTACGACCTGCGGGTCGGCGTGCCGGAGGAGGACGACCCGGCCTCCTCCGGTCCATGGGGCCCGGAGCGCACCGTACGCGCCGAGGTGCTGGCCCACCTGCTGCTGGGCGGACCGGCCGCCGAGTCCGGGCGTGTCGCCAGCCTCAAGCTGATCGGGGCGTACGTCAGCGGCGACCTGGACCTGGCCGGCGGGCAGGTGTCGGCCTATGTGGAGCTGCGGGGCTGCCGCTTCGAGCGGAAGATCCTGATGTCCGAGTGCCGGGCCGGCACGCTACGGCTGATCGGCTGCCTGGTGCCGCGGATCGAGGCGTCCCGGCTGGCCACCGAGGGTGATCTGCATCTGCCGCGCTGCGTGCTCACCAGCGGCCTGCGGCTCACCGACGCGCGGATCGGCACCGATCTGCTGCTCAACCAGGCGATCATCGGCGGCGACCGCCACGACCGGGCGATAGCCGCCGACGGGCTCACCGTCAGCCAGGACATGGAGGCCGAGCTGATCCGCTGCACCGGAGAGATCAGCCTGCGCAGCGCCCGGATCGGCGGCCGGCTGTCGCTGCGCGGCAGCTCGCTGCGGGCCCGCCCCGGCCGGCTCTGCCTCAACGCGGCCCGGATCAGCGTGGAGCACACCCTGTACCTCAGCCGGGCCTGGCTGGGCGGCTGGCGCTCCTCCCTGTCCGACTACGGCACGGGGTACGGCGAGCGGGCCGGCGCGGACAGCCGCACGGTGCCGTTCCGGGCCCGGGGCGGGGTGCGGCTGGACGACGGGCGGTTCGGCAACGCCTGCCTGATCGACCGGGCCGAGTTCCGGCTCGGGGCGGACCAGGAGCTGTCGCTGCGCCGCATCCAGACGCCCGAGCTGCGGCTCTGCCTCAGCCAGACGCCCACCGGCCGGGTCTCGCTCTCCCGGGCCCGGGTGGGCAATCTGATCGACACGCCGGAGAGCTGGCCGGGCGGCGGGAAGGTCGGGCTCACCGGCTTCACCTACGAGTCGCTGCGCCCGGCCGCCGACTTCCCGCTGCGCCGGCGGATCGCCTGGCTGGACGACGCGCTCGGTGACTTCCGCCCCGAGCCGTACGAGCAGTTGGCCGCCGTGCTGCGGCGGGACGGCCTGGACGAGGACGCCCGCGAGGTCCAGCTCGCCAAGCAGCGCCGCCGCCGCGCCGGGCTGCCGCTGCTGGGCCGACTCTGGGGGCGGCTCCAGGACGTCACCGTGGGGTACGGCTACCGGCCGGCTCGGGCGGCGCTGTGGATGGCGCTGCTCTGGGCGCTGGGGGCGGCGTACTTCGCCGGGCATCCGCCGCAGCCGCTCAAGGCCGACGAGGCGCCGCACTGGAACGCCGCGCTGTACGCCATGGACCTGCTGCTGCCGCTGATCGACCTGGGCCAGGACGGCGCCTGGAAGCCGGCCGGCGCCGACCAGTGGGCGGCCGGTGCGCTGGTCCTGCTGGGCTGGGTGCTGGCCACCACGGTGGCCGCCGGTGCCACTCGGCTGCTGCGCCGGGGCTGACCAGCGTATATCACCCTGGGTGACCGCCGTGGGGCGACGGGTGGCGGCCGGGGCGTGCGGCTGCCAGGGTGGGGAGTGCGGTGGGGGTCCGGAACGCCCGTACCGGGGCGCTGCCCCCGAGCGTGCCCCGGTACGGGCCACTCCCCGGCGGCCGGACCCGCGCCCGGGGGCGGGAACGGATGCGCGCGGCGGCGGCCCGGCCACGTACGCTGTGCGCCGTGACCGAACGGCTGCCGCTCTTCCCGCTGGGCTCGGTGCTCTACCCCGGCCTGGTGCTCCCCCTGCACGTCTTCGAGGAGCGCTACCGCCGCCTGGTCGCCGACCTGGAGGCGCAGCCCGAGGAGGAGCCGCGGCGCTTCGGCGTGGTGGCGGTCCGCGACGGCCAGGAGGTCGCGCCCACCGGCAGGGCCGGGCAGCCGGCCGGTGCGCTGGACGGCTTCGGGCCCGACCCGATGCGGGCGCTGTTCACGGTCGGCTGCGTGGCCGACATCGCCTCCGCGCAGTCCCACCCGGACGGCCGCTACGAGCTGATCGCCACCGGGACCACCCGCTTCCGGCTGCTGTCGGTGGACGCCACCGGGCCGTACCTGGTCGGGGAGGTCGAGGCGCTGCCGGAGCAGCCGGGGCCGGAGGCGGGCGCGCTGGCGGCGGGGGTGACCCGGGCGTTCCGCATGTACCAGAAGCGGCTGGCCGGGGCCAGGGAGGCCACCATCGCCGCCGAGCAGGAACTGCCCGACGACCCGCAGGTGCTCTCCTACCTGGTCGCGGCGGCCTCGGTGCTGGACACCCGCGACAAGCAGCGGCTGCTCGCCGCGGCGGACACCACCGAGCGGCTCAACGCCGAGCTGGAGTTGCTGCGCCGGGAGACGGCCGTGCTGGCCAAGCTTCCCTCGCTGCCCGGCTGGGAGCTGACCCGGGCAGCCATCAACCCCAACTGACCGATACGGACCGGAGGCGCGGCCGGATGGCCAAGCAGGCGAAGAAGGGCGGCCGGGGCACCCCGGCGACGGTGGCGCTGGAGGCGGCCGGGGTGCCCTTCACGGTGCACTCCTACTCCCACGACCCGGCAGCCGCCTCCTACGGCGGGGAGGCGGCCGAGGCGCTGGGGGTGACCCCGGACCGGGTGTTCAAGACCCTGGTGGCCGATGTCGACGGCACGCTGACGGTCGGGGTGGTACCGGTCGCCGGGCAGCTGGACCTCAAGGCGCTGGCGTCGGCGGTCGGCGGCAAGCGGGCCGCCATGGCCGACCCGGCGGCGGCCGAGCGGACCACCGGCTACGTACGCGGCGGCATCTCCCCGCTGGGCCAGCGCAAGGCCCTGCGTACGGTGGTGGACACCAGCGCCCTGGCCCACCCGACCGTCTATGTCTCCGCCGGTCGCCGCGGCCTCGAAGTCGAACTCTCCCCCCACGACCTCCTCACCCTCACCACCGCCACCCCGGCCCCCATCGCCCGCCCCTGAACCGACGCCCACCAGGGGCGCGAGGAACGGCGCGAACAACCACCCACCCCCACAGCAGACCCAGCACCACCCAGGGGCGCGAGGAACTGCGCGAACAACCACCCACCTCCGTGGCAGGCTGAGCGCACAGCAACCCGCGCCCCCGGTGGGTGGGTGGCCGACGACGCGCGACCCTCCAGCCCACAGTGCCTGACTTGTCGCGCAGTTCCCCGCGCCCCAGGGCAGGCGCCCGGCCGAGCACGCACAGACCTCGCGCCCCCCGGTGGGTGGGTGGCCGACGACGCGCGACCCTCCGGCCCACAGTGCCTGGCTTGTCGCGCAGTTCCCCGCGCCCCTGGGGAGGTGCCTGGCCGAGCACGCACAGCAACCCGCGCCCCCCGGTGGGTGGGTGGCCGACGACGCGCGACCCTCCAGCCCACAGTGCCTGGCTTGTCGCGCAGTTCCCCGCGCCCCAGGGCAGGCGCCCGGCCGAGCACGCACAGCAACCCGCGCCCCCCGGTGGGTGGGTGGCCGACGACGCGCGACCCTCCGGCCCACAGTGCCTGGCTTGTCGCGCAGTTCCCCGCGCCCCAGGGCAGGCGCCCGTTACTGGGTCGGCCAGGAGGCGGGTGGGGGTGGCGGGGGGGCTCCCTGCCAGTAGGGGGCGGGTTGGGGTTCCCGCTTGCCGAAGGCGGCCGTCAGGCCGAGCAGGACGACCATCGCCGCCATCGACCAGACCAGCAGCGCCCCCTTGGCGCTCAGCTCCAGCGCCGCGTCGAACACCTTGCCCTGGCCCACCTGCCGCGCGTGCGCGACGATGTCGCCGGTCGGCCCGAGGGCCGTCCCCAGCCGCCAGGCAATCACCGAACCGAGCAGACCGCCGACCGCCAACCCGACGGACACCGCGACACCGCCGCCCCGGCGGCGGGTGCAGAGGAAGGCGACCAGCGCCGCGAGCGCTCCGGCGCCCAGGCCGAGCAGGACGAAGACGCCGTCCGCGCCGATCCGCTGCTCGCCCTCCGGGTCCTTGAGGTAGACCGCCTTGCTGTCCGCGTACAGCGGGACCTTGGGCGCGAGCCAGAGCCAGAGCAGGCCCATCAGCAGCCCGGCCAGCGCGCTGCCGACGGCCACCAGCACGCCGATCCGGATCTCGACACCGGGCCTGCGCGGCGGGGTGTCGGCGGGCGCGGGGACCAGGAACCCCGGGTACGCGGGCGGTCCGTACCCGCCGTCCGCGCCCGGCGCCGGCGGCTGCGGCCAGGCCGCCGACGGGGGCGGCGGCGGTGGCGGCACCTGCGAGGCTCCCGGCGGGGAGTCGCCGGGAACGGGGGGCTGTCCGGGGCCCGGGGGGGTGTTGGGTGCGGTCACCGGCCCATCGTGCCACGTCCGGGGGCCGTCGGGCCCGGCGGTGCTCAGCGGTCGGCGCCGGCGGCCCGCCGGTAGGCCCAGGTCGCCACGGACAGCGAGAGCACCCCGACCGCCGCGCACACCCCGAGGTCCATCCCGACCGCCGCCCAGTCGGGGGCGGCGTCGAAGGTACGGGCGAACGCCTCCACGCCGTACGTGGACGGCAGCAGGTCGCGCAGCAGCCGGATCGGCTCGGGCATCCGGCCGGCCGGCAGCACGCCCAGCAGCAGCGCGGCGGACATGCCGAGCTGCCCCAGCAGGGTGGCGATCTCCTGGCGTGGCGCGAGCAGCCCGCAGGCCGCCCCCAGGCCCGCCAGCGCGGCCCCGGCCAGCGGCACCACCGCCGCCAGAATCCACAGGTGCGCCCACGGCAGGTCGAACATCCCGGCGCCGATCCCGGCGGTGACCAGCGTGCCGGGCAGCGTGAAGGACGCGTACGCGCCGGCCGCGCCCAGCACCACCGCCGCCGGGGGCACCGGCAGCGTCGCGTAGTGGTCCAGCCCGCCGGTGGCGCGGAGCCTGCCGAAGTACTGGGCCAGCAGGTTGAGCGCCACGAAGGCGACCACCAGCACGCTGGAGCCCGCCACCACCGCCCGCGCCGAGTCGTTGTCGCCGGCGTCGACGACGCCGCGCATCATGACCAGGATGCCCACCGACTGGAAGGTCGCCACGAACAGCAGCGGCATCCGCGCCACCCGGGCCCGGGAGAGCTGCGCCCGGTAGACGGCGGCCAGCGCGGGCAGCAGCCGGGCGCGGGGGGCGAGCGGCGCGGCATCGGTGACGGGGGCGGGTGCCCGGGTGGGGACGGGTACGGCGGCGGGGGCCGCCGCCGGTGCGGCGACCTGCGGTGCGGTCACTTGGCCAGCCCTTCTGCTCGGCCGCCCAGCGCCAGGTAGGCGTCCTCCAGGCTGGGGGTGGCGAGGGTGAAGTCGTCGAGCGCGGCGAAGGCGGGGCCGCTGGTCACCGCGGCGACCAGCTCCCGGGCCTCCTCGGGGGTGGTGCGCAGCGTCCAGCGGCGCCCGGCGCGCTGGACGCGCTCCGCGAGCGCGGCGACGGCCGGCACCTGGAGCGGCGGCTCGGCGCGCCACACCAGCTCCAGCCGGACGTCCCCGTCGACCAGGGCTTTGAGCCGGCCGGGGGTGTCGCAGGCGATCACCCGGCCGGAGTCGACCACGGCGACCCGGTCGAGGACCGTCTCGGCCTCGATCACATTGTGGGTGACCAGCAGCACGGTGGTGCCCCGCTCGGCGCGGCGCCGGTCGAGCGCCGCCCAGACCGCCCGCCGGGCGACCGGGTCCATGCCGGTGGTCGGCTCGTCCAGCACCAGTAGCGGCCGCTCCCCCACCAGGGTGGCGCCGAAGCAGGCCAGCCGCCGCTGGCCGCCGGACAGCTTGCCGATGGGTCGGCCGGCCAGGTCCTCCAGGCCCAGTTCGGCCAGGACGGCGTCGCGTTCGGCGCGCGCCTGCCGGGTGGTGAGCCCGCGCAGCCGGCCGGTGGTCTCGGCGGCCAGCGCCACGGTGAGCTCGTCCAGCGCGGTGG
Source organism: Streptomyces sp. NPDC092296 (assembly GCF_044755465.1). Taxonomy (NCBI): domain Bacteria; kingdom Bacillati; phylum Actinomycetota; class Actinomycetes; order Kitasatosporales; family Streptomycetaceae; genus Streptomyces; species Streptomyces sp. NPDC092296. The sequence goes on along the minus strand of NZ_JBIVRB010000003.1, from coordinate 305,901 downwards.
ACTCCTGGCCGAGGTAGCCGAGCAGCCGGGCGGCCCGCTCGGGGTGGCGCACGATGTCGTGGCCGAGGATGTCGATGGCGCCCGCGTCCGGCCGCAGCAGGCCGGTCAGCTGGCGGACCAGGGTGGACTTGCCCGCGCCGTTCGGCCCCAGCAGGCCGAAGACCTCGCCGCGGTGGACCTCCAGCGTGATGTCGTCGGTGGCCCGGACCTCCGTCCTGGCGCCCCGGCGGCCGCCCCGGTAGGTCTTGACCAGGCCGCGCACCGCGCAGCACGGTCCGGCAGGGGTGCGGGCAGGCGCCTGCGGCGTCTGCTGAGGTGTCTGTGTGCTCACCCGTCACCGGCCGAGGACATGCGTGGGCCCGTACTCACGGGGAACGACTCTACGCCGCACCGGGCCGCCACCGGGAAACGGGGCGGTCGGGCGGGCCCGCGGGCTGCTCAGTCGTCCACGGAGACCATCTCGCCGCCGGGCACCCGGGTCGCCAGCTCCCGCCAGAAGCCGGCCCGGATGGCGTAGCGGTCGTGCTCGTCGATCTGGTCGTCCTTGTGCGCCAGCAGGCCGAAGCGGGCGGCGTAGCGCAGCAGTTCGCCGTCGACCCGGTGCGGGATGCGCGGGTAGTCGCCCCAGAGCACGGTGAGCCGCTCGGCGTCGCCGAGCCGCTCGGTCCAGCGGCGGGCGAAGACCTGGCCGACCTCGTGCGGGTCGCCGCCGATCGCGGTGATGTCCTCCTCGCGGTCGGCCCAGCGCTGCTCGGCGGTGGTGACCTGGGCGAGGGTGGGCAGTCCGTCGCCGGGCGAGGGGGTGTCGCCGGCCCGCTCGACCCAGCCCCGGTCGGAGGACCAGCGCAGCACGGCGGTGTTGGGCTGCGGGGGCTGGGCCGCCGGGGCGGGGGCCGGGGCGGCGGCGGTGGCGCGGCCGGCCAGGTCCTTGGGGGTGGGGACGGTCTTGTGGGCGACCGGGGCGGGGGCCTGCTCGGGGCGCGGGGCGTCCTCGGGTTCGCCGGCGGGCCGGGCGGGGGCGGTGGGCTGCTGGGCGGGCGGGGCGGAGAGGATCTTGGCGATCTCGGGGCGCGGTCCCGGCGGCGGGCAGGCGGCGGCCAGTTCCCGTACCCGTACCCAGCGGGTGATCCACTCGCGGTCCAGCACCCGGCGCTCGTCGGCCTCGGCGACCAGGTCCTCGGACTGGTTGAAGTCGCCGTCGGCGGCCTGGACGGCCCACAGGTGGACGGCGACGCCGTGCTCCTTGGCGGACATCATGCCGGGCAGCAGGTCGCCGTCGCCGGTGACCAGCACCACGTCGGCGCAGGCGCGGTTGCGGGCCAGTTCGGAGAGTTCGGCGTGCATGGCGGCGTCGACGCCCTTCTGCACCCAGCGGCCGTCGGCCCGGGTGAGCGCGCCGAGCCGGACGGTGACCCGGGGCATCACCCGCAGCCTGCGGTGCTCGGGCATCGGGCGGCGGTCCGGGGCGGCGTCGAACCAGTAGATGCGCAGCAGCGGCAGGCCGGTCTCGGCCTCCGCGCGCTCGCGCAGCGAGCCGATGAGGTCGGTGTGGTCCACGGTGATGCGGGACCGGGCCGGCTCGCCGGCGAGCAGGCTCGCGGCGGCGCCGAGCAGATATCCGGCGTCCACCAGGACGACGCAGCGGTCCACTTCCCACACCTCTTCCCGATCGGCGCGGCCGGGGCCGGGCCTCTGTGCCTACGGTCCGGGTGGTGCGGCCGGGGCCGTTCACCGTTCAGGAGTCCATACCCGGCGTTCGGGCGGCGAACCGTGCGGGTGGATCTTGATTCACCCGGTCACGTTTCGATCACGCCCGTTCGCTGATCCTGTCACCGTTCGGACGCGGACCGCCTTCGGCGCCGGGAGCGCCGTGTGAGGGTTCTATAAAGGTGCTTCATACCGAGATCCCCGGCGGTGCCGGGGGTCTTCACCGATGGAGCAGCATGCGTATACGCACCGTGGTACCGGCTCTGGTCGGCGCCCTCGCTCTCGGCGGCCTCGCCGCCCCGGCCGCCTCGGCGGCCACCAACACGGCACCGAAGATCACCAAGGTGTCCGCGTCCTCGCTGGTCTTCAGCCCGTCGGTCACCAAGACGTGGAAAGTCTCCGTGACCGTCACCGACAACTCGGGCATCAAGGGCGTCCGGCTCCTGCCCTGGCCCAAGCTCGGCGAGCAGGTCGGCTTCGTCCCGAAGGCCGCCGACCTGAAGACCGACGGCGCTCCGGCGACCTGCAAGGCGACGTCGAGCACCACCTCGGTCTGCACGTACGCCGAGCAGGTCAACTCGCACTCCGACCTCGGCGACAACACGGTCGCCGGTGCCTGGTACCTGGCCGTCCAGGTCACCGGCAAGGACGGCGGGAAGACCTTCGCGGCCAAGGCCGCCTCGTTCTCCTTCAAGCGGCAGACGGCGCTGACCGCGACCGCCTCCGCGAAGTCGGTGAAGAAGAACGGCACCCTCACCGTCTCCGGTCTGCTGCGGGTCGCGGACTGGAAGTCCGGCAAGGCCGTGGGCTACGGCAAGAAGTCCGTCAAGCTCCAGTTCCGCAAGTCCGGCGCCACGGCGTGGACGACCGTGAAGACGGTCACGTCCGACAGCAAGGGCGCCGTGAAGACCACCGCCAAGGTCACGGCGGCGGGCAGCTGGCGCTATGTGTACGCGGGGAGCGGCACGGTGGCCTCGGTCAACTCCGCCGCCGCCACGGTCACTCTGAAGAAGTAACCGGACACCTCGGTGGCCGGATGGGCGCCGCACCCCGCCGGGGTGCGGCGCCCATCGCCGTCCCGGTCGGCACACCAGCCTCACACGACCCGGGATTCGATCTCCGGAGCGCGCTAGGGTGGGGTTCCCCCATTCGGAGACTTCTCCTGGGTGACCCCTGTCCCAAGATCGCCTCCTGACGTCCCGCGCCCGTAGATCCCCGCCGTAGATCCCGCCGGAGATCCTGTCCGAGGAGCCTTTGCACCGTGGCCGACAGCTTCGTTCACCTGCATGTCCACACCGAGTACTCGATGCTGGACGGAGCAGCGAAGAACGGGAAGCTGTTCAAGGAGGCCGAGCGGCAGGGCATGCCCGCCATCGCGATGAGCGACCACGGCAACATGTTCGGCGCGTACGAGTTCTTCCACACCGCGCCCAAGGAGGGCGTCAAGCCGATCATCGGCATCGAGGCGTATGTGGCGCCCGGGTCGCGCTTCGAGAAGAAGCCGGTCTTCTGGGCGCCGGGCGGCCAGCGGGCGGTCAGCACGGACGGCGAGGGCGGCAAGGACGTCTCCGGCGGCGGCCGCTACACCCACATGACCATGTGGGCCGAGAACGCGACCGGCCTGCGGAACCTGTTCAAGCTCTCCTCGCTGGCGTCGATGGAGGGCTACTACATGAAGCCCCGCATGGACCGCGAGCTGATCGCCGAGAACGCCGCCGGCATCATCGCCACCACCGGCTGCCCCTCGGGCGAGGTGCAGACCCGGCTGCGGCTGGGCCAGTACGAGGAGGCGGTCAAGGCTGCCGCCGCCTACCAGGACATCTTCGGCCGGGAGAACTACTTCCTGGAGCTGATGGACCACGGGCTGTCCATCGAGAAGGACGTCCGGGACGACCTGCTCCGGCTGGCCAAGCAGCTGAACATCCCGCTGCTGGCCACCAATGACTCGCACTATGTGACCGCCGACCAGGCGGACGCGCACGACAGCCTGCTCTGCGTCGGCGTGGGCAAGAACAAGGACGACCCGAACCGCTTCAAGTTCCAGGGCACCGGCTACTACATCAAGACCGCCGCCGAGATGCGCGAGCTCTTCCGCGAGCTGCCGGAGGCGTGCGACAACACCCTGCTGATCGCGGAGCGGGTCGAGTCGTACCAGGACGTCTTCACCTATGTCGACCGGATGCCGCAGTTCGACGTGCCCGAGGGCGAGACCCAGGCGTCGTACCTGCGCAAGAAGATCGCCGCCGGGCTGAAGGTGCGCTACGGCGACAACCCCAGCCAGGAGGTGCTGGACCGGATCGAGCTGGAGATGGGCGTCATCACCCCGATGGGGTTCGACGCCTACTTCCTCGTGGTCGCGGACATCTGCCAGTACGCCCGCGACAACGGCATCCCGGTCGGCCCCGGCCGAGGGTCGGCGGCCGGCTCGATGGTCGCGTACCTGACCCGGATCACCGAGCTGGACCCGCTGGAGCACGATCTGCTGTTCGAGCGGTTCCTGAACCCCGAGCGCATCAACCCGCCGGACGTCGACATCGACTTCGACGACCGCCAGCGCGACCAGATGGTGCGCTACGTCACCGAGAAGTACGGCGCCGCCTACACCGCCCAGGTGAACACCTTCGGCACCATCAAGGCCAAGGCCGCCGTCAAGGACGCCAACCGCATCCTGGGCTACCCCTTCTCGATGGGCGACCGGATCACCAAGGCCATGCCGCCGGACGTGATGGGCAAGGGCGTCCCGCTGGCCGACCTGTTCAACGAGTCGCACCCCCGCTACAACGAGGGCACCGAGATCCGGGCGCTGTACGCCAACGAGCCCGACGTCAAGAAGATCATCGACACCGGTCTCGGCATCGAGGGCCTGATCCGGGGCACCGGTGTGCACGCCGCCGCCGTGATCCTCTCCTCCACCCCGCTGCTCGACCTGATCCCGCTGCACAAGCGGGACAAGGACGGCGTGATCATCACCGGCTTCGACTACCCGTCGTGCGAAGCCATGGGCCTGATCAAGATGGACTTCCTGGGTCTGCGGAACCTGGGCATCATCGACCACGCCATCAAGATCATCAAGGACAACCGGGGCGTCGACGTCAACATCGAGCAGATCGCGCTCGACGACCCCACCACCTACGAGCTGCTGGCCAGGGGCGACACCCTGGGCGTCTTCCAGCTCGATGGCGGGCCGATGCGCGCCCTGCTGAAGCTGATGAAGCCCACCGAGTTCGCCGACATCTCGGCCGTCAGCGCCCTGTACCGGCCCGGCCCGATGGGCATGAACTCGCACACCAACTACGCGCTGCGCAAGAACGGCCAGCAGGAGATCACCCCGATCCACCCGGAGCTGGAGGGCCCGCTCAGCGAGGTGCTCGGCCCCACCTACGGCCTGATCGTCTACCAGGAGCAGGTGCAGCGAGCCGCCCAGGTGCTGGCCGGGTACAGCCTCGGACAGGCCGACCTGCTCCGCCGGGCCATGGGCAAGAAGAAGAAGGAGGTGCTGGAGAAGGAGTTCGTCCCCTTCCAGGCGGGCTGCCGGGAGCGCGGCTACTCCGACGAGGCCATCCAGGCGGTGTGGGACGTGCTGGTCCCGTTCGCCGGCTACGCGTTCAACAAATCGCACTCCGCCGCCTACGGCCTGGTCTCCTACCAGACCGCGTACCTCAAGGCCAACTACCCGGCCGAGTACATGGCCGCGCTGCTGACCTCGGTGGCCGACGACAAGGACAAGATGGCGGTCTACCTGGCGGAGTGCCGCCAGATGGGCATCAAGATCCTCTCGCCGGACGTCAACGAGTCCGTGGTCGACTTCACCGCCGTCGGCAACGACGTGCGCTTCGGCCTGAAGGCGGTGCGCAACGTCGGCGTCAACGTGATCGAGTCGCTGGTCAGGACGCGCAGCGAGAAGGGCAAGTACACCTCGTTCGCGGACTTCCTGGACAAGGTCGAGCTGGTGGTCTGCAACAAGCGCACCATCGACTCGCTGATCAAGGCCGGCGCCTTCGACTCCCTCGGGCACACCCGGCTGTCGCTGACCACGGTGCACGAGACCGCGATCGACGCCGTCACCGGTCTCAAGAAGCAGCAGGCGATCGGCCAGGATGACCTGTTCGGCGCGCTGGACACCGGCGCCGACGCCCCCGCCATCGGCCTGGACTTCGAGCTGACCGACCGCGAGTGGCCGCGCAAGCAGCTGCTCAGCCTGGAGCGCGAGATGCTCGGGCTGTACGTCTCCAGCCACCCGCTGGACGGCGCCGAGCACATCCTCTCCCGCAACCGGGACACCTCCATCGCCGAACTGCTCGGCTCCGGCCGCACCGAGGGCGAGGTCCGGCTCGCCGGGCTGATCACCTCGGTCGACCGCCGGATCAACAAGGCGGGCAACCCCTGGGCAATCATCACCCTCGCCGACCGCGACGGCTCGGTGGAGGTGCTGTTCTTCCCGGCCACCTACAACCTGATGTCCGACCAGATGGTCGAGGACAATGTGATCTCCGCCCGGGGGCGGCTCAACGAGCGGGACGGCACGCTGAGCATCTTCGGCCAGGAGATCACCACCCTGGACATCTCCTCGGCCGAGCACGGCGGCAAGCCGCCAGTCCAGATCAGCGTGCCGTACGCCAAGGTCAACCCCGGGCTGGTACGGGAGCTGAAGCGCTCGCTGCGGGCCCACCCCGGCGACGTACCGGTGCGGCTGCTCACCACCAGCCGCCAGCAGGACGTCCTGTACGAGCTGGGCTTCCTGGTCAACCCGGACACCGCCTTCGCCAGCGAGGTGAAGTCGCTGCTCGGGCCGTCCGCCTGGAGCGCGTAGCGTCGGGCCGCTCCGGTACGGGAGCCCGTACGGGAGTGCGGGAACCAACGGCCGGGCCGGTTCGTCGGCACTAACGAGTCGAAACCGACACGTCGAACCGATCACGTCCCGACCAGCAAGTCACCGGAGGGAGACCCGCCATGGCCACCGCCCGCAGCACCGCACCCGGCACCGCCTTCGGCGGCGCTCCCGCCCCGGCACCGGGGCAGCCGTGACAGCCGGGCGGCACGTGGACGGCGGGCGGCGGGGGCGGTGCGGCCCCTCCCCCGCCCCCGCGACGCTGTTCACCGTGGTGCGGGCGGCGGTCTTCGCCGCGCTGCTGCTGATGCTCTCGGCCGGTTCGCACGTCCTGCTCTCCCATGCCCCGCTGCCGACGCCCACCATGGCGGCGGCCGGCGCCGGGGTGTTCGGGCTGGCCCTGCTGCTGGGCCGGCGCGAGCGGTCGTACGGGCAGATAGCGGCGCTGCTGGTGCCGCTCGAACTGGCACTGGACACCCTGTTCACCACCGGCCAGGCCACCTGCTACACCGCCACCGGCGGCGGTCCGATCACCGGGCCCTGGCACTCCGTCAGCACGCTGCTGATGTGCGGCGGCGCTCCCGACCCGGCCGGGCCGCAGCTGCCCGTCGCCGGGGTGCTGGCGCCCTGGCTGGTGCTCGCCGCGCATCTGCTGCTCGGCCTGGCCGCCGCCTGGTGGCTGCGGGTCGGCGAAGCGGCCGCCTTCCGGCTGCTGCGGGCGCTCGCCGCCGTGGCCGCCGCCCCGCTGCGCGGTGTGCTGGCACTGCTCGCCGCGCTGGTCGCCGCCCATGAGCCGGCGCCCGTGTCACCGCCGCGCGCCCCCCGTCCGGCCGCCGCGCCGGGCGTACCGCTGCTGCTGCACTCCGTGGTCCGCCGTGGCCCGCCGTCCGGGCTGCGCACGGCCTGCCGCTGACCCCGCCGTCCTGGGCGCGCGGGTGCCCGGCCACCGTGCTCCGCCCCCTCCACGGCATCCAGACGACGGGATCGGCACACCATCATGACTTCCCACAGCAGCAAGGACAGCACCGCCCGTGAGCGCCTCCGGGCGGCCCGCGCCGAGCAGGAGCGGCGCGACCGCCGCCGCAAGCGGCTGTTCGTCGCCATCACCGCGGTGGCCGTACTGGCCGCCGGCACCGGGGTCGGCGTCGCGGTGCAGACCCACCGGGCCGCCTCCGACAAGCCGTACGCGGCGCCCGCGCACTCCTCCGGCCCGGACGGCACCGTGATCGTCTACGGCAAGCCGGACGCCAAGGCGACGCTCCAGGTGTACGAGGACTTCCGCTGCCCGATCTGCGCCTCGCTGGAGCACTCGGCGGGCAGCACCATCCAGCAGCTCGCGGACCAGGGCAAGTACCGGATCGAGTACCACTTCGGCGCGTTCCTGGACGGCAATCTGGGCGGCCACGGCTCGCGCACCGCGCTGAACGCGGCCGGGGCGGCGCTGAACGAGAGCGCCGCCAAGTTCAAGGCGTTCCACGATGTGCTCTACGCCAACCAGCCGGAAGAGAGCAACGACGGCTTCGCCGACACCGACACCCTGCTCGCGCTGGCGGCCAAGGTGCCGGGGCTGAAGACCGCCGCCTTCACCAAGGCGGTCCGCGACCAGACCTATGAACCCTGGGTGCAGAAGGTCTCCGACGCCTTCTACCGCAGCGATGTCACCGGCACCCCGACCGTCAAGCTGAACGGCAAGACGCTGGAGGTGGTCAAGCAGGACGGGCAGACGGTCACCGGGGCGGAGTTCAGCACGCTGGTGGACCAGGCGCTCGGTTCTTGATCGAATTCTGGGCACAACCGGCCCGTCCGCGCCGCTGATCGGTCAGAATGGCGGCGCGGGCGGGACGGGCACCGGGGGCGGGGGTAGGGCGTGGCTGCTGCGAGGAGGGCCGGCCGGGCGCGGCTGCTGGCCGCCGGTTCGCTGCTGGCCGCCGTCGTGCTGATACTCGGCGCCCTGGGGCTGCTCGACGGGCTCCAGGGCGTCGTGAACCGGCTGGGGAGCGGCCGGTGGCAGCCCGAGCAGCCCACCGGCCCCGACCATCTCACCGCCCGGATGCGGGCCGTCCGGGCGGCGGTGGCCAAGGAGTTCGCGCTCCCGTACGGCAGCGGCTGCTACCGGGAGGACGGCGGCATCGCGGGCGGCGGCGAGCATCCGCTCGGCCGCGCCTGCGACTTCATGCTCGGCCCGGCGGGGGTCCGGGCGACCGGCGGGCGGCAGCAGCTCGGGGACCGGATCGTCCGCTGGGTGCGCGACCACGCGGACGAGTACGGCATCTGGTACGTGATCTACCGCCGGCACATCTGGTCCAGCCGCCACCCGGAACGCGGCTGGCTGCGGATGGAGGATCGCGGCAGCATCACCGAGAACCACTACGACCATGTGCACATCTCGGTGTACTGAGCCATCCCCGTCCTGTGCCCCTCAGCCGGCAGACCCCTCAGCCGGCGGACCCCTCGGGCGCGTCCAGGTCCGTGAGGAAGTCCAGCGCGATGGCCCAGGCGCGGCGGGCGGCGTCCGCGTCGTGGTCGGGAAGGTCGGGGTCGGTGAAGATGTGCCCGGCGCCGTGGTAGCGGTGCACCTCGACATCGGCGCCGGCCCGGCACATCCGCAGGTACCAGGCAGTCAGCCAGTCCTCCGGCTCGAACGGGTCGGGCTCGGCCACATGCAGCTGGACCGGGATCTCGGTCGCCGCGTCGTCCAGGATGTCCGAGGTGCCGTGGAAGAGCAGCAGGCCACGGGCCCCCTCGTCCGCCAGGGCCAAATTCTGGGCGAGAGCGCCGCCGAGCGAGAAGCCGGCGTAGACCAGGCCGGGCGCACCGGGCGCGGCCGCGCCGATCAGCGGGACGGCGGCGGCGACGGCCCGGCGCAGCAGCTCCTCGGTGCCGATCCGGTCCTTGATCGCCATGCCCTCCTCCACCGTCTCGACCACCAGGCCGTCGTACAGGTCGGGCACATGCACCTCATGGCCTGCCGTGCGCAGCCGGTCCGCCGCCGCGTGGACGGCGGGCCGCAGCCCGTAGGCGGAGTGCAGGAGGAGGATACGTGCCACGGTGGTGCCTTCCTGGCGGGTCGGGTGACGTGCGCCTCCCATCATCCCCGCCCGGACCCCGCCGCAGGTCACCGGCCCAGGAGACCATGAGCCGACCGGGCGTCAGGAGACGATGTCCTTGCCCCGGAAGCCACGGAAGGCGAGCGCGGTCAGCACCACGGCGTACGAGGCCGACACCGCCACACCCTTGATCATGCCGCCCCACTCCAGCTGCGGCTGGAGCGCGTCCGCCCAGGCGTACTGCCAGTGGGCGGGCAGCAGTTGGCGCCAGTCCCCGAGGGCGGTGACGGCGTCCAGCACATTGCCGACGATGGTGAGGAAGACCGCGCCGCCGACCGCGCCGAGCGGTGCGTCGGTGGCGGTGGAGAGCCAGAACGCCAGCCCGGCGGTGGCCAACTGGGAGAGCAGCACATACAGCACCGCGAGGGCCAGGCGCGGCAGCGCCGAACCGGCCACCAGGGTGTCGCCGGTGGGCAGTCTGAGATCGCCCCAGCCGTACGCGGCGGTGCCGACCGCCAGCGCCACCACGGGCAGCAGCACCATCGCGGCGGCGCTGAAGGCCAGGCCCACCGTGAGCTTGCTCGCCAGCAGCCGGGTGCGCGGCACCGGGGCGGCCAGCAGATAGCGCAGCGAGGACCAGCCGGCTTCGGAGGCCACCGTGTCGCCGCAGAACAGCGCGACCGGGATGACCAGCAGGAAGCCGGTGGAGACAAAGAGCGCGGTGGCCGCGAAGTTGGCCCCGGAGGCGGTGGCGGTGTCGATCAGGGTGGCCCGGCCTCGATCGGAGCCGGGGCCGCCGCCGAGGGCGAACGCGGCGAGCAGCACCAGCGGCAGCCCGGCCAGCACCGCCGCGATGACCATCGTCCGGCGGCGGCGCAGCTGCCGCACCGCCTCCACCCGCAGCGGCAGGGTGCGGCGCGGCAGGTAGCCGGGGGCGTGCCCGGCGGCGGGCGGGCGCGGGGTGCCCAGCGTCGGCACATGCGGGGCGGGCGCGGCCGCCGGGGTGGGCGGGGTCGCGGAAGGCGGTGGTACGGCGGTCACGCCGGTCCTCCGATCAGGGAGAGGAAGGCGTCCTCCAGGCGGCGGTGCGGCCCGAGCCGCTCCACGGGGATGCCCAGTCCGACCAGCTCGGCCAGCAGCCGGGGCGCGGTGAGGCCATCGAGCCGGACCAGGACGCCGTCGTCGGCGGCCTCGGCGGAGACGACCCCGTCCAGGGCGGCGATCCGCTTGGCGGCCGCCGCGCGGCCGGCCGCGTCCAGCGCGTCCGGGCCGCTCGCCGGGGTGCCGATCAGCAGCAGGTCGCCCGCGCCGACGATGTCCGCGACAGCGCCGGCGGCGACCAGTCGGCCGTGGTCCATCACCACCAGGTGGGTGCAGCTCTGCTCGACCTCCGAGAGCAGGTGGCTGGAGACGATGACGGTGCGGCCGGTGGCGGCGTAGCGGATGAGCACCTCGCGCATCTCGCGGATCTGCGGCGGGTCGAGGCCGTTGGTGGGCTCGTCCAGGATGAGCAGTTCGGGCAGGCCCAGCATGGCCTGGGCGATGGCCAGGCGCTGCCGCATGCCCTGGGAGTAGGTGCGCACCGCGCGGTCCAGCGCCTCCCCGAGGTCCGCGATCTCCAGCGCCTCCGCCAGCCGGGCGTCCTCGTCGGGGCGGCCGGTGGCCCGCCAGTACAGCCGCAGGTTGGCGCGGCCGGTGAGGTGTGGCAGGAAGCCGGCGCCCTCGACGAAGGCACCGACCCGGGAGAGCACCGGCGCGCCGCTGCGCACCGCGTGGCCGAAGACCCGGATCTCGCCGCTGTCGGGGCGGATCAGGCCCATCAGCATCCGCAGGGTGGTGGTCTTGCCGGCGCCGTTGGGCCCGAGCAGCCCGACGACCTGGCCCTGCTCCACCCGGAAGCCCAGGTCCTGGACGGCATAGCGGTCGGCGGCCCCGGCGTAGCGCTTGCTCAGGCCGGTGATCCGCAGCGGTACGGCGGCCGACTCGGGGTCCGGCTGCGGGGTGCGCCGGCGGCGGCCGCGCCCGGTGAGCAGCAGCAGCGCGGCGAGCAGCACGGCGGCGGCGGGCATCGCCCAGACCCAGCGGGGCAGCGGCGCGGCGGCGGTGCGCAGCCCGGCGTCCACCGGCACGGTGAGGGCGCCGCCGCTCAGCGCGATGCGGTACGTGGCGGCGGCGGCCGGGGAGGCGTACGCGAGGTCGGTGCTGGCGAGCACCAGCAGCATCCGGTGTCCGGCGGCGAACTCGTGGTCCAGCGCGGGCAGCCGTATCCGCACGGTGCGGCCCTGCGGGGCGTCGGCGCCGGTCACCCGCAGCGGGGCGACCAGCTGCTCGGGGAGGGTGCGGGCGCCGTCCGGGGCGACGTCGTAGAGCTTGGCGAAGAGCACCGCGTCCGGCCGGTCGGCGCGCACCCGTACGGTCACCTGCGGTGTGCCGGTGACCCGGACGGCGCCGGTCAGCGGGGCGGAGCCGAAGGAGGCGGACTGGCCGGGGATGTCGAGGGAGAGGCTGCCGCCCGCGGCTGAGAGCTGGGCGAGGGCGGCGACGCCGGGCACATTGGAGACGGCGGGCGGGGCGCCGCCGGGCGGGTTGGCGGCGGTCTGCTCGCCGCCGGTCAGCGGGACGGTACGGCTGGTGGTGCCGTCCAGGCCGGGGTAGCGGTCGGCGGTGGCGCCGCGCAGCACGGGCTGGACGCCGGTGGAGTCCAGGCCGCCGGTGCGGGTGACCCGGAAGGCGGGGCCGGTGTCGGTGGGGCGCTGCCTGAGGTAGTGGTCGAACCAGGCGGTGATCCGCCGGTCGATCCGGCCGCTCTCCTGGTCGCCGCCGTCATGGCCGCCCGCCGACCAGTCGACGGCGACCGGTGCGCCGTTGGCGGCGACCGCGCGGGCGATGGCGTCGCCCTGGTCGAGCGGGAACAGCGAGTCGTGCCGGCCCTGGACGACCAGGGTGGGGACGCGGATGCGGTCGGCCACCGAGGACGGGCTGGAGCGCTCCAGCAGGGTGACGGCGGCGGCGTCCGGTCGCCCGGCGACCGCGACGCGGTCGTACATGGCGCACAGCTCGGCGGTGAAGCGGCCGCAACCGGTCGCGGCGGGGCCGGCGGCGGTCGTGGCAGCGGTCTTGACGGTGGCGTCGGTGGCGTCGGTGGAGCCGCTGGAGAAGAAGATCCCGGCCCAGAGCATCTTGAACACCCCGTCGGCGGGCCGACCGCCCGCCACGCTCTGCGGGAAGAGCGCCTCCGCCAGGTTCCACCAGGTGATCTGCGGCGCGATGGCGTCGATCCGCCGGTCGTACGCGGCCGCCAGCAGCGAGACCGCCCCGCCGTAGGAGGCGCCGGTGACGCCGACCCTGGGGTCCCCGGCGGCGTCGAGTTGCACCTCGGGCCGGGTGGCCAGCCAGTCGACCAGGTCGCGGACGTCCTGCACCTCGGCGTCGGGCGCGTCCAGGCCGATCCGGCCGCCGGAGCGGCCGAAGCCGCGCGCCGACCAGGTCAGCACCGCGTAGCCGGCCCGAGCCAGTTGCTCGGCCTGCGTCCGTACGTCGTCCTTGCTGCCGCCGAAGCCGTGCGCCAGCAGCACGGCGGGGCGGCGCCCGGGACCGCCTGCGGTGATGAAGGCGGTGTCGATGCGCACCCGGCGGGCGCTGCCGGGGCTCTCCGGCAGTTGCAGGAAGCGCTGCTCCACCCGGACGGCCGGGCCGCCCCCGGAGTGCGCCGTGAGGCCGATCCCGAGGGCACCGGCCAGCACCGCCAGCGCCAGGGTGGCGGCGGCCAGCCGGCGGGGGCCGCGCGGCCGGTTCGAGTACCACTGCCGCATCCGGCGGCCGCCCAGGTCCATGGTTGGTGATCCTAACCGCCGCCGCCGACAGCCCGCCGATGTGGTCGGCGCCACCCGCCGACCGGGTGTTCGACGGGTGCGAGCGGCAAGGGGTATCGGTACCGTCCGCCGCCCGGCGGGACGGGGAGAGGTACGACGTGGTGCTGTGGGACGTGGTGCGGCCGGTCAGTGTGCTGGTCGGGACCGGGCTGGTGACCGCGGCCCTCGGCTGGCTCGCCGAGCGGCTGGTGCGGCGGATGGCGGCGGGGCGGCCGGACAATCCGCTCTGGGGCCTGCTGCGGCGCTGCCGTGCGCCGTTCCTGCTGACCGTCGGCTCGCTGGTGCTGCTCGGCGGCGAGCAGGCGGCCGCGCTGCCGTCCGGGGTGCGCGGGCCGCTGCGGCATCTGCTGGCGCTGTTCGTGATCGCGGTGACCGCCTGGCTGGTGTCCCGGGTGGCCGCGCTGCTGGTCAACACGTCCTTCAACCGCTATGCGGCGGTCCGCCGCGACCCGGCGCGGGTCCGGCGGGTGCGGACCCAGGCGGGGATGCTGCGCCGGGTGACCACGGTGCTGGTGGTGCTGGTGGCGCTGGCCTGCATGCTGATGACCTTCCCCCAGGTGCGCGCGGTGGGCACCAGCCTGCTCGCCTCCGCCGGGCTGATCGGCGTGGTGGCGGGTGTGGCGGCGCAGAGCACGCTGGCCAACCTCTTCGCCGGCTTGCAGGTCGCCTTCGGGGACATGGTGCGGATCGGTGACGTGGTGGTGGTGGAGGGCGAGTGGGGCACGGTCGAGGAGATCACCCTCACGTACCTGGTGCTGGCCACCTGGGACCAGCGGCGGATCGTGATGCCGGTCTCGTACTTCGCGGGCAGGCCGTTCGAGAACTGGTCGCGGCACGACCCCCGGATGACCGGCACGGTGCTGCTGCACCTGGACCACGCCACGCCGGTGCCGGAGCTGCGGGAGGAGTTCCGGCGGCTGCTCAAGGACTCGCCGCTCTGGGACGGGGTGGGCTCGGCGCTCCAGGTCACCGACACCACCCCCAGCGGGATCGTGGTGCGGGCGCTGATGACGGCGCGCGACTCGGACGACGCCTTCACGCTCCGCTGCGAGGTACGGGAGCGGCTGATCGACTATCTGCGCCGCCACCATCCGCAGTCGCTGCCGAGGATCGCCACCGCACCGGCCGCGACCCCCGACCTGCCGCACCCGAGATCCGCTCCCCGGGCGGACGGCGGCAGGCCGGACACGGGCAGAACAGGTACGGGCAGGACAGGCACGGCCAGGACAGGCACGGCCAGGCCGACCGGCGAGCGGGAGCCGGATCGGCGGCAGCGGGGGCGACTGCCGGCCGAGGCCGGGCGGGACGGCGAGCCGCCCCGGCACACCTCCGCACCGGCCGCGCCGCCGGGCGAGGGCGTCACCCTGGCCAAGGACGGGCCCAACGGCCCCGACGGACCGGGCGGCGACCCGCGCGGCTGACCGGACGCCCGCCCCGGCCGACCAGAGCAGCGGCGGACCGGACCGGCGGCGGGCGGGTCAGTCGGTCAGCGGCCGGGTCATGGTCCGGTGCGGGATGCCCGCGTCCAGGTACTCCGGCCCATGGGCGGCATACCCGAGCCGCTGGTAGAAGCCGATGGCGTGCACCTGGGCGTGCAGCTCCATCTCCCGGCCGCCGCGCTCCGCCCCGGCCCGCTCGATGGCCCGGACCAGGGCGGCGCCCAGCCCGGTGCCCCGGGCGGCGGGCAGCACCGCGAGCCGGCCGAGCAGCACGGTGCCGTCGCGGCCCGCCACCTTGCGGGCCGCCTCGCCATGGACCAGCCGACCGGTGCCCAGCGGCACCCCGCCGGGCCCGGTGGCGAGCAGCTGGACGCAGACCGGGTCGAGGTCGTCCCACTCCTCGTCCTCCGGGATCTGCTGCTCCACGATGAACACCTCGCGGCGGACGCCGTGCACCTGCTCCAGCTCGGCTGCCGTGGCCGCGACCCGGATCTCGTAGGGGCCGGTCACTCAGCTCTCCGCCGAGATGATGTCCAGCGCCTTGGCCAGATCCGCCGGGTACGGGCTGTCGAACTCCACCCACTGGCCGTCCGAGGGGTGCTCGAAGCCCAGGTGGACGGCGTGCAGCCACTGGCGGGTGAGGCCGAGCCGCTTGGCCAGGGTGGGGTCAGCGCCGTACGTGAGGTCACCGACGCAGGGGTGGCGCAGCGCCGACATGTGCACCCGGATCTGGTGGGTGCGGCCGGTCTCCAGCTTGATGTCCAGCAGGGAGGCCGCGCGGAACGCCTCGATGAGGTCGTAGTGGGTGACCGAGGGCTTGCCGGAGGCGACCACGGCCCACTTCCAGTCGGAGCTGGGGTGGCGGTCGATCGGCGCGTCGACGGTGCCGTGCATCGGGTCGGGGTGGCCCTGCACCAGGGCGTTGTACCGCTTGTCCACGGTGCGCTCGCGGAACTGCTGCTTGAGCAGGGTGTACGCCAGCTCCGACTTGGCGACCACCATCAGGCCGGAGGTGCCGACGTCCAGCCGGTGCACGATGCCCTGGCGCTCGGCGGCGCCGGAGGTGGAGATCCGGTACCCGGCGGCGGCCAGGCCGCCGATGACGGTGGTGCCGGTCCAGCCGGGGCTGGGGTGCGCGGCGACGCCGACCGGCTTGTCGATCACCACGATGTGGTCGTCGTCGTGGACGATCCGCATGCCGTCGACCGGCTCGGCCACGATCTGCACCGGCGCCGGCGGGGCGGGGATCTCGACCTCCAGCCACGCCCCGGCCATCACCCGGTCGGACTTGCCCGCCACCGCGCCGTCCACCCGGACCTTGCCGTCGGCGGCGAGCTCGGCGGCCTTGGTGCGGGAGAAGCCGAACATCCGGGCCAGGGCGGCGTCGAGGCGCTCGCCCTCAAGGCCGTCGGGTACGGGAAGGGTACGGATCTGCGCTGCGGTACTCACCTGAATGAGTATGCCGGACACGGCGGCACCCCCCGTCCACCCGCAGGTCGGCCGGGCAACCGCCCGGGGGTGCACCGCGCCTGCCGAGCGCCCTTCAGGCGGGCTGGTCCGAGGCGGGCGACTCGGTGTCCTCGTCGTCGCGGTCGCGGTGGACGCTGCCGTCCGGGTTGGAGCCGCGGAAGGAGAGCAGCACCACCAGCACACCGCCGCAGACGATCGCCGAGTCGGCCAGGTTGAAGACCGCGAAGTGCTGGAGCGAGATGAAGTCCACCACATGGCCGCGGAAGACGGCGGGGTGGCGGAACAGCCGGTCGGTGAGGTTGCCCAGCGCGCCGCCGAGCAGCAGCCCGAGCGCCATCGCCCACGGCAGGCTGTACAGCTTGCGGGCGATCCGCCAGATGACCACGATCACCGAGGCCGCGATCAGGGTGAAGACGATGGTCAGGGCCTGGCCCATGCTGAAGGCCGCGCCCGGGTTGCGGATCACCTGGAAGGTGAGCACATCACCGATCGCCCGGATCGGGGCGTGCCCCTCCAGCCGGGCGACGACCAGCAGCTTGCTGCCCAGGTCGATGAGGTAGGCGAACAGCGCGACCGCGAGCAGCACGCCGATCCGGCGGCGCCCGGCCGGCGCTGCCGGTTCGGCGGTCGCCGGAGAGGCCGACGCCGGAGAGGCCGACGCGGGAGAGGGCGCAGGAGAGGCCGACGCGGTCTCCGCGGCGGCGGCGTTCTCCGCGCCGCCGTCCTGAGTCTGGTGGGAACCTGGCGTACTGATGATCCGCTCCGCTGCCGTCACAGGTGGGGACCGGCCCCGGGGCCGGGGCGGCGCTGTCGAGTCGAGCGTACGGCACCGGAGTGATCCAGGGCGGCCAGGGCGGGCTCCGCCGTGCTAGCGGCGCTCCTGCTTGGCCTTGCACTGGACGCAGAGCGTGGCGCGGGGGAACGCCTGGAGCCTGGCCTTGCCGACCGCCTTCCCGCAGGACTCGCAGACGCCGAAGCCGGTGCCGCGCAGCCGGTCGAGCGCGCGCTCGGTCTGGGCGAGCATGTCGCGGGCGTTGTTGGCCAGCGCGAGTTCGTGCTCGCGGGAGATGTTCTTGGTGCCCGCGTCCACCTGGTCGTCACCGGCGCCGTCGCCGGAGTCGCGCATCATGCCGGAGATGGCCGCCTCGGCGGTGTCGATCTCCAGCCGCAGGCGCTGCGCCTCCGAGGTCAGCTCGTCGCGCAGCTCGTCGACCTCGCCGGCGGTCCACGGGTCCTCGCCGGGGCGGACCGGCAGCTGCGCCGGGTCCAGCGGTCCCGGCTCCGGGATGGCCGCGGTGGCGGCGACGGTACGCGGGGCGGCCGCCGCCGCGTGGGTGCGGGCACCCGCCGCCGTCCGTCCTGCGCCGGTACCCGTCGTGCGGTGCGTTGTCACAGTCCCCTCCCCCGGTTCCGCCACGGCCCTGCGGGCCCGCCTGGTGGCGGTGATCCCGTTCTCAGCCTTCTCAGCCATGGCTACGACCCCTTCACGAACGGCGGTGGCCGGCGGTTCCCGGACCGCTCGGTGCGGGAACGATAAATCGCGGCGATTGCTACCACAACCGGACATTCCGACATCCAGCTGATATCCACCCGAGGAGGTCCCTCCCCGGGCATGACGAGGTTGTGCCCAGAACGTGACCCGCTAACCGCTTTCCGTACCGCCGACCCGGCCCGGCAGCCCAAAGCGATTGCGCCCGCCCTATAGACTGCTGGGGCGAGGCGTCGATGGGACGAGTACCGCCGCACGCAGCCAGCAGCGACCCGGGGACGGTGGGAGCCCGGGGGCGTGCGCGGCGCGAAGATCACCCCGGAGCCGCCGGAAGAACAGCCCCGCCACGAGCCCGTCCCGGTGGAGCCCAGTAGACCCGGCAGCAGCATCGAATGAGTGGGCCGCGGCACCGCAGCGCGGCCAAGGAGGGTGGTACCGCGGGCCGCGGCAGTGGCTCGTCCCTCCGTCGGAAGCCGTACGACTACGCGTCCGCCGGAGGAAGGCCCCGCGATGAGCACCCCAGAGCAGCAAAGCCAGCAAGCCCAGCGGCC
Organism: Streptomyces sp. NPDC092296; assembly: GCF_044755465.1. Taxonomy (NCBI): domain Bacteria; kingdom Bacillati; phylum Actinomycetota; class Actinomycetes; order Kitasatosporales; family Streptomycetaceae; genus Streptomyces; species Streptomyces sp. NPDC092296. The sequence continues at coordinate 287,498 of NZ_JBIVRB010000003.1, read as the reverse complement.
CGGACGGTACCGGGCGGTTCCCGCCCAGGTGGACCTGCCCGCCATGGAGCACCAGGTGCTCGCCTTCTGGCGGGACGAGAAGATCTTCCAGCGCACCCTGGAGCAGTCCGAGGGCCGCCCCGAGTGGGTCTTCTACGAGGGCCCGCCGACCGCCAACGGCATGCCCGGCGCCCACCACATCGAGGCCCGCGTCTTCAAGGACGTCTTCCCCCGCTACCGCACCATGAAGGGCTTCCACGTCGGCCGCAAGGCCGGCTGGGACTGCCACGGCCTGCCGGTGGAGCTGGCGGTGGAGAAGGAGCTGGGCTTCTCCGGCAAGCAGGACATCGAGGCGTACGGCATCGCGGAGTTCAACGCCAAGTGCCGCGAGTCGGTCACCCGGCACACCGATGCCTTCACGGAGCTCACCGAGCGGATGGGCTACTGGGTCGACATGGACCAGGCCTACCGCACCATGGACCCCGACTACATCGAGTCGGTGTGGTGGTCGCTCAAGCAGATCTTCGACAAGGGCCTGCTGGTGCAGGACCACCGGGTGGCCCCCTGGTGCCCGCGCTGCGGCACCGGGCTGTCCGACCACGAGCTGGCCCAGGGCTACGAGACCGTGGTCGACCCGTCGGTCTTCGTCCGCTTCCCGCTCACCTCCGGCCCGCTGGCCGGGGAGGCGGCGCTGCTGGTCTGGACGACCACCCCCTGGACGCTGGTCTCCAACACCGCCGTCGCCGCCCACCCCGAGGTGACGTACGTGGTCGCCACCGACGGCCAGGAGAAGCTGGTCGTCGCGCAGCCGCTGCTCGGCAAGGCGCTCGGCGAGGGCTGGACGGCCACCGGGCAGACCTTCACCGGCCGGGAGATGGAGCGCTGGGCCTACCGGCGGCCGTTCGACCTGGTCGCCATCGACGACGCCCACTTCGTGGTCAACGACACCTATGTCACCACCGAGGACGGCACCGGCCTGGTCCACCAGTCCCCCGCCTTCGGCGAGGACGACCTGCGGGTCTGCCGCGCCTACGGCCTGCCGGTGGTCAACCCGGTGCGCCCGGACGGCACCTTCGAGGCCGAGGTGCCGCTGGTCGGCGGCGTCTTCTTCAAGAAGGCCGACGAGGCGCTGGTGGCCGACCTCCAGGCGCGCGGCCTGCTCTTCCGGCACCTGCCGTACGAGCACAGCTACCCGCACTGCTGGCGCTGCCACACCGCGCTGCTCTACTACGCGCAGCCGTCCTGGTACATCCGCACCACCGCCGTCAAGGACGCCCTGCTCCGCGAGAACGAGAACACCAACTGGTTCCCGGACAGCGTCAAGCACGGCCGCTACGGCGACTGGCTGAACAACAACGTCGACTGGGCGCTGAGCCGCAAGCGCTACTGGGGCACCCCGCTGCCGATCTGGACCTGCGAGCAGTCCCACCTCACCTGCGTCGGCTCGCTCACCGAGCTGGGCGAGCTGACCGGCCGCGACCTCTCCACCCTGGACCCGCACCGCCCGTACATCGACGAGGTCACCTTCGGCTGCCCGGAGTGCGGCACCACCGCGACCCGGGTGCCCGAGGTGATCGACGCCTGGTACGACTCGGGGTCGATGCCGTTCGCGCAGTGGGGCTACCCGTACCGCAACCAGGAGCTGTTCGAGAAGCGCTACCCGGCGCAGTTCATCTCCGAGGCGATCGACCAGACCCGCGGCTGGTTCTACTCGCTGATGGCCGTCGGCACCCTGGTCTTCGACCGCAGCTCGTACCAGAACGTCGTCTGCCTGGGCCACATCCTGGCCGAGGACGGCCGCAAGATGTCCAAGCACCTGGGCAACATCCTCCAGCCGATCCCGCTGATGGACCAGCACGGCGCCGACGCGGTGCGCTGGTTCATGGCCGCCAGCGGCTCGCCCTGGTCGGCGCGGCGGGTGGGGCACGGCACCATCCAGGAGGTGGTCCGCAAGACCCTCCTCACCTACTGGAACACCGTCGCCTTCCAGGCGCTGTACGCCCGCACCGCCGGCTGGGCGCCGTCCGCGACCGACCCGGCACCGGCCGAGCGGCCGCTGCTGGACCGCTGGCTCCTCTCCGAACTGGGCATCCTGGTACGGGAGGTGGACACCGCCCTCGACGGCTATGACACCCAGCGGGCCGGCAAGCTGCTCTCCGCCTTCGTCGACGACCTCTCCAACTGGTACGTACGCCGCTCCCGCCGCCGCTTCTGGCAGGGCGACCCGGCCGCGCTCGCCACCCTGCACGAGGTCGTGGACACCGTCACCCGGCTGATGGCGCCGCTGGTGCCGTTCATCACCGAGCGGGTCTGGCAGGACCTGGTGGTATCGGTCGCGCCGGACGCCCCCGCCTCGGTGCACCTGGCCACCTGGCCGGTCGCGGACGAGACGCTGATCGACCCGGCCCTCTCCCGCCACATGGCGCTGGTCCGGCGGCTGGTGGAGCTCGGCCGGGCCACCCGCGCCGACTCCGGGGTGAAGACCCGCCAGCCGCTCTCCCGGGCGCTGATCGCGGCGCACGGCTGGGAGGAGCTGCCCGCCGAGCTGCGCGCCCAGATCACCGACGAGCTGAACGTCACCGAGCTGGCCTCGCTGGCCGAGGTCGGCGGCTCCCTGGTGGACTCCACCGCCAAGGCCAACTTCCGGGCGCTGGGCAAGCGGTTCGGCAAGGGCGTCCAGGCCGTGGCCAAGGCCATCGCCGCCGCCGACGCCGCCGCGCTCTCCGCGTCGCTGCGCGCCACCGGCACCGCCGAGGTCGAGGTGGACGGCGAGCGGGTGGCGCTCACCCCGGAGGAGGTGGTCGTCACCGAGACCCCGCGCGAGGGCTGGGCGGTCGCCAACGAGTCCGGCGCCACCGTCGCGCTCGACCTGCACATCACCCCCGAGCTGCGCCGCACCGGCGTGGCCCGCGATGTGATCCGGCAGGTCCAGGAGGCCCGCAAGGGCAGCGGGTTGGACGTCGCGGACCGGATCGTGCTGCGCTGGACGGCCACCGACGCCGAGACCGCCGCCGCACTGGCCGAGCACTCGGCGCTGGTGGCCGACGAGGTACTGGCCGTCGACTTCGCGGAGGGCGACGCCGACTGGGCCGCCGAGCCGTTCACCGACGACTCCCTCGGCCTGACCTTCCGCCTCCGCAAGGTCTGACCCGCACGCCCCAGGGGCGCGAGGAACCGCACGACCGGCCACCTGTGGTCGTACGCGGTGCCTCGCGCCCCTGAGCGTCCCCCGAGCAGTTCCTCTGGGCAGCAGCTCCGGACATCGAACAGAACGAGGGCGCCCCCGCCGCGCAGTGCGGTGGGGGCGCCCTCGATGTGACTCAGACCACAGAAGACCGTGACCTCAGTTGTCGTTCTCCTCGTCGATCAGGAAGCCCCGCATCGGCGTCGGAGCCTGCTGCAGCGGCTGCGGCGGCTGCGGCCGCACCGCCGCCATCGGCTGGGTCATCCCCGCCGGGGCCATCGGTGCACCCTGGCCGCCGAAGCCCGGCTGCCCACTGCCGCCGCCGAACGACTGCTGCCCGCCGCCGAAGGGCTGGGCGCTGCCGCCGCCGAACGACTGCTGGCCGCCGAAGGTCTGACCGCCCATGCCCGCCGAAGCGCCGGCCGGGGCCATCGAAGCCGCCGGGGGCAGCGACGCGGTGGCCGGGGTGCGCGGCGGGGCGAGCGAGTCGTCGGCCTGCGACTCCAGCTGGCGCAGCTGGGTCTCCAGGTACGACTTCAGCCGCGTGCGGTACTCACGCTCGAAGGCCCGCAGGTCCTCGACCTTGCGCTCCAGGGTGGCGCGGGCCGACTCCAGGGAGCCCATGGCGACGCGGTGCTTCTCCTGGGCGTCCCGCTCCAGCGCGTCGGCCTTGGACCGGGCGTCGCGCTCCAGACCCTCGGCGCGGCTGCGGGCCTCACCGACGATCTTGTTGGCCTCGGAGCGCGCCTCCGCGATGGCCTGGTCGGCGGTCTGCTGGGCGAGCGCCAGCACACGGGCCGCGCTGTCGCCGCCCGGCCCCTGCTGCTGCTGGGGCAGGTGCGGCTGCGGCGGACCGCCGTGGCCCATCGGACCACCCATGGGACCGCCCATCGGGCCACCCATGGGGCCGCCCATCGGACCACCCATCTGCTGCTGCATCTGCTGCTGGCCACCGGGGCCCGGCGGCAGCTGCGGCGGGCCGCCCATCTGCTGCTGGCCGCCCGGAGGCAGGCCGAGCTGCTGGGGGCCGCCCATCTGGTGCGGCATCTGCTGCTGGCCGGGGCCCTGCTGGCCGTGCCCCTGCTGGCCGTGCTGCTGGCCGGGGACCGGCGGTCCTGATATGGCAGCGGGCACCGGAGCGTTGGGACGCTGCTGCTGTTGCTGCTGCTCCTGCTCCTTGCGCATGTTCTGCTGGTTCTGCGCTGCGGCCCGGGTCGCCGCGGCCAGCTTGGCCCGCAGGTCCTCGTTCTCGCGGAGCAGACGGGTCAGCTCGGACTCGACCTCATCGAGGAAGGCATCGACCTCGTCCTCGTCATAGCCTTCGCGGAGGCGGACGGTCGTGAACTGCTTGTTCCGAACGTCCTCGGGGGTCAACGGCATCTCTTCACCTCAACGTGATCGTCGGCACACCGGCGTCCTGTCGCGCGCTTACCACGGCAGTCTCACCACGAGCGAGATCAGGACATACACAATGATCATCAGTACGAAGAAGGACAGGTCGAGCGCCACGCCCCCGAGACGTAGCGGCGGAATGAACCGCCGCAGAAGCTTGAGCGGCGGATCCGTGACAGTGTACGTGGCCTCCAGGACCACAACCATGACCTTGCCGGGGTGCCACGAGCGGGCGAACTGGAAGACCCAGTCCATCACCAGCCGGAAGAGCAGGATGATCAGGAAGACGGTCAGTGCGTAGTAGAGCACTGCCGACACGATGCCCATCGCGCTTCCCTCTCCCTGTCCTGTCCCTCCCGCGGGCCACAGCCTGCGGGTCACTCACTGTCAGCGAATCCGTACCTGGTGTCGTGGCTGGGTCAGCTCTGGTTGAAGAACCCACCCTCGGCGATACGGGCCTTGTCCTCCGCCGTGACGTCGACGTTAGCAGGAGACAGCAGGAACACCTTCTGCGTCACCCGCTCGATGCTTCCGTGCAGACCGAAGACGAGCCCAGCCGCGAAGTCTACGAGGCGCTTGGCATCGGTGTCGTCCATCTCCGTGAGATTCATGATCACGGGCGTTCCGTCGCGGAAGTGTTCCCCGATGGTGCGGGCCTCGTTGTAGGTTCGCGGATGGAGTGTGGTGATGCGGTACGGCTCTCGCTCACTGACGACCTTGGGCATGATCACCGGGGGGCTCTTCTCCACGTGGCGGCGTTCGGGTGTGATGGACGACACGGGGGCCATCCGGGCCGGCTCCTGCCGGATCGGGACCGCCTGGGCCGCCGCCGGGGCGGCGTGCGCCGCCGCATGGGCGGCCGCGGGCCGTGGCACCTCCTCGGTACGTCCGGTACGCAGCGGCTCGGGGTCCGCGTCGTAGTCGTCGTCGGGGTCGTACCCCTGGCCGTCGTACGTCTCGTCCTCCACGAGGCCGAGGTAGACCGCCATCTTGCGCATAGCGCCGGCCATACTCCTGTCCTCCGCTCTGTGGTGGATCGGCTCCGTCACCGGCCTGACCCCGCGTCGGTGGCGCCGAGCGCGGGACCGCGGTCCGCATCGGGGCCCGACTGCACGTCAGGCCCCGCACGTGGCCGCGGACATACGATCCACGATTCGCTGTCCGCAACGCGGAAGCGACTAATCTTTGTCCTATTTTGTCCTGTGGTCTGATCTACTAACCGGTGACGTTACCGGAGGGGTGGCCGGACGCCGAGTACCGCCGTTCCGACGCGCACATGTGTCGCCCCGGCCACGATGGCCTGTTCGAGGTCCCCACTCATCCCCGCCGAGACCATCGTGGCACCGGGATGGGCCGCCCGTACGGCGGTTGCGATTTCCGCCAGTCGGGCGAAAGCCGCCGCCGGGTCGCCCGCGTACGGGCCCGCCAGCGGTGCGACGGTCATCACACCGTCAAGGCGCAGCCCCGGCGCGGCGGCGACGGCGTCGGCCAGCGCGGCCACCTCGTCCGGAGCGGCACCGGCTCGTCCGGCACCCTCGCCGGCCTCCTTGTCAAGTGCGACCTGCACCAGGCAGCCGAGTTCGGGCCGTTCTGCGCGCAGCACGGCGGTGGAGAGCGCGTCCACCAGCCGCAGCCGGTCCACCGAGTGGACATAGTTCGCGTAACGGACCACCGACCGGACCTTGTTGGTCTGCAACTGCCCGACGAAGTGCCAGGTCAGTGGCAGGTCCTTGCACTGCTCGGCCTTGGGTGCCGCGTCCTGGTCCCGGTTCTCCGCCACCTCGGTGACACCGAGTGACGCCAGCAGCCTGCTGTCCGCGGCCGGATAGGTCTTGGTCACCACGATCAGCCGGACCGCGTCGCGCGGTCGGCCGGCGGCGGCGCAGGCGTCGGTGATGCGCCGCTCGACGGCGGCCAGGTTGTCCGCGAGTTGGGCCCGTCGGTCCCGCTGAGCCTCGGTCATGGCAGCGGGCAGCGGCGGCTCGTCGGGCGACGGGCCGTGGGAATCATTCGTCATCTCTGTCGCTTATCTCTGGTCGGGCTCGGCCGCGCCCCGGCTCCGGCTGCCGGACGGGTCCAACCAGACGTAGCCGGCGAGGCGCCCGGTGCGCCGGTCGCGGCGGTAGGAGAAGTGGTCCGCCGACTCCAGGGTGCAGACCGGCGAGCGGCGCCGGTCGGTGACTCCGAGTCCGGCGAGCTGGGCGTGCACCCCGCCGGGGACGTCCAGCGCGGGGGTGCCCCAGCCGGTGGTGGCGTGTGCGGCCGGTACGGCTGCGGCGACCTCGGCCCGCAGCGCGTCGGGGACCTCGTAGCAGCGGCCGCAGACGGTGGGCCCGGTGACGGCGGTGATCCGCTCGGGCCGGGCGCCGAGCCGCAGCATCGCTTCGACGGCGGCGGCCACCACCCCGGCGGCGAGCCCGGGGCGTCCGGCGTGGGCGGCGGCGGCGACCCCGGCGACGGGGTCGGCCAGCAGCACGGGGGTGCAGTCGGCGGTGAGCACCGCGAGGGCGAGCCCCGGGCGGGTGGTGACGATCGCGTCCACCCGGGGGGCCTCGCCGTCGGCCTGCCGGGTGGTGACCTCGGCGACCTCGCGCCCGTGCACCTGGTTCATCCAGACGACGTCGGCCGGGTCCAGGCCGAGCGACTCGGCGGCCAGCGCCCGGTTGCGCCGGACGGCGGCCGGGTCGTCACCCACCGCGCCGCCGAGGTTGAGCTCCTGGTACGGCGCGGAGCTCACGCCGCCCCACCGGTCGGTGAAGGCGAAGTGAGCCCCGTCGCGTGCGATGCGCTGCCCGATCACAGGTCGTCCCCCGGACCGGCCGTCTTCGGGCCGGTCGGGCCGGTTGCCGTCGGGCCGGTTGCCGTCGGGCCGATCGCTATCGGGCAGGTCACTTGAGGAAGTCCGGCACGTCGAGCTCCTCGGCCGGGGTCTCCACATAGTGCCGCTGGATCGAGGGCATCTGCGGCGGCACCGGGCTGGCGACCGGGGCCGGGGCCGTCTCGGGGCGGCGGGACGGCGGCTCGTCGGCCATCGGGGCGACCGCGCCGAGACCGCCGTAGGAGGGGCGGGACGGCGCCGGGCGGTCCCGCTCCGGCGGGGTGGCCTTGACCACCGGCTCGCGGACGATGGCCGGCGGCTGGCCGCCGTCGAAGCCCGCCGCGATCACGGTGACCCGGACCTCGTCGCCGAGCGCGTCGTCGATCACCGCGCCGAAGATGATGTTGGCCTCCGGGTGGGCGGCCTCGCTGACCAGCTGGGCCGACTCGTTGATCTCGAAGAGCCCCAGGTCGGAACCGCCGGAGATGGAGAGCAGCACGCCCCGGGCGCCGTCGATGGACGCCTCCAGCAGCGGCGAGGAGATGGCCATCTCGGCCGCCGCCTTGGCGCGGTCCTCCCCACGGGCGGAGCCGATGCCCATCAGCGCCGAACCGGCGTCCGACATCACCGACTTGACGTCCGCGAAGTCCAGGTTGATCAGGCCGGGGGTGGTGATCAGATCGGTGATGCCCTGGACACCGGAGAGCAGCACCTGGTCGGCGGAGCGGAAGGCGTCGAGCACGCTGACCTGGCGGTCCGAGATGGACAGCAGCCGGTCGTTGGGGATCACGATGAGGGTGTCGACCTCTTCGCGCAGTTGCGCGATGCCGTCCTCGGCCTGGTTGGCGCGGCGGCGGCCCTCGAAGGTGAAGGGGCGGGTGACCACGCCGATGGTCAGCGCGCCCAGCGAGCGGGCGATGTTGGCGACCACGGGCGCGCCGCCGGTGCCGGTGCCGCCGCCCTCGCCCGCGGTGACGAAGACCATGTCGGCCCCCTTGAGGACCTCCTCGATCTCCTCGCGGTGGTCCTCCGCGGCCTTGCGGCCGACGTCGGGGTTGGCTCCGGCGCCGAGGCCCCGGGTGAGTTCGCGGCCGACGTCGAGCTTGACGTCGGCGTCGCTCATCAGGAGGGCCTGCGCATCGGTGTTGATCGCGATGAACTCGACGCCCTTGAGACCGACCTCGATCATCCGGTTGATGGCGTTGACACCACCGCCGCCGATACCGACGACCTTGATGACTGCGAGGTAGTTCTGCGGTGCTGCCACGTCGAAGGCCTCTCGCCTCGATTTTCCAGGTCGGACGGCGGCGTGGGGTCTGCCGTTCCGACGGATGCCGATGGGTGGGGTGCCCGTTTTCGGAGCACCTGCCCCGAAATGCCGACCGCCGACCCGAACCCTAACCTTGACCTTTAGGGTTAATGCTGTGCCACTGTCTCTCTCAACGTCCTGGTGACACAGGACACTAGGTCGATGCGCGGCTGCGTTCAACGAACACGCCGAGCCTCCTGCTTTTCTTTTGAGCCTATGTGATCATCCCTCGGCCTGCCCAGCCGGGGTGGACCACCAAGCGTCGGCCACCGGGCGGGCCGCGTCAACAGATCGACCCGGCGTCAAGGCGCCGTAGCGGGCGCCTCCGGAGCGCTGACGTCATAGCTCCTGGCCTGCCTGGTGAGCAGCGCGGCCAGCACTTTCGCCTTGCGCGGACCACGCTCGCTGCTCCCCCAGAGCACCGTCCGGTCGCCGTCCAGCCGCAGCTGGATGTCGTCGTAGGAGTGCACCTCGATGAAGCGGACCCGCTTGGCCACCGTGGGCGGCAGATCCCCCGCCACCTGCACCGCCGCCGCGATCAACTCCCGCTGCGGGAAGACCGCGAGGGCGTCCCGGGCGGCCTGGGTGGGCTTCAGCTCCACCACGGGCACGCCCGCCGGGGCGGTGGCCTCGGTGGCGAACCGCACCCCGGCCGCGTCGACCTGGGTGTAGCCGCCGGACTCCCTGACCGCCGCCACCGGGTGACGCTCGGTCACCTTGATCCGTACGGTGTGCGGCCAGCCCCGCCAGACCTCCACCTTGGCCACCCGGCGGAGCCCCTTGACGACCCGGCCGCGCACCGCCCCGGTGTCCACCCGGGCCAGCGGCCCGCCGGGGTGCACCCGGGCGGCGGCGACGACCTGGTCGGCGGTCAGCTTCTCGGTACCGGTGACCGCGACCGTACGGACGTCCAGCACCGAGGAGAGGAAGACCAGCCAGAGGCCGAAGCCGAGCAGCAGCGCACCGAGCGCCGCGACCACGGCCGTGCCCCGCCGGGACAGCCGCAGCCGGGGCGGCGGCCCGTCGGCCGCCGCCCGCTCCGCCCGCTCCTCCGGGGCGACCGCCGCGTCAGCCACGGTGCGGGCCGTGCCCCCGAGCCGCGCCGATCGCCTCGTACACCATGCCGACCAGCAGGTCGTCCGCGTCGCGGCGGCCGAACTCGGCGGCCGCCCTGCTCATGTCCCAGAGCCGCTGCGGGTCGGTGAGCACCGGCAGGACGTTGGCGAGCACCCACTCCGGGCTCAGCTCGGCGTCGTCCACCAGCAGTCCGCCGCCGGCCTTGATCATCGGCTGGGCGTTCAGCCGCTGCTCGCCGTTGCCGATCGGCAGCGGTACGAAGGCGGCGGGCAGGCCCACGGCGGCCAGCTCGGCCACCGTCATCGCGCCGGCCCGGCAGAGCATCATGTCGGCGGCGGCGTAGGCGAGGTCCATCCGGTCCAGGTAGGGCACCGGGCGGTAGGGCGGCATGCCGGGGATGTCGTCCACCCGGGGCAGCTCGTTCTTCGGGCCGACGGCGTGCAGGATCTGCACCCCGTACTGCTGGAGGCGGGGGGCGATGGCCTGCACCGTCTCGTTCAGTCGGCGGGCGCCCTGCGAGCCGCCGCTGACCAGCAGGGTGGGCAGCCGCTGGTCGAGGCCGAAGTAGTGCCTGGCCTCGGGGCGGACCGCGTTGCGGTCCAGGGTGGCAATGGTGCGGCGCAGCGGGATGCCGACGTAGCGGGCGCCGCGCAGCTTGCTGTCCGGGGTGGAGACCGCGACGAAGTCGGTGTAGCGGGAGCCGACCTTGTTGGCCAGCCCGGGGCGGGCGTTGGCCTCGTGGACGACGATCGGGACACCGGCCCGCTTGGCGGCCAGGTAGGCCGGCATGGCGACATAGCCGCCGAAGCCGACCACCACATCGGCCTTGGTGCGTTCGATGATGTCCTGGGTGGCCTTCACCGTGGCCCGCAGCCGGCCCGGCACGGTGATCAGCTCCGGGGTGGGCTTGCGGGGCAGCGGCACCGCCGGGATCAGCTCCAGGTGGTAGCCGCGCTCGGGGACCAACCTGGTCTCCAGGCCCCGCTCCGTGCCGAGCGCCGTGATGCCCACCGTCGGGTCGTGCCGGCGGAGTGCGTCGGCGAGGGCGAGCGCGGGCTCGATGTGACCGGCGGTCCCCCCGCCGGCGAGTACGACATGCACCGAAATTCACCGCTCCCTGCGCGGCGGCTGCTTCGCGGGCCGCGCTGTGGTTCGTCGTGGCAGCACCCGGGCCAGGAGCGCCCTGGTCCGGGAGGTGGAGCCCCGCGCGGCCAGTGCCGCCCTGGCCCCCGGCTCGCTGCGTGCGAAGCACAGCAGCATGCCGATGGCGAACAGGGTCGGCAGCAGTGCGGACCCTCCGTAGGAGAACAGCGGGAGCGGGACTCCTGCGATGGGCAGCAGTCCCAGCACCGCACCCATGTTGATCACGGACTGGGCCATGATCCAGGTGGTGGCGCCTCCCGCGGCGTACCTGACGAAGGGGTCCTTCGTGCGTCCGGCCACGCGGATACCCGCATACCCTAGTGCCGCGAAGAGGGCGAGCACCGACAGCGTCCCTGCCAGACCCAGCTCCTCGCCGGTGACGGCGAAGATGAAGTCGGTGTGCGAGGCGGGCAACTGGCCCCACTTCTCCACGCCGGCGCCGAGCCCGGAGCCGAAGATGCCGCCGGAGGCCAGCGCGTAGAGGCCGTGTACGGCCTGCCAGCAGGGCTCGTCGGGGCCGGTACGGGTGACGCCGACGCAGTTGATCCGGGCGAGCCGGTGCGGGGCCAGCAGGATCAGCACGCTGGACATCACGGCGGCGAGGGCCGCGGCCCCGGCGAAGAGCCGCAGCGGCGCTCCGGCCATCCAGAGCAGGCCGAAGAGGACCGCGACCAGGATCATGGCGGTGCCCATGTCGCCACCGGCCATGATCAGCATCAGCAGGAAGACCGCGCCGGGCACCAGCGGCACCAGCAGGTGCTTCCACTGGTCGAGCATCCGGGTCTTCTGCTTGCGGGCGAGCAGGTCGGCGCCCCAGAGCACCAGGGCCAGCTTGCCGAACTCCGAGGGCTGGAGCTGGAACAGCCCGACGTTGATCCAGTTGCGGTTGCCGCCGACCTCGACGCCGATACCGGGGATGGTGACCAGCACCATCAGGAAGACGGAGCCCAGCAGCAGCGGGTAGGCCAGCGTCCGGTGCACCGCGATCGGCAGCCGGGCCGCGACCAGCATCAGGCCGCAGCCCAGCACCACCGCGAGCAGCTGCTTGCCGAAGTAGAACAGCACCGGCCGGCCCTGGCTGAGCGCGGTGATCTGGGAGGCGGAGAAGACCATCACCAGGCCCAGCACCAGGATCAGCAGGCTGGAGCCGAGGATCAGGTAGTAGGCCGTCAGCGGCCGGTCCAGGGCGCGCTGGAAGCGGGCGGCCAGCGCCCGGGGCCCGGCGGGCCAGCCGGAGGCGCGGAAGGTGGTGGTGGTCGCCGAGATGACCGGGGGCCGGGCGGCGGGGCGCTCGGTCGGCGGCGCGGCGGGCCGCCCGCGTCCCTGTCCTGCCACCGCTCGCCCCTTCCCGGTCGGTCTCCTCAGCGCCCCCGCGACGGGGTCACCCCGGTCGGCGTACGGCGGCGGCGAAGAGGTCCCCGCGCTCGCCGTAGTTGGTGAACATGTCCATCGAGGCGCAGGCCGGGGCCAGCAGCACGGTGTCGCCGGGCCGGGCGAGGCCGGCGGCGGCCCGTACGATCAGCTCCATGGCCTCGGCGCCAGTCTGACCCGATACCGGTTCGATCACCGGCACATCCGGGGCGTGTCGCGCCAGTGCTTCGCGGATCACGGCGCGGTCGGCGCCGATCAGCACCGCGCCGCGCAGCCGGTCGGCGGCGGTGCGCACCAGCTCGTCGAAGGCGGCGCCCTTGGCGAGGCCGCCGGCGATCCAGACGACCGGCCGGTAGGCGGCCAGCGAGGCGGCGGCGGCGTGGGTATTGGTGGCCTTGGAGTCGTCGATGTACGTGACGCCGTCCACCACGGCGACCTCCGCGATCCGGTGCGCGTCGGGCCGGAAGGCCCGCAGGCCGTCCCGGACGGCGCGCGGCTCCACGCCGTAGGCGCGGGCCAGGGCCGCGGCGGCCAGCGCGTTCGCGATGTTGTGCGGGGCCGGCGGCTGGACGTCCTGGACGGAGGCCAGCTCGGCGGCGCTGCGCTGCCGGTCGGCGACGAACGCGCGGTCGACCAGCAGGCCGTCCACCACGCCGAGTTCGGAGAGCCCGGGGGCGCCGAGGGTGAAGCCGACGGCGCGGCAGCCCTCCTCGACGTCGGCCGCGCGGACCAGCTCCTCGGTGGCCGGGTCGGCGGTGTTGTAGACGCAGGCGACGGTGTTGCCCTGGTAGGCGCGGCCCTTGTCGGCCGCGTACGCCGCCATGGAGCCGTGCCAGTCCAGGTGGTCCGGTGCCAGGTTGAGCACCGCGGCGGAGTGCGGGCGCAGCGAGGGCGCCCAGTGCAGCTGGTAGCTGGACAGCTCGACCGCGAGCACGTCGTACGGCTCCTCGGCCAGCACGGCGTCCAGCACCGGGACGCCGACGTTGCCGACGGCGGCGGTGCGCCGCCCGGCGGCGCCGAGGATGGAGGCGAGCATCTGCACGGTGGTGGTCTTGCCGTTGGTGCCGGTGACGGCCAGCCAGGGGGCCGGTTCGCCGGTGGCGGGGTGCGGGGGGCGCAGCCGCCAGGCCAGCTCGACATCGCCCCAGACCGGTACGCCCGCCGCGTCGGCGGCGGCGAACAGCGGGCTGGACGGCGGCCAGCCGGGCGAGGTGACGATCAGTTCGGTGCCGGGCGGCAGGGTGTCGGCGTCGCCCAGCCGGACGGTGACGCCCGCCGCCTCCAGCCCGGCGGCGCGCTCGCGCAGCGCCGGGGAGTCGCCGCCGTCCACCGCGGTGACGGCGGCGCCGAGGCCGTGCAGCACCCGGGCGGCGCTGATCCCGGAGATGCCGAGCCCGGCGACGGCGACGGCGCGGCCGTCCCAGTCCGGGGTGTCACCGGGAGGGGTCATCGGTCGCTCACCCAGCCCGTGTAGAAGAGTCCGAGGCCGACGGCGACGCAGAGTCCCTGGATGATCCAGAACCGGACCACGATCAGGACCTCGCTCCACCCCTTGAGTTCGAAGTGGTGCTGGAGCGGTGCCATCTTGAAGACGCGTTTGCCGGTCAGCCGGAAGGAGCCGACCTGGATGATCACCGACAGGGTGATCAGGACGAAGAGGCCGCCGAGCAGGGCGAGCAGCATCTCGGTGCGGGAGCAGATCGCCAGACCGGCGAGCGCGCCGCCGAGGGCGAGGGAGCCGGTGTCGCCCATGAAGATCTTGGCGGGCGAGGTGTTCCACCACAGGAAGCCGAAGCAGGAGCCCATCAGCGCCGAGGCGACCACCGCGAGGTCCAGCGGATCGCGGACGTCGTAGCAGTTGGCGGTGGCGGTGAGGGTGAAGGCGCAGTTCTGGCCGTGCTGCCAGACGCCGATGAAGACGTACGCGCCGAAGACCATCACCGAGGCGCCGGTGGCCAGGCCGTCCAGGCCGTCGGTGAGGTTCACGCCGTTCGACATCGCGGCGATCATGAAATACGCCCAGATGACGAACAGCACGGGCCCTATCGACCAGCCGAAGTCCTGCACGAACGACAGCTTGGTGGACGCCGGGGTGAGGCCCCGGCTGTCCTGGAACTGGAGCGACAGCACCGCGAACGCCAGGCCGACGGCGGACTGGCCGACCAGCTTGGCCTTGGCCCGCAGGCCCAGCGAGCGCTGCTTGATGACCTTGATGTAGTCGTCCAGGAAGCCGACCAGGCCCAGACCGGCCATCAGGAACAGCACCAGCAGCCCGGAGGCGGTCGGCGGCTTGTCCGGCACGATGGCATGGGTCGCCGCGTAGGCGATCAGCGTCGCCAGGATGAAGGCGATGCCACCCATGGTCGGCGTGCCGCGCTTGCTGTGGTGCGCGGCCGGGCCGTCGTCGCGGATCATCTGGCCGTAGCCGTGCCTGGCCAGCAGCCTGATCAGCAGCGGGGTCCCGATCAGCGTGAGGACCAGGCCGATCACTCCCGCGAAGAGGATCTGCCTCACCGGGCCACCCCGTTCGTCCCGTCGGCGCCGCCGGCCAGCAGGGCCTCGGCGACCCGCTCCAGACCGGCCGCCCGGGAAGCCTTCACCAGCACCACATCCCCCGGCCGTACCTGATCGCGCAGCAGATCGATCGCCGCGTCAGCGTCGGACACCAGCACCGACTCCTCACCCCACGAACCCTCGTTCTTGGCACCCATGTCGAGCCACGCCGCCTCGCGGCCGCCGACCGCCACCACCTTGGTGATGTTCAGTCGGACCGCCAGGCGTCCGATGGCATCGTGCTCCGCGAGGGAGTCCTCGCCGAGCTCCCGCATCTCGCCGAGCACCGCCCAGGTACGCCGGCGCTGCTGTTCGGTGCCGGCCATCGCCGCGAGCGCTCGCAGCGCGGCCCGGACGGAGTCCGGATTCGCGTTGTAGGCGTCGTTGACGACGGTGACACCGTCGGCCCGTTCGACGACCTCCATGCGCCAGCGGGAGAGCGCACCCGCCTCGCCCAGGGCGGCGGCGGTGTCGTCGGCGGACATCCCGAACTCCACCGCCACCGCTGCGGCGGCGAGGGCGTTCGAGACGTGGTGCTCACCGTACAGGCGCAGGACCACCGGGGCGGAACCGGCCGGGGTGATCAGTGTGAAGGACGCGCGGCCGAGCGCGTCCAACCGGACGTCCGCCGCCCTGATGTGGGCCTCTGACGCCTCGCCGAAGAACACCACCCGGGCCTTGGTCCGGGCCGCCATCGCACGGACCAGCGGGTCGTCGGCGTTGAGCACGGCCACCCCGTCGGCCGGCAGCGCCTCCACCAGCTCGCCCTTGGCCTCCGCGATGCCCGCCCGGCTGCCGAACTCACCGAGGTGCGCGGTGCCGACGTTGAGCACCACACCGACCCGGGGCGGGGTGATGCCGGTCAGGTAGGCGATGTGGCCCTTGCCCCGGGCGCCCATCTCCAGCACCAGGTGGCGGGTCTCCTCGTCGGCGCGCAGCGCGGTGAGCGGCATGCCGATCTCGTTGTTGAGGTTGCCGGCCGGGCAGACCGTCGGGCCGAGCCGCTCCAGCAGCTGGCCGATCAGGTCCTTGGTGCTGGTCTTGCCGGACGAGCCGGTGAGCCCGACCACCGCCGTGCCGTCCCGCAGCCGGTCCACGACCGTACGGGCGAGCAGGCCCAGCGCCGCGACCACGTCGTCCACCACCACGGCGGGCACGCCGACCGGACGGGACGCCAGCACGGCGGCGGCGCCGTCCTTGACGGCCCCGGCGGCGAAGTCGTGCCCGTCCGCCCGCTCACCGGCCACGGCGGCGAACAGACCGCCCGGCCGCACCTGGCGGGAGTCCACCACCACCGGGCCGGTGATCCGGACCTGCGGGTCGGGGACGTCGTGCAGCGTCCCCCCGACGGCCGTGGCGACCTCGGCGAGGGTCAGTGCGATCACTGGGGATTACTCCTTGAAGTCCGCCGCGTCGGTGCCCGCCGCTGGCGGCACCTGATCCGCGGTCCCGGGCCGGGCCGCGGCGATCGACTCGCGCAGCACCTCCCGGTCGTCGAAGGGCCTGACCTCGTCGCGCAGGTACTGGCCCAGCTCATGGCCCTTGCCCGCCACCAGCACGCTGTCGCCCGGCCGGGCATGGGCGACGGCCGTACCGACGGCCTCCAGGCGGTCGGGGACGACCAGCACCGCGCCGCGCTCCGCCCGGGGGACCTCCACCGCGCCGCCGAGCATGGCGGCCAGGATGGCCAGCGGGTCCTCCGAGCGGGGGTTGTCGCTGGTGAGGACGGCGGTGTCGGCCAGCGAGGCGGCAATGGCACCCATCGCGCCGCGCTTGTGCGGGTCCCGATCGCCGCCGCAGCCGACCACCACGTGCACCCGGCCCTTGGTGACCTCCCGCAGCGACTCCAGCACGGCCCGCAGCGCATCCGGCTTGTGGGCGTAGTCGACCACCGCCAGATACGGCTGGCCGATGTCCACCCGCTCCATCCGCCCCGGCACACCGGGGACGGCGGCGACCCCCGCCACCGCGTCGGCCAGCGGCAGCCCGGCACTGGCCAGGGCGGCCACGGCGGCGAGCGCGTTGGCGACGTTGAAGGGGCCGGGCAGCGACACCGAGGCGTCCGCCGAGGCGCCGTCCGGACCGACCACCCGGAAGAGGGAGCCGGACGGCCCCAGCTGGACCGACTCGGCGCGCCAGTCGGCCGCCGGGTCGCCGGTCGCGGAGAAGGTGACCACCGGGATGCCCGCCTCGGCGGCCAGCCTGCGGCCGTACGCGTCGTCCAGGTTGACCACGCCCAGCCGGGCGCGGCGCTCGGTGAACAGCTGCGCCTTGGCCCGGTAGTAGTCCTCCATGTCGGGGTGGAAGTCCAGGTGCTCCGGCGTCAGGTTGAGGAAGACCGCGATGTCGTAGACGACCCCGTCGACCCGGCCGAACACCAGCGCGTGGCTGGAGACCTCCATGGCGACCGCGTCGGCGCCCCGCTCGCGCATCAGCGCCAGGACGGCGTGCAGGTCGGTGGCCTCCGGGGTGGTGCGCTCGCTCTTGATCCGCTCCCGGCCGACCCGCATCTCCACGGTGCCGACC
Organism: Streptomyces sp. NPDC092296; assembly: GCF_044755465.1. Lineage (NCBI taxonomy): Bacteria > Bacillati > Actinomycetota > Actinomycetes > Kitasatosporales > Streptomycetaceae > Streptomyces > Streptomyces sp. NPDC092296. Next base: position 270,146 of record NZ_JBIVRB010000003.1, on the reverse strand, counting down.
AGCCCGGTGGCGCGGTCGGCGCCGCGCAGACCGCCCTCGATCAGGTACGAGGTGGTGGTCTTGCCGCTGGTGCCGGTGACGCCGATCATCAGCAGCTGTTCGGCGGGGCGCCCGTAGACGGCGGCGGCCAGCGCGCCGACCCGGGCACGCGGGTCGTCCACCACCAGCAGCGGCACGCCGCAGTCGGCCGCGAGCGCGGCGCCCGCCGGGTCGGTGAGCAGCGCCACCGCGCCACCGGCGACCGCCTGGGCGGCGAAGGCGGCGCCGTGGTGGTGGGCGCCGGGCAGGGCGGCGTAGAGGTCACCGGGGCGCACCGCGCGGGAGTCGTGGGTGATGCCGGTGACATCCGCCCCCGCCGGGTCCTGCTCGGGGGCGAGGTCCAGCAGCTCGGCGACGGCGCGGAGCGGGGTCGGGCGGACTGCGGCGGGGCGCGGCGGACCGGGGTGCTGCGGGCCGGAGTGGTTCGGGGGCTGATCAGGTTTCGGCACGGCAGGCAGGGTATCCGCAGCCGTGGCGCCGGGGCCAAGTGAGAGGTCGGGGGTGCACCCCGTGGGCTCCTGGGGCGTGATCGACATCACTCGGACTCTCCTGTCGCTGCTCATGGCTTCCACTCGACCGGCAGGTGCGGCGCGTCGGTTCCGCTCGGCGGGACCTGCAGGGTCTTGAGGGCGAACTCCATCACCTGCTTGAAGACCGGCCCGCACAGCTGGCCGCCGAAGTGCCCGTTGACCGGGTCCTGGAGGGTGCAGGCGACGGTGATCCGGGGCTTGTCGGCGGGCGCGAAGCCGATGAAGGAGGCCGTGTAGCCCGCGTACCCGCCCGCCTTGGGGTCCACCCGGTTGGCGGTGCCGGTCTTTCCCGCCACCCGGTAGCCGGGGATCTGCGCGGAGTTGCCGGTGCCCTGCTCGTCGGTGACCACCGACTCCAGCATCCGGGCGAGGGTCTGCGCGGTCTGCGGGCTGACCACCCGGCTCTGTTCGGGGGCCGGCGCGGGGATGTACCGGCCGTCCGGCCCGGTGGTGCCCCGTACCAGGGTCGGCTCGATCCGTACCCCGCCGTTGGCGATGGTGGAGTACACCGAGGCGGCCTGGAGCGCGTTGAGCGAGAGGCCCTGGCCGAACGGGATGGTGTACTGCTGCGAGCCCTTCCAGTCGGAGCCCTTGGCCAGCAGGCCCTGGGTCTCGCCGGGGAAGTCGAGGCCGGTGGGGCGGCCGATGCCGAACTTGCGCAGGTACTCGTACAGCACCTGGTTGGCCTCCGGCTGGGTCTTGCCCAGCTGCTCGGCGGCCTCGATGGTGCCGATGTTGGACGACTTGGCCAGCACGCCGTTGAGGGTGAGGTGCCAGGTGCCGTGGTCGATGTCGTCGTGGAAGATCCGGTCGGCCCGGTGCAGGGTGCCCGGCACCGTGACATGGGTGTCCCAGGTGGCGGCGCCGGTGTCCAGGATGGCGGCCATGGTCATCAGCTTGGCGGTGCTGCCGGGCTCGTACACGTCCTGGAGGGCGGGGTTGCCCAGCGCGTCGGGGTTCGCGCCGGCCAGGTCGCCCGCGTCGAAGCCCGGCGAGGTGGCCATGGCGAGCACCTGGCCGGTCTGCACGTCCTGGACGACGACATAGCCCTTCTCCGCCCCGGCGGCCTTCACCTCCTCGGAGATGGCGTGCTGGGCCGCCCACTGGATGTCGCGGTCCAGGGTGAGCCGCAGATCGGTGCCGGGGACGGCGGCGTGCTCCTGGAACCCGGCGGTGGGCACCAGCCGGCCGCCGGACTGGGCGTAGGTGATCCGGCCGTCGCGGCCGGCCAGCAGGGTCTGGTACTGCTGCTCCAGGCCGCCCGCGCCCAGGCCGTCGGCGTTGACGAAGCCCACCACGTTGGAGGCCAGGTCGCCCGCGGGGTAGACCCGCTTGCTGGTCTCCCGGGAGAAGACGCCGGCCAGGACGTTGGCGCAGCCGGCGTCCACGGCGGTGCGGCCGCCCTGCGCGGCGGGCTTGCCGACCTTCGCCGCCTGGGCCTGGCAGGCGTAGCTGCCCGCCTGCGCGGCGAAGGCGGTCTTCAGGTCCTTGATCTGGGTCCAGGTCTGCGGGCTCTGCCGGCCGGCGAGCAGCGCGTAGCGGCTGCCGGGCGCGTGCAGGGCGGCGGCCAGCTTCGCCCGGCTGACGCCGAGGATCGGTGCCAGCAGCGCGGCGGCCTGCTCCGGCGCGTCGCGGACATGGGTCTGCTCGGGGGTGAACATCGTCGGGTCGGCGGTGATGTCATAGGCGTCGACCGTGGTGGCCAGTACGACGCCGGAGGCGTCCGTTATGGCACCGCGATCGGCCGGCAGCACATCGTCGACATAGCGGTTGACGGTGGCCTCGGAGGCCAGCGCCGAGGCGTCCACCAGCTGGAGCTGGATCAGCCGGCCGGCGAACAGCGAGAAGATCACGGCCAGCGCCACGGTGGCCACCCGCAGCCGGCGGCGCGGGTCGCCCAGCCGGACCACCCCGGCGGCGGGGCGGCGCGGCGGGCGGCCGGCCCGGCCGGCGGCCGCGGTGCGCGGCCGGGGCGGGCGGGGGGCGGCGCCGGAGGGCGGGCCGCCGGCGGCGGGGCGGCGGCCGGGGGCCGGGCCCCGGGGGGGCTGCCGGGGGGTGCTCATCGGGTGTCACCTCCCGCCGTGCCGCCGGGGGCGGGCCGCACGGTGATGTCGACGGCGGAGGACTGCGGGGTGGGTGCGGGCACCGTCCCGCGCGCGGTGGCGGAGGCGGTCGGGGTGGGCGCCCCGGTGGCGGGGGCGGGGCTGCCGAGGATCTTGCCGTCGTCGCGCAGGAAAGCCGGGTTGCCGCCGGGCACCATGCCCAGCCGGGCGGCCCGGCGCTCCAGGGCACCGGGGGCGGACCACTGGTCGATCTGCTGCTCCAGGCTCTGCTGCTCGTCGGTGAGCCTGGTGGTCTCCCGCTGTAGCCGGGAGAGTTCGAAGGAGCCCTGGTTGAGGGCGGTGTTGAGCATCAGCAGGCCGATCAGGCCGACGGCCAGCAGCACCACGACCAGGACCGCGAACGGCATCCGGCCGGGCCCCTGGCGGCGGCCGGCGGCGGTCCTGCGGACGGCCGGGCGCGACCGGGCTCCGGCCTGGCCGGGCAGCCGGCGCGGCCCAGCCGTCCCCGCTGCGGGCACGCTCAACTCCTCGCTCCTTCCCTCCCCCGGCCCGGGGCGCGGGCCCCGGCGGGGCGCTACCCCCTGGCCGCCGTCCGTTCCCTGATCCTCTCCGCAGCGCGCAGCCTGGCCGGGGCGGCGCGCCGGTTCTCCTCGATCTCCGCCTCGGTCGGCAGCTCGGCGCCCCGGGTGAGCAGCTTCAGCCGGGGCTGGTACTCCTCGGGGACGACGGGCAGGCCGGGCGGGGCGGTGCTGGTGGCACCGGCGGCGAAGTACTGCTTGACCAGCCGGTCCTCCAGCGAGTGGTACGAGAGCACGGCGATCCGGCCGCCGACCGCCAGCGCCTCCAGCGCGCCGGGGATCGCCCGGTCCAGCACGGCCAGCTCGCCGTTGACCTCGATCCGCAGCGCCTGGAAGGTGCGCTTGGCCGGGTTGCCGCCGGTGCGGCGGGTGGCGGCGGGGATGGCGTTGCGCACCAGCTCGACCAGACGCGCGCTGGTGGTGAACGGTTCCTTCTCCCGCTCCCGGACGATCACGGTGGCGATCTTCTTCGCGAACCGCTCCTCGCCGTACACCTTGAGGATGCGGGCCAGCGCGCCGTGCTCGTACGTGTTGAGCACCTCGGCGGCGCTCAGGCCCCGGGACTGGTCCATCCGCATGTCCAGCGGGGCGTCCTGGGCGTACGCGAAGCCCCGGTCGGCCTCGTCCAGCTGCATCGAGGAGACGCCGAGGTCGAACAGGACGCCCTGCACCCGGGGGATGCCCAGCCGCTCCAGCACCGCCGGGATCTCGTCGTAGACGGCGTGCACCAGGGTGGCCCGCTCCCCGTACGGGGCGAGCCGCTGCCCGGCCAACTCCAGCGCGGCCGGGTCCCGGTCCACCGCGACCAGCCGGGCCTCGGGGAAGGCGCGCAGCAGCGCCTCGCTGTGCCCGCCGAGGCCGAGGGTCGCGTCGACCACCACGGCGCCGGGTGCGGCCAGGGCGGGAGCGAGGACGTCCAGGCAGCGCTGGAGCATCACCGGTACGTGCTTGGGCCCCTCACTCATGGCGGTTCCCCCTCGCGGCGGCGGTGCGTACGGGGGTGGTGGTGCTCATGTCGCGGTGGAGCCCTTCTCGATGCGCGGACGCCCCGGGGCGGGGAGCCGTGTCACCACCCATGGTGGGGGACGGCCGCCCGTCCGGGGCGCCTGGGGTCCGCCCGGGGAACCGGACGCACCGCCTGGTCCCCGCCCGCTCACTGGGGAAGTGACCCGTCTGGCACCGGGGAAGGTGCGCCAGGGGGTGCGGAGCGGGAGGAGGCCGGGCGCGGCGTCCGGCGGGTGGGGCGGGGTCGGGCGGCGCCGTACGCTTCCGGCCCGGCGGCTTGCGGCGGGCGGCAACCGGCGGGTGGCGAGCGACGTATGACGGCCCGTGGCACTCCGGCGTCACTCTACTCCACGGCCCGGCCCGGTCAATCGCCCGCGATTTCCCCGGGGCGACGGCGGGCGGGCCCGCGAAAGGCCAGCTCAGCGCGGGCGGGCGGGAATCGGCGGCCGTACGGCGGGGCTCCGGCGGCGGCGGGGACCACCCGTACGGCCCACGGGCGTGCCCCTGGCCGCTCAGCCACGCACGGCCCCCCAGGGGCGCGAGGAACTGCGCGGCCAACCACCCACCACCCAAAGAGCAACAACGGTCGGACCGGCGCGCTACGTGAGTGGTGGGTTCCTCGCGCAGTTCCTCGCGCCCCTGACCGGGGGACCCTCGGCCGCTGACCACCGCAACCACCACCCCAGGAGGTCGGAACGGTCGGATCGGCGCGCTACCTGAGTGATGGGTTCCTCGCGCAGTTCCTCGCGCCCCTGACCGGGGGACCCCTCGGCCGCTCAGCCACCCACAGCCCCCAGGGGCGCGAGGAACTGCGCGGCCAACCACCCACCACCCAGAGAGCAACAACGGTCGGACCGGCGCGCTACCTGAGTGGTGGGTTCCTCGCGCAGTTCCTCGCGCCCCTGACCGGGGGACCCCTCGGCCGCTGACCACCGCAACCACCACCCCTAGAGGTCGGAACGGTCGGATCAGCGCGCTACCTGAGTGATGGGTTCCTCGCGCCCCTGACCGGGGGACCCCTCGGCCGCTCAGCCACCCACAGCCACCACCCCAGGAGGTCGGAACGGTCGGATCGGTGGGCTACGTGGGGGTGGGGTTTCTCGCGGCACTGACGGGGGGCCGCAGGCGCGCGGCTCGGGGGTGGTGGGGGCTCCAGGTGGGGGGAATGCGTCGGCTTGATGGGTGATGGCGGGGGGTGGGGTGGGTTGGGGGTGGTGGGACGGGAGATCGGGAGCGGGTGAGAGTGGTCGTTCCGTACAGCGAGTGAGGTCAGCCGTGGGGAAGCAGCGCAGCATCGTCCACCGCCGGAGCGCCGCCGCTGCGGCCGCCTGCCTGCTGGTCCTGGCCGGGTCGGCCGGGCCGGCGTCGGCCCGGGGGCGTGGCGGGGGTGCCAAGGACGCGACGGCCCGGGTGCTGGCCCTGGTCAACGGTGAGCGGCGGGAGGCCGGTTGCCGCCCGCTGACCCTGGACCGGCGGCTGAGCGAGTCCGCCCGGCAGCACAGCCGGGACATGGCGTACCGCCACTGGATGTCGCACCTGGGCTCGGACGGTTCGCAGCCGGTGGACCGGATCAGGGACACCGGCTACCGCGCCCTGGCGTGGGGCGAGAACGTCGCCCAGGGCTTCCGCACCGCCCGGGGCGTGGTGGACGCGTGGATGACCAGCCCCGGCCACCGGGAGAACATCCTGGACTGCGGATACGCGCAGACCGGCATCGGCCTGGCCGAGCCCGGCGACTACTGGACGCAGGACTTCGGCGCCGCCCGCTGAGCCCGCCCACTCCTCCCTTCCCCCTCCCCCCTCCCGGCCCCCAACCGGGGCAAACAGCGCGTGTCGCCCGGCCAAGTGACTTGTGGCACCGATCCAGGAAGAATGCGTGGAGCAGACCTGGGCCCCGCACCACCTGGGGCGGTCTGTCCGCGTACCGCAGCCGAGCTGGCGGTCCCTAAGGAACCGATCCGGCGGGGGGCGCGTAATTCGGGGTGGAGGGGCCGCTTCGGGGTGTGGGGCGGCCGACAGGATGGGCCGAGGAGCAGCGGGTGACGACCTTCAACGAACGTGCCGGTCTCGACGGGCAGGGGCCGTCCGGCGCCGCCTATCCAGGGGCCGGGGCGGGGGCGGCGACGCCTGACTTCCGGCGGGGGCCGGCCGGTCTCGACGAGCTCGGCAGCGTGGTGGAGCGGGTCCGGGCGTCCGTCGAGAGCGTCATCGAGGGCAAGCCGGAGGCGGTGCGGATCGCGCTGACGGTGATGCTGGCCGAGGGCCATCTGCTGATCGAGGACGTACCGGGCGTCGGCAAGACCATGCTGGCCAAGACGCTGGCCAGGTCGGTGGACTGCACCGTGCGCCGCATCCAGTTCACGCCGGACCTGCTGCCGTCGGACGTCACCGGCACCAACATCTTCGACCAGAACCGCCGCGACTTCGAGTTCCGCCCCGGCGCCATCTTCGCCCAGATCGTGGTCGGCGACGAGATCAACCGCGCCTCGCCCAAGACCCAGTCGGCGCTGCTGGAGTCGATGGAGGAGCGGCAGGTCACCATCGACGGCACCAGCTATGAGCTGCCGTCCCCGTTCATGGTGATCGCCACCCAGAACCCGGTGGAGATGGAGGGCACCTACCCGCTGCCCGAGGCGCAGCGCGACCGCTTCATGGCCCGGATCTCCATCGGCTACCCCGGCCCCGAAGCCGAGCTGGCGATGCTGGACACCCACGGCGGCGCCTCCCCGCTGGACGGCCTGCGGCCGGTGGCGCACTCCCATGACATCCTGGGCCTGATCGAGGCGGTGCGCTCCGTGCACGTCGCCGACACGGTGCGCCGCTACGCGGTGGACCTGGTGGGCGCCACCCGCACCTCCCCCGAACTGCGGCTCGGCGCCTCGCCGCGGGCCACCCTGCACCTGCTGCGCGCGGCCCGCGCGGCCGCCGCCCTGGAGGGCCGCGACTACGTACTGCCGGACGATGTGCAGGCCCTCGCGGTGCCGGTGCTGGCGCACCGGCTGCTGCCCAGCGCCGAGACCCAGCTGAGCCGCCGCAGCAGCGAGCAGGTGGTCCGGGACCTGGTGCAGCGGCTGCCGATCCCGCGCCCGTTCGCGGACCAGGGCGCCGGCGCCCGGAGGGGCTGAGGTGACGCGGAAGGGGGCGGAGGGCCCGTCGGGGCTGCGTACCGGCCTGCGCGGGCTGACCACCCGGGGCCGCTCCTTCCTGGCCGCGGGGCTGACCGCCGTACTGTGCGCCTACTTCCTCGGCCAGGACGCGCTGTTGCGGGTCGGCATCCTGCTGGCCCTGCTGCCGCCGGCCGCCGCCGTCCTGCTGCTGCGCACCCGCTACCGGGTGGCCAGCGGCCGCCGGCTCACCCCGCACCGGGTGCCGGCCGGGCAGGAGGCGCGGGTGCAGCTGCGGGTGGACAACGTCTCGCGGGTGCCCACCGGGCTGCTGATGCTGGAGGACCGGGTGCCGTACGTGCTCGGGCCGCGCCCGCGCTTCGTCCTGGACCGGGTGGAGCCGCACGGCCACCGGGAGGTCTCCTACCGGGTCCGCTCGGACCTGCGCGGCCGCTATCCGCTGGGGCCGCTCCAGCTGCGGCTGTCCGACCCGTTCGGGATGTGCGAGCTGACCCGGGCCTTCACCTCCTCCGACATGCTCACCGTGGTGCCCAAGGTGCAGCCGCTGCCGCCGATCAGGCTGGCCGGCGAGTGGACCGGCTACGGCGACAACCACTCCCGGGTGGTGGCGGTGGCCGGCGAGGACGATGTGATCCCGCGCGGCTACCGGCACGGCGACGACCTGCGGCGGGTGCACTGGAAGTCCACCGCCCGGTACGGCGAGCTGATGGTGCGCCGCGAGGAGCAGCCGCTGCGCTCCCGGGCCACCGTGCTGCTGGACACCCGGGCGGGCGGCCACCTGGGCGTCGGCCCGGCCTCCTCCTTCGAGTGGGCGATCACCACGGCCGCCTCGGTGGCGGTCCATCTGCTGGAGCGCGGCTACGCGGTGCGGCTGCTCACCGACACCGGCGCCTCGGTGCCCGCTGCGGGTGCCGGGGAGAGCGGCGGCCCGGCGTCGGAGGTGGCCGGGCTGGTGCTGGACACCCTCGCGGTGACGCAGCTGTCCGACGGCGACGGGCTGTCGCGGGCCGAGGAGGTGCTGCGGCTCGGCGGTGAGGGCCTGGTGGTCGCCGTCCTGGGCTCGCTGGACGAGGAGCAGGCGGCCCGGCTGGGCCGGCTGCGCCGCCGGACCGGCGCCGCGGTGGCCTTCCTGCTGGACACCGAGAGCTGGTCGGGCCTGCGGCAGCTGCTGCCGGGCGTCGATCCGGCGCAGAGCTCCGCCCAGGAGCGGCTGCTGCGCGAGTCCGGCTGGACCGTGCTGCGGGCCCACGCCGGGGACTCGGCGGCGGCGCTGTGGCGGCAGGCCGACCGGAACGCCCGGCCGGGCCCGGCCCCGGGCGGGTCCATACCGAGCTTCGCCGGCGGCTCGGCGCCCCGTACGGGCGGAGAACCACGTACGGGCAGAGAGCGGCGGACGGACGGAGAGGGGGGTCCGGTATGACAGGCCGTACCCGGCTGACGCTGTGCTCGGCGGCGGCCGTGATGCTGGTGGCGTTCTGCCTGGTGCCGCTGCTCAGCTCGGCGGGCTGGCTGCTGCACGCGGCCGTCCTGGTGGTGGCCACGGCGGGGGCCGGAGCGCTGGTGCGGCGGCTGCCGCTGCCCCGCTCGCTGGCGCCGGTGGTCCAACTGCTGGTGCTGGCCTACCTGCTGCTGCTGGACTTCGTCCGCGGCGCGCAGCTCGCCGGGGTGATCCCGGGCCCGGCGACGCTCGATCAGCTGGTCCGGCTGCTGCGCAGCGGCCTCGACGACATCAACAGCTATGGCACCCCGGCCCCCGACACCCCCGGGCTGCGGCTGATCCTGGTCGGCTCGGTGGCGCTGGTGGCGCTGATCGTGGACACCCTGGCGGTCACCTACCGGCGGGCGGCGCTGGCGGGGCTGCCGCTGCTGGCGCTGTACTCGGTGGGCACCGGGCTGGGCGACGGCGACCTGGCGTGGCTGTGGTTCCTGCTGGCGGCGGGCGGCTATCTGACGGTGCTGTACGCGGAGGGCCAGGACCGGCTCTCCCGCTGGGGGCGGGTCTTCCAGGGCGCCGGGCGCTTCGGCGGCGGGTCGGCGCCGCTCACCAGGGGCGGCCACCGGATCGGGGTGCTGGCGCTGGCGGTCGCGCTGCTGGTGCCGCTGCTGCTGCCCAAGCTGGGCGACGGCATCCTCGGCAGGGAGCTGGGCCACCACGGGGGCGGCGGCGGGACGATCACCGCCGTCAACCCGGTGGTCTCGCTCCAGTCGGACCTGAACCGCCCGGACAACATCGAGCAGCTGCGGTACACCACCACCTCCAAGCACGCCGGGGACATGTACCTCCGGATCGGGGTGTCGGACGACTTCAACGGCGTCGACTGGAAGCCCTCCCAGCAGAAGGTCGAGGACGTCCCGTCCGTGCTGCCGCAGCCCGCCGGGCTGTCCACGGCCACCCCCCGCGCGGATGTGTCGACCCGGATCGTCATCGGCGGCCATCTGAGCCAGGACTGGCTGCCCATGCCGTATCCGGCCTCTGCGGTGGACGTCCCCGGCGACTGGCGGTTCGAGCCCGGCAGCCGCACCCTGGTCGGTGACAAGGGGCAGAAGACGCTCGGCCTGACGTACACCGTGCGGAGCCTGGACGTGGAGCCCACCGCTGAGCAGTTGCGGGCCGCGCCCGTGGCGCCGGAGGACATCCGGGCGCGCTACCTCAGGCTGCCCGCCGACCTCCCGGCCGTGGTGCGCAGCACCGCGCTGGCGGTGACCCGGGACGCCGCCACCCCGTACGACAAGGCGGTGGCGTTGCAGAACTGGTTCGCGACGTCGGGTGAGTTCAGCTACAACACCGAGGTGCGGGCCGGTACCGGCTCCAACGCCATCGTCCAGTTCCTCCAGGACAAGCAGGGCTTCTGCGTGCACTTCTCCGCCACCATGGCGGCGATGGCCCGGGTGCTGGGCATCCCGGCGCGGGTCGCGGTCGGCTTCACCTCGGGCACCCAGCAGTTCGACGGCAGCTGGGCGGTGGGCACCAAGGACGCCCACGCCTGGCCCGAGCTGTACTTCGAGGGGGCGGGCTGGCTGCGCTTCGAGCCCACTCCGGCCCGGGGCACCGCCCCCGCGTACACCGAGCAGGAGCAGAAGACCGGGCCGGACGGCACCGAGCAGCAGCCGACCCCCGAGCCGACGGTGCGGCCGACGGCCGCACCCAGCCCCGACACGTCCTGTGCGGCGGACGGCTGCGACAGCCCGCAGACCACGGTGCAGGTGGCCGTGGAGCGGAAGTCGTCATGGCCGGCGGTCGGGGTGCTGGTGGGGATCGGCGCCGGTGTGCTGCTGGTGGTGCTGCTGCTGATACCGATGCTCTGGCGGGCCAGGCAGCGCCGGGTCCGGCTGCGCCCGGCGGCGGGCGGCGGGTCCGGGCCGGTGGAGCTGACGGACGCGCAGGTGCTGGCCGCCTGGCAGGAGCTGGTGGACTCGGCGTGGGATCTGGGCATCGCGCCGGACGAGGCGGAGACCCCGCGCCGTACGGTCTCCCGGATCACGACGGTGGCCGGGCTGGACGGCGAGCCGCTGGAGGCGGCCGGGCGGGTGGCGCTGGCCACCGAGCGGATGCTGTACGCCCGTACCTCGGGGGCGTCCGCGCGGCTCGGCAGTGATGTGCGCACCGCCAGCGAGGGCCTGCGGGCGTCGGTCGGCCGGTGGGTCAGGGTGCGGGCGGTGCTGCTGCCCCCCTCGTCGGTCCGGCTGGCCTGGCGGCTGGCCGACGGGCTGGAGGCCGGTCGCACGGCGGTGCGCGGCGCGCTGTGGGCGGTGCGGCGGCGGGTCGTCGCCGGGGCCGGGCGGCTGCGGCGGGGGCGCGGCCGGGGCTGACCCGGCGGGTGCGGGGCTGACCCGGCGGGTGACTGTGCGGGACAGATGACGGTGCAGGACAGATGACTGTGCAGGACATGTGAAGGCGGTGGGCGGACAGAGAGTATCTGTCCGCCCACCGCCTTCACCACGCTCTGCGCCGCGTCACGGTCGACCCGGTCGGCGGCCGCCGCCGTCAGGAACCCTGCTGCTCGTCCCTGCGGCGCTGCCAGCGCTGCTCGATACGGTCCATCACCCCGGCGCGCCGGGGTGGGACGGAGGCGGATCGGGCGGTGCCGCTGCCTCCGCCGCGCGGTGCGCGCCTCCAGCCGGTGACGGCGAGCAGCGCGCAGCCCAACATGACCAGGAAGCCGACCACGCTCACCCAGATGAGCTGGGCGACCATGCCCCCCATCAGGAGGCCGACGCCCACCACGAACCCCGCGACGGCCTGATAGACGCGCCGACGGGTGTAGGTGCGCAGGCCGGTTCCCTCAAGCGCTGTCGCGAACTTGGGATCTTCGGCGTACAGCGCTCGCTCCATCTGCTCAAGCAGTCGCTGCTCGTGCTCCGAGAGCGGCACGGAGTCCTCCTACTCATCGGTCGCGGGGGGCGACCGGCGCCACCCCTGGTGGGGCGGCGAGCCCCTTCAGGATAGGCAGGGAGCAGCCTCCGCGGAACCCACCCCATTGCCCACAGCCACAGCGCGGTTCCCGACGGTTGCCACTCCGCCATGCCATCCGGGCCCCGATGTGGTCCATATGCCCCATGCACCTGGCTGTCATGCTTCGTTGCTTTACCCAGATCATACGGTCCGCCGACCTCTTGTGGAGAAGTCAACGGCAGGTGCGTTGGACCACTCCCCCGTGGGGTCTCCTGCCGTCCTTCCAACGGTCGGCCCCCGGCCCGAGTGCCCGGCCGGGCGGCCGGACGCCCCGGTACCCGCGCGGCCGATGAGACTGGCGGGGCGGACGGCGCCGTCACCGAACCGGCGGCTGACCTCGTCCACCGCCGCCTCCACCTCCCGCCAGCCGTGCTCGCGCTCGCCCAGAGCGGGCTGCACGGCCCGCCCGGCGGCGGCCACCAGGCCCTCCGCCCGCACCCCCACCAGGCGGACCCGGGCCCGCTGGAGGTGCAGGCCGCGGTGGAGCGCGGTGGCCGCCGCGTACAGGTCGCGGGCCAGGTCGACCGGCTCGGGCAGCGTCCGGGAGCGGGTGATCGTGCTGCTGTCCGCCCTGGTGCCGGTGGCGCCGAAGCGGACCTTGAGGGTGACCGTACGGGCCGCCAGGCGGCCGGCCCGCAGCCGGGCGGCGGTGGCGGCGGCCAACGCCAGCAGGGTGCGCTCGACCGTCTCCGGGTCGTCGGTGTCGGCGGGGTAGGTGTGCTCGGCGCCCAGGCTGCGCTCGGCGCGGTGCGGGACCACCGGCCGCTCGTCGACGCCCTGGGCGAGGCGGTGCAGCTGGTCGCCGGCGGCGGCGCCGAGCATCCGGCGCAGGGTGGCGCGCGGGGTGTCGGCCAGGTCGGCCACCGTGGTCAGGCCGAAGCGGTGCAGCAGCTCGGCGGTGCGCTCACCGACGCCGGGCAGGCCGGTGGCGGGCAGCGGGCGCAGGAACTCCGCGACCTGGGCCGGGTGCACCGCGCGCTGGCCGTCCGGCTTGGCGGCGGTGGCGGCCAGCTTGGCGACCAGCTTGCTGGGGCCGACGCCGACCGAGGCGGTGAGGCCCTGCTCGGCGGCGATGCCGGCGCGGATCTTCCGGGCGAGGTCCAGCGGGTCGCCGGGGACGCCGGCCAGGTCGAGGTACGCCTCGTCCAGCGAGACCGGCTCCACCCGGCGGGCGAGGGAGTGCAGCAGCTCCATCACCCCGGCGGAGGCGAGGGCGTACTCGTCGTGGTCGGGCGGCAGCAGTACGGCCTGCGGGCAGAGCCGGCGGGCCCTGCCGGTGGGCTGTCCGGCGTGCACGCCGCAGGCGCGGGCGTCGTACGTCGCGGACAGCACCACGCCGCGCGGCCCGGGGCCCGCCACCACCACGGGGCGGCCGTGCAGCTCGGGGCGGCGGCGCAGCTCCACCGAGGCGTAGAACGCGTCGAGGTCCACCAGCAGGACGGTGGTGGCGGTCATGGCGCCACCGCCGTGCGGGTGGTGCGGCTGGTGCGGGCCGTGCCGGTCGTGCGGGCCGTGCGGGTGGTGTGGTTCGTGCGGGCCGTGCGGGTGGTGCTGCGGTCAGTGGAGCTCGGCGAGCAGGTGCAGCTGGGTGGCGACGGAGTGGAAGGCGGGCTGCTGGGCAGCGGCCTCCTCCAGCTTGAGCAGTGCCTCCACCGCGCCGGGCTCGGTGTCGACCAGCACGCCGGGGACCAGGTCCGCGAAGACCCGGATGCCGTGGACCGAGACCACCCGCAGGCCGGCGTCGCCGGTGAGCCGGGTGAGCTCGTCGAGGGTGAAGCGGCGCGGCATCGGGTCGCCGGCGCCCCAGCGGCCGGAGGTGTCCTCCAGGGCGTTGCGGGCCTCGGCGAAGTGTCCGGCCAGGGCGCGGGCGAGGACGGCGCCGTCGCGGTTGGCCGCGAGCAGGCTGACCAGGCCGCCCTTGCGCAGCACCGCGGTGAGGCTGCCCAGCGCCTCCGCCGGGTCGTCCACGACCTCCAGGACGCCGTGGCACAGGACCGCGTCGAAGCTGCCGGGCTCGACCAGGTCGGCCAGGGTCTGGGTGTCGCCCTGCACGCCGCGGACCAGGTCGGTGACCCCGGCCTCGGCGGCGCGGCGCTCCAGGGCGAACAGGGCGTCAGGGCTGGGGTCGACCACGGTGACGCGGTGGCCCAGCCGGGCGACGGGCACCGCGAAGTTGCCGGTGCCGCCGCCGGTGTCCAGTACGTCGAGCACCGGCCCGGCCGACTCCTCGCCCCGGCGGGCGAGGGCTTCGCGCAGCACCTCCCAGACCACGGCGGTACGCAGGGAGCTGCGGGGACGCGTCGGGTACACGGAAGGACTCCTCGGCACGGCGGGGCGGGACGGCTCCACCTTAGAGGGTCCGGCGGCAGGGGGCGCGGACGGTGGACAGCCGCTGGGCTGCGCCGATGGCCGGGCGGCGCAGAGCGCGGGCGCGGCGCCGCGACACCCCGGGCCCGGCCCCCGGGCCCTCCGGGCGCGCACGGGCGGGCGGGGCGGCTCGCCCCGGGGCGGAATGCCCGGACACGCCCGAGACGCTCCGGTTCGCACCGGCGGGCCGGGCGGGTCATCCGGGGCTCCCCGGGCTGGAGTGCCAGAGTTTGCGCGGGGCGGACGCGACCGGGGTGCCCGGGGGCCGCAGATCCGCGTACGGGGACTGGCGGAAGCCGCTGGGGTGGAGCAGCACCCGGTGGCCGGCCGGGGCGGGGGCGGCCGGCCGGGGGGTGGCGAGCAGGTCGCGGACGACGGCGCTGCCCTGCTCCTCGCGGAGCCGGTGCAGGGCGGCCAGGTCCCAGGCGGCGGAGGCGGTGAGGGAGACGCCGCGCGGGCCGGTGCGGCGGACGGTGCCCCGGGCCAGCAGCAGCCAGGAGTGGAAGACGGTGGCGGCGGAGGACTGCTGGGCCCGCTCGAAGAAGGCCAGGTCGACCGGGCCGGTGGCGTCGTCGAGGGTGGCGAAGACGACCCGGGTGCCGGTGCGCACCGGCGGGGTCTGGGTGGCGACCTTCACCCCGGCGACCAGGATCTCGGCCCGGTTGCGGGTGCGCAGCAGGTCGCGGGCGCGGGTGACGCCGAGTTCGGCGAGGAAGGGCTCGTACAGGGCGATGATGTGGCTGCTCCAGTCCAGCCCCAGGACCTCGATCTCGGCCCGGACCCGCTCCTCGGCGCCGATCCTGGGCAGGCCGTGCCCGCTGCCGGCCCGGTCGGGGTGCTCGATGCCAGTGGGTGCGCCTTGGAGGGCGAGCTGGCCGGGGCCGGGGGTGCGGCGGCCGGTGCGGGCGCGGGGGCGGT
This sequence comes from Streptomyces sp. NPDC092296, assembly GCF_044755465.1. Classification (NCBI taxonomy): domain Bacteria; kingdom Bacillati; phylum Actinomycetota; class Actinomycetes; order Kitasatosporales; family Streptomycetaceae; genus Streptomyces; species Streptomyces sp. NPDC092296. The sequence goes on along the minus strand of NZ_JBIVRB010000003.1, from coordinate 255,068 downwards.
CCGGCTCCATGGCGTCCAGCAGCAGGTCGCGGCGGGTGCGGCCGTCGGGCCCCGGGCTGTCGTCGGAGCCGATCCCGTACAGGGCGTCCAGCGCGCCGACGTGGACCAGCCGCTCCAGGGTGGGGCCGGTCGGCCGGGCCCGGTCGCGGAAGTCGGCCAGCGAGGTGTAGGGGGCGCCCTGCCGGGCGGTGGTGATGCGGGTGAGCTCGGCGGCGCTGATGCCCTTGACGTCCGCGAGGCCGATCCGGATGCCGAGGGTGCCCGCCCCCCGGTCCGCGTCGGCGGCGGGCTCGACCCGGTAGTCGGCGGCGGAGGCGTTGACGTCGGGGCCGAGGATGGGGATGCCCAGCTGCCGGGCGTCGTCGAGGATCAGCCGCTTGGGGTACATCCCAGGGTCGTGGGTGAGGACGCCGGCCAGGAAGGCCGCCGGGTGGTGGGCCTTCAGCCAGGCGGACTGGTAGGTGGGCAGCGCGAAGGCGGCGGCGTGCGCCTTGCAGAAGCCGAAGGAGGCGAACGCCCGCAGCACCTCCCAGACCCGCTCCACCACCGGGCGGGGGTAGCCCCGGCGGTCGGCGGCGGTGGTGAACCAGTCCCCCACCGCGCTCTGGCCGCCGAGGCTGCCCAGCGCCCGGCGGGCCTGGTCGGCGCGGGCGTGGGAGCAGCCGGTCAGCACGGCGATGACCTTGATGACCTGCTCGTGGAAGACGACCACGCCCTCGGTCTCGGCGAGCACCGGCTCCAGGTCGGGGTGCGGGTACCGGGCGGCGGTCCAGCCCTGGCGGGCGTTGAGGAAGGGGGTGACCATGTCACTCTTGACCGGGCCGGGGCGGAAGAGGGAGATGTCGGTGATCAGGTCCTCGAAGGTCTGCGGGCCGAACTTGCCGATCAGCTCCCGCTGTCCGGGCGACTCGATCTGGAAGCAGCCCAGGGTGCGGGTGGAGCGGATCAGCTCGAAGGTGGCGGGGTCGTCGTGCGGGACGGCGTCCAGGTCGATCGCGGTCCGCTCGGTGCGGGCGATCTCGGTGAGGGCGTACGCCATGGCGGACTGCATCCGTACGCCGAGGACGTCCAGCTTGAGCAGGCCGATCTCCTCCACGTCGTCCTTGTCGAACTGGCTCATCCAGAAGCCCTGGGCGCTCGGCTCGGCGGGGGTGAGGTCGCGCAGCCGCTGGTCGGACAGCAGGATGCCGCTGGGGTGCAGGGCGATCTGGCGGGGCAGCCCGTCCAGCCGCTCCACCAGGTCGAACAGCACCGTGAACAGGCCCTGGTCGAACCGGGAGGAGCGCAGCTCCGGCAGGTCGCGCAGTGCGGCGCGGACATCGCGGGCGCGGATGTGCGGGAACGCCTTGGCGACGGCGTCGATCTCCTCGGGCGGCAGGCCGAGGGCGGCGCCGACGTCGCGCACGGCGTGCCGGACGCGGTAGGTCTCCTGCATGGAGACGCAGAGCGTACGGGCGGGCCCGAAGCGCTCCAGCAGCCGCCGGTAGACCTCGGTGCGGCGGGCGGACTCCACGTCGAGGTCGATGTCGGGCAGCGCGGTGCGCCGCTCGGAGAGGAACCGCTCCATCAGCAGGCCGTGGCGCAGCGGGTCGACACCGGAGACGCCGAGCAGGTGGTTGACCAGGCTGCCGGCGCCGGAGCCCCGGGCGGCGCAGCGGATGCCCATGCCCCGGACCATGTCGACGACCTCGGCGACGGTGAGGAAGTACGCCTCGTAGCCGAGGCCGTGGATCAGGGCCAGCTCGTCGTCCAGCCGCGCGGCGGCGGCCGGGCCGCCGGCGGCGCTGCCGTAGCGGCGGATCAGACCGGCCTCGCAGCGGGCGCGCAGCTCGGCGGCGGCGCGGGTCGGGGCGACCCCGAGCACGGCGGGCTCGGGCATCCGGACCGAGCCGAAGCCCAGGTGGGCCCAGGGGTCGAGGGCGAGCCCGGCGGCCAGCTCGGCGGTGTCGGACAGCAGCCGGCGGGCGGCGGGCGGGCCGTGGCCGGCGGCGCGGGCGACCTCCTGGGCGATCGGGGCCATCTCGGCGGCGGACTTGAGGTACCCCTCGGCGTTGGCCCGGTCGAGGTGGCGGCGGTCCAGCGGGACGAGGCGGCGGGCCGCGTCCAGCACGTCCGCGACGGGGGCGTCCTCGGGGCGGGCGTGGCGGACGGCGTTGGTGAGGACGGCGGGCAGTCCGGCCTCGCGGGCGAGGCCGAGCATCCGGGCGGCGACGGGCAGCGAGTGGCGGTGGCCGGGCGGGGCGAGCTGGTGGACGACCTCGATGGCGAGGCCGGCGCCGCTCGCCCGCTCGCGCCAGCGGCGCAGCCGCTCGCGGGCCAGGTCGGGGCGGCCCGCGAGGACGGCGCGGCCGACATCGGAGCCGGGGCCGAGCAGCACCAGCAGATCGCCGTCCAGGGCTCCGGCGGCGGCCAGTTGACGGGGGATCGCCTCCGGGGTGATGGCGGGCCTGCGGCGCTCGGCCGCCGGGTCGGCGGAAGCTGCGGGGTCGGCGGGGCTGGCGGGGCTGGTGGGGCTGGTGGGGCTGGTGGGGTCGGCGGGCAGGTCGGCGCCGTGGGCGGCGCTGACCAGCCGGCACAGGGCGCCCCAGCCGGTCCGGCCGCCACGGGCCAGCACGGTGACCCGGGGCAGCCCGGGGTCGACGGTCCGGCCGCCACGGGCGGGGGTGGTGGCGGGGGGCGGTGGCGGACCGTCCGGCCGCACCGCGAGGTCCGCGCCCAGGACGGGGCCGATACCGGCCCGGACGCAGGCCCTGGCGAAGCGCACCGCACCGTAGAGCCCGTCGCGGTCGGTGAGGGCGAGCAGCGGCATGCCCAGCTCGGCGGCGCGCTCGACCAGCACCTCGGGCGCTGAGGTCCCGTACCGCAGCGAATGGCCGGAGGCCACGTGCAGATGGGCGAAGGAACCGCTCGGTACGGGCGGGAAGGGGTCGGAGTCGGTGGTGCTCAAGGGGACTCCTGTGACGAGAGTTACGGATCTGGGTCAGCCCGTCCTGGGCATGGGGGGCGCCGCGCCTCCGTCCTCCCCGTCGCGGGGGTCGTCGAACGGCAGCGCGGGGGCGGGGAGGGCGGGCCGCAGTGAGAGCAGCCGCTCGACGATCCGCAGGAAGAGCGCGGTGTTGCGGACCAGGTCGTCGGCGTCGCGCGGGCTGGCGGCGCTCTGGATGCCCGCCTCGGCGGCGGCGCGCTTGCGGGCGCCCGCCGCGAAGTACAGCGCCCATTCGGCCAGCTCGGGGGCGACCTCGGGCAGCACCTCCCAGGCGCTGCGGATGGCCTTCCGCCGGCGTGGGCCCTGCTCGGGGCGGCCGCGCACGGCCAGTACGGCGGCCGAGGTGCGCAGCGCCGCGAGGTGGGCGGCGGCGTAGCGCTCCAGGGGGTCGGCCAGGGTGCGGGCGCCGTCCAGGGTGCGGTGGGCGTGGGCGAGCAGGTCCAGGGCGGCGGGCGGGGCGGCGGCCCGGCGCAGCACGGGGTGGACGTCGCCGGGTGCCCGACGGGGGATGCCGCCGTGGGGGATGCCGCCGTGGGGGATGCCGCCGTGGGGGATGCCGTGGCCGCCGACCGGCCCGCCGCCGGTCGGCTGGGTGGGCAGCGGGTCCTGGAACGGGCCGGTGGCCAGCTGGATGATGCGGGCGTCTCCGGTGATCATCGTGGACCGCCCCCCTCAGTCCGTGGTCCGGGTGAGCGTCCACCGGTCGGCCGCCGGGTCGAGGCTGAGGTCGTACACACCGGGGGCGAAGGCCCGGCCGGGGCTCGCCTCGACGCGCCAGACCTCCCGCTCGGTGCGGACGCACCGGCTGAGCGGCGGGACGGGCCGCGTGTCGGCCACCGGTGCCGCGGCGAGCGGCCGACCGGTGGTGCGCCGGGCCTCCTCCCACCACGGGCCGCTCTCCTTCCAGTGGCCGAGCACCTCCCGCACCGCGTAGATCCGGTCGCGCCAGAGGAAGTGCGTGGGCCTGTCGCCGGTGCCCCGGACCTCGACCGGGTCCGCATGACGCCTGGTCATCGTGCCTCCTAGCTGTTCCTCGTGCCGACGGTTCGAATGGCCGACGCGACATCCGCGCGGGTGGGGGGCGGTGCCGTACCCGACCCGCAACCGCTGTTCGAACTCTCGTTCGAACGATTTCAGGGTAACCCCCTGCGCGGACCTCGCGTCAACGCCATTCCTTCCCCTCGGCCTGCCCGTACGAGCCCGGACGGCCCGTACATCCCCATGGTGGACGGCACCACTGACAACGCGGCCGGAGCGCGGTCGGAGCGCAGGTGAGTAAGGCAGCTCACACGCGAACGGCTCGAACGGACTCGAACGAATGGGCGGGATTCCAAAGCGGCACCGGGCCCGGCAGGCAGCAGCGCAGGCGGCCAGCGGCGGCGCGGGAGAGGGCGGTGCGGGAGAAGACGGTACGGGAGAGGGCGGCGGACCGGGCGGCCGGTAGCGGCGAGCGGGCCCGGGTGCGCGCGAGGAGGGAGCGGCCACCCGTCGGGTTCCGCTCCGCCGCCCCGTGTCGGCGGTGCGGAACCCGCGGCCGGTCCCGGTGCGGCGGTTCCGCCCGCCGGCCCCCGTGGCGCCCCGATTCCCCCGTGGCACCCGTCCCGACGGGCGGCGTCCGCCGCACTTCCGGTCCCCGGTGCTTCGCAGCCCCGTTGTCCCGGTGCCCTCACTCTGCCGTCTCCGCAGGTCACGGCGTATCCGCCGGGGTACTCAAAGCCGCACCCGGTACTTCTGAGTACCCGTACTCAGCCACCCACGCCGCTCCCCCGGATCGTCCGCGACGCGGAACCGATCACCTCCCGGCGGCGTCCTTTCCTCACTTACGCTGAGGCCGCGGCCCGACGCCCGGGACCGGCCGCGCACACGGGGAGCAGGGGAGGCGGACGTGTCGATCGTCCCGATGATCTTCACCAGTGGATGGGCGAGCGGCATCAACGCCTACGCGGTGGTGCTGCTGCTGGGACTCTTCGGCCGCTTCGGCGACGCGGGGGCGGTGCCGCCCGGCCTGGAACGCACCGATGTGCTGGTCGTCGCCGCCGTGCTCTTCCTCTGCGAGGCGGTGGCCGACAAGATCCCGTACCTGGACACCGTCTGGGACGCCGTCCACACCGTGGTCCGGCCGGTCACCGGTGCCACCGTCGGCGCCCTGCTGGCCGGGCACGCCCACGGCTCGCTCGGCGCCGTCGCGGCCGGGGCGATGGGCGGCACCACCGCGCTGGTCAGCCATCTCACCAAGGCGTCGCTGCGGATGGCGGTCAACACCTCCCCCGAGCCCGCCAGCAACATCGTGCTCAGCCTGCTGGAGGACATCGCCGTCGCCGCCGTGATCACGCTGGCGGTCTTCCACCCGCTGGCGGCCGCCTCGGTCGCCGGGGTGCTGCTGCTGGCCGGGCTGCTGCTGGTGTGGCTCGCGGTCTCCCGGGTCCGCCGCTTCCTCCAGCGCCGCCGCGAGCGGCGGGCGCAGCGGCGGACCGGCGCGGGGGCGGCCGTGACCGCCGGGGACCGGATTCCGGGCTGACCCGACATCCCGGACTCCGGCCGACCGGATTCCCCGCCCGAGGGGCGCCGCCGCCGACCCCTTAAGCTCCTTCACCATGGCAAGGATCGTGGTCATCGGTGCGGGTATCGGCGGACTGGCGGCGGCGGCGCGGCTGGCCACGGTCGGCCACCGGGTGCTGGTGTGCGAGGCGTCCGGCACCCACGGCGGGATGGTCGGCCGGTACGAGCGCGACGGCTTCGCCTTCGACACCGGACCGACGCTGCTCACCCTCCCGGCCGTCTACCGCGACCTGGCGCTGAAGACCGGCAAGGAGCCGCTGGAGGACCTGGTCGGCCTCTCCCCCGTCGACCCGGAGAGCCGGCACCTGCTGCCGGACGGCACCGGCCTGGCACTGCCCAACGCCTCCCGGGCCGGGGTGGTGCGGGCGCTGGACGGCGCGTTCGGCGCGGGCTCCGGCGAGCGCTGGACGGCCGTACTGGACCGGGCCCGGCAGGTCTGGGAGGCCACCCGCCGCCCGCTGCTGGAGGAGCCGCTCACCGGCGACCCCAGCCCGCTGCACACCGACCCCTACCCGGCCGCACCGCGCCGGGGCCCGGCCTGGCTGCGCCGCGCCGCCGCCCCGACCCTGGCCGAGGTGGCCCGCCGCGAACTGGGCGGGGCGGCCGGGCCGACCGCCCTGCTGACCGAGTACGCGCTGCGCTTCGGCCACGACCCGCGCCGGGCACCGGCGAGCCTGACCGTGCTGCCGTACATGGAGCAGACCTTCGGCGTCTGGTACGTGGCCGGCGGGATGTGGGCGCTGGCCGACGCGGTGTACGAGCGCTGCCTGCGGCGGCGGGTGGAGTTCCTGTTCCATGCGGCGGTCTCCGAGGTGACGGTGCGGGACGGCCGCGCCGCCGGGGTGGAGCTGTCCGACGGCAGCCGGATCGACGCCGACCTGGTGGTCTCCGCGCTGGACGTACGGGCGCTGTACGGGCAGCGGCTGGTCGGTGACGAGGCCCGGCCGCCGGGGTGGCAGCCGCCCGCGCCGCAGCCCGGCCGGTTCACCGTGCTGCTGGCGCTGCGCGGCGGCCGCCCGGCGGACACCGCGCACCGTACGGTCGTCCACGCGGCCGACCCGGCGGACGAGCTGGACGCCCTGTTCGGCCCCGGGCCCCGGCTGTGCGAACGGCCGACGGTGCAGGTGCTGCGGCCCGACGACCCGGCGCTGCGGCCCGACGGCGGACACGAGGCCGTCTCGCTGACGGTGACGGTGCCGCGCCACGGGTCGGTCGACTGGAGCGTGCCGGAGCGGGCGGCGGAGTACGCGGACCGGGTGCTGGCCCACGTGGACGCGGCCGGGCTGGGCCTGCGGGACCGGGTGCTGTGGCGGCGGGTGCGGACCCCGGCCGACACCGAGCGGGAGACCGGGGCGCCCGGGGGGTCCGTGCCCGGCCCGGCGCTGGCCGGGGCAGGCGGCGCGTACCTGGCCGCCGCCAACCGTTCGCCGCTGCCCGGTCTCCACCTGGCCGGCGGCTCGGCCCACCCCGGCGGGGGGCTGGCGCGGGCGGGGATGTCGGCGGCGGTGACGGCGGCGCTGATCGGGACGCCCTGAGGGGGCTTCCGGCTGCGGGCGGGGCAGTACGGGCTCCGGGGTCGCTGGGCGCGCAGTCCCCCGCCCCCTGGCAGGGCCACCCACCTACGGGCCCGAGAGATCCCGCCCCCGCCGCTCCGCCGACCGCCACCGCGCGCTTTGGACCAGGCGCGTGATCCGGATGCCCAGAGCTGGATGGATCACAGAACGTATGCATATGATCACACCATGAGACGGGCCAGATCCGGCTTCCTACGCCACACCGAGGCACCGGCCCGCGCCTGACCTGGTCCGGGGCACCGCTTCGGCAGGCCCCCGTGGTGGCGGGCAGTCCCGCTAGGAGCACACGTGACCCCTCGGCTGCCGGCGGCTGACCCCAGGCCCCGGCCCGACTCCTCCGGCAGCCTCGCCCTGGGCACGCTGCGTGGATTCGGGCAGGTGGACCTCCAACCGAGCGTGTGGACCTCGGCGGTCATCCTGGTCTCCCTGTGGGTGGCCGGATGGCAGATCGGACTCTTCGCCACCATCGGTGCGGTGTCATCGACGCTGACAGCCCGTCTCCTCGCGGTGCAGCACGACACCCTGGTCCAGGGACTGATGACCTACTGCGGCGTGCTCGGGGGCATCGCCACCGTGGTCTACCTGGGCAACCACGTCTCCAGCTATGTGCTGGCCGTCGCCGCCGGCATCATGTGCGCGCTGGTCACCGCCACGCTCAACCACCTGCTCAACCCGGTCGGGCTCGGGGCCTTCACCGGACCGTTCTGCCTCGTGTCGGCCGCGATGATGCTGGGGGCGCCCTCGTTCGGCCGGGTCTGGCACGGCACGCCGAAGTCGGCGCTCACCCCCGCCACCCCGACCAGCCCCGAGGTCGTCTGGTCCGACGTGTGGCACGGATTCTTCTCGAACGTCTCCCAGGTCTTCCTGGTCGGGAAGTGGGAGGTCGGCCTCATCATGCTCGTCGGTCTCGCGCTGGCCGGTTGGAAGGTGGGCCTCTTCGCGGCGCTGGGCAGCATCGTCGGCCTGCTCACCGCCTGGGCACTCGGCGCGCCGGCCGCTCTCATCCGCGAGGGCGTCTACGGCTACAACGCCGTCCTCACCAGCCTGGCGTTCGGTGTGGTCCTGCTGCGCTTCACCCCGTGGAACGTCGGCTACACCGTGCTGGCCGCCGCCGCCAGCACCGGTCTGACGGCCTCGCTCGCGGCACTCTTCAAGACCCTCGGCAGCCATACCTTCACCTGGCCGTTCAACCTCACCACCTGGGCGCTCCTGGCAGCCGTGCCGCTGCTGCCGCGGATCACCAAGCTCTCCGACGAGTCCTGATGCTCGGGCCGCCGGTCGGACACCTCTCGTACGCGAAGTACGCGTCACCGTATCCAAGGAAGGCGATTCGGCCATGAACCTGGCCCCCAGGGAGATCGACAAGCTACTGGTGTACGTCGTGGCCGACCTGGCCCGCAAACGCCGTGACCGCGGCCTGAAGCTCAACTACAGCGAGTCGGTGGCGCTCATCAGCGAGGCCATCCTCGAAGCCGCCCGCGACGGCAGGAGCGTCGCCGACTGCATGGAGCTGGGCCGGCATGTGGTCAGCAGCGACCAAGCCATGCCCGGCGTCCGCGAGATGCTCCCGCTGCTCCAGGTGGAAGCGGTGTTCGTGGACGGCAACAAGCTCGTCTCCTGCCACGACCCGATCGGCGGCTGATCCCGTGCCTGCCGGAAGGGTGGTCGCCGTCGGAGGCCATGAGAGCGACGGCGGCCAGGCCCTGCGCGGCCTGCTGGACCCGCAGGTCCACACCGTGACCGGCGGGCGCGGGCTGCTCCGGTGGGTGCGCGAGGCGCGCGGTCGGGGCGAGCGCGTGTGCGTGGTGCCCATGACCCTGGGCCGGGACGCGGAGCTTGTCGCCGACACCGCCCGTACCCTGCTCGGGCTCTCGCCCGACGAACGGTCGGGGACCGTGCTGGCCGAACCCTTCGGCACCGCCGGCCATCTGGTCGGCTGGCTGCGCGCCGCCGCCGCGAAGGCACCCGCCGAGGCGGCGCTCCTCGTCACCGCCCCGTCGGGCGACCCCTTCGACGACGCGGAGCTCTACCGGATCGCGCGCCTCGCAAGGCAGTACGGGCGGCACCGCACCGTGGAAGTCGCGCTGATCGGCGGCGACCCGGCTCCGGCCGACGGTGTGCGGCGCTGCCTGGCACTCGGCGCGGAACGGGTGGTCCTGCTGCCCGCGTCCTGGGTGACGCCGGAGGTGCCCGACCCGGAGCACAGCGAACTCGGGCAAGCGCTGCTCTCGCCGGCCGCCGTCATGGGCGTGCTCGACGCGCGGGTACGCCAAGCCTGGCGAATGCTCGACGAGCGGGGGGCCGACGGCCTGGCCCCGGCCCTGGCAGCGGCACACGGTCACGACCACAGCCACAGCCACAGCCACAGCCACAGCCACAGCCACGCGCACGGTGACCCGCCGTCCGAGGCCGACCACGCGCGGTACGGCGACCCTCCACCGCGCGAGCACGCACCGCACTTCCCGCCCGGCCGGATCCAAGCGGCTTCGCACCACCGTGCGGACGCACGCCCCGCCCTTGTCAGCAGGAGCATCCCATGACCGCTTTCGAACGGTACCTGTACGGTGACGGCCCGATCGAGCTCAATGTCGGCCGCCCCACCCTGAAGATCACGGTCCGCAACACCGGGGACCGCGCCGTCCAGGTCGGTTCGCACTACCACTTCTTCGAGACGAACTCCGCGCTCGAATTCGACCGTGACGCCACGCTCGGCATGCACCTCAACATCGCGGCCGGCACATCGGTCCGCTTCGAGCCCGGCGGCACCCACGAGGTCGAGTTGTGCCCCTACGCGGGTACCGGACGCCTCACCGGCTTCAGCGGGCTGCTCAACGGGAGCGTCAAATCCCATCCGGCTCGTGTGGAGGCCGTCAGCAGGGCGCTGACCCGTGGCTTCCGCGGGGCGGGTGAGCAGGGCGACGGTACGTCCGGGAGAACCGACCCCACACCTTCCGAGAAGAAGAAGGGAAGCAACTGAGATGCCCACGCTCTCCCGCAAGCAGTACGCGGAACTGTTCGGCCCCACGGTGGGCGACCGGGTCCACCTCGCCGACACCAATCTCGTCATCGAGATCGAGAAGGACTTCCGCGAGGGAATGTACGGGGACGAGGTGGTGTACGGCGGGGGCAAGACCATCCGGGACGGCATGGCCTCCAACCCGCAGGCCACGTCCGCCCAGGGCGCTCTCGACCTGGTGATCACCAACGCCGTCGTACTGGACCCGATCCTCGGCATCGTCAAGTGCGACATCGGCGTCAAGGACGGCTTCATCGCGGGCATCGGGAAGGCCGGCAACCCGCAGACGCAGAACGCCGTCGATCCGCGACTGGTCATCGGTACCAGTACCGAAGTCATCGCCGGCGAGCATCTGATCGCCACCGCCGGGGCCCTGGACGCGCATGTCCACCTGATCTCCCCCCAGCAGTGCGAGGAGGCGCTCAGCAACGGGATCACCACCCTGTTCGCCGGCGGTACGGGACCGACGGACGGCACCAACGGCACCACCTGCACACCCGGACCGTTCAACATCGCGCGGCTTCTGGAGGCCGCCGAGGGTCTGCCGGTCAACATCGGAATCATGGGCAAGGGGAGCGGAAGCCTGCCGGATTCCCTGGACGAGCAGATCGAGGCGGGCGCCGCGGCCCTGAAGATCCACGAGGACTGGGGCTCCACCCCTGCGGTCATCGACAACGCACTGGCGGTCGCGGACCGGCACGACATCCAGATCGCCATCCACACCGACACCCTCAACGAGAGCGGCTTCTTCGAGGACACCCGCTCCGCGATCGACGGCCGCACGATCCACACCTTCCACAGCGAGGGAGCCGGCGGCGGCCACGCACCGGACATCCTGAGGGTCACCGGCGAGCCGAACGTGCTGCCGTCCTCCACCAACCCCACGCTGCCGTACACCAGGAACTCCGTGGACGAGCTGCTGGACATGGTGATGGTCTGCCACCACCTCAGTCCTGACATCCCGGAGGACGTCGCCTTCGCGGACAGCCGGGTGCGGGCCGAGACCATCGCCGCCGAGACGGTCCTGCACGACCGGGGAGTCATCAGCATGATCTCCTCGGACTCCCAGGCCATGGGCCGTATCGGGGAGTCCGTCACCCGCGCCTTCCAGATCGCGCACCTGTGCAAGGAGAAGCTGGGCGTCCTGGCCGAGGACACCGAGCGCAACGACAACCAGCGCGTGCTGCGCTACCTGGCCAAGGTGACCATCAACCCGGCGATCGCGAGCGGGGTCTCCGACTACGTGGGCTCCCTGGAGGCCGGCAAGCTCGCCGACATCGTCCTGTGGCCCATGCACTCCTTCGGCGCCAAGCCGAAGATGGTCATCAAGGCCGGCATCGTCTCCTGGGCTCAGATGGGCGACCCCAACGCGTCGCTGATCACTCCGCAGCCCGTCTACTACCGCCCGATGTTCGGCCAGTACGGACGCGCCATGCAGTCGACCCATGTCACCTTCATGTCGCAGGCGGGCATCGCGGCGGGCGTCCCGGAGAGGCTCGGCCTGCGGCGCCGGGTGCTGCCCGTGCGCAAGACCCGCACCATCGGCAAGCACAGCATGGTCCGCAACGACGCCCTGCCGCGCGTCGAGGTCGATCCCGAGACGTACAAGGTGACCCTGGACGGAGAGGTCGCGACCATCGAACCGGCCGACCGGCTTCCGTTGAACCAGCTGTTCTTCCTGGCCTGAACGGCATGTACCGCAAGGGGACGGCCGGGGCGGAGGCGTCCGCCGACCGGTGCGGCCCGGCCCGGACGGATCTGGGAGCACTGCTGGTCAGCCTCCAGTTGACCGATTCGGCGTTCCCCAGCGGCTTCTACACCCTCTCCCACAGCCTTGAGGGGTTCGCCCAGGAGCGGGCGGTGGACGACCGCTCCCTCCCGGTGCTGCTCCAGGACCTGCTGCGGCACGGCGTCGGCCCGTCGGACGCCACCGCGTTGGCGCTGGCGCACCGGGCCGCCACGGCGGACGACTGGGAGGCGGTGGCCACCACCGACCGGCGGCTGTACGCGACCAAGCTGAACCGGGAGATGCGGTTGACGTCCGTACGCACCGGACGCCAACTGCTCGACCTCGCCCAGGAAGTCTTCGGCGCACCCGGCATCGCGGCGTACCACCAGAGGGTCGTCCGCCGGGAGGCGCCGGGCACCCAGGCCGTGGCGGCGGCCGTGGTCTACGCGCTGACGCGGGTACCGGTCGGGCAGGCCGTCGCCGCCGATCTCTTCGCGTTCTGCGCCAGTTTCGCCGGTGCGGCGCTGCGGCTCGGGCTCACCGACCACCGCCGGGCCCAGCGGATGCTCCGGCAGACCGCGCCGGTGATCGAGGAGACGACGGAGGCGGCACTGGCCCGCGAGCTCGCCGACATCGGGGCGACCACCTTCGCCGCGGACATCATGTCCGCCCGGCACGAGCGTGCCGAGGCACGCCTGTTCGCAAGCTGACCGGCCGCCGTCCCCGGCGACCGTCCCCGGGAGAGGAAGAAGATGCGAGACAGAGACAACGTCCTGCGCGTGGGCATCGGCGGACCTGTCGGCTCGGGCAAGACCGCCCTGATCGAGGCGCTGGTCCCCCTCCTGACCAGGAGCGGCCACCGCCCGGCGGTGATCACCAACGACATCTACACCCAGGAGGACGCACAGCACATCCGCCGCACCCTGGACGGCGTGCTCGACGCCGAGCGGATCGTGGGCGTCGAGACGGGCGCCTGCCCGCACACGGCCGTGCGCGACGACCCGACGATGAACCTGGCCGCGGGCGCCGAGATGCTCGACCGGTTCCCCGACGTCGACACCCTCCTCTACGAGAGCGGCGGCGACAATCTGACCCTCACCTTCAGCCCGGCGCTGGTCGACCTGTTCGTCTTCGTCCTGGACACGGCGGAGGGCGAGAAGATGCCGCGCAAGCGGGGGCCGGGTATCACCGACTCCGACCTGCTGGTCATCAACAAGATCGACATTGCCCGGTACGTCCGGACCGACATCGGTGTCATGGAGTCCGACGCCCACCGGGTGCGCGGCGAGGGGCCCGTGGTGCTGACCGACTGCCTCACCGGGAAGGGCGTCGACCTTGTCGCGTCCTTCGTCGAGTCACGCCGCAAGGTGCTGATGTGACATGCCGGCCACCCGGGACCGGCTCACTCCCGCGTACTACGAGCCCCTCCGGCTGCCGCCGGAGATCGCGGCGTTCTCTTCGGTGCCCGACACCCTCGGCCCCGGCTCGCCGGCGAAAGTGGGCATCCTCGACCTCGGCTACGCCCGGGTGGGGGAGCGCACCGAACTGGTCGAGCGGTACCAGAAGGCACCGCTACAGATCATGCGGCCGCTCTACATCGACCCGGCCCTGCCGGGCATGGCCTTCACCTACGCGATGTCCACGGGCGGCGGCATCGCCCAGGCCGACCGCTACCGCCAGGACCTGCGCTGCGGCCCCGGCACCGAGGCGCACTTCACCACGCAGGCGGCCACCAAGGTCTACCGGATGGAGCACGACTACGCGACGCAGCGGCTCCAGCTCTCCGCCGGGGACCACGCGTACGTCGAATACCTGCCGGACCCGCTGATCCCCTTCCGGGGCGCGCGCCTGCACCAGAGCGCGGTGCTGACCGTCGCCCCGACCGCCACGGTCGTCTACGGGGAGACCATCGCCGCGGGCAGGCTCGCCCGTGGCGAACGGCACGCCTACACCCTCCTCACCGCCGACCTGGAGCTCCGCCGCCCCGACGGGACCCTGCTGGCCCTGGACACCGTACGGCTGCGGCCGGACGGCCCCGGCGGGGTCGCCGGCCCCGGCGTCTTCCACGGCCACGACCACGTCGCCTCGCTGTACGTCGTCACCGACCGCCGCCCCCCGGCCGAGGTCGCCGACACGCTGCACCTGGCACTCGCCGGGCAGAGCCTGCCCTACGGGGCGAGCGTGCTGCCCGGCGACTGCGGGGCCTGGGTCCGGGTCCTGGGGGACGAGCAGCCCCGCGTCGCGGGCGCCGTCCGCGCCGCGTGGAACGCCGTGCGCCTCCTGCTCACCGGCCACCCGGCCCCCGACCTGCGCAAACCCTAGGAGCGGCCGCGTGCCGGGCCGGCATCGTCCAGGTGGCCATCGAGGACCTGCCGATCTCCCGCTCCGGCGCGGCCTGACGGGACGGCACCCGGGCCCGGGGCGGGGGCGCTCCGTCCCGGGCCTGCCGCCGGGTGCGGCCGGCGGCACCGCGTACGGCGGCGGCCGGCCCGCCCTCAGGCCGACTGCCGCCGTACCAGCTCCGGCTTGAAGATCACCGAGGTGACCCGCTGGTCCGGCCGCTCGATCCGCTCCAGCAGCAGCCGGGCCATCTCGGCCGCCATGTCCTCCACCGGCTGGCGGACCGTGGTCAGCTGCGGCCGGGCGGCGCGGGCGGCGCTGCTGTCGTCGAAGCCGACCACCGCCACGTCCTCCGGGACCCGCCGGCCCTGGTCGCGCAGGGTCAGCAGCGCGCCCTGCGCCATCAGGTCGTTGGCGACGAAGACGCCGTCGGTCTGCGGGTACTCGGCCAGCAGCCGGGCCATGGCCCGCTCCCCGCCGTCCTGGGTGAAGCTGCCCTCGACGCTGGGGGCGAAGGCGTGCCCGTTCTCGGCCATGGCCTCGCGGAAGCCGGCCAGCCGGTCCTGGCCGGCCGGTGCGTCCAGCGGGCCGGAGATGGTGGCGAGGCGGCGGCAGCCCCGGGCGAGCAGCAGTTCGGTGGCCATCCGGGCCCCGGCGTGGTGGGCCACGTCCACGTAGTTGATCGGCACCGGCACCGTCGGCCGGGCGAAGAGCACGGCCGGCACCTCGGTCTCGGTGAGCAGCCGGAGCAGCGGGTCCTCCGGGGCGACCGAGACCAGCACCACGCCGTCGATGCGCTGCTGCTGGAGCTCGACCAGCAGCGCGGTGCGGCTGGCCGCCGAGTCCGCGAGCATCAGCACCGGGTGCACCCCGCGCGGACGGAAGACGGTGAGCAGCCCGCCGACGATCCGGCCGAAGAAGGGGTCGCTGAAGACCTGCCCCAGGAAGGGGTCCTGCTCGGCGTGGCGGTCGGGCACCGAGAAGACCAGGGCCACGGTGTCGGTACGCCGGGTGACCAGCGACCGGGCCGCCCGGTTGGGCACATAGCCGGTGGCGGCCACCGCCGCCAGGACGGTCTTGCGGATCTCCGGGTCCACGTTGCGGGTCCCGTTGACGACCCGGGAGACGGTCGCCCGGGAGACTCCGGCGGACCGTGCGACGTCCTCGAGGGTGGGCAGGCGTGGCCCCGCCGGACGGCTGCTGCTCATGCTGCTGTTATACCACGTGGGAAAGCGCTCTCCAGGGCGATCCCACACGTGGGGGCGGGCACGGCGGTCGGCTGCCGCCGTCCGCCGTGCCCGCCCCGTTCCCATGGCGTGCGCCTCAGGCGTACACGCCGAATTCGTACAGCGAGTAGCCGTAGGCCGTCCCGCGCTGCGTCAGGTTCAGCCGGACGTAGCGGCCGGAGCCGGAGACGTCGAAGTCGTCGACGCCGCCGCTCCCGGTGGTCGTGGTGTAGACCGTCCGCCAGTTGCTGCCGTCGTCGGAGAGCTGGATCTGGTAGCTCTTGCCGTAGGCGGCCTCCCAGCCGAGCTGGACGTGCTTGACGGCGGTGGTCTTGCCCAGGTCCACCTGGACCCACTGGGCGTCGCTCCACTCGCTGGCCCAGCGGGTGTTCCAGTTGCCGTCGGTGGTGTTCGACGGCGGGAAGGGCGCGCCGTCGCCGGTGGCCTGGTAGCTGGAGGCGGTGGTCGGCTTGCCCAGCGCCGCATTGGTGCCGTTGGCGGTGGGGGCCACCACCCGGAAGGACTTGGTCTCGATGCCCACGTTGCCGTGGCCGTCGAAGGCGTAGACGTACACCTTCCACACCCCGAGCTGCTTGGGCGCGGTGACCGAGAACTGCCCGTCGCCGGTCTGGGTGAAGGTCACCTGCCGGAATCCGGTGCCGCCGTCGACGTACTTGGTGGAGTACATCAGCTGGTAGCGGATCGCGTCGCCGTCCGGGTCGCTCGCCGTGCTGGAGACGGTGAAGGTGCCGCCGGCCGGGACGGCGGTGCTGTTGGCGACCGACATGCTGCTGATCACCGGCGGGGTGTTGGTCGGCGCGGTGCCGTTGTAGTCCTTGACAACCGAGTAGTACGCCAGCCGCTTCCAGCCGCTGGGGATGACGTTGAACCACACACCGCCGAAGTCGTTCTCGTTGCCGTAGTGGAACATCGTGGCGCCCAGCCCCACCCCGGTGTGGCCGGTGATGCAGTTCCACGCCTGGACGTAGGCGTCCCGCTTGGCGATGTCGGTGGGCTCGGTGGGCACGCCGTTGACGTCGCCCGGTACCTCCCACTCACCCGCCTCGCCGGTCTCGGTGATGATGTACGGCTTGGTGTAGCCGCCGTTGATCCAGTCCTGCTTGACGTTGCAGACCGAGCCATAGGAGTTGACCGCGTACAGGTCCAGGCTGGGGGTGTACTGCTTGTAGTACGGCCAGGAGCCGGTCCAGGCGTCGGTGGAGGTCACCGGGTGGTTGGGGTCGATCGCGTGGATCGCCTGCGCCACCTGCTCCACGTACTTGGCGTACGCGATCCGCTGCTGCTCGATCTGGGCGCCGGAGTAGTGGTCCTGCGTGGTCAGCAGCACCTCGTTGCCGACGTCCCACATCAGCACGCCGGGGTGGTTCTTGTAGGTGGTCACCCACTTCTTGATGTCGTCCAGGGTGCTGTTCTTGTACGCCGTGTCATTGACGTAGTCGGCGCCCTGGTTGAGCCAGAAGCCGTTGACCACCTTCAGCCCGTAGGCGGCGGCGCTGTCCAGCAGCGGCTTGCTGCCCGCGTCGGTGCCCCAGGTGCGCAGGGTGTTGACGCCCATCGACTTCAGGTCGCGCATCCGGGAGTCGGCGGTGTCATTGGACGGCCCCCAGGTCAGGCCCTTGACCTGGTACGGCTTGCCGTCGACGGTCAGCTGCCAGTTGCCCTGCGAGCCGGTGACCTTGACGGTGCTGCCGCCGGTGGGCACGGCCGGGTCGGTGAGCGGGGCCGGCGCGGTGCCGGTGGTACGGGAGACGGTGACCGAGTCCAGGCTGAGCACGCCGCCGGAGGAGGTGTCGGCGGACGGCGTGGTGCAGCCGCAGACCGCGTCCGGGTAGGAGCCGCCGATGCCCAGGTTGAACACCAGGAAGAAGCCGTGGTGGATGGCGTTGTTCCAGGCGGTGGTGCCGACCTGGCTCTCGTTGACCTGCCAGACCTGCTTGCCGTCCAGGTACCAGCGGACCTGCTCGTCGGACCGGGTGCGGTCGATGACGGTGGCGTAGGTGTGGTAGCCGGTCTGGCAGCCGGTGCAGCTGGCCAGGCCGCTGGTCAGGCCGTTGTACTCATTGCAGTTGCCGCCGGGGGCGGTGCCGCAGTGCAGGGTGGACGACAGCTGGCTGCGGCCGTTGACGTTCTCCAGGACGTCCAGCTCGCCGACGCCCGGCCAGGTCGAGGTGTTGCCCCGGTAGGCGGCGCCCATCGCGCGGAAGGACGGCCAGTAGCCCGCGCCGTTGGCGGGGTTGGGCTGCTTGATCGTCGCGGAGATCTGCAGCTGGCCGCCGGCCGGGGCCTCGAAGTCGGTGCGCTTGGTCTCCACCCGGCCCGAGGTCCAGGCGGAGCCGTTCTTGACGGCGGTGAGGTTGAGGTGACCGCTGCCGTCCAGGCTCACATTGGCGGCGTTGGCGGTGGAGGTCTCCACCTCGCCGGTGCCCCAGTGGTCGGCCGCGCCGGGGTAGGAGGTGCCGGTGTCGGTGATCCAGCTGCCGCCGTCGGGGGCGGCGCCGGCCGCGCCGGAGAAGTCGTCGCTCCAGACGGTGCTCCAGTTGCCCGGCAGGGTCCCGCCGGTGCCGCCGTCGCCGCCGCCCGTGCCGCCACCGGTGCCGCCGCCGTTCCCGCCGCCCGTGCCGCCGTCACCGCCGCCGGTGCCGCCGCCGGTGCCCGGCGTGCCGTAGACCTGGAACTCCCACAGCGAGTAGCCGTAGCCGTTGGAGCGGGCGGTGCCGTAGAACCGCACATAGCGGCCGCTGCCGTTCAGGGCGACGGTCTGGGTGCCGCCCGCGCCGGCGGTGGTGCTGTAGGCGTCGGTCCAGTGGGAGGCGTCGTCCGAGACCTGGATGCGATACGCGGTGGCGTAGTTCTCCCAGGTCAGTACGGCTTTGCTGAGCGTCGCGGTGGCGCCCAGGTCCACCTGGAGCCACTGCGGGTCGCTCCAGGCGCTGGCCCAGCGGGTGGTGGTGTTGCCGTCGACGGCGGCGCTCGCCGGCCAGGCGTCGCCCTCGGTGGAGGAGGCGGTGGCCGGCTTGCCCTGGGAGAGCAGCGTCTCGGCGGCGTGCGCGCGGACGGTCGGCACCATCAGGGCGTACAGCGCCAGACCCACCGTGATGAACAGGGCGACGGCACTGCGGACCGGTGGCGCCAGGGTGCGCGGGCGCACCGGTTGCGGGGTGGTACTCATGGACGGCTCCTGGGTGGGGAGTTGGGGGGAAGGAGGGCGGAGAGGGCGGGGAGGCGCAGGCTTGGAGAGCGCTCTCTCCCGGGCCTGATGGTTGCTGGCGCATTTCCGGGGTGTCAAGGGATGTGACAGGGCCACGCTGAGATCCCGCCCCCGCAAAGTCTGACAACCAGGGACACCGGCGGGCATACCCTCCGACCACTCTTCCCGGATCACCCGGGAGGTCTTGACAGTTCAGCCGAGGCACGTGAGTGTACGGACACGGGAGAGCGCTCTCCAGTTAGCGTTCCAATCGGCGTTCCCCCCTTCCCCGCCCAGTGGACAGGACTGCTCTCCGCCGGGCGAACCTCCCTGCGCACATTCACCCATCGAGTCACCACTCGACCGGCACCGAGGAACCCCCATGCGCGACGCAGCAACCAGACGGAGATCGTGGCTCGCCGGGACCGGGGCCGCAGTCGCCGGCGCACTGCTCCTCACCGGCTGCGGCAGCGACAGCAGTCCGGCCGCCGCCGCCGACCCCGACGCCAAGGTCACCCTGACGGTCAACCTGTACTCCGACTTCGGGTACAAGGAGCTCTACGCCCAATACCAGAAGCTGCACCCCAACGTCACCATCAAGGAGAACCGGGCCGACATGGGGGCCCACCACCAGAACCTGCACGCCCACCTGATCGCCGGCAGCGGCACCGCCGACATCGAGGCGATCGAGATCGGGCAGGTGGCCGGCTTCCAGGGCCAGGCGGGCAAGTTCGTCAACTTCCTGGACCAGGGCGTCGACAAGAACCAGTGGGTGCCCTCCAAGACGGCCCCCGCCTCCAGCCCCGACGGCGGGAAGCTGTTCGGCCTGGGCACCGACATGGGCGGCCTGGCGCTCTGCTACCGCAGCGACCTGTTCAAGGCCGCCGGGCTGCCCACCGACCGGGCCGCGGTCTCCTCGCTGCTCTCCAGCTGGGACTCCTACTTCGCCACCGGCAAGCAGTTCCTGGCCAAGAGCCCCGACAAGAAGGTCAAGTGGTTCGACGCGGGCAGCAATGTCTTCTCCGCGATGGTCGCCCAGGCGCCGCAGGGCTTCTACGACGCCGAGGGCAAGGTCGTCGCCGCCTCCAACCCGGCGGTCAAGCAGACCTTCGACACCGTCGCCGGAGCGATCAAGGACGGCGAGTCCGCCGGCATCGCCGCCTTCACGCCCGCCTGGGACACCGGCTTCCGCAAGAGCCAGTTCGCCACCGTCACCTGCCCCGCCTGGATGAGCTACGAGTTCAAGGCCAACCCGCCGGCCGACGGCGGCACCTGGGACATGGCCGCCATCCCCGGCGGCGGCGGCAACTGGGGCGGCTCGTACCTGACCGTCCCCGCCCAGGGCAAGCACATCCAGGCCGCGGTGGACCTCGCCAAGTGGCTGACCGCCCCCGAGCAGGAGGCGTGGCTGTTCAAGAACAAGGGCTTCTTCCCGTCCGACCAGGCGCTGTGGACCTCGCCGGACATCGCCGACCTGAAGGACCCGCTGTTCAACAACGCCCCCACCGGCAAGACCTTCTCCGACTCGGCGAAGAACCTCAGCCCGCAGCCGATCGGCCCGCACGGCGCCGACATCGGCAACGTCTTCGCCAACGGCCTGCTCTCCGTCGAGCAGGGCAAGGCGACCGGTGACAAGGCGTGGGCCAACTCCCTGGCCGAGATCGCCAACATCAGCCAGTAGCGCCGCCGCAGGACCCGCCCAGATCGTGTCGGCGGGGTGCGTCCCATCCCCGCTCCGCACCCCGTCGGCCACTCCTCCAGGAGCACACCCCATGGCCGCCACCGACACCCCGCCCGCCGTCAGCCGGCCCGCGGTGCCCGGAGCCCCACCGCCCAGGGCGCCCGCCCGCCGCAGCGTGCGGTGGCAGCGCGCCGAGCGCCGCGCGTCCCCCTACCTCTACATCGCCCCGTTCTTCGCGGTCTTCGGAGTCTTCGGGCTCTTCCCGCTGCTGTACACCGCCTATGTGTCACTGACCGGCTGGCGGGCGGACACCGACGGCAGCGAGGGCACCTTCGTCGGGTTCGACAACTACCGCACCCTGCTGCACGACCAGTTCTTCTGGAACGCCCTGAAGAACACCCTCGGCATCGGGGTGCTGGCCACCGTCCCGCAGCTGCTGCTCGCGCTGACCCTGGCCCATCTGCTCAACTACCGGCTGCGCGGGCGCACCCTGATCCGGATGGGCGTGCTGCTGCCCAATGTGACCTCGGTCGCCGCCGTCACCATCATCTTCGTCCAGCTCTTCGGCCGGGACTTCGGCCTGGTCAACTGGGTGCTGGGGCTGTTCGGCGTGGACCACACCGACTGGCAGGCCGGCACCCTGTCCTCCTGGGCGGCCATCTCGGTGATCGTCGCCTGGCGCTGGACCGGCTACAACGCACTGCTGTACCTGGCGGCGATGCAGGCCGTGCCGTTCGAGCTGTACGAGGCCGCCGCCATCGACGGGGCCGGCCGGGTGCGGCAGTTCTGGTCGATCACCGTGCCGATGCTCCGCCCGACCATCCTGTTCACCGTCATCACCTCGACCATCGGGGCACTCCAGATGTTCGGCGAGCCGCTGCTGTTCGGCGCCAGCCAGACCCCGATGGCGGGCGGCTCCCAGCACCAGTTCCAGACCCTGGCGCTGTACTCGTACGACCAGTTCTGGGGGAAGTTCAAGTACGGCTACGGGGCGGCGATCTCCTGGGCGACCTTCCTGGTCATCGTGGTGATCGTGGTGCTCAACTTCCTGCTCGCCCGCCGGATGAAGGGAGTCGACGCCTCATGAGCGCCCCGACCCTCGCCCAGCGCCCCGCGCGCCGCACCGTCCGCTCCCGGCGGGACCGCCAGCTGTCGGCCGGCTGGGGGGTGTACCTCGTCCTCGCCGTGGTGGTGATCGCCTCCGTCTTCCCGCTGTACTGGACCCTGGTGGCCGCCTCCCGCGACCAGGCGGCGCTCAGCCAGGTACCGCCGGCGCTGCTGCCCGGCACCCGGCTGCTCGGCAACATCGGCCGCGCCTTCGGCCAGGCCGACATGGGCCTCGCACTGCTCAACTCGCTGATCGTGGCGTCCACCGTCACCGTCTCGGTGGTGCTGACCTCCACCCTGGCCGGCTTCGCCTTCGCCAAGCTGCGCTTCCCCGGCCGGGGGCCGCTGCTCGGCTCGGTGGTGGCGACCATGATGGTGCCCACCCAGCTCGGCGTCATCCCGCTCTACATCATGATGGCCAACTGGCTGCACTGGGCCGACCACCTCCAGGCGCTGATCGTGCCGGCCGCCGCCAACGCCTTCGGGGTGTTCTTCATGCGGCAGTACCTGGTCACCGCCGTCCCCGACGAACTGCTGGACGCCGGGCGGATGGACGGCTGCACCACCCGTGGCCTGTACTGGCACGTCGCCCTGCCCGCCGCCCGCCCCGCGATGGCGGTCCTGGGGATGCTCACCTTCATGGCCAGCTGGAACGACTTCTACTGGCCCAAGGTCGTGATGACCCAGCAGAACCCCACCGTGCAGCTGTCGCTCTCCGAGCTGGCCAGCGGCTACATCCAGGACTACTCGCTGGTGCTGACCGGCGCCCTGGTCTCCAGCCTGCCGATCATTATCGTCTTCCTGCTGATGGGCCGTCAGATCCTCGACGGCATCATGAACGGGGCCGTGAAGGGATGACCATGACGACCCGCGACTCCGACACCCTCACCGCAGTGCCCGTCAGCACCGCGCCGGACCTCACCGCCCACCTGGACGACCTGCTGGCCCGCCTCGACCTGCCCGCCAAGGTCGCGCTGCTCTCCGGCTCCGGCGCCTTCCGCACCCCGGCCGAACCGGCCGTCGGCCTGCGGGCGATCAGCGTCTCCGACGGCCCCGCCGGAGTGCGCGGCGAACGCTGGGACGAGCGCGACACCGCCCTGGCGCTGCCCTCCCCCACCGCGCTGGCCGCCTCCTGGGACGAGCAGCTGGTGACCGAACTCGGCGGCCTGCTCGCCGCCGAGGCCCGCCGCAAGCAGATCGACGTCCTGCTCGCCCCCACCCTCAACCTGCACCGCTCACCGTTCGCCGGCCGCCACTTCGAGTGCTTCTCCGAGGACCCGCTGCTCACCGCCCGCACCGGCGCCGCCTACATCCGGGGCGTCCAGGCCGGCGGTGTCGCCGCCACCGCCAAGCACTACGTCGCCAACGAGTCCGAGACCGAGCGGCTCACCCTGGACGCCCGGGTCGACGAGCGCACCCTGCACGAGGTCTACCTCGCCCCCTTCGAGGAGGCGGTACGTGCCGGGGCCTGGCTGGTGATGTCCGCCTACAACCAGGTCAACGGCACCACCATGTCGGAGAGCCCGCTGCTGGCCGAACCCCTCAAGGGCTCCTGGGGCTTCGACGGCGTGGTGGTCTCCGACTGGGGCGCGGTGCGCTCCACCGACGCCGCCGCCAACGCCGAGCAGGACCTCGCCATGCCCGGCCCGCACCCGCTGTGGGGCGAACCACTGGTGGCCGCCGTCCGCGAGGGCCGGGTGCCGGAGGCGGCGGTCGACGCGAAGGTACGGCGCATCCTGCTGCTGGCCGCCCGGGTCGGCGCGCTGGAGAGCGTCCCCGGCCCCGCCGCGCCGCCCGCGCCCGCCGACCCGGCGGGCCTGCTGCGGCGGGCCGTCGCGGCCGGCAGCGTCCTGCTGCGCAACGAGGGCGGCCTGCTGCCGCTGGACCCCGGCCGGCTGCGGCGGGTCGCGGTGCTCGGCCAGGGCGCCGCCCAGGCCCGCATCCAGGGCGGCGGCAGCGCGGGCGTCTTCCCCGCCACCGTGGTCTCCCCGCTGGACGGCATCCGGGCCGCCCTCGACGGCCGCGCCGAGGTGGTGCACGCCGCCGGGCCGCTGCTCTCGGTACGCCCCACCCCGCTGCACGCGGGCAACGCCCGCAACCCGGAGACCGGCGAGCCCGGCGTCCTGGTCCGCTACCTCGACGCGGACGGCCGCGAGCTGCACCGCGAGCACCGGCTCAGCGGCCGGGTCCTGGAGCCCGCCGCAGGACCGGCCGCGCTCGGGGCCGCCACCGGCGTCGAGCTCAGCGCCCTGCTGCGGCCCGACTCCAGCGGCGACTGGGACCTCTCGGTGGTCGGCCTGGGCGCCGTCTCCCTGGAGGTCGACGGCCACACCCTGCTGGACACCTATGTCACCCCCCGGTCGGACGACCCCACCTATCTGCATGTGTCGCCCTCCTTCAGCAGCGTCCGGCTGGCGGTGACCGAGGGCCGGCCGCTGCGGCTGGTCGCCCGGCGCCGGTTCGAACCCGGCACCGGCCAGGTGGTGGCGCTGGCCGCCGACCCGCCGCGACCGGCCGCCGACGAGGCCATCGCGCTGGCCGCCGAGGCGGCGCGCGGCGCCGACGCGGCGGTGGTGGTGGTCGGTACCAACGACGAGATCGAGAGCGAGGGCTTCGACCGGGGCTCGCTGGCACTGCCCGGCCGCCAGGACGACCTGGTCCGGGCCGTGGTCGCGGCCAACCCGCGCACCGTGGTGCTGGTCAACTCCGGCGGCCCGGTGGAACTCCCCTGGCGGGAGCAGGTCCCGGCCGTACTGCTGGGCTGGTTCCCCGGCCAGGAGGCCGGGCACGGCCTGGCCGACGTGCTGTTCGGGCACGCCGAGCCGGGCGGCCGGCTCCCCACCACCTGGGCCGCCGCGGCCGACGGCGCCCCGCTGCCCGGCGTGCTCCCCGACGACGGCGTGCTGCGCTACGACGAGGGCGCCGACTTCGGCTACCGCGCCTGGCTGCGGTCCGGCGCCGAGCCCGCCTACTGGTTCGGCCACGGCCTGGGCTACACCAGCTGGGAGTACGAGGAGCTGACCGCCCCCGGGGAGATCGACCCGGCGGCCGGGGCCGAGATCCGGGTACGGCTGCGCAACACCGGCGACCGCCCAGGCCGCGAGGTCGTCCAGCTCTACCTCGACGCCGGGGACGGGCTGCGGCTGGCCGGGTACGCCGCCGTCACGGCCGGGGCCGGGGAGCGGGCCGAGGCGGTGCTCCGGCCGGGGCCGCGAAGTTTCCAGCAGTGGTCGCCGCAGGCGGGCGCGTTCGTGTACCGGCCCGGCCGGTACACGCTGCACGCCGGTTCCTCGGCCGGCCGGCTGCTGTTGTCGGCGTCGTCAGCGGTGGGCTGACGGCGGCGGGGGGCGCGGTGACATGGGGACCGCGCCCCAGCCGAGGGCCGGGTCAGTACGGCGGTACAGACCCGGCCCTCCGGCACACCCCGAGCCCCCGGGGGCAGGCCGTCAATGCCCAGAGCGGCAAGAGCCGCTGCGGTGCGCCGCTCGCGCTGCCGTTCCCGCTCTTGGGCCCGCTCCCAAGCCTCCACGCACGGGCGCACAGGCCGGATGCCCTCGGCGCGGCACGGCACCGTGCGGACAAGCAGGTGCGCCGCTGGTCGGGCAATGGATCGTCTGAGTAGGCAGACGGCCCGCACGCTACCGAACGGACCTTAGTGCGGGATGCCTTCGATGATCTTCCGGGCATCCTGCCGGAGCAGTTCGGCGGCGACGCGGGCGCCCAGGACTGCCGGGTCTCCCTGATGCTCGTCCCACGTCATCGCATTGGCGAACTTCGAGCCTTCGCGGTCGAACACCATGCCGCGAAGGCACAGTTGCCCGTCGCCTTCCGTCGTGCAGTGCCCGGCGATCGGGCTGTTGCAGTGCCCGCGCAGACTGTGCAACATGACGCGCTCGGCGGTCACCTCCCGCATGGTCCGGGGATGGTTCACCTTCTCCAGCAGCGCGGCTACCGCGTGGTCGTCCTGCCGACACTCAAGGCCGAGCACCCCCGCCCCCACCGCAGGGAGCATCTCGTCCATGCTGAGCACGTACCCGGGGCGCTCGATCCCGAGTCGGGCGAGACCGGCCACGGCAAGGATCATGCCGTCCGCCTTCACGTCGATCTTCCTCGCACCGTCCAGCTTCTCCAGCCTGCTGCCGACAGCCCCGCGCACCCGGACGACCTTGAGATCGGGCCGGGCGCGGAGCACCTGAGCTTTCCGGCGGACCGCAGACGAGAGGATAACCGCGCCGGGAGGGAGGTCAGCGAGCGACGTGTGCTCGGACCCCTCGGGGAACAGCAGCACATCCCGTACGTCCGGCCGCTCCATGTAGGAGGCGAACACCAACCCGCGAGGCAGGGGCACATCCCCGGGCACGTCCTTGACGCAGTGCACGGCCATATCCACGTCACCGCGTTGGAGCAGGGTGTCGATCTGCTTCGTGTAAAGCCCCTTGCCGCCGAGCTGGGCAAGGTCGCCCTGCCACAGGTCGGCCTCGGTGGTGACCGGGGCCACTTCCGTCCGAAGCTCCGGTTCGTGCTCCTTCAGAGCGGCGATCACCATGTCCGTCTGGGCAAGGGCGAGCGGAGAACTACGAGTGCCGATTCGAAGCACCCGCGCGGGGAAGTCAGCAGTCATGTGTCCGTCCTTTCGTGACGTGTCTCTTGGTAAACAACGCGCCCGGGGGGCTGGAAAGGCGCCCTGATCCGAGCGGCAACGCCGGGGTGCAGGATCGTCCTGGCTTCTTCGCGGGTCGCCCACTGCCACGACGACAGTTCCCGTCGTTGCAGGGAGATCCGGTCCGTGTCGGCGGTGCTGAGCATCGGTCCCGCCCAGAGAAGGACAAGCCGGTCACGCGCACCAGGGCGGCGCGCTCCGGCCCACTCCACCGACAACAGGTCGTCCCCTTGCAGGTCCACGCTGAGGCCCAGTTCCTCGCGGAACTCTCGGCGGGCCGCAGCCAGCGGTGACTCGCCGGCCTCGACCACCCCGCCCGGAAGGTGCCAGGTCCCAAGCCCCGCCGCTTGAACGATCAGCAGCCGGAAAACCGGGTCGGTGCACAGGACGTACGTCGTGACGGGATGGCCTGGTGCTGCGCCCACAGGTGCCCCCTCGGGCCGATCGGATTCGGTGCCCCGTCCCGGGCGGAACGACCTCGCCCAAAGCCCGGGACGGGATGAGAGGTGACGTCGGTCAGGGCGGCTCCCTGCGCCTGGTTGTCCTTGACCTCCTTGCTCTGATGCAAGTCATCGAAGTGGGGGACGCCAGTGGTCGCCATGGTGGGGCCTCCACAGTTGGGGGTGGACCCTCCGAGGATCACTTGCGGGTGAGTCCCCTCACCAGTGGCATGTCTAGGGGCATCATGGGGTCATGACTCTCGGGCGGTTGGTCAAGGAGCTTCGCACGGCGCACAGTTGGTCCCAGTCTCGGCTGGCTGCCGAGCTGTCGAAGTCGGCCCCGGGGTACACCATGACGCGGGAGTACGTTTCTCGCTGGGAATGCAACAAGGTCCAGCCAGGCCCTTTCTGGCTTCGGCATCTCGCCGCAGTTCTGGAGGTACCCCTTGCGCTCCTGGAGAACGAAGTGAAACGTCGAACCTTCTTTACGGACGTTGCAGCTTTGGCCATAGCTCCCATCGCGGCTTCGGACCTGATCGAGGCCGGATTCGCTGCACGCCTAAGGCGCCTCGGTCCCGACCTGGACACCTGGGAGGAGAAGCTGGCTTCCTATGGCACCGACTATATGTCCATGGGGGCAGCCGACATCCAACGAAGCCTCGCCGGTGAACTGGTGGTGATCCAGCAGCAGCTGGAAAACCCTAGACTGTGGGCTGTCGCAGCAAGGCTTATGACCCTTTACGCGAAGACATTCCCCGGCTCCGACGGCTCCAAGGCTCTGGTGTGGTACCGGATGGCCGTTGAGGCCGCCGACCGTTCAGGAGACGAAGAGTCGCGTGTCTGGGTGCGAGGCAGGGCCGCCATCGCACTCGGCTATGAAGGCGCGTCCCTCCCCGTGGCCGACCTGCTGGCCAAGCAGGCACAGGAGATTTCACAGGCACCGAGCCTCGGCCTGCTCAACGCCGTCATGGGGCGTGCACATGTGGCCGCGATCGGAGGAGACCGACGAAAAGCCCTCGCCCTGGCCGAAGAGGGACGCAGGATCTTCGATCTTGCCGGGTCTCACCGACAAACCTCTGACTACGCGGTTCCGCATTGGCGCATGAATGTATTCCTCAGCCTTCTCTTCGCTCGACTCGGAGACGAGAAGAAGGCGCAGGAGGCACAGGAGCATGCCTTTGCAGAACTACCCGACGCATTGCCGCGATTTGCCACCCATCTGGAGATGCACAAAGGGCTGATGATGGCCAGGGCAGGAGATGGCCCCGGAGGAGTCACTTACGCACAAGCCGCCCTCGAAAATCTGCCTCCAGAAAAGCATTCTTTGACTCTCAGAATGCTTATGGACGAGATCAAGGCCTGAGCAGACCCCACCACCCGGGCCCGGCGGGGTGTCGCCGCTTCTCGTACTCGAGCTGGGGATTGTGATCTTGCCGGCCGAGGCCGATGAGGCTCCAAGTAGCTCTGCGTACTGTTCCGACTCCGGGCGCCCGGTGGCGGAGCCGCGCGGGAATCCGTTTGGCGGACCACGGGGACCACTGCTAGATTCCCGGAGGCCGTGCGAGAGAACGAGGAGGTGGTACCCGTGAACACAGCAGCGACATGGGTGCTCTCCTCCGGGGTCACGGTCGGGCGATAGGTCGTCCGGGAGCGCCGTTCAAGAGCTCTCCCGAAAGGCACGACCATGCAGTTCACTTCCGAACAGCACCTCGATGGCGGCGTCCTCGCACGCGAGTTCACCCTCGGTGAGACCCCCGGCACCCTGTGGACGCCCGGCTCCGGACCGGCGCCGCTGATCCTGATGGCCCCCAACAACGGCCTGCCCAAGGGGGAACCCCGGCTGGTGGCGCGGGCCCGGCGCTACGCGGCGTACGGCTACGCGGTGGCCGCCATCGACGCCCCCGGGTGCGGTGACCGGCCCCGTTCCGCCGCCGACGACCAGGCCCGCGCCGACCTCCGCCGGGCGATGCGGGCCGGCGAGCCGGTCGACGAGATCTTCGAGTCCTTCATCGGCCCGCTGGTCGAAAAGGCGGTCCCGGAGTGGCGGACCACCCTGGACGCCCTCCTTTCGCTGCCCGAGATCGACGGCCCGGTCGGGTACTCCGGGTGGACCGCCGTCGGCATCCGGCTGGCGGCCGTCGAGCCGCGCATCGCGGCCGCCGGTCTCTTCGCCGGGGGTTACGTGCCCCGCGCCCAGCGCGAGGAGGCCCGGCAGATCACCGTTCCGCTGCTGTTCCTGCTCCAGTGGGACGACGAAGGGAACCCCCGGCAGCGGGCCCTGGACCTGTTCGACGCCTTCGGCAGCACGGAGAAGACGCTGCACGCCAATATGGGCGGGCACGTCGGCACCCCGTGGTTCGAGGTGGAGAACGGCGGCCGGTTCTTCGACCGGCACCTGAAGTGAGGCCGGGCTGTCCGGCCGGTAGCAGACGCTAAGGGGGTGTCGGCCGGGATGCTGCCCGTCCAGGACAGGTCCCGGCTCTCCTCAGCTCAGCACACCACAAGAGCTCACCACACCACGGGCCCCTGCCGAGTCGGCAGGGGCCCGTGCTGCCCGAACACGCTTGCCACGCCCCCCTCCCGTCACACGGGCCCGCTGCACCGCGGAGTCGGGGAGGGTTACGGGGTGTTGGTGGGGTACGGGGGCGGCGGGGGGTCGGCGTAGGGGTGGGGGGTGCTGTAGTCGGGCCAGGGCTGCTGCTGGGGGGCCCAGTCGGGCTGCGGGTCGTAGGGCGAGGCCGGGTACTGGGCCTGGTCGTAGCCGCCCTGGTAGGCCGCCGCCGCGTACGGGTCCTGCTGCGGGGGGTAGCTGCCGTAGGAGGCGTCGTAGTAGCCCTGCTGCTGCGGGTACGCCCCGTACTGCGCCTGGTCGTAGCCGCCCTGGTAGGCCGCCGCCGCATACGGGTCCTGCTGCGGGTACGCCCCGTACGAGGCCGCCCCCGCGTACACGCCGTAGCCCTCCGCGCCGTCGTCCTGCAACGGCTGCATCTCGTACACCTGCTGCTGCGGCTCCGCCGCCACCCCGTAGTCGACCGGCTGCTCCACCGCCGGCTGCTCCATGGTCATCTCGACCGCCTCCACCGGCCCCACCTCACCGACCGGCTGCACGGCCGGCGCCGACGGCGGCACCGCGCCCGCGCCCACCGCACCGGCCAGGAAGGGAATCCGGGCCAGCGGGCCCGGCAGACTGCCGTCGGAGCGGCGCAGCGACCAGCCGGCCCGGTAGCCGCGCTTGACCGAGAGGGTGACGAAGGTCTGCCCCACGGCGAAGGCCGCCGCGCCCAGCCCGATCACCGCGACCGAGCCGAACCGCATCCCGGCGACCACGCCGAGGAAGCCCGCCAGCGCGACCGACCGCCACAGCAGCGGCGCCTTGTGCTGGAGCAGCAGCTCAGCGACCAGCCACAGCGCCACGACCACGAACGCGGCGTACAGCAGCATGTACCCGACGCCCACCGAGACCTCCACTCACCGGGCAGCCCCGGCGCCGCCGTCCGGCCCACCCGCGCCGTACGTGTGTCGAGCGAGCGTACCGCGCCGCCGGGACCCCGGAGCCGCCCCGTGACCTCCGGGCGGCAGCGGACGGGGGGTCAGCCGCGCTCGTGCAGGCCGAGGTTCTGGTAGATCTCCAGCGTCGCGGTGGAGTGGTTGAGCGTGATGAAGTGCAGCCCTGGCGCGTCCTCGGCCAGCAGGCGCTCCGCCATTGCGGTGGCGTGCTCCACGCCGATCGCGCGGACCGCCGCCGGGTCGTCCGCGACGGCCAGCACCCGATCGGCCAGCGCGGCGGGCAGCACCGCGTTGCTGAGCCGGGCGAAGAAGTCGATCTGCTTGGCGTTGGTGACCGGCATGATCTCCGGAATGATCGGCACGTCGCAGCCGGCCGCCGCGACCCGGTCGCGCAGCCGCAGGTAGTCGTCCACGTCGAAGAACATCTGGGTGATGGCGTAGTCGGCACCGGCGCGCACCTTGGCGACGAAGTGCCGGATGTCCTCCTCCCAGCTCTGCGACCTGGGGTGCCTCTCCGGGAAGGCGGCGACGCCGACGCAGAAGTCCCCGATGCCCTTGATCAGCTCGACCAGCTCGGCGGCGTAGGAGACGCCCTGCGGGTGGCGCACCCACTCGCCCAGCGGGTCGCCGGGCGGGTCGCCGCGCACGGCCAGCACATTGCGTACGCCCACGTCGGCGTAGTGGCCGATGATGTTGCGCAGCTCCGCGACCGAGTGGTCGACGGCGGTGAGGTGGGCGACCGGGGTGAGGGTGGTCTCGGTGGCGATCCGGCCGACCATGTCGACCGTGCGGTCCCGGGACTGGCCGCCGGCGCCGTACGTCATGCAGACGAAGTTGGGCGCCAGGGGCTCCAGCCGCCGGATGGCGTCCCAGAGCCG
The DNA here is from genome assembly GCF_044755465.1 of Streptomyces sp. NPDC092296. Classification (NCBI taxonomy): domain Bacteria; kingdom Bacillati; phylum Actinomycetota; class Actinomycetes; order Kitasatosporales; family Streptomycetaceae; genus Streptomyces; species Streptomyces sp. NPDC092296. The sequence goes on along the minus strand of NZ_JBIVRB010000003.1, from coordinate 224,157 downwards.
GCGCTCGGCGGCCTCGGAGCGCGGGGGCATGAACTCGAAGGAGAACGAGCGGTGCCCCTCCGCCAGGAGCTCACGGACGGTGGCCGCGTGGTCGGTTCTGGTGGAAGGGGTGCCCAGTGCCATAAGTCAAGGTTATCCGCGATCCGGACCCCCGGGGCACTCTCCGTCCACCCGCTGAGACGCCGAAGGGACCGGCCGCCTGCGGGAACGCCGGCCGGCCCCGGTTACGCTGGCTGTCGTCCCCGTACCTGCCCCGGAGCCGCACCGTGACCCTGCCTGCCGACACCGCCGCACCGCTCAGCGAGTCCGCCGGCAACCCGGTGGACCGGGAGCGGCTGCGGATACGCGTCAACCGGGCGCTGGCGGAGTTCCTGGACCGGCAGGAGGTGCTGCTGGCGGAGATCTCGCCGCAGCTGCTCGACGCCTCCGGGGCGCTGCGCGACTTCCTGCTCGACGGGGGCAAGCGGCTGCGCCCGGCGTTCTGCTACTGGGGCTGGCGCGGCGCGGGCGGTTCGGCGGAGTCGGCGGGGATCGTGACGGCCGCCGCCGCGCTGGAGCTGCTCCAGGCCAGCGCGCTGATCCACGACGACCTGATGGACCGCAGCGACACCCGGCGCGGGCTGCCGTCGATCCACCGCCGCTTCGAGGCGCTGCACCGCGACGGCGGCTGGCGCGGCGACCGGGCGCAGTACGGTACGGCGGCGGCGGTGCTGCTGGGCGACATGCTGCTCTGCTGGTGCGACGAGCTGTTCCTGCGCTGCGGTCTGGACGCGGGGGCGGTGCTGGGGGCCAAGCCGGTCTTCGACGTGATGCGCACCGAGGTCATGGCGGGGCAGTACCTGGACGTGCTGGAGCCGGTCGCGGGCGACTCGATGGGCGACGGGGCGGCGCGGCGGGCGCTGGCGGTGGTCCGCTACAAGTCGGCGAAGTACACCGTGGAGCGGCCGCTCCAGGTGGGGGCGCTGCTGGCGGGGGGCGGGCCCGCGCTGCTGGAGGCGTACTCGGCGTTCGGTCTGCCGCTGGGGGAGGCGTTCCAGCTGCGCGACGACCAGCTCGGGGTCTTCGGTGACCCGGCGGTGACCGGCAAGCCGGCCGGGGACGACCTGCGGGAGGGCAAGCGGACGCTGCTGGTGGCGCTGGCGATGGAGTCCTGCCCGGCCGCCGACGCCCGGCTGCTGGACGAGCGGCTGGGCGCGCCGGACCTGGCCCCGGCGGAGGTGGACCGGCTGCGCGAGGTGATCGCGCGCAGCGGGGCGGCCGAGCGGATCGAGCGGCGGATCGACGCGCTGCTGGCCGAGGCGGTGGCCGCGCTGGACGCGGCGCCGCTCCGCGACGAGCGGGCGCGGCACGCCCTTCGGGAGCTGGCGTCGGCGGCGACCGCTCGCCGCTACTGACGGCCGGGCGGCGGGGCGTGCCGGGCGCGGAGGGCTTCGGTGTCGGGGAGGAACCAGAGCTGGGCGCCCCGGTTGCTCTCGCGGACGAAGTCCCGCAGCGCGCCGCCGGCCTCGGTGTGCCGGGAGACGTCCCCGACGATGGCGAGCCGGAGCCGGTAGTCGGCGAACTTCTGGACGATGTCGCCCGCGACCCGGGTGCTCAGCCGGGAGAGGTCTTCCGTGAGCCGGGCGGCCGGGCGGCCGGTAACTGACCGTCGGGAGTGGCTGGGCGCGCAGTTCCCCGCGCCCCTGCCGGGCCGGGCCGGTCCCGTCGACGGCGGGTAGGCGGGGGATCTGTACGGGCAACAACTGACCGTCGGCGGTGGCTGGGCGCGCAGTTCCCCGCGCCCCTGCCGGGCCGGGGCAGTACCCCGGGGCACCGCGAGCCGGGCCCTTCGGGGGCCCGGCTCGGGAGGGGGTCAGGCGGTACGGAGGCGGTGGGCCAGGGCGGCGGCGGCGGCGCCCGGGTCGGGGGCGGCGGTGATCGCGCGGACCACCACGACCCGGCGGGCGCCCGCCGCCAGCACCTGGTCCAGGTTGCCCGCGTCGATGCCGCCGATCGCGAACCAGGGCCGGTCGGTCTCCAGCTTGGCCGCGTACTCCACCAGGCCGAGTCCGGGTGCGTGGCGGCCGGGCTTGGTGGGGGTCGGCCAGACCGGGCCGGTGCAGAAGTAGTCCACGCCCGGCTCGGCGGCGGCCGCGTCCACCTCCGCCTCGGCGTGGGTGGACCGGCCGATCAGCACCTCGTCGCCCAGGATGGCCCGAGCCAGCGGCACCGGCAGGTCGCCCTGGCCGAGGTGGAGCACGTCGGGGCGGGCGGCGTGGGCGACGTCGGCGCGGTCGTTGACCGCGAGCAGCCGCCCGTGGCGGCGGCAGGCGTCCGCGAAGACCTCCAGCGCCGCCAGTTCGTCCCGGGCCTCCAGCCCCTTGTCCCGCAGCTGGACGATGTCCACCCCGCCCGCCAGTACGGCGTCCAGGAACTCGGGCAGGTCGCCCTGCTCGCGGCGGGCGTCGGTGCAGAGGTAGAGGCGGGCGTCGGCCAGCTGGGGCCGGGCCGACGCCGCGTGGGTGTTCGGTTCGGTCACCGGGTCAGACCGCCATCGCCTGGGCGCGGCGCTTGACCTCGGTGCCCCGGTTCTCCCGCAGCGCCTGGACGGGCGTGCCGGGGAGGCTGGGGTCCTCGGTGAAGAGCCACTCCAGGGCCTCGGCGTCGCTGAATCCGGCGTCCCTGAGCACGGTCAGGGTGCCGAGCAGCCCCTTGACGGGCTTCTCGTCGCCGATGAAGTCGGCGGGGACCTGAAGGGCGTTGTTCTCGCCGCGGCGCACCGCGATCAGGTCGCGGTCCTTGACCATCTGGCGGACCCGGGTGACCTCCACCCCCCACCGCTCGGAGATGTCGGGCAGGTAGAGCCACGCCGGGACAAGGGCTTCAATCTTGGGATCGATCTCGCTCACCGGTCCAGACTGCCATCCGGCGGGCCCGATGGGTAACTCCGGGGCCGGTTGGCGGTCCATCCGTGCCGCGCCCGGCGGTACGGCGGCGGCCTCAGCGGGCGGCGGACTTCAGCGGGACGGCCGGGTCGACGGCGGCGGCCGGGTCCAGCGGGGTGCCGCGCTCGATCAGCCGGCGGCCCTGGGCGAGGTCGCGCGGCCGGTCGACGGCCAGCAGCGCCACCAGGGCCTCGCCGCGCAGCCAGAGCGCCGTCCAGCCCGCCTCCTGCGGCGAGCCGCGCCACACCAGCCGGTCGGCGGTGGGGTGGTGTCCGGCGTACTGCACCATCCGGCCGAACTGCTCCGACCAGAAGTACGGCACCGGGTCGTACGGCGGCGCGTCCGAGCCGAGCAGGTCGGCGGCGACCGTACCGGCGCCGTGCAGCGCGTTGTCCCAGTGCTGGACGGTCAGCCGGGTGCCGAACCGCGCGGAGGGGAAGGAGGCGCAGTCTCCGATCGCCCAGACGCCGGGCAGCGTGGTGCGCAGCCGGGCGTCGGTGAGTACCGCGCCGCCGTCGTCCAGGGTGACGCCGGAGTCGCCGAGCCAGCCGGTGGCGGGCCGGGCGCCGACGCCGACCACCACCGCGTCGGCGGCCAGGGTGCTGCCGTCGGCGAGGTGTACGGCGCCGGGTTCGACCCCGGCGACCGGTGCGCCGGTGCGCAGGGCGATCCCGGCGGCGGCGTACCAGTCGCGGACGATCCGGCCGAGTTCGGCGGGCAGCGCCCCGGCCAGCGGTTCGGCGGCGGCCTCGACCACGGTGGCGTCGCAGCCGAGCGCGCGGGCGGCGGTGGCGGTCTCGGCGCCGATCCAGCCGGCGCCGACGATCACCACCCGGGCGCCGGGGCGCAGCGCGGCGCGCAGGGTCAGCGCGTCGTCGACGGTGCGCAGCAGGTGGACGCCGGGGACGCCCAGCGCGCCGGGGAGCGGCACTGCGGAGGCGCCGGTGGCGGCGACCAGCCGGTCGTAGGGGACGGCGCCGAGGTCGGTGAGGACGGCGCCGGCCGCGCCGTCGAGCCGCAGTGCCCGGTGGCCGGTGAGCAGTTCGACGTCCAGGGCGGCCCAGTCGAGGTCGAAGGTGGTGGCGTCGGCCTTGCCGAGCAGGACGTCCTTGGAGAGCGGTGGGCGGTCGTACGGCGGGTGCGGCTCGTCGCCGAGCAGGGTCAGCCGGCCCGTCCAGCCGTGTTCGCGCAGCGCGGCGGCGGTCCGGGCGCCGGCCACGCCGGCGCCGACGATCACGATCCGGTCGGTACTCCTCGGCTCTGCCACCGGGTCAATCTAACGCTCGGGGCGGGCGGGGGCGGGGGCGGGTCGGGTGGGCGCCGATCCGGGCCGCCCGGTGGGGGGTTGGGGTCTCCGCTGTACAACGATTGCGACTCGGCGCGGCTCCCGGTGGCCTGCGGCGTGGTCGGCCGGGGAGGTATCTGCGCAGGTGGGAGCGGAGGTTGGCGGGGGAAGCGCGGGGGGCCGCAGCGGTATGGGTCCGTTACGTAGGCTCGTCGGCGCGTCACGGGGCCTTGACGCCGCACTTTGCGCACGAGTTAAATCACGCCCTGAAATAAGCCGTGAAGCCGCCGGCTTTGATCACCCAGCACCCCTGGAAGGGGCACTCAGCCATGCGTACCAACAGGCTCGCCGCCGCCACTGCCATCGTCGCCGCCCTCACCATCACCGCCAGCGCCTGTAGCAGCGGCTCCAGCGGTGGCAGCAGCAGTGCCCCCAAGACGCTGACCTACTGGGCGAGCAACCAGGGCACCAGCCTGGACAACGACAAGCAGGTCCTGGAGCCGGAACTCAGAAAGTTCGAGAAGCAGACCGGCATCAAGGTCAAGCTCGAGGTCATCCCGTGGTCCGACCTGCTGAACCGCATCCTGGCGGCCACCGCGTCCGGCCAGGGCCCGGACGTGCTGAACATCGGCAACACCTGGTCGGCCTCGCTCCAGGCCACCGGCGCGCTGCTGCCGTTCGACGACGCGACCTTCGACAAGATCGGCGGCAAGGACCGCTTCCTCCCGTCGACCATCGCCTCGGCCGGCGCCGCGGGCCAGGCCCCGGCGGCGGTGCCGCTGTACTCGCTCGCCTACGGCCTGTACTACAACAAGAAGATGTTCTCGGAGGCCGGCATCGCCGCGCCGCCCACCACCTGGGACGAGCTGGTCGCCGACGGCAAGAAGCTCACCAAGGACGGCCACTTCGGCCTGGCCATCGAGGGCGGCAACCTCTCGGAGAACATCCACAACGTCTTCGTCCTCGGCAAGCAGCACGGCGCCCCCTTCTTCGACGCCTCCGGCAAGCCGGACTTCGCCTCCGACGGCGCCGTGGCGGCCGTCAAGCAGTACGCCGACTTCATCGCCAAGGACAAGATCACCGCGCCCGGCAACGCCGAGTACGCCGCCAACCAGTCGGTCACCGACTTCGCCAGCGGCAAGGCCGCCATGCTGATGTGGCAGGCCGCCGCCTCGTCGCTGAAGTCGCACGGCATGAAGGCCGAGGACTACGGCGTCGCCCCGATCCCGTTCCAGACCGCCGACGCCTCCGGCGACACCGCCGTCAACTCCATCGTCGCCGGCATCAACCTGGCCGTCTTCAAGAACACCAAGAACCTCAGCGGCTCGCTGGACTTCGTGAAGTTCATGACCAGCGACGCCGAGCAGAAGATCCTCAACTCCACCTACGGCTCGCTGCCGTCGGTCAAGTCGGTCCAGGACGACCCGGCGTTCGCCTCCCCCGACCTGAAGGCGCTCTCCAGCGTGCTCTCCAAGAGCGCCGCGCCGATGCCGCAGGTCGCCGACGAGAGCCAGTTCGAGACCCTGGTCGGCACCGCCGTCAAGGAGCTGCTGGCGGACGCCGCCTCCGGCAAGCCGATCACCGACGCCACGGTCAAGGACCGCCTGACCAAGGCCCAGCAGCAGATGCCGGCTTCCTGACGTGCGCGATCGACTGCGCCGGATCGGCCTGCCCTATCTGCTCCTGATACCCGCTCTCATCCTGGAACTGCTCATCCACGTGGTACCGATGATCGTCGGCGCCATGATGAGCTTCAAGCAGCTCACCCAGTTCTACATCCACAACTGGACGGGCGCCCCGTGGCAGGGGCTGGGCAACTACCGGATGGCGGTGGACTTCAACGCCCCGGTCGGCCAGGCCCTGCTGCACTCCTTCTGGGTGACCTGCTGCTTCACGGTGCTGTCGGTGGGGCTGTCCTGGCTCATCGGGACGGTCGCGGCCGTCCTGATGCAGGACGCCTTCCGCGGCCGGGGCCTGCTGCGCACGCTCTTCCTGATCCCGTACGCGCTGCCGGTCTACGCGGCCGTGATCACCTGGTCGTTCATGTTCCAGCGGGACACCGGCCTGGTGAACCACGTCCTCCACGACCAGCTGCACCTCACCTCCGACCGGCCGTTCTGGCTGATCGGCGGCAACAGCTTCACCGCCCTGGTCGTCGTCTCGGTGTGGCGCTCCTGGCCGTTCGCCTTCCTCACCCTGACGGCCGGCCTACAGAACATCCCGCGCGAGCTGTACGAGGCGGCGGCGATGGACGGCGCGGGGATCTGGCAGCAGATCCGCAAGATCACCCTGCCGTCGCTGCGGCCGGTCAACCAGGTGCTGGTGCTGGTGCTCTTCCTGTGGACGTTCAACGACTTCAACACGCCGTACGTCCTGTTCGGGAAGTCGGCACCGGAAGCCGCCGACCTGATCTCCATCCACATCTACCAGTCCTCCTTCGTCACCTGGAACTTCGGCGCCGGCTCGGCCATGTCGGTCCTGCTGCTGCTGTTCCTGCTCGTGGTGACGGCGATCTACCTGTTCTTCACCTCTCGCCGGAAGGGTGCCGATGCCTAGTCATTCGAAGCGCGGCACCGCCGCCGCGGTCCCCTCCGCGATGGCGGCCCCCGCCTCCTTCCGGTGGACCCGGCGGGTGCTGCTCACCCTGCTGGCGGTCTTCACCCTGGCGCCGGTGCTGGTGATGATCACCTCGTCGCTGAAGCCGCTGCGGGACGTCCAGCAGCCGTTCCGCTGGATACCGAGCGGCTTCACGATCCGGCCGTACATCGACATCTGGCACACCGTCCCGCTGGGCCGGTACTTCATCAACTCGCTGGTGGTGTCGATCAGCTCGACCGTGCTGTCGGTCGTGGTCGCGATCCTCGCCTCGTACGCGGTGAGCCGGTACCGGTTCGCGGGCCGCCGGGTCTTCACCACCACGGTGCTCTCCACCCAGATGTTCCCCGGCATCCTCTTCCTGCTGCCGCTGTTCCTGCTCTTCGTCAACATCGGCCAGAGCACCGGGCTCAACCTCTACGGCAGCCGGACCGGGCTGATCCTCACCTATCTCACCTTCTCGCTGCCGTTCTCCATCTGGATGCTGGTCGGCTACCTCGACTCCATCCCGCGCGACCTGGACGAGGCCGCACTGGTGGACGGCTGCGGGCCGGTCCGCGCCCTGATCCAGGTGATCGTCCCGGCCGCCCGGCCCGGCATCATCGCGGTCAGCGTGTACTCCTTCATGACGGCCTGGGGCGAGGTGCTGTTCGCGTCGGTGCTGACCAACGAGGACACCCGCACCCTCGCCGTCGGGCTCCAGGGCTACGCCACCCAGACCGACGTGTATTGGAACCAGGTCATGGCCGCCTCGCTGGTCGTCAGCGTCCCCGTCGTCGCGGGCTTCCTGCTGCTCCAGCGCTACCTGGTCGCCGGACTCACCGCCGGAGCCGTCAAGTGACACCCGCGCCGGCGGACACCCGGCGCCGAACGACCCTCATCGAAAGGCCTGTTGTGAACGACCTGAGTGCTCTGCCCGACGACTTCGTCTGGGGCGCGGCCACCGCCGCGTACCAGATCGAGGGGGCGGTGAACGAGGACGGGCGATCTCCGTCCATCTGGGACACGTTCTCCCACACTCCCGGCAAGGTCGCGGGCGGCGACACCGGGGACGTGGCCTGCGACCACTACCACCGCTGGCCGGAGGACGTCGGCCTGGCCAAGGGCCTCGGCCTGGACGCCTACCGGTTCTCCATCGCCTGGCCCCGGGTGATGCCGCAGGCCGGCGGCCCGGTCAACCCGGCCGGCCTGGCGTTCTACGACCGGCTCACCGACGCGCTGCTGGAGGCCGGACTCACCCCCTTCCCCACCCTGTACCACTGGGACCTGCCGCAGGTGCAGCAGGACCGGGGCGGCTGGCCGGAGCGCGAGACGGCCGAGCGGTTCGCCGAGTACGCCTCGGTGGTCGCCGGCGCCCTCGGTGACCGGATCACCCACTGGGCGACCCTCAACGAACCGCTCTGCTCCTCCTGGATCGGCCACCTCGAAGGCCACATGGCCCCGGGGCTGACCGACCTCACCGCCGCCGTCCGCACCTCGTACCACCTGCACCTGGGCCACGGCCTGGCCGTGCAGGCGGTCCGCGCGGCCTGCCCCGGCGCCCAGGTCGGCATCGTCAACAACCTCAGCCCGATCGAGCCGGCCAGCGACAGCGACGCCGACCGCGCCGCCGCGCTGCGGGCCGACGGCCACACCAACCGCTGGTGGCTGGACCCGATCCACGGGCGCGGCTACCCGCAGGACATGGTCGAGCTGTACGGGGTGGACCTCCCGATCCGCGCGGGGGACCTGGAGACCATCGCCGCACCGCTGGACTGGCTGGGCCTGAACTACTACTTCCGGCAGATCATCGCGGACGACCCGACCGGCCCGGTCCCCTACGCCCGGCAGCAGCCCGGCCCGGACCCCCGGCGCACCGCGATGGACTGGGAGGTGCACGGCCCCGGCCTGGAGGAACTGCTGGTGCGGCTCTCCGAGGAATACGGCGCCCAGCGCGTCTACGTCACCGAGAACGGCTCGGCGTACCAGGACACCGTGGGCCGGGACGGCTCGGTGCACGACCCCGAGCGCACCGCCTACCTGGAGGAGCACCTCGCCGCCTGCGCCCGCGCGGTCGCCCGGGGCGTCCCGCTGGCCGGGTACTTCGCCTGGTCGCTGCTGGACAACTTCGAGTGGGCGTACGGCTACGACAAGCGCTTCGGCCTGGTCCACGTCGACTACGACACCCAGCAGCGCACCGTGAAGAGCAGCGGACACCGCTACGCCGAGCTGATCGCCGCGCACCGCGCGCGGACCCGGCAGGCCGACTGAGCCGCGCCGGGCCCGCCGCCGGCGGACGGCCGGCCCGGTGCACCCACCCGCCGCCCCGTGGCAGGCCCCTTCGGGCCCGCCACGGGGCGGCGCTATGGTGGGAGGAGCATGAACACGGGAGCCCGGCGCACCGGGCTGAGAGGGAGGCTGCGGCGGCCTCCGACCGTCCGAACCTGATCCGGGTCATGCCGGCGAAGGGAGCATCCGAATCTTGGCACGCACGCATGCCGACGTCCTGATCGTCGGCGGTGGGATCATCGGGCTGGCCGTCGCCTGGCGCACGGCGCAGCGCGGCCTCGCCGTGACCGTGCTCGACCCCGACCCCGGGCACGGCGCCGCGCAGGTGGCGGCGGGGATGCTGGCGCCGGTGACCGAGCTCCAGTACGGCGAGGAGCCGCTGCTGCGGCTGGGGATGGCCTCCAACGCCCGGTACGCCGACTTCGCGGCCGAGCTGGAGCAGGCGTCCGGCCTGCCCACCGGCTACCGCGCCTGCGGCACCCTCGCGGTGGCGCTGGACGCCGACGACCGGGCGGAGCTGCGCGAGCTGTACGACTTCCACCAGCGGCTCGGGCTGGACTCCGGCTGGCTGACCGGCCGGGAGTGCCGCCGCCTGGAGCCGATGCTCGCCCCCTCGGTGCGCGGCGGCCTGCATGTCGCCGACGACCACCAGGTGGACGGCCGCCGGGTGGGCGCCGCGCTGGTGGCGGCCTGCCGCCGCGCCGGGGTCACCCTGGTGGCGTCGGCCGCCGCCCGGCTGACCGTGGCGGACGGCCGGGCGGTCGGCGCACTGGCCGAGGACGGCACGGAGTTCACCGCCGACCAGGTGGTGCTGGCGGCGGGCAGCCGCAGCCATCTGCTGCCGGGGCTGCCGGACGGCGTGCTGCCGCCGGTGCGTCCGGTCAAGGGGCAGGTGCTGCGGCTGCGGGTGCCGCCGGTGTACGCGCCGTTCCTCTCCCGCAATCTGCGCGCGGTGGTGCGCGGCCGGCACATCTACCTGGTGCCGCGCGCCGACGGCGAGCTGGTGATCGGCGCCACCGTGGAGGAGCTGGGGCACGACACCACGGTCACCGCCGGCGGCGTGTACGAGCTGCTGCGGGACGCCCATGAGCTGCTGCCCGGCATCACGGAGCTGCCGCTGGTGGAGACCGGCGCCGGGCTGCGGCCGGGGTCGCCGGACAACGCGCCGCTGCTCGGCCCCACCGCGCTGCCCGGCCTGGTCGCCGCGACCGGCCACTACCGCAACGGGGTGCTGCTGACGCCGGTCACCGGCGACCTGGTGGCCGAGTACCTGGCCACCGGCCGGCTGCCCGAGCCGGCCGTCCCCTTCCTGCCCTCCCGCTTCACCCGCGACACCCTTCAGGAGGCCCTGCGATGAGCCCGTACGACAGCCCGGGAGCCGCTGCGGCCCCGCAGATCGCCCTCTCGGTGAACGGCGAGCCGCGCCGCGTCCCGGCCGACCGGACCCTGGCCGAGGTGGTGGCCACCGTCAGCGCCGCGCCCGCCGGGGTGGCCGCCGCCGTCAACGAGGCCGTGGTGCCGCGCGGCGCCTGGCAGGCCACCACGCTGGCCGACGGCGACCGGATCGAGATCCTCACCGCGGTGCAGGGAGGCTGAGCCATGGCGGACGACACACTCACCATCGCCGGGACGACGTTCACCTCCCGGCTGATCATGGGCACCGGCGGCGCCCCCAGCCTGGAGGTGCTGGAGCAGGCGCTGCGGGTCTCCGGCACCGAGCTGACCACGGTGGCGATGCGCAGGGTCGACCCGACGGTCAAGGGCTCGGTGCTGGAGGTGCTGGCCCGCAACGGCGTCCAGGTGCTGCCCAACACGGCCGGCTGCTTCACGGCGGGCGAGGCGGTGCTGACCGCGCGGCTGGCCCGCGAGGCGCTGGGCACCGACTGGGTGAAGCTGGAGGTGGTGGCGGACGAGCGCACCCTGCTGCCGGACCCGGTGGAGCTGCTGGACGCGGCCGAGACGCTGGTCGACGACGGTTTCACGGTGCTGCCGTACACCAATGACGATCCGGTGCTGGCCCGGCGGCTGGAGGAGGTGGGCTGCGCGGCGGTGATGCCGCTGGGCTCCCCGATCGGCTCCGGGCTCGGCATCCGCAACCCGCACAACTTCCAGCTGATCGTGGAGAGCGCCGGGGTGCCGGTGATCCTGGACGCGGGGGCGGGCACCGCGTCCGACGCGGCGTTCGCCATGGAGCTGGGCTGCGACGCGGTGATGCTGGCGTCGGCGGTCACCCGGGCCCAGGACCCGGCGCTGATGGCCGATGCGATGCGCCGGGCGGTGGAGGCGGGGCGGCTGGCCCGGCGCGCGGGGCGCATCCCGCGCCGGTTCCACGCCGAGGCGTCCTCGCCGTCGGCGGGCCGCGCCGAGCTGGACCACCGGGAGATGCCCGCCTTCTGAGCGGCCGCCATGCCGGGCTGTCCCCGGGCGCCTCTAGACTCCCCTCGTGGACACGACCTTGCACGACCCGCTCATCGGAGCGCTGCTCGACGGCCGCTACCGGGTCGAGCAGCGGATCGCCGTGGGCGGCATGGCCACCGTCTACCGGGGCACCGACACCCGTCTGGACCGGGTGCTGGCGCTGAAGGTGATGCACCCCGCGCTCGCGGCGGACGCCGAGTTCACCGGCCGTTTCATCCGCGAGGCCAAGGCGGTGGCCCGGCTGGCGCACCCCAATGTGGTCAATGTCTTCGACCAGGGCGCCGACGGCTCCCGGGTCTTCCTGGCGATGGAGTACGTGCCGGGCTGCACGCTGCGCGATGTGCTGCGCGACCGGGGCGCCCTGTCCGCGCGGGCCGCGCTGGACATCCTGGAGCCGGTGCTCGCCGCGCTGGGCGCCGCCCACCGGGCCGGTCTGGTGCACCGCGACGTCAAGCCGGAGAATGTGCTGATCACCGAGGGCGGCCTGGTCAAGGTCGCGGACTTCGGCCTGGTCCACCCGGTCGCCGGGGACGCCGCGAGCGGCAGCGCCACCCCGCTGGGCACGGTGCTCGGCAGCGTCTCGTACCTCTCCCCCGAGCAGATCCGGCAGCAGCCCGCCGACCCCCGCTCGGATGTGTACGCCTGCGGCATCGTGCTGTACGAGATGCTCACCGGCCGCAAGCCGCGCACCGGCGGCTCGCCCACCGAGATCGTCCGGCAGCACCTGGCGGAGGACGTGCCGCCGCCCTCGCTCGCCGTCCCCGGGCTGCCGCCCGAGCTGGACGCCATCGTGGCCGCCGCCACCGCCCGCGACCGCGAGCGCCGCCCGTACGACGCGGTGGAGCTGCTGGCCGCGCTCCAGCGGGTGCGCCGCACGCTGACGGCCGAGCAGCTGGACGCCGAGCCGCCCGCCTCCACGTACCACACCCCGCAGTACTCCACCAGCGAGCCCACCACGCGGCTGCCCGCGACCGCCGCGCCGCCGTCGGCCGGCCCGGAGCGGACCGGCGCGGAGCGGACCAGCGTGCTGGAGCTGCCCCCCGAGCTGCTGACGCCGCGGGGCCGCCCGTACGACGAGCCCGCGCCGGCCGCCCGGCCCGGTCGGCGGCGGTGGCGGCGCGGCCCGACGCTGGCGGCGGCGGCCACCGCGCTGGTGCTGGTGGTGGGCCTCACCACCTGGCTGCTGTCCGCCGCGCTGTACGCGACCACGCCCAGCGTGCTGGGCCTGACCCGGCAGGCCGCCGTCGCCCGGCTGGACGCGGCGGGGCTGAGCGCCGACTTCACCGAGGCGTTCAGCGAGACGGTGCCGCGCGGCGAGGTGATCGAGAGCCGCCCCGAGCCGGGCGCGCGCACCCGCAAGGACCACCCGGTCAAGGTGGTGCTCTCCGGCGGCCCGGAGCGGATCGCGGTGCCCGGTGTGCTGGGCAAGCCGCTGGCGGAGGCCAGGAAGCAGCTGACCGGCGCCGGTCTGGCCCCCGGCACCACCACCGAGGAGTACAGCGACTCCGTCGCGGAGGGCGCGGTGATCAGCAGCGAACCGGCCGCCGGGAAGCGGCTGGCCCGGGAGACCCCGGTCTCGCTGGTGGTCAGCAAGGGCCCGGCGCCGTTGCCGGTGCCGCAGGTCGTCGGCCTGCCGCTGGACCAGGCCCAGGCGGCGCTGGCCGAGCAGCACTTCACCGTGCAGATCAGCCCCGACCAGGTGTACTCCGACACGGTCGACGCGGGCTCGATCGCCGCCCAGGACCCGGCGGACCGGGCCGGTCCCGGCGCCACCGTGACGCTGACCGTCTCCAAGGGCCCGCAGCTCTACCCGGTGCCGGACGTCCGGGGCAGGAACGAGGCCGACGCCACGGCCGCGCTGCGGGAGGCCGGGTTCCAGGTGCGGGTGGTGCGGCTCAACCCGTTCGGCACCCCCACCGTGCGCAACCAGGACCCGGGCGGCGACGCCCGGCGGCCCAAGGGCACCACGGTCACCCTCGTCCTGCTCTGAGCCCACCCGGGGGCACGCCCGGCGGTCACATCTCGGGGCCGTCGCCCGGCCGCTCCTGGTAGGAGTAGCGCTGCTCCGCCCAGGGGTCGCCGATGTTGTGGTAGCCGCGCTCCTCCCAGAAGCCCCGGCGGTCGGCCCGCATGTACTCCACCGCCCGCACCCACTTGGGGCCCTTCCACGCGTACAGGTGCGGCACCACCAGCCGCACCGGGAAGCCGTGCTCCACGGTCAGCGGCTCACCGCCGCGATGGGTGGCGAACAGGGACCGCCGGTCCGCGAAGTCGGCCAGCCGCAGATTGGAGCTGTAGCCGTACTCCGCCCACACCATCACATGGGTGACATCGGGCGCCGGCGGCACCAGCTCCAGTACGGTCCGGGTGGCCACCCCGCTCCACTCGTTGCCCAGCATGCTGAACCGGGTCACACAGTGCAGATCCCCGTGGACCGTCGTCCTCGGCAGGGTCGAGAACCGCTCATGGTCCCAGCTGTGCTTCTCACCGGAGGCGGTGGCGCCGAAGACCTGGAACTCCCAGCTGAGCGGCTTGAAGCGAGGCACCGGCCCGTAGTGCAGCACCGGCCAGCCGCGCTGCGGACGCTGGCCCGGCGGCAGCCGGGGGTCGACTGCCTCGGGCCGGGGGCGCTGCTGCTGGTGTTCGAACTGGCCCATGCCCCCATGGTGACAGAGCGGGCGATGGACTCCCCTACCGCCCCTGACCACCGCAGAACCACTCGAACGCACTGAAACACACCGAACACGGTGAGTGTGCACTTACTGGAAGTTTCGCCACACCGGGTGCCACGATGCCCCCAGCCGCCGCACCCCGGCCGCGACATCCCCGAAGACGTGGAGCGTGCACCCATGCAGGGCGACCCAGAGATCATCGAGTTCCTCAACGAGCAGCTGACCGGCGAACTCACCGCGATCAACCAGTACTTCCTGCACGCCAAACTGCAGGAGCACCACGGCTGGACCAAGCTCGCCAAGTACACCCGGCACGAGTCGTTCGACGAGATGAAGCACGCCGAGATCCTCACCGACCGGATCATCTTCCTGGAGGGGCTGCCCAACTACCAGCGGCTGTTCCATGTGCGGGTCGGGCAGACCGTCACCGAGATGTTCCAGGCCGACCGCCAGGTCGAGGTGGAGGCGATCGACCGGCTGCGCCGGGGCATCGTGGTGATGCGTGCCAAGCAGGACATCACCTCGGCCAACATCTTCGAGGCGATCCTCGCCGACGAGGAGGACCACATCGACTACCTGGACACCCAGCTGGAGCTGGTGGAGAAGCTGGGTGAGCCGCTGTACCTGGCCCAGGTGATCGAGCAGCCGGACAGCTGACCGCGCCCGCTACGCCGCCTCGGCGCCGCCGCTGACCGCCGCCGCCCCGGGCTCCGGCAGGCCGAGCCGGGCGGCCAGCCGGGAAGTGGGGCACGGCCGGGCGCCGTGGTGGCCCAGCAGCGCCTGGATACGGCGGACGCAGGAGCCGCAGTCCGTCCCCGCCCCGCAGCCCTTGGCGATCTCCCGGGGAGTGGCCGCCCCAGCGGCGATCTCGCGCTGGATGCGCTGCTCGGTGACCGCGTGGCAGCTGCAGACGTACATCGTGCGGTCTCTCCCTCGCGGCACTCAGCCAAGGCTTGCCTAACTGGACTGAGGTTCACCTTACCTGGACCCTTCGTATGCGAAAAGCCCCCTCGGGCACCGGTCGCCCGGTTCCGAGGGGGCCTTCGTCACACTCGTGCCGTCACACTCACGCTGTCACACTCGTGCCGTCACACTCCTGCCGTCACCCGAGGGCTCGGCATGGCCTCACGGCGCCTGCCGGTACATCTCCGCCACCAGGAACGCCAGGTCCAGGGACTGGCTGCGGTTGAGGCGGGGGTCGCAGGCGGTCTCGTACCGCTGGTGCAGGTCGTCCACGAAGACCTCGTCGCCGCCGCCGACGCACTCGGTGACATCGTCGCCGGTCAGCTCGACATGGATGCCGCCGGGGTGGGTGCCCAGCGCCCGGTGCACCTCGAAGAAGCCCTTGACCTCGTCGAGCACATCGTCGAAGCGCCGGGTCTTGTGGCCGGTCTCCGCCTCGAAGGTGTTGCCGTGCATCGGGTCGCAGATCCAGACCGGCCGCGCGCCGGAGGCGGTGACCTTCTCCACCAGGTTCGGCAGCCGGTCGCGGACCTTGCCCGCCCCCATCCGGGTGATGAAGGTGAGCCGGCCGGGCTCCCGCTCCGGGTCGAGCCGCTCGATCAGGGTGAGCGCCTCCTCCGGGGTGGTGGTCGGGCCCAGCTTCACGCCGATCGGGTTGCGGATGCGCGACGCGAACTCGATGTGCGCGCCGTCCAGCTGCCTGGTCCGCTCACCGATCCACACCATGTGGCCGGAGACGTCGTACAGGTCGCCGGTGCGCGAGTCGGTCCGGGTGAGCGCCGTCTCGTAGTCGAGCACCAGCGCCTCGTGCGAGGAGTAGAACTCGACCGTCTTGAACTCCTCCGGGTCGATCCCGCAGGCGTGCATGAAGGCCAGCGCGCTGTCGATCTCCTTGGCCAGCGACTCGTAGCGCTGCCCGGCCGGGGAGTTGCGCACGAAGTCCTGGTTCCAGGCGTGCACCTGGCGCAGGTCGGCGTAACCGCCGGTGGTGAAGGCGCGCACCAGGTTCAGCGTGGCGGCGGAGGCGTGGTACATCCGCTTGAGCCGCTCCGGGTCCGGGATGCGCGACTCGGGGGTGAACTCGAAGCCGTTGACCGAGTCGCCCCGGTAGACCGGCAGCGTCACCCCGTCGCGGGTCTCGGTCGGCTTGGAGCGCGGCTTGGAGTACTGGCCCGCGATCCGGCCGATCTTGACCACCGGCACGGCGGCGGCGTACGTCAGCACCACCGCCATCTGGAGCAGCGTCTTCAGCTTGTTGCGGATCTGCTCGGCGGAGACGCCGTCGAACGCCTCGGCGCAGTCACCGCCCTGGAGCAGGAACGCCTCGCCGCGCGCGACCGCACCGAGCCGGGCGCGCAGCTGGTCGCACTCGCCCGCGAAGACGAGGGGCGGATAGGAGGCGAGCTCCGCAAGGGACTTGCGCAGCGCCTCGGAATCCGGCCATTCAGGCTGCTGCGCCGCGGGCAGGGACTGCCATGTGTGCAGATCGTTCACGGTCACGTGCACCAGGCTACGGCCTGCGCGGACCGTTCCGTCCCCGCCGCCCGAGGACTGAGACACCCGATGGACATCCGCGCGGACCCTCGGCGGCACGGCCGCGATCCGCTACAGTCGGGCGCATGAACGCGCCGCACACCTTCTCCTGGTGGTGGACCGTCCCCGAGGCGGCCCACTGATCGCGCGTCCCTGACGACACGACGGCCGCCCCTCGGGGCGGCCGTCGGCGTCTGTGGCGGCGGCCCTCCCCGGACAGCGGAACCCACTCCCCGCACCGCTCCCCTCCCGGAAGGACGCCCCACGTGACCGGCCCGCTCACCCCCACCGCCCTGGTCGACCGCCTGACCGCCCCGGCGGCACCCGCCTTCGCCCTGCTGCACCGCCGCGCCCCCCGGCTCGCCCCGGACACCGTCGAGGTGCTGCTGGGCGACACCGGCCGCTACGAGACGCTGGCCGACCTCCCGGTGCCGACCGGCGCCCCGGCCGGCGGCGCCCCCGTCCACGACCTGCTGGCGCTGGTCCCGTACCGGCAGATCCGCGAGCGGGGCTTCGAGGCGCGCGACGACGGCACCCCGCTGGAGGCGCTGCGGGTCACCGAGCAGTACGCGCTGCCGCTGGCGGAGCTGCTGCCCGCGCTGCCCCGGCGGCCGGTGGCGCTGCGCGACGGCGCCTTCGACATCGACGACGCCGAGTACGCGGAGATCGTCCGCCGGGTGATCGAGGACGAGATCGGCCGGGGCGAGGGCGCCAACTTCGTGATCCGCCGCGACTTCACCGCCACCCTGGACAGCTTCTCGCCCGCCCTGGCGCTGACCCTGTTCCGGCGGCTGCTGGAGCAGGAGCGCGGCGCGTACTGGACGTTCCTGGTGCACACCGGGGACCGGGTGCTGGTCGGGGCCAGCCCCGAGGTCCATGTGCGGCAGACCGGCGGCACGGTGGTGATGAACCCCATCTCCGGCACCTACCGCTATCCGGCGGGCGGCCCGACGCTCCCCTCGCTGCTGGACTTCCTGCACGACCCCAAGGAGCTGGAGGAGCTCACCATGGTGGTCGACGAGGAGCTCAAGATGATGTGCACCGTCGGGGACCTGGGCGGGCAGGTGCTGGGGCCGCGGCTGAAGGAGATGGCGCACCTGGCGCACACCGAGTACGAACTGCGCGGCCGTACCAGTCTGGACGTCCGGGACGTGCTGCGGGAGACCATGTTCGCCGCCACCGTGACCGGCAGCCCGGTGCAGAACGCCACCCGGGTGATCTCCCGCTACGAGTCCACCGGGCGCGGCTACTACTCCGGGGCGCTGGCACTGATCGGCCGGACCGGCAGCGGCGGGCAGCTGCTGGACTCCCCCATCTGCATCCGCACCGCCGACATCGACCCGGCGACCGGCCGGCTGGTGGTACGGGTCGGCGCGACCCTGGTCCGCCACTCCGACCCGGACTCCGAGGTCGCCGAGACCCACGCCAAGGCGGCCGGTGTGCTCACCGCCATCGGTGCCCGGCCCGCCCCGGCCCGGCGCGGCCGCGCCGCCGGTTCCGAACCCCGGCTGGCCGACGATCACCGGGTGCAGGCCGCACTGGACGCCCGCCGGGCCGGGCTCGCCCCGTTCTGGCTGCGGATGCAGCAGCCCGCGCCGCCCGCCGACGCGCACGCGCTGGTGGTCGACTGCGAGGACACCTTCACCTCGATGCTGGCCCATCTGCTGCGCTCGCTGGGCCAGCGGGTCACCGTCCGCCGCCATGACTCCCCCGGCCTGCGCGAGGAGGTGGCCGCCCACCGGGGCCCGCTGGTCCTCGGCCCCGGCCCCGGTGACCCCACCGACCAGGGCGACCCCCGGCTCCGGCTGATGCGCGAGCTGACCGCCGCCGCGCTGGCCGACCACCGGGGCGGGCTGCTGGCCGTCTGCCTCAGCCAGCAGCTGCTGGCGGCCGAGCTGGGGCTGCCGCTGGTACGCAAGCACATCCCGTACCAGGGCGCGCAGGAGGAGATCGACCTCTTCGGCCGGCGGGAGACGGTCGGCTTCTACAACACCTTCACCGCCCGCTGCGACGACGCCGCCGCGACCCGGCTCGCCGCCCTCGGCGTGGACGTCTCCCGCGACCCGCTCACCGGCGACGTCCACGCGCTGCGCGGCCCTGGCTTCGCCGGCGTCCAGTTCCACCCCGAATCCGTCCTCACCCGCCACGGCCACGCCATCATCGGCACCCTCCTGCGCACCCTCACCCCGACACCCAACTGACCCCCCGCACCGGGAAGCGCCCCCAGGGGCGCGAGGAACCGCGCGCACAACCACCCACCCCGTACACCACCGCACTCACCAGCCCCCACACCCACCCAGGGGCGCGAGGAACCGCGCGCACAACCACCCACCCCCGCAGAGCACCGAACAGACCGACCCCCGCACCCCGGGTGGCCCACTCCCCGCCACCCACCCCGGTCCCCGCGCCGCCGGGCAACCCCCGGCGCCGCGCGGACCCGCGCGGCCGACCACCCACCCCGCTGTCGCCCGCCCCCGACCCCTGACACCATCGACCGCATGACCCCCCACCCAGGTCGGCGGAACGCGATCACCGACGTGCCGGGCATCCGAGTCGGCCATGCCCGGCTCGACGGCGCGGGAGCCCTGAGCGGGACGACGGTGGTGCTGGCCCCGCCGGGCGGCGCGGTGGCGGCGGTGGACGTACGGGGAGCGGGCCCGGGTACCAGGGAGACCGACGCCCTGGCCCCCGGCAACCTGGTGCAGCGGATCGACGCCGTGCTGCTGACCGGCGGCAGCGCCTACGGCCTGGCCGCCGCCGACGGCGTCGCCGCCTGGCTGGAGCGGGCCGGCCGGGGCCACCGGGTCGGCCCGGACCCGTCGCAGGTGGTGCCGGTGGTGCCCACCGCCGCGCTGTTCGACCTGGGCCGGGGCGGCGACTTCCGGGCCCGGCCGGACGCGGCGACCGGCCGGGCCGCGATCGAGGCGGCGGCCGCCTCGGCGGCGGGCGCGGCGGTGGCACAGGGTTCGGTCGGGGCCGGTACGGGGGCGGTGGCCGGGGGGCTGAAGGGCGGGGTCGGCACCGCGAGCGTGCTGCTGCCGGGCGGTGTGGTGGTGGCCGCGCTGGTGGCGGTGAACTCGCAGGGTTCCACCGTCGACCCGGCCGGCGGGCTGCCGTACGGGGTGGCCGACGGACTCCGGTACGCCGACGGCGTACCGGAGTTCCCGCTGCGCGCCCCGGGCCGGGCGGCGGCCGAGCGGGCCCTGCTGCTGGCGGTGCCCCCGCCGCAGTGGCCGGCCCCGCTGAACACCACCCTGGGCGTGGTGGCGACCGACGCCCGGCTGGACCGGGCCCACACCCGCCGGCTGGCCACCGCCGCGCACGACGGCATGGCCCGCGCGGTCCGGCCGTGCCACTCGCTGGCCGACGGCGACACGGTCTTCGCCCTGGCCACCGGCACCGCCGACCCGCCGCCGCCACGCCCGGGGCTGCTGCCCGAGCACGGACCGGCCGATGCGGTCAACCAGCTGCTGGCGGCAGCGGCCGACGTCTTCGCCCGAGCCGTGGCCCACGCGGTGCTCGCCGCCGACTCGGTGACGACGCCCGGGGGCCACCTCGCCGGCTACCGCGAACTCTTCCCGACGGCGTTCACCCCCTGACCCGTACCAAGTCACCCGGGTCACCCGGGTCACCCGGCTCACCCGAAGAAGACGCCGAACTCCTCGTACAGCGCCGGGTCGACGGTCTTGATCCGGGCGGTGGCGGTCGACAGCGGCGCGCGGACGATGCCGGTGCCGCGCAGCGCGACCATGGTGCCGAAGTCGCCGTCCCGGACGGCTTCGATGGCGTGCAGTCCGAAGCGGGTGGCCAGCCAGCGGTCGAAGGCGGTCGGGGTGCCGCCGCGCTGGATGTGGCCGAGGACGGTGGTGCGGGCCTCCTTGCCGGTGCGGTGCTCGATCTCGGCGGCCAGCCACTCACCGATGCCGGACAGCCGGACGTGTCCGAAGGCGTCCAGCGAGTCGTCCTTGGTGACCATCCGGCCGACGGCCGGTACCGCGCCCTCCGCCACCACCACGATCGGCGCGTAGTTGATCTTGAACCGGTCCTCCACCCAGCCGCAGACCCGGTCCAGGTCGAAGGGCTGCTCGGGGATCAGGATGGCGTTGGCGCCGCCCGCGATGCCGGAGTGCAGCGCGATCCACCCGGCGTGCCGGCCCATCACCTCCACCACCAGCACCCGCCGGTGGGACTCGGCCGTGGTGTGCAGCCGGTCGATCGCCTCGGTGCAGATGTTGACGGCGGTGTCGAAGCCGAAGGTGTAGTCGGTGCCGTCCAGGTCGTTGTCGATGGTCTTCGGCACCCCCACCACCGGGACGCCGGACCGGCTCAGCTCGGCGGCGACCCCGAGGGTGTCCTCGCCGCCGATCGCGACCAGCGCGTCGACCTCGTGCTTGGCGAGGTTCTCGCTGACCCGCCGCACCCCGTCGTCGACCTTGAGCGGATTGGTGCGCGAGGAGCCCAGGATGGTGCCGCCGCGCGGCAGGATGCCCCGTACGGCCGGGATGTCCAGCCGCATGGTCTCGTTCTCCAGGGGACCGCGCCAGCCGTCCCGGAAGCCGATGAACTCATAGCCGTACTGCTGCACGCCCTTGCGCACGATCCCTCGGATGACCGCGTTGAGTCCGGGGCAGTCGCCTCCGCCGGTGAGTACTCCGATCCGCATGGTTGTCCCCTTCGGCCGTGTCGATGGCACAGGAAACCGCAGCACGAGTGTGACCCCGATCACGTCACAGCGGGAGGGGTCCTGCCTGACGCAGGGTCACCACGGCCGAGCGGCAGCGGGTTTCAGCCGTCCAACCCCTGCTCGATGGCGTACCGGACCAGCTCCACCCGGTTGTGCAGCTGGAGCTTGCCCAGGGTGTTCTGCACATGGTTCTGCACGGTGCGGTGCGACAGCACCAGCCGGTCCGCGATCTGCCGGTACGACAGCCCCTTGGCCACCAGCCGCAGCACCTCCGTCTCTCGGGCGGTCAGCCGGGGCGGCGCCGGGGTGCGGGCGTCGGTCGGCGCGGGCTCGGCGGCCAGTCGGCGGAACTCGCCCAGCACCAGCCCGGCCAGCCCCGGGGTGAACACCGGGTCGCCCGCCGCCGTGCACCGCACCGCGTCCAGCAGCTCCTCCCGGCCGGCCGACTTCACCAGATAGCCGGTGGCGCCGGACTTGACGGCCTCCAGTACGTCCGCGTGCTCGCCGCTGGCCGAGAGCACCAGCACCCGCACCCCGGGGGCGTGGCCGACCACCTCGCGGCAGACCTCGACGCCGGGCAGGCCGGGCAGGTTGAGGTCCAGCACCAGCACCTGCGGCACCACGGCGCGGGCCCGCCGCACCGCCTCCCGGCCGTCCCCCGCCGTGGCCACCACGTCGAACCCGGCGTCGGCCAGGTCGCGGGCCACCGCGTCCCGCCACATCGGGTGGTCGTCCACCACCATCACCCGGATCGGGGCGCCGCCCTCCGGTACTGCCGTCACGTCGGTCCGTCCTTCCCTCCGGCCGGCGGCCGCCGGCTCACCCTGCGCCGCGCGGGCGCGGAATCCGCAGCTCCACTTCGGCGCCCTGCCCCGGTACCGAGCTGACGTCGGCACTGCCGCCCAGGTCGCGCAGCCGGCCCCGGATGGAGAGCGCCACCCCGAGCCGCCCCTCGCGCTCCGCGTCACCGAGCCGCTCGGGCGGGAAGCCCGGCCCGTCGTCCCGGATGCTCACGATCACCTCGGCGGGCTCGTCCTCCACCAGCACCCAGGCGCGGGCGGCCTCCCCGGCGTGCTGCCGTACGTTGTCCAGCGCGGCGCCCACGGCGGCGGCCACCTCGGCGGCGGCGCGGCCCGGCAGCAGTACGGGGGTGCCGGGCGCGGAGACGGTGACCCGGGTGTCCGCGTACCGGCCGACCAGGGCCCGCAGGTCCTGCGGCGCAGCCGGGTCGGCCGGCTCCGGCTGCTCGTCCGGCTGCTCGTCCGGTCGGGGGATCGGCCGCCGGGCGGGGGCCGGGCCGCCGGGCGCGGGTCCGCTGGAGACCAGGGCGCGCAGCGCCGCCTCCTGCTCCCCCGCCATCCGCCCGATCACCGCCGCCTCGCCGCCGACCTCGGCGCCGCGCCGCTGGACCATCGCCAGCACCTGGAGCACCCCGTCGTGGATGTCGCGGGCCAGCCGCTCCCGCTCCCGGGTCGCCGCCTCCAGTTGCAGCGCGCGGGCCAGGGCGCTCTCACTGGCCCGAGCCAGCTCCACCACGTACCCGATGGCGCAGCCCGCGACCAGCAGCAGCACGATGTTGTGGACGTTGCCGACGGACACGCCGCCGCGCTCCACGATGTTGGAGGCGCCGACCACGCCGCCGGCCAGCGCGGCGGTCCGCCAGCCGCCCTTGGCGGCGAAGCCCAGCACCGCGCCGGCCGCCCAGATGGTCGGCAGGGTGGCCTCACCGGCCAGCACCCGCTGCGGATCGTCGAGGACCCGGGTGAGCACGATGCCGGTGACCGCCACCGCGACGTCGGCGGAGAGCAGCGGCCAGCCGCAGCGCTCGGGGGCGAGGAAGGACCGGGCGGTGGCCAGGGTCCAGACGGTGAGCAGGCCCATGTAGAGCCAGCCGGCCGCCGGATGGGCGTAGTGCTGGTACGCGGCCAGGTAGCGCACCAGCGCGTACGCCAGGGTGAGCAGCCGGAAGAGCGCGATCGCCCGCCACAGCGGCAGCTCGACGGACATGCCGCCGCCTGGTCCGGTGCCGGCCGGCCGGCCGCGCGCTGCGCGCATGGTCCCCCCCGCTCGTCCGCCCGCCGCCGGTCAGCCGGCCGGGTCGTCCTGCCTCGGCGCCGCAGGCTCCGGCTGCTCCGGCTGCTCGGCCTGCTCCGACTGCTCCGACTGCTCCACCTGCTCCGGCTGCTCCGGCTGCTCGGCCTTGGCAGCGGCCGCCTCGGCCTTCTGGGCGGCCTTGCGCTCGGCCTCGGCCTTCTTCTTCTCCTCCGCGATCCGGCGCTTGGCGGCGGTGGCGTAGATGTCCACGTACTCCTGGCCGGAGAGCTTCATGATCTCGTACATGACCTCGTCGGTCACCGAGCGCAGGATGAAGCGGTCGCCCTCCATGCCCTGGTACCGGGAGAAGTCCAGCGGCTTGCCCACCCGGATGCCGGGGCGGATGCCGAAGTTGGGCGCGACCTGGCCGGGGGGCTGCACCTTCTCGGTGTCGATCATGGCGACCGGGATCACCGGGGCGCCGGTGGCCAGCGCGACCCGGGCCAGGCCGCCGACCCGGCCCCGGTAGAGCTTGCCGTCGGGCGACCGGGTGCCCTCGGGGTAGACGCCGAACAGCTCGCCCTGCTCGATGACCGCGATGCCGCTGCGGATCGCGGCCTCGCCCGCGCCCCGGGTCCCGGAGCGGTCGACCGGCAGCTGGCCGACGCCCTTGAAGAAGGCGGCGGTGAGCTTGCCCTTGATACCCGGTGTGTTGAAGTACTCGGCCTTGGCGATGAAGGTCACCCGACGCTTCATCAGGGCGGGCAGGAAGAAGGAGTCCGAGAAGGACAGGTGGTTGCTCGCGATGATCGCGGGACCCTCGTCGGGGATGTTCTCCAGACCCTCGACCCACGGGCGGAAGAAGATCCGCAGCGTGGGTGAGACGATCATCTTCATGAAGCGGTAGAACAACGCCTGACCTCCTGAGTCCCGGACCGATAGAACCTTAATGCCGATCCGGGCAAAGTCTCTCCCCGGCACCGGCTGATCGGCGGGCTTGACGGGGCCGCTGTACGATTCCCGCGCCGCCGTGGGACGATGCGGGCCCCGCTTCGCGAAGGAGCCCGCGATGCCGCTGCTACCCGGCGCCGAGCCGTTCCACCACCAGGGTGGGCCGGTGGGTGCGCTCCTCTGCCACGGTTTCACCGGCTCGCCGCAGTCGCTGCGCCCCTGGGCCGACCGGCTCGCGGCCGAAGGGCTCACCGTCTCGCTGCCGCTGCTGCCCGGCCATGGCACCCGGTGGCAGGACATGCAGATCACCCGGTGGGAGGACTGGTACGCCGAGGTGGACCGGGAGCTGCGGGCGCTGACCGCCTCCTGCGCGCAGGTCTTCGTCTGCGGCCTGTCGATGGGCGGCGCGCTGGCGCTGCGGCTGGCCGCCCGGCACGGCGCCGCCGTCTCCGGCCTGGTGCTGGTCAACCCGTCCGTACGCTCCGACAGCCCCGCCACCGCGCTGCTGCCGGTGCTGCGGCACCTGGTCCCCAGCGTCGCGGGGGTGGCGAACGACATCGCGGCGCCGGGCTCGACCGAGATCGGGTACGACCGCACCCCGCTGCACGCGGCCTGGTCGCTGTCCCGGCTCTGGCGGACCGTACAGGCGGAACTGCCGCAGGTCAGCCAGCCGCTGCTCCTCTTCCGCAGCCCGCAGGACCACGTCGTCTCACCCGCCAACGCACGGCTGCTGCTCGGCCGCATATCCTCCACTGATGTGGAGGAGCGGCTCTGCGAGCGCAGCTTCCACGTGGCCACGCTGGACCACGACGCCGAGGCGGTCTTCGAGGGCAGTCTCGACTTCATCCGCCGGCTGGCACCGGCCGCGACGACCGACCGGGTCTGATCCGCCGGAACTCAGCGGCAGGACTCAGCGGCAGGACTCAGCGGCCGGGCCGATCCCGGTGACGGCGCGGCTACCGACACGAGGGGCTTGGGGACCAGGGGTGCAGGAGAGCGACAACGCGGGCGGCGCGGCCGACCTGCCGGACGACGCACAGGGCGGCGACGCGGCCGCCTCCGACCGGACGGCGCCCGAGGGCACGCCCGAGCGGCGGCCGCCGGCGGGCAGCCAGGCGGAGCAGGACGCCATCTTCAAGGAGCTGGTGGCCTCCTTCAACGCCCCGGTCGACCTGCGGACCTGGCCGGAGTCCGAGGACCTCAACGACGTCGGCGGGCGGCCCGGCGCTCCGGGCGATCCCGGCGACGTCAACCGGCTCGCCGACTTCGCCCCGCAGCCCCGGCCCCGGCCACGCCCGAACCCCGGCCCGTCGGACCCGCGCAGTTGGCAGGCGGCCGACGACCCGGACGACGACCACTTCATCCCCCCGGAGCCGCCGCCGCTGCCCACCGGCGACACCACCGCCAAGTTCGCCTGGCTGGCCGTCCTGGGCGGCCCGGCCCTGCTGCTCTTCTCCGCCCTGGCCTGGCGCGACATCAGCGGCTGGCCCGCCGTCCTGGGCGTGACCGCCTTCATCGGCGGCTTCGTCACCCTGGTCGCCCGTATGAAGGACCGCGACGAGGACGACGACGACCCCACCGGCGGCGCCGTCGTCTGACCTCCCAAGGCCACCCGGGGCACCCCAGGTCCGTGCTCGGCTCAGGCCGGGGGGATGCGGAGGACCGCCAGGACGGGGAGGTGGTCGGTGGCGGCGAGGAGGTCGGGCGGGGGGATGGTGGGGAGGTGGTCGGGGACGCCGCAGGCCAGCACCTGGATGTCGGGCGTGGCGAAGACCGCGTCGATCCGCTGGTGCGGGTCGCCCGGCACCGAGGTCAGCTCCGACCCCCACGGCGCGACCGCGTACCCGTCCTGGAGCCGCCCGGCCAGCAGCCGCCAGCCGGGCCCGTCCGGGCGCTCGTTGAAGTCGCCGCCGACCACGCCGTGCCGCACCCCCTGGGCCGCGAGGTGGTCCAGCAGCAGGCCGGCCTGGTCGCGCCGCTCGGCGGAGTCCAGGCTGAGGTGGCAGCTGGTGACGGAGAAGGGCGCCGCCCGGCCGATCCGGACCACCGCCGTGGCGAAGCCGCGCTGGTGCAGCCCCGGGGTGCGGGGCAGCGCCACATCGCCGGTGCGCAGCACGGTGGCCCTGAGCCGGCCGAGCAGCAGCGGCCCGGCCGCGCTGCGGCCGCCGGAGAGCACCACGGTGCCGGTCTCCCGGGCGAGCCGGGCGGCCTGCTGGGCCGGGCGCCAGAAGCGGGGCGACTCCTGGAGGCAGAGCAGGTCGGGGGCGCAGGCCCGGATCACCCTGGCCAGCGCGGCCCGGTCGTCGCGCAGCGAGCGGATGTTGTAGCTGAGCACCCGGACGCGTTCGCCACCGTCCGGCTCGGGCCCGGACGCGGGCAGCGGGGGCGGCGGGACCGGTACGTCACCCATGGCGTCCTCCTCGGCGGCCCGCCCGAACGCGACCGCCCGAACACGACCGCCCGAACACGACCGCTTCGAACCTCACCGTACGAACCTCACCGTACGAGCCCGAGCGTACGAGCATGACGGTACGGCGGGACGGGAGCCGCTGCCTCCCGCCCCGCCGTGCTCCGAGCGTGTCAGGCCGTACGGGCCAGGTCACCCGCGCCGGCGATCCCGGCGGCCGAGCCCATGGAGGCGAGGACGACCTCGGCGCGCGGCCGGTGGACGCCGCCGGTGAGGTACTTGCCGAACGCCTTGGAGACCGGGTCGAGCAGCAGCCGCCCGGCGTCGGAGACGCCGCCGCCGAGCACGAACACCGCCGGGTCGAAGAGGGCGGCCAGGTCGGCCATGCCACGGCCGAGCCAGTCGGCCACGTCGTCGTAGCACTCCAGGGCGAGCGGGTCGCCCGCCTCGGCGGCCTCGGTGATGTGGATGCCCCGGATGGTCTCGGCGACCCCGTCGTTGAGCTCCAGCATCCGCTTGCCGGCGACCGGGTCGGCCGCGGCCTTCTCCCGGCCGTAGCGGCGCAGCGCGCGGCCGGAGGCGTACTGCTCCCAGCAGCCGTGGCCGCCGCAGCCGCAGGCCAGCCCGTCCGGGATCATGTTGAGGTGGCCGATCTCGCCGGCCACGCCGAAACGACCCCGGTGCAGGCGGCCGTCGAGCACGATGCCGCCCCCGATGCCGGTGCCGACGGTGATCAGCACCATGTCGGTGTGATCGGCGGCGGCGCCGAAGCGGAACTCGGCCCAGGCGGCGCAGTTGGCGTCGTTCTCCACGACGGTCTCCAGGCCGGTGAGCTCCTCTATGCGGGTCTTGAGCGGCTCGTTCTCCCAGTCGATATTGGGGGCCAGGATGACGGTGGAGCGCTCGCGGTTGATGTACCCGGGGGCGCCCACGCCGACGGCGCTCACGTCCGGGTACTGCTCCTTGAGTTCCCGTACGGCCTGGGCGATGGCATCGACGGCCCACTGCGGATCGGCCGGTGTGGGCACCCGCGTACGGCCGAGAATCCGACCGCTCTCGTCGACCACGCCTGCCGCGATCTTGGTCCCGCCGACGTCGACGCCGATGGTGAGTCCCATGTGTCCCTCAGTCATTCACTCGGTCCCCGCTGGGCGGTACCGTACCCGTCCGCAGGCTCCGGGTACACACCGCCCCTTACATTAGCCGAAGACAGGGTCCGGGTGATCATGGTGGGAGCCTTCAGAAGTCGTACGCTCCATCCCGCTGCGTGATAGCCGGGAGCCGCTCGGTGACCGGCTGCCACCTGCGACTTCACTGCTGGACGGGAGGCGGGACGGGTCAGTCGAGGTCGATGCGCTCGGTCCCGGAGGGCTGCTCGCCGCTCCAGCGGCGCTCGTGGCCGGAGACGGCCACGCGGTAGGCGGCGAGCAGTTCGCCGCCGGCCGCCGCGAGGTGGCGGTAGACCTCGGGGTGCTTCTCGCGCAGCGGGGCGGCGAGCTGCTCCAGGCCGCCGCCGGCGCCGAGGCTGCGGGAGACCTCCTGCACCTTCTCCCCGACGGTGGTGGCCAAGCGGCGCACCTCGTCCACCAGCGGGCCGAACTCGGACGCGGCGTCCGCGCCCGCGCCCTTGCCGGTCTCCCCGGTCGTCTCACCGGTCGTCTCACCGGCGGGTGCGCCCTGGTCGTCGGCCGCCTGCTGCTGCTTGCGCCGCTGCTCGGCGGCGGCGGCCTGCTCGGCGGCGTCCTCGGCGACCGCGCGGGCCCAGGCGTCCGCGTCCTCGCGGCGGTCGTCGGAACTGGTCATGGCGGCGGCTCCTCAGCTGTGGTGCGGGTCGGTGGGCGGCCCTTGCTTTCGACGCTACCGGACCGGCCCCTGGTTGCGGAGGGTGCTCAGCGACGCGGCCACAGGTCGGGGTCGGGGGCGAACCGCACCGACAGCGCGCCGTCGCGCAGCCCGGCGCCGGTCACCGTGCAGCGGCGCAGCGCGGACGGCAGCCGGACGATCCGCCGGTAGGCGCCGGTGGCGATGATCATCTCATCGCCGCGCCGCACCAGGTCCAGGTCGGCCCGGTCGGCGCCGGGCAGCGGCAGCCGCCAGAGCAGTACGCCGTCCTCGCCGAGCCGGTCCTCGACGGTCCACGGGTCGGCGGCGGGCGGCTCCGGGTCCGGGCCGCCGCCGTACAGCTCGGCGCCCAGCTCCGCTAGGTCGGCCGGTCCGTCGGGGGTGCGGCCCAGGTGGGGGGCGTGCAGCAGCGGCACGGCCGGGGCGAACTCGGCGGCCAGCGCGGCCAGTGCGGCCCGCCGCTCGGCGGCCAGCGCGGCGAGCCAGGGGTCGGCGGAGTCGGCGGCGGCGGCCGGGATCGCCCGGCCGGCCACCACGGCGTCCAACCGGTGCTCGAAGAGGGCGAGCCCGGCGCGGGCCCGGCGCACCTCCGGCAGGCTGTAGCCGTCGGCGTCCACCACCAGCCGTACCGAGGTCTGCGGCGCCTCGATCACCCTGCGGGCCTCGGCCAGCCGCTCGCTGGCCCAGCGGCGCGCCTCGAAGAGCCAGTCGGCGGGCATCGGCACCCCGGCGAGGCCGGCCAGCACCGGGCGCAGCGCGCGGGCGGCCTGGCGCTGCTCGGGCAGCAGCCGGGCGAGGTAGCGGTCCAGCCGCTCGGGCAGTGCGAGGGCGGCCAGCAGTTCGGGCACCGGCGGGGCGTCGACCACCAGCAGGTCCCAGTGGCCGGAGGCGGTGTGCTCGCGCAGGGTGCGCAGCAGGACGAGGTGGCGGGTGCCGGGGAGGGCGATCAGCTCCTCGGGGTCCAGCGGGTCCACGCCGAACAGGTCGAAGGCGGGCTTGGCGCGGCCGGAGAGCCGCAGCGCCTCCTGCTGGAAGGCCAGTTCCTCGTCGATCCGGGCCGCGTACGGGGGCTGTCCGCCGTCGCCGACGGGCGCGGGGGCGTCACCGAGCCGGACGCCGAGCAGGGTGTCGACGGTGCGGTGCGGGTCGTGGGCGGCCAGCAGCAGGGTGCGCAGGCCGTGCCTGGCGCCGTGCACGGCGGTGGCGGCGGCGACCGTGCTGGTGCCGCTGCCGCCCCTGCCGGTGACCAGCACCGTTCGGGTCGTCATGGCGTTCCGCCCTTCGCTCGGCCGTCGGGGGTGCGCCGGCTCCTGCTCGCCGGCTCCTGCTTCCAGGGTGACCGGTCAGCTCTCCACGCGCTTCTTCAGCCCGGCCAGGGCCCGGTCGATGATGACCTTCTCGGCCTTGCGCTTGATCATGCCCAGCATCGGGATCTTCACGTCCACGGCCAGCTGGTAGGTGACCTCGGTGCTCTTGCCGCCGTCGGTCGGGGCGAGGGAGTAGGAGCCGTCGAGGGCCTTGAGCATCTGGCTCTTGACCAGCGTCCAGGTGACCTTGCGGTCGGCGTCCCAGGTGTAGGCGAGCACATGCTCGTCGCGGATGGCTCCGGCGTCCAGCAGCAGCCGCACCTGCTCGGCCCGGCCGTCGGGCCCCTGGCCGAGCACCTCGATCTCCTTGACCTCGCCGGTCCACTCCGGGTAGGCGGCGAAGTCCGCGATCACCCCCATGACCTCGGCCGGGGTCGCGTCGATGGTGATGCTCGACCTGGTGTGCTCCGCCATGGGTGGCCCTCCGCGTCTCGGCCGCTGTGGGGTGGTACGGGGTGTTCGGGTGCTGTGCGCTGGAAGGTTATCGCGGTCGTACGGGGCGTCACCGGGGAGGCACCCGGGCGCCGGGCCGCGTCATGGGCGGCGCGGCGGCTCACCACTCCAGCACGTACGGGCGGCCGGTGGCCCGGAAGTGCCCGACGTTGACGCACTCGGTGCGGCCGATCCGCATCCGGCGGGCCAGCGGCTGGTGGACGTGGCCGAACAGCGCCAGCCGGGGTTCGGTGGCGCGGATCGCCTCCAGTACGGACCGGCTGCCGCGCTCGAAGCGGCGGGCGACGGTGTCGTACGTCAGTTCGGGGACGGCCGGGGGGATGTGGCAGCAGAGCACGTCCACCGCGCCGACGGCGGCGACCTTGGCGGCGTACTCCTCCTCGGCGACCTCGTACGGGGTGCGCATCCTGGTCGGCAGGCCGCCGCCGACGAAGCCGAAGGTGAGGCCGCCCAGCTCCACGGTCTGCCCGTCCAGCACGGTGACGCCGTCGCGGGCGAACTCGGGCCACAGCCGGGGGATGTCGACATTGCCGTAGGTGGCGTAGGTCGGGTCGGGGAAGGCGGCGAACAGCTCGGCGTACTGCCGGCGGACGGCCTCCTCGACCACCTCCCCGGACGGGCGGTCCAGGGAGGCCCACAGCCGGTCGGAGAGAACCTTGGCCTCGTCGAAGCGCAGGGCGGTGCGCAGCTCCACATAGCGCGAGGCGTTGGCGGCGCCGAAGAGGTCCGCGAAGATGCCGCGTCTGTGGTCGGCGTAGTCCAGGAAGAGCACCAGGTCACCCAGGCACAGCAGGGCGTCCGCGCCGTCCCCGGCCTTGGCGAGCGCCTCGGCGCTGCCGTGCACATCACTCACCACATGCACCCGCATGACCGCCACCTTAGGGGTTCGGACACGGACGGCCCCACCGCCCCCCGCCGGAGCGCGACCGGCAATCGGTCCTGCGGCGGGGCGGCTGCCGTAGGGTGCCCGCAGGGGACGGTGCCGGTGGGCGCGCCGGTGCACCGCTGCCACCGGCCGGAACGGGGCCGCGACCGGCGGTCGGCGGCCGTGTGACCCGCGGAACAGATTGCCCGGTCCCCCTATCTGAACGTCCCTACCGGGCAGTAACGTCCTGGCGTCCCGCAGCGTCGCAGACGAGGAGCAGTCTTGCGCGAGTTCAGCCTTCCGGCCCTCTACGAGGTGCCGAGCGGCGGCAACCTCTCCGATCTCATCCATCGGAACGCCGAGGTCCATCCGACCCTCGCCGTGGTGAGCCGCAAGACCGACGGCCGCTGGCAGGACGTCACGGCCACCGGCTTCCTCGCGGAGGTGCGGGCCGCCGCCAAGGGGCTGATCGCCGCCGGCATCGGGCCCGGCGACCGGGTCGGCATCATGTCGCGCACCCGCTACGAGTGGACGCTGCTGGACTTCGCCGTCTGGTGCGCCGGGGCGGTCACCGTCCCGGTGTACGAGACCTCCTCCGCCGAGCAGGTGGAGTGGATCCTCGGGGACTCGGGCGCGGTGGCGGTGGTCACCGAGACCGCCGGGCACCGGGCGACCGTGGAGCGGGCCCGGGAGCGGCTGCCGGAGCTGGCGCATGTGTGGGAGTTCGACGCGGGCGCGGTCGAGGAGCTGACCCGGGGCGGCGCGGCGGTCTCCGACGCGGCGGTGGCGGAGCGCCGGGCGACGCTCGGCCCGGACTCGGTCGCCACCATCGTCTACACCTCGGGCACCACCGGGCGGCCCAAGGGCTGCCTGCTGACCCATGGCAACTTCCTGGCGGAGCTGGGCAATGTCACCGAGCGGCTGCGGCCGCTCTTCCGCACCGGCGAGGACTCGGTGCTGCTGTTCCTGCCGCTGGCCCATGTGCTGGGCCGGATCGCGGAGATCGCCTGCGCCATCGCCCCGGTGAAGATCGGCCATGTCTCGGACATCAGGGACGTCACCCAGGAGCTGGGCTCCTTCTCCCCGACGCTGATCCTCGGGGTGCCCCGGGTCTTCGAGAAGGTGTACAACACCGCCCGCGCCAAGGCGCAGGCCGAGGGCAAGGGCCGGATCTTCGACCGGGCGGCGGACACCGCCGTCGCCTACAGCCGCGCCCTGGACAGCGGCGGCCCGGGGCTGGGCCTGCGGCTGCGGCACCGGCTGTTCGACGCGCTGGTCTACCGCAGGCTGCGGGCGGCGCTCGGCGGCCGGGCCACCCATGCGATCTCCGGCGGGGCGCCGCTGGGTGAGCGGCTGGGCCACTTCTACCGGGGCATCGGCTTCACCGTGCTGGAGGGCTACGGCCTCACCGAGACCTGCGCCGCCACTGCCTTCAACCCGTACGACAAGCCGAAGATCGGTACGGTGGGCCAGCCGCTGCCCGGCTCCGCGATCCGGATCGCGGAGGACGGTGAGGTGCTGCTCAGGGGCCCGCAGGTGTTCGCCGGATACTGGAACAACCCGACCGCCACCGCCGAGGCGCTGCGGGACGGCTGGTTCGCCACCGGTGACCTGGGCGCCCTGGACGACGACGGCTATCTGGTGATCACCGGCCGCAAGAAGGAGATCATCGTCACGGCGGGCGGCAAGAACGTGGCACCCGCCGTGATCGAGGACCGGGTACGCGCCCACCCGATCGTCGGGGAGTGCATGGTGGTCGGTGACCGCAAGCCGTTCATCGCCTGCCTGATCACCATCGACCAGGAGTTCTGGCCGACCTGGAAGCGGCTGCACGGCAAGCCCGCCGACGCCACCGTGGCCGACCTGGGGGACGATCCGGACCTGCTCGCCGCCGTGCAGGCCGCCGTGGACGACGGCAACAAGGCGGTCTCCAAGGCGGAGGCGGTGAAGAAGTTCCGCATCCTCCAGGCCCACTTCTCCGAGGACAGCGGCCATCTCACCCCGTCGCTGAAGCTCAAGCGCGGTGTGGTGCTCAAGGACTACGCCGCCGACGTGGAGGCGCTCTACCAGCGCTGACGCCCCCGCCGCCCCACCCCGGGGCCCGCCGGCACCCACCCGGCGGGGCCCCGCAAGTGCGGACCGGGCGCGGCGGTCCGGCCGCCGTCGCGGTGCACAACGCGTTGCGGCTGCCGATCCCCGGCGGCGCCGAGGACGCGCACGGCCTCACCCTGTCCGACACCGGGCAGCGGCGACCGGCACCCCGACGGCCGACCGGTCCCGCGCCACCGCGCCCGCCTCCCCCCGGTGCCTCCCCCCTCCCCCCCGGTGCCGGCCGCCGCTGCCCGGCTCGGAGATCCCGAGCAGCGGCCCGGCTGCCTCCGGCGGGCGGGAGATGCTGCGCGGCGCCACGATCGAGCAGGTCAAGGTACGCGGCTGCCCGCCTCGGTCTGGACGGCGACCGGAGGCAGCACGCGGAAGCGCCCGGCCGGCCCCGCCGGACCCGCTCGCAATCCCTTCGCGTGCCTCAGTCCACGCGCAGCAGGTCCGCCAGCCGCCCGGCCAGCAGGTCCCAGCGCCAGGACTCCTCCACCCAGCGCCGCCCCCGCTCCCCCAGCCGCTGCCGCAACCCCTCGTCCAGCAGCAGCTCCGCGATCCGGTCGGCCGCCGCCGGGGCCGAGCGCCCCGGCACCACATAGCCGGTCTCGCCCTCCAGCACCGCGTCCGGCGCGCCCCCGGAGTCGCCCGCCACCACCGGCAGCCCGGTCGCGGACGCCTCCAGGTAGACGATCCCCAGCCCCTCCACGTCCAGCCCGCCGCGCCTGGTCCGGCACGGCATCGCGAAGACATCGCCCGCGCCGTAGTGGGCCGGCAGCTCCTCCCACGGCACCGCGCCGGTGAACCGCACCGACTCCCGTACGCCGGTCGCGTCCGCCAGCCGCTCCAGATCGGCCCGGTAGGGGCCGCCGCCCACCACCAGCAGCACCGCGTCCGGCACCCGGGCCAGCACGCGCGGCAGCGCCCGGATCAGGGTGTCCTGGCCCTTGCGGGGCACCAGCCGGGAGACGCACACCACCACCGGCCGGTCCGCCAGCCCCAGCCGGCGGCGCACCTCGGCGCCGCCGGAGCCCGGATGGAAGACCCTCTCGTCCACCCCCGGCGGCAGCTGCGCCATCCGGGCCGCCGCCTGCGGCCCGACCGCCGCCGCGATCCGGGACCGGGTGTACTCCCCCAGATAGGTCAGCACATCCGTACCCGCCCCGACCCGCCGCAGCAGCTGCCGGGACCCGGGCAGCTGCGCCCAGGCCGCCTCATGGCCGTGGGTCATGCCCAGCAGCCGCCGGGCGCCCGCCCGGCGCAGCGCGGGGGCCATCAGCCCGAGCGGCGCGGCGGCGCCGAACCAGACCGAGGTGCAGCCCTCCGCCCGCAGGATCTCCGCCGCCCGCCGGATGACCCGGGGGGTGGGCAGCATCATCCTGGTCCGGTCGCGGACGACCGGGAAGGGCTGCTCCGCGTCGAAGCGGGCCACCTCGGACCCGTCCCGCCAGGTGGAGGCGTACACCACCACACTGCCCGGCGGCTGCCGGACGGCCATGCTGTGGACGAACTGCTGGATGCCGCCCGGCCGTGGCGGGAAGTCGTTGGTGACGATCAGGGTCTTCTGCATGGGGCTCGTGTTCGGCTCGGGGTCGGTGGTGATCCGTACCATAGGTCAGGGCCGCGACTCGCCGGGAACCGGAATCGCCCGGCCGGTGTCCCGGCTCGGAGCGGGTACGCTCACCCGACCGGCCGGGCGTCACCCGCGACGCGGGCGGCCCGAGAACCGAGTGGGGGATGCAGCCGTGGAGTTGGCAGCGCCGGGAGCGGCCCGGACCCCGGCCCACGACCCGACCGCCCCGCAGCGCACCGCCGCCGGACCGCTGTGGGCGCTCGGCCTCTCCTTCGCGGCCACCCGGGTGCTGATCGTGCTGATGTGCGTCGGCGTGCTCCGGATCTCCGACATGGACGTCACCACCGATGTGTCGGTGGTCTACCACGGCTGGTTCGAGGTGCTGCGGACCGGCACCTTCCCGATGGACGACGTCACCTGGCAGTACCCGCCCGGCGCGGCCCTGGTGATACTGGCCCCGGGGCTGCTGCCCTGGTCGTACCTGACCTCCTTCATGGTGCTGACCGCCGCCTTCGACGTGCTGGCCATGCTGCTGCTGGTCCGGGCGGGCGTCCGGGGGCGGCGGCGCTACGCCGGGGCCTGGCTCTGGGTGGTGGCGGTGCCGCTGCTCGGGCCGACCGTGTACGCCCGCTACGACCTGATCGTCACCGCCGTGGCCGTCGCCGGGCTGCTGGCGATGGGCCGCCGGGCCCGCCTCGGCGGGGCACTGCTGGGGATCGGCGGGCTGCTGAAGGTCTGGCCGCTGCTGGCCGTGCTCGGCACCGCGCGCGGCCGCCGCACCCGCCGCACCTGGACCACCGCCGCCCTGACCGCCGCCGGGGTGGGCCTGCTGGTCGCCTCCGCGATGAACGGGGCGTTCCGGTTCCTGGCCTTCCAGCGCGACCGGGGCGTCGAGGTGGAGTCGCTGGGGGCGCTGCCGATCCACTGGGCCCGGCTGTACGGCCACTGGCAGGGGCAGGTCGCGCTCAACTACGGCTCGATGGAGTTCCTCGGCCCGTGGGTGCACACCATCGGCCAGGTGTCGCTGGGCGCCACCGCGCTGGGCTTCGGCTGGCTGCTGGTGTGGCGGCTGCGGGCCCGGGAGTGGCAGCCCGCCACGCCGTACGACGCGGCGCTGGCGGCGCTGCTGGTCTTCACCGTGACCAGCAGGGTGATCAGCCCGCAGTACCTGGTGTGGCTGATCGGGCTGGCCGCCGTCTGCCTCACCGTACGCGGCACCACCCAGCGGCCGGTGGCGCTGCTGCTGCTGCCCGCCGCCGGGCTGACCGTGCTGGAGTTCCCGGTGGAGTTCGGCCCGGTGGTCAGCTCCACGGCCACCGGCGTCGCACTGCTCACCGCCCGCGATCTGCTGCTGCTGGCCGCCACGCTGGTCTCCTGCGTCCGGCTGTGGCGCTCCACTGCGGCGTACGAGCCCGCCGAGCCCGCCGAGGACGACGCCTGGGAGCCCGCCGAGCCGCTGACCCGCGTCGGCGACCCCTTCGAAGCGGAGACCCTCGCCTACACCATCCGCCCCGGCATCGCCTACGAGCAGCACCTCCTCGACGACCTCGACACCCCCACCACCCGCAACGGCCGCCATCCGTAGCCGCCGGGCCATGATAAAGGCGAGGAGTGGTCACTCCTCGCCCTATTAAACATATAGCGCACAGGGGGCCTTGCGGCAAGGCCCCGGTGGTGCCGCAGAATGACCGGCCATGGGCCGAAACACCGGCCGGAATGCGCCCACATGGGAGTGCTCAGTGCGCGCGGGGCCCGGCCCGGGGCCGTGGCAGCGGCGGGGCGGCCCTGCCGCATTCCGTCGCCCCGCAACCGCGCGATCTTTTGAGAGTCCTGAGTCAATGGAGCTTGCTTTGGTCCCGACATCCTCGTCCTCACCCGAACCCGATTCAGTGGTCAATGCCGGAGCCGGAGACGGGACGGACCCGGACGGCGACTGGCGGGCCGGGGAGCTGCGCGCGGAGAACGCGTATGTCAGCGAGCTGTACGACCGCCTCGAAAGGCAGCGTGCGTTCGCAACGGCCCGGCTGCGCGAGATCCATCTCGCGGACAGGGGCGGCACGTACCAGTCCCGGCTGGAGCGCGACACGCTGGAGATCCACCACACCCGGCGGCTGGCGGAGCTGTATGCCGCCGAGTACGGGCTCTGCTTCGGCCGGATCGAGAGCGCCGACGGCGAGCGGCAGTACATCGGCCGGATCGCGCTGGCGGACGACGACCATGAGCCGCTCCTCATCGACTGGCGGGCGTCGGCCGCGGAGCCGTTCTACCGGGCGACGCCCACCGTGCCCGGCGGTGTGGCGGGGCGGCGGCACCTGCGGAGCAAGGGCCGGACCATCGTCGACTTCGACGACGACGCCTTCGGCATGGGCGCCCTGGAGGGGCGGGACAGCTCCCGGCTCAGTGGGGAGAGTGCCCTGCTCGCCTCGCTGACGGCGGCCCGGACCGGGCGGATGGGCGACATCGTCTCCACCATCCAGGCCGAGCAGGACCGGGTGATCCGCTCCGAGCTGGGCGGCGTGCTGGTGGTGCAGGGCGGTCCGGGGACCGGCAAGACCGTGGTCGCGCTGCACCGCGCCGCGTACCTGCTGTACACCCACCGCGACCGGCTGGCCAAGCGCGGTGTGCTGGTCATCGGGCCGAACACGACGTTCCTGCGCTACATCGACCAGGTGCTCCCCGCGCTCGGTGAGAGCGAGGTCGTACTGAGCAGCATCGGCGCACTCTACCCGGGTGTGACGGCGACCGACACCGAGCCGCCCGAGGCGGCCGCCGTCAAGGGCGACGCACGGATGGCCGGGGTACTCGCCGCCGCGCTGGACGGCCTGCGGCAGCTGCCGGAGACGGCCTGGACCATCACCGTGGGCCGAAGGTCGGCCCGCCAGGAGGAGCTGCGGATCGACCGGGCCCTCTGCGAGCGGGGCCGCGCCGAGGCGCGCAAGACCGGCGAGCCCCACAACGCGGCCCGAGCCGCCCTGGTCGAGCGGCTCTCCTCGGAGCTGGCCCTGCGGATCGCCAGGGACCGGGGCGGGAAGATGGCGCTGGACGACGTGGCGGACCTCGCGGACGCGCTGGTCGGGGAGCCCGAGTTCCAGGCCGTCGCCGAGCGGCTGTGGCCGCTGCTGAGCCCAGAGCAGCTGCTCACCGCCCTGTTCGGCTCCCCGGAGCTGCTGGCGACGGCCATGCCGGACTTCTCCGAGGCCGAGCGCGCCGCCCTGCTGCGCGCCCACCCGGGCCCGGACCGGGAGGCCGCCCCCTGGACGACCGCCGATGTGCCGCTGCTGGACGAGGCCGCCGAACTGCTCGGGCCGCTTCCCGGGAGCGCCCGGTCCCGCAAGGCCGAGGCCGCCGCCCAGGCGGAGGAGCTGGAGTTCGCGAAGATGGTCCTCGAAGACTTCGGGGACGGACTGGTCGAGATCGACGCGGAGATGCTGACCCGCCAATACCGGGGCGCGGAAGCGCTCCGGCCCCTGGCCGAGCGCGCGGCCGAGGACCGGACCTGGGGCTTCGGGCATGTGATCGTGGACGAGGCGCAGGAGCTGTCCCCCATGGCCTGGCGGCTGCTGGCCCGCCGCTGCCCCGGCCGTTCCATGACGATCGTGGGCGACCTGGCGCAGACCGGCGCACCGGCCGGGCTGAGCTCCTGGGGCGAGGCGCTCGACGAGTACACGGCCGGACGCTGGCGCACGGTGGAGCTCACCGTCAACTACCGAACCCCGGCCGAGATCATGCGGGTCGCCGAGGGCGTCCTGCGGGCGGTCGACCCGGCGCTCACCGCCCCCCGCGCGGTGCGCAGCGGCGGACTCCGCCCGTGGAGCCTCCGGATCGCCGCAGACGACCGGGGATCGGCGTTGCGCACCGCCGTCAAGCGGGAGATCGCGGCGCTGGACGGCGGCAGGATGGCGATCATCCACGCCCCTGGGTGGCCGGCCGACCTGATCGACGCGCTGACCGGGTTGGACGGTGTCACCCGGGCCGGCGACCCGTCGGCGCTGGACTCGCCCGCCCTGCTGCTGACGGCGGCGCAGGCCAAGGGGCTCGAATTCGACGCGGTCCTCGTCGTGGAGCCCACGGAGATCCTGGCCGCGCACAGCCATGGCGCGAATGACCTCTATGTCGCGCTCACCCGCGCGACGAAGAGCCTCGGCGTCATCCACAGCCGGGAGCTGCCGGAGCTGCTGACGGGCCTGGACCCCCGCTGACCGGAGGGCGGGGGCCAGCCCCGGCGTGTCGGGGACGGGGGTGCGGAAGCTCCTGGTGGTACGGGCCGCCGTGAACCCGTCCACCAGGAGCTTCCCCGCTTCGTACGGCTCCCCTCCGCCTAGCCCCCCCGGTCGGAGTCAGGGCGTCATGCGGACGGGGCGTGGAAGTAGTGGCCCTGGTCGAGGTCTTCCAGCAGCCCGGGGCCGGTCGGCTGCCACCCGAGCCACTCGCGGGTCAGCGTGCTGGAGACCGGGCCGTCGGCTGCCAGGAAGCCGCCCAGCCAGCTGAAGTGCTCGCCCGCGTCCTGCGGGGAGACGGCGGCCACGGGGAGGCCGAGGTGGCGGCCGATCACCTCGGCGACGGCGCGGATCGGCACGCCCTCCTCCGCCACCGCGTGCAGGCTCGATCCCGCCGGGGCCTGCTCCAACGCCAGGCGGACGAGGTGCGCGGCGTCGAACCGGTGCACGGCGGGCCAGCGGTTGGCGCCGTCACCGAGGTAGCCGGAGACGCCCTTGTCACGGGCGATGCGGACCAGGGTCGCCATGAAGCCGTGGTCCCCCGCGCCGTGCACCGTCGGGGGGAAGCGCAGCACGGACGAGCGGACCCCCCGCGAAGCGAAGGAGGTCGTCAGCTGGGCATTGGCCGCCCGGACGTGCGCACCGCCGGTCGGCTGCGCCGCCGAGTCGGCGGCCTGCCCGTCCCGCTCGGTCGCGACCCGACCCGGTGCGAGCCCGAGTGTCCCGGAGGCGATCAGAAACGGTCGATCGGAGCCGGCGAGCGCCGCACCGAAGGTCTCGATGGCGCGGCGGTCCGCCTCGGCAGCGCCCTGCATGTCCCCCGAGAAGGCGATGTCGTGCTTGAACGCGAGGTGGATCACACCGTCCGACGCGGCGGCCGCGCTCCGCAGGGTGTCGAGGTCGTCCAGAGTGCCGCGCTGCACCTCGGCCCCGGCGGCGGCAAGGGCGGCGGCGGCGGCGTCCGAGCGGGCGAGCCCGACGACCTGGTGGCCCGCGCCGAGGAGTTCGGGGACGACGGCGGAACCGATCCAGCCGGACGCACCGGTGATGAAGACGCGCATGGGAATCCTCCCTGGTCAATCCTGGTCAATGGAGTGCCCGTGCCACGGCGGGCGCGGCGGGACAGTCGATGTCAGCAACTGTCATCAACGTACACCTGATGCCAGCCACTGTCATCACATAGAATCAGCGGCATGAGTCGATGGGAGCCGAACGCACGCGGCAGGCTGGAGCAGGCCGCACTGGAGCTCTACAGCGAACGCGGCTTCGAACAGACCACCGTGACCGAGATAGCCAGGCGGGCGGGGCTCACCGAGCGCACGTTCTTCAGGCACTTCGCCGACAAGCGCGAGGTCCTGTTCGCGGGCGCGGCCTCCCTGCAACAGCTCTTTGTGAGCACCCTCGCGGACGCGCCCGAGTCGGCAGCGCCGATCGACGCGGTGGCCACGGCCCTCCAGGCCGCCGCCGCCGTCTTCCAGGAGCGCCGCGAACACTCCCGACAGCGCCAGCGGGTCATCACCGCCAACGCGGAGCTGCGGGAACGCGAGCTGATCAAGCTCGCCTCACTGGCGGCGGCACTGGCCGACACCCTGCGTCAGCGCGGCGTCGCGGAGCCGGCCGCGAGCCTGGCCGCCGAGGCGGGGATAGCCGTCTTCAAGATCGCCTTCGAGCGCTGGATCAACGGGACCGACCAGCAGGACATGTCACAACTGATCCGGGAGTCCCTGGCCGAGCTCAAAGCCGTGACTGCGGGCGGGCATTCGCCGTCGCCAGGGCCGGCGTGACGGCCGGGCTCAGCCCGGTCGGGGGGCCGCCGGGCGCATGGTCCCCGTTCAGTGCGCGGCGGCCTCGGCGACGGCGACGGTGTGGGTGACCCAGCAGCCGTCGCCGCCGAGGTGGAGCAGGAAGGACGCCGGCTCCGGGAGGAAGTCGGGGACGCCCTCGTGCCGGGCCAGGCTGCTCTGGAGGTACGTACTCGGGGCCGTGGTCAGGGTGCTGCCCCCGAAGGCCGCCACGACCGGGCGGTGGAGGTGGCCAGCCAGGACCCGGGCGACATTGCGGTGCCCGGCCAGCACCGCGCCCAGCTCGGCGGCGTCCGTGAGCCGCATCCCGTCCAGATAGGGGATGCCCACGGCGATCGGCGGGTGGTGCAGGCAGACGAGCGCCGGGACGTCCGGCCGACGGGCGAGGACGGAGTCCAGCCACGCCAGCTGGGCGGCCCCCAGCCGTCCGCCGGGCGAGTCGGGCAGATGCGAGTCCAACGCGACCAGGGTGAACGCCGGGTGGTCCACCGCGTAGTGCGTCCGGTCCGCCCCGCCCAGGAACCCGGTGCCGCCGAACTCGCCCAGCAGCGCCCCCGGATCGTCGTGGTTCCCCGCCGTCAGGTGCAGCGGCAGCGGAAAGCCGCCGATCACCTCGCGCAGCGTCCGGTACGCCTCCGGCCCGCCCTGGTCGACCAGGTCACCGGTGATCACCACGCAGTCCGGCAGCGGGTCGAGCGCCAGGACGCGGTCCAGGGCCCGGCGCAGCGCCGCCGCCCGTGCGTCGGCGGGCTGACCGGCCGTGAGGTGCGGATCACTGAGATGCGCGATGGCTGCCGTCATACCTGTACGGTCTCGCACCCCGGCGGGCGGCGGCAACCGGTCACGGCCGCCAGGCGCGGGCGGCGGCGATCCGGCGGGCGGCGCTGGGGTGGGTGCCGAACAGCAGCTGGAGGGCGCGCGGCGGGTCGACGTCGGAGACATTGGCCACGGCCAGTCGGCGCTGCATGGCGATGAACTGCTCCGGGTCGCCGGTGAGGTCCAGCGCGTGCCGGTCGGCGCGCGCCTCGATCCGGCGGCTCACCGCGCACTGCAACGGCCCGGCGGCGGCGCCGAGCAGCGAGGCGCAGGCGGCCAGCAGCGGCAGCGAGCGGGGGTCGGCGGCGTCGGGCGCACCGGCGGCCGCCAGCAGCGGCCCCCAGGAGAGCAGCAGGCCCAGCAGGCAGACCACCACCGCGCCGCCGACCGCGCCCAGGGCGGTGCCGACGGGGACGTCACGGTGCTTGACATGACCGAGTTCATGGGCGACGACCAGTTCCACCTCACGCGGCTCGGCGGTGGCCAGCAGGGTGTCGTACGCGACGATGCGGCGGGTGGCGCCGAGGCCGGAGACATAGGCGTTGAGCGCGGTGGTGCGGCGGGAGGCGTCGGCCACCAGCACCTCCCGTACGGGGACGCCGTCGCGCTCCGCCAGGTCCAGCAGGGCGCTGCGCAGCGGCCCTTCGGCCAGCGGCGTGAACCGGTTGAACAGCGGCTCCACCACCAGCGGGTAGAGGAACGAGAGCGCCACCACCAGCAGCGCCGCCGCCCCGGCGGCCGGCAGCCACCAGCGGTGCGGCGACCAGCCGATCAGCGCGTACAGCCCGTACGCGGCGGCCAGCGCCAGCAGCAGGGCCGGCAGCAGCCCGCGCAGCACGTCCACCGCCCAGCCGCCCCAGCCCTGCGTCACCAGCCCGTACCGGCGCCGCACCACCCGCACCCGCGCGGTGAACGGCAGCCCCACCGCCTCGCCCAGCAGCACCAGCACCGCCGCCCCGGCCAGCACCCGGGCCGCCCACGACCCGCCGAACAGCTCCCCCGCGCCGTCCACCAGCCCGGCGCCGGCCGCGCTGAAGCCCAGCCCGGCCGTCACCCCGAGCCCCACCAGCCGCCCGGCCAGCGCCCATGGCGTCTGCGCCCGGCGCAGCGCCTTCCCCCGGGCGACCTCCTCGGCCGTGAAGACGCCGCCCGCCGCACTGTCCACCACACGCCTCCCGCGCCGCCGCCCGCTCTGCGCCCATCATGGCCGACACCCGTCCCGCCACGCGCCCCACCGCACACCCGAGCGCCGTTGACCGGCTGTCAGCCTGCGGCGGACGCTGGGACCGTACGGCCAAGCGCTCACGAAGGGAGGCTCCCGTGGGAGAGCACGAGAAGCCGCCGCCGGACCCGTCCCAGGGCACACCGCCGCCCGGGAACGCGGACGGGCAGGTCCCCGAGCCGCCGCCTTCCGACGGCAGGCACCGGAAGTAGCAGCGCGCATGGACGTCGACATCCTGCGCCGCCGCCTGGCGGACGCCATGGAGCGGCGCGGCGACTGGCCTGCGGACTCGCCCTGGGTCCGCCTGGCGGTGGAGGCGCTGCCGCGTGACCGGTTCGCGCCGGATCTGCTCTGGCAGTGGGACGGGCACCGCTGGGTGTCCGTGGAGCGCGGGGCCGACCCGGAGCGGTGGGCCCGGGTGCTGTTCGCGGGGCCCGACGAGGCGGCGGTCACCCAGGTCTGCGAGGGGCTGCCGTCGTCCAGCCTGTCCTGTCCGGCCGTGGTGGCCGACATGCTGGACTCCCTCATCCTGGCGCCCGGCCACCGGGTGCTGGAGCTGGGCACCGGCAACGGCTGGAACGCCGCCCTGCTGGCCCGGCGGGCCGGTCCGGGCCGGGTGACCAGCGTCGAGGTGGACCCGGCCCTGGCCACCGCCGCCCGCCGGCGGCTGGCGGCGACGGGGGCGGGGGTCGCCGTCGAGGTCGGGGACGGCGCGGCCGGGTGGGCGGCCGGAGCGCCGTACGACCGGGTGGTCGCCACGTACGCGGTGGAGCGGGTGCCCTGGGCGTGGGTGGCCCAGACGCGCCCCGGCGGCCGGATCGTCACCCCCTGGGGGCACCTCGGGCATGTGGCCCTCACCGTCGCCCCCGACGGCCGGTCGGCCACCGGCTGGGTGCAGGGCCTCGCCCAGTTCATGCCCGCGCGCGGCACCGGCCGCCCGCTGCCGGACTTCCGTACGGTCCGCGGCGACGGCCCCGCCCAGGCCGAACGGCCGCTCCACCGCGACCTGGGCCCACTGCGGGACGACGCCCACCTGCGGTTCGCGCTGCGCGTCGCACTCCCCCGGCTCCGGATCACCACCGACGGCGAGTCGGCCTGGCTGCACGACGGCACCTCCTGGGCGACCCTCTCCGCCCTGGGCCCCGGCCGTACGGTCGCCCACCAGGGCGGCCCGCGCCGCCTCGCCGACGACCTCGAACGGGCCTGGGACACCTGGCTCTCCC
Source organism: Streptomyces sp. NPDC092296 (assembly GCF_044755465.1). Taxonomy (NCBI): domain Bacteria; kingdom Bacillati; phylum Actinomycetota; class Actinomycetes; order Kitasatosporales; family Streptomycetaceae; genus Streptomyces; species Streptomyces sp. NPDC092296. The sequence continues at coordinate 179,949 of NZ_JBIVRB010000003.1, read as the reverse complement.
ACGGCAGCCCGAAACTCTACGACTACGGCATGACCGTCGAACCCACCCACCAGTACCTCTGGTGCCACGACCCCACCACCGGCCCCCGCTGGCCCACCCCCGACCAGTGACCCCCCGCAGAGGGAACGGCTACTTCAGGAAGCCGTCGAGGTCGTCCACGGTCCAGTCGGCCTGCCACAGGAGGAAGTGCAGGGCGCCCGGCGCGAGAGAACGGTACATGCGGCCTTCCTTGCGGTACTTGGCGCGGCTGCCGCGAGTGCGGACGTGGCCGGGATCGCGGCGGTGAGACGCAGTGCGTGCGACGTCACGGGCAAAGTCTGGCGTGCCCACCCACCGCCGCCCCTGGACGACGCCGAGCCGGTCGCCCCCACGTAGCCAAGTGGGCGAGGAACGCAGTGGGGCCCCGCCACCGGCGGGCGGTGGCGGGGTCCCGGGGCGGGTCGTCAAGCGGGGCCGAACTCGCCTGCGGCGGTGGCGGCGACGAACGCCTGCCAGGCGTCGGCGGGGAAGACCAGCGCGGGGCCGTGCGGGTCCTTGCTGTCGCGCACCGGACGGATACCCGGGAGGTTGTCCGCCACCTCGATGCAGTTACCACCGTTGTTGCTGCTGTAGCTGGACTTGTGCCACACCGCATCGGGCAGGCTGCTCGCGCTGGTCATGTACTCAGTTCCTTCAGAGCGTGGGCAATCATGTCGATTGACCGGTTGGGTGAGAGAGCGACGGCTGTGAGCAGATCATAAATGCGCGCAGCGGTCTTGACGTGCTCCGGTTCCCCGAGGATCTGCCCTTGCAGGAAGCCCTCGATGTACACCACGTCAGGGCCCTCGTCCAGGCTGAGTGCCGAGAAAGGACCGCCGACTCCCGCATGGACTCCGGCGTCGAACGGGACGATCTGGATCACCGTGTTCGGGGCCTCGGCAGCCGTCAGCAGGTGCTCGTACTGGCCCCGCATCGTCTCGACGTTCCCCGTGCGATGGCGAAGGATGTTCTCGTCCATCACCACCCACAGCTCCGGAGGTGCATCCCGTGAGAGGATGCGCTGCCGTTCGAGTCGCGCGGTCACCTGCTCCTCAAGGCCGTCGATGTCCAGTCGGCCTGCGGAGAGTACGGCCCGCGCATAGTCGGCCGTCTGCAACAAGCCCGGGACGACCTGCACCTCGAACGACCGGATCGCCGTAGCCGCTTCCTCAAGGTCTACGAACGGCCGGAACCACGCTGGATAGGCGTACTTGATCACCAATGGCCAGAGCCGTTGGAAATGGTCACCCGTTCCGAACAGTTCGTCGGCAAGTTCGGACAGTTCACGACTCGGCAGCCGCTTAGCCGCCTCGATCTTGTTCAGGAGAGACGGGGTGATGTGCGCCTTGGCGGCCATCGCACGCTGGGACAATCCCACTCTCTCGCGAAAGCTGCGAAGGTCCGTCGCATAGAACGCGAGTACGGATGACAGCGGGTCGAGTTCGTCGGCATATGCCATGCGCAGTTCCTCCAGTTGACGTTCTGTAAGGTCAACGCTTCCGGTCTGGGAATCGTAGGCCCAAAACGCCACGATTAATGCACAGAGAGTGAGATCCCAGCAAGACAGACAAGGACGGAACCCAAAAGTGTCAATGCTCGAACAGCCGACCGAACTTCAGCAGCAACCGGGTATCCCGGCCGTCGGCACCGTCCTGGTGGACACCCGGACGGGTCGGGTCGGGGAGTTCCGGGGGACGGTCGGCGGCCGGTGGATGCTGCGGCCGCAGGGCGGCGGGTGCGAGTGGCCCGTACCGCCCCAGCGGATTCGGCCGGCGCTGCTGAGCGACCGGCTGGTGCCCGAGGTGTCCCGACTGAACGCGCAGAGCCGAGGAGCGGCCGTATGAACCCGAAGAACGGTGTCCCCGTCCCGTACATCGCCACCTGGAGCAGCGAGAAGCGCTACACCCGGGAGCTGGTCGCGGACCCGGCCACGGGCCGGATCGCGTACCGCGACGAACGCCCCGGGGACCGCGACGCGCACGGGGTGCTGTGGACCCGGGTCGACAGCCGGCCGACCCGGGGGCGCCCACAGCTGGGCCTGGTCCACCCCCGCCGCCAGCGGCACGCGATGCGCAATCTGCGCTGCCAGGTCTGCGACGGCCCCGCCGACGTCAACGAGCTGGGGAGCCTCTGGCTGCTGCGCGACGAACGCGGCAAGTGGCCCGGCTGGCCGGAGCGGATGGCCGCCACCGACCCGCCGCTCTGCCTGCCCTGCGCCCGGGTCTCGGTACGGCTCTGCCCCCATCTGCGCGGCCGCTATGTCGCCGTACGCGTCAAGCACCCCGAAGTCGCCGGGGTCTACGGCGGCCTCTACCTCGCCCACCCCGGCCAGACCCGCCCCCGCGCCACCACCGATGTGACCATCGCCTACGACGACCCCAACATCCACCGCATCCTCGCCGCCCAGCAGGTCATGCAGCTCCACGGCTGCACCCTGGTCGACCTCCCCGACTGAGCGGCCGGACCGACCGCCCGCGCCGCGCCCGGCCCACCCCGGGCGCGGCGGGCGGGCACGTCACCGTCCGGCAGTCGTACCGTTCCACCGCCGATGGCGGCATGTTCCAGCGACCATCGCCGGCGCCGCCCGCGCCCGCCGGTCACCGGTCGGCCTCGGCCGCCGCTCTGAAGGCTCGGGCATCCGCGGCCAGTCGGTCTCGGCCCATGGTGCCCGAGATGTCTATCAGCATGGCGGCGGTGTGTTCGTCCGACCAGAAGCAGGCTCCCGGGGAGGTCGCGAGATTCACCGCGTTTCCGCAGGTCAGCGACCCGCCCAGTGCCCCTGGATCATAGGCCTTCGCTTCGTCCAGCCTTCCGCCGTCCTCGCCCATGAAGTCCTCGAGCACCTGGTCGTTGCTCGCTACCGGGCCACTGAGGCCGGCCGCACCAATGAAGATCAGCCCCCGTCCCGAACCATCGACGTACGCCGCAGCACTGGGCACAGCCCTGCTCAGGACGCCCGGCCTCTCCCGCCATGCCTGGGCGAACGCCACCATCAGTTCCCTCGCGACCCAGCTGTCAATGAGCTCCATGCTTTGGAAGGACGACGGCGGCACCAGCCGCCCGGCATCGGGCGAAACAGCCTTGTGCTGCGCCGACCGTCCGACCACGACCAGCGCCCCCAGCGCCAGGCAGACCCCCACGCCACCGGCCACAAACCACGGCTTCCGACCCCGGCGCTCCGGTGACCCCCCGACCTCGGACAGCCCCTCCGTCCCGAACTGCACTTCATGCACTGCTTCATCCCCCGTACCGAACAGCTCATCACCGCCCCCCGATGCCGCTTGGTCGGCACTCGTCAGGGCTGGCGAGACCCTACAGCCGCAGCCGGCCGACCCGCGAAGCGGCACCGACCAGGCCGCGCCGGGAACCGGCTGCGGCGACAGGAAGGATGACGGGCCGTCAGCCGGCGGGGCGGGGGGAGGCGGTCGGGGTGGTGAGCTCGGTGGCCAGGTGGGAGCCGCCAGTGGGCTCCGCAAGGGCGAACTCCTCGGCCTGCGCTGGGAGGACCTCGACCTGGCCGACGGAATCGCGAGCATCCGCCGCACCCTCCAGCGCACCAACTCCGACGGCCTGACCGCCCTCCCGACCAAGACCCAGAGCTCGGAGCGGCGGATCTCCCTGCCCACCGAGTGCATGCGCTCCCTCGAACAGCACCGCGCCCGGCAGCGCCAGGAACGCGAAGCGGCCGGGATGGCCTGGAAGAACAGTGGCTATGTTTTCACCCGGTCCACCGGCGACCCGATCGAAGGGGCCACCCTCACCCCGCACTTCAACACCCTGCTCCGCCACGCCGGACTCCGCCGCATCCGCTTCCGACCTCCGCCACTCGGCGGCCACCCTCCTCCTGGAGCAGGGAGTGGGACTCGTCGTGGTCAAGGAGCTGTTGGGGCACGCCCACATCGGCGTCACCGCCACCGTGTACGCCCACGTCCGGCTCCGCCTCCAGCGCGACGCCATCGACCTTCTCGGCCGCGCCCTCTGCAACCCCGCCGAGATCACCGGCAAGCCCGACGACGGTGACACTCCGCCTCTCATCGGAGCCGCCGTGCGTTGACGTTGCCGTCAACTACTGCCGTCAAGCTCGCCAGAGTGCCCCACCAGGAAAGTCGCCGGTGGGGCACTCTGGCAATTCCTGGCCACCCATGAGTGGCCATACTTGTCGTCTAGAACGACGCGGAAAACCGGTCTAGGTCTCTACGGATCGGCCCAGAGCGCGGAATGCGTGTCCACCACCATCCACGCACTTCAGGCCCATCATCATCAAGCCGAAGGAGGACACCCAGTTCGTCGACTTCCGTATAAGAGAGAAATCTCGAATCCGCCTCATTGAGGGCGTTAAGGAAATTTCTTGACTCTCCCCCAGAAAGGCTCTCCAGCCCTCTGGCGAGGAAATCCCGCAGAATGTCGGCCGCAATCAAGTCATGCGCACCCCATACAGACCTGTCGGAATCGGGGAGCTCGATCTCCCTCTCCATCCGCGTCACGTGCTCGTACCAACCGATCAGCAGCGTGACCAGGCCCAACGATCGAGCAGGGGCCACGCTGACCACAGTCCCGTCCAGTTGGTCCGCTTCAGCGACTCCCAGATGGCGGCCAAGCCACTCGCGGGCTTGAACTTCCGACATGACATCACCTTCCCGGGTAGTAGGCCGTCGATTTCCATGGCATATCCCAGTTCACGATGACGCGAACTCCATCATAGTCAAATCGCGATGAATTCTGCCCTTCAATCTGACGGGGCCCAGCTTGCCTCAACGTGGTTTCCACCTCTGCCGCCGAAGGCCTACCCATCGCTGGATTTCCATCACCCGTATGCCCATTCACGAACTCAGTGATCTCATCCAAGGAGTATTCACTACCGTGGAAGTCTTCTCCGCCAAGGTGGTCGCCATTCTTACCTCCAAGCGGAACCCCGCAGTTCGGTCCTGAATTGTGGACGAGGACAGGAGTTGCGCCGGCGATCACATAGAACGTGTGGACGTCGGCGACCGTCAGATCGTATGTCGTCTGCCGCTTGGTGTAGGTGTGCACCTGGACGACGCGCAGGGGCCGGGCGGCGGCGGCGTGCAGGCGCATGCCCGGGACGAGGCTGCCCGCAGGGGTCCAGGTGTGGGTGCTGTCCACCCAGATCGGGTGGTTGGTCGTGGCGGTGAGGGTTTCCGTGCCGTCGGCGCCCTGGAGGGTGACGTCGGCGAAGTCCTCGTCGTGCTCCATCCTGAGCACCGCCGTGACCGGCCGGGCCGTGCTCTCTCCCGTGTCCGGGTCGGTGGCCCAGACCCGGTCACCGACCTTGACATCCTGGATGGGCTTGGTGGTGCCGTCCGCCAGCAGCACCGGTGCGTCCGGCAGGAAGCTCCTGCCGGCGCAGGCCTTGAGCGCCTTCTGCGCCGCTTTCTCCGCCTCGGCCGCCTCGTGGAGCCGCTTCGCCTCCTTGACGGCGTCCCTGGCCTCGTCGACCCGCTTGGCGGCCTTGGGGATCTTGGCGAAGTCACCGAACGGGAGGAAACCGACAATGCTCAGGCCGACCCCCAGATTGTCGCCCTCGTCCCAGGAACGCTTGAGGTCGTACGCGTCGCAAGCGACGCCCGCGAAGGGAATCCAGCCGCAGACGGCGAGGGCGATCTCCAGCCCGACCCGCGACGGGGGCGACGGAGCGAAGGCGTAGGGCGGTGGGACCGGCGGCGGGCCGGGAGACGGGCTGGGCGTGGGTGAGACGGACGTGGAGGCGGGGGTGGAGGTGGCGGCGGGGATGGAGGAACCGGTTCCCTGACTGCCCGGCCGGGACCCGGTGTGCTGGCTGGCCCGGTTGATCGCCGCCGTGAGGTTGTTGGCGAAGCCGAGGACCGCGTTGATCAGCCCGCTGAGGCTGAACTGCCCGGAGGGGTCGAACCGGGTTACCGGAGAGTTCTCCGCGTAGGCGTATCCGTTGAGCTGCTGCGGGTTGCTGGCGTCCAGGAGCGGGTCCACGCTGAGGAAGCGCCCGGTCGCGGGGTCGTACTCGCGGGCCCCCAGGTGGGTGAGCCCTGTCGGATCGACGGTGCCCCCGACGAAGCCCCTGGTGCCCGGCCAGGTGGCGGGCTGGGCACCGCGCGGGGCGCCGAAGGGGGCGGACCGCCGCTGGGAGGTGGCGCCGGTGGCGGCGTTCACCGTGACGTCGTCGGTGCCGTGCTGGTCGCCCACCAGGAAGTTGACCGTGCCGTCGCTGGTCCGTACAGCGGTGGCTTCCCCCAGGTCGTAGTAGCGGGTGGCGGTGGCCGACGCAGCGCCGGAGGCGAAGGTGAGCTCGGTCGCGCCGAGGTACAGCGTGGTGGTGGCGGAGCCCGGCGCGGCGCTGTTCGCCGTGCGCTGGAGCAGCCGGTTGCCGGCGGCGTCATAAAGGTAGGTGGTGGTGCTGGTGCTGCTGGTGGAGGTGCCGCCGACGACCCGGGTGGTCGTCTGGGAGACCTTCGCCAGCCGACCTTCGGCGTCCCACTCCGGCTTCATCGTGGAGTCGGGCGGGGTGCCGTCCGGGAGGTCGGCGAGGGTGCCGGTGGACCACAGGTCGTGCCCGTCCGCGTCCCGGACGGCGAGGTTGCCGTGGGCGGTCAGCACGGCGGCGTTGCCGGACCCGGCGCCGGTCGCGGTGCCTGAGGTCCACAGGACGGCGTGGTCGGTGCCGGTGACGACCAGCGCGCCGTCGTCCCGCATGGTGGCGGTGGCGCCGGGGTGTCCGGCCGTCCCCGACTGCCACAGCTTCTCCCCGGAGGAGATCGCGTAGAGGACGAGGTTGCCGTCCGTCTGCATCACCAGCCGCGCCGAGGGCGAGGTGGCGTCCTGGCCGCCGGTGAGTACGGTGCCCGCCGGGAGCCGGGTGTCGGAGAGCACCGTGTCGTGCTCGATGGTGTTGCCGGTGGTGTCGTAGTCGAAGGACTCGGTCCGGGCGTCGGGCCCGGTGGTGGTGATCCCGGACAGGGCGTGCGGGTGCGGGCTGCCGGCGGTCGGGTAGTGGTACGCGCGCTCGGTGTCCAGGGCGCTGTTCCCGCCGGCGTCGTGCTGGGTCTCGGTCTTCCGGCTGCCGTCGAGGTTGTAGGTGTAGCTCGTCCAGTACGGGGCGGGTCCGTCCACGACGGCGGCCGAGGGCTGGGCGGCGCAGCTGTCCGTGGACTGGCTCCAGGACTGGGTCAGGCGCTGGAGGTAGTCGTAGCCGAAGCACTGGGTGTCGGTGCCGGTTCGCGACCGGTCCGAGACCGACAGCACATTGCCCGCCTGGTCGTAGTGGTAGAGGGCGGCGCGCTCCGGTCCGGTGGTGTTCTCCAGGTCGGTCCGCGAGGTGGCCAGCCGCTGGGTTCCCCACTCGTACGAGTCGGTGATCCAGGCCTTGCGCCCACCGGTGGACAGCTCGTACTGGAGCGGCTTGCCGGTCAGGCTGTACGTCGCTTTCGTCAGATAGCTGGTGGCGCCTTCGAGGGCGGTGACCCGGTGCAGGTCGTCATAGGTCGGTGCCAGTGCCTCGGCCGGCAGGCCGCCGGCTGCGGGGTAGCCGATCGTCTTCGGCGTTCCGTCCAGGTTGTAAGGACTGTTGACCTGGTAGCTGCCGGCCAGCGCCTCCTCGCCGGGCACCGAGGGGATCTGCGTGGTGGAACGGGTGACCCGGTAGAGCTCGTCGTAGAAGTTGACGGTGTCCTTGTACTCGTAGGTGGCACTGCCGACCTGGCGGAAGCGGCTGCTCGACGCCAGCTGGCCCTTGTAGCCGGCCGCGTCGTACGTCCAGGACGCCATCAGCAACCCGGTGGCACTGCCGGAGCGTTCCGCAGTCCTGCGGTCGAGGTCGTCGTAGGCGTAGAACAGCTTCTGCTCGCCGGCGGCGGTGGAGATCAGCCGGCCTCGCTTGTCGTAGCCGCTCACCGTCGTCCCGTGATCCGGATCGACGGCCTTGACCTGGTTGCCGCGCAGGTCGTATGCCCATGTCCAGACGTTGCCCGCCGGGTCCGCGAGCCTGGTCGGGAAGCCGACCGCGTTGTACTCGTAGTGCGTGGCGTCGTAGGCCCCGGTCGCGGTCGGCCCGTGGTACTGCCGCAGCTCGATCGTGCGGCCCTGCGCATCCAGCACGGTGGTGGTGGGGGTGCCGCCGGTCGGCGGCACCACGGAGACGCGGTCCCCGCCATAGGTGACGGTCGTGGTGGCCAGCGGCTCACCGTTGCCGTTGCCGGCCAGCAGCCGTTCGCTGGTCTGCCGTCCCAGGCCGTCATACTGGTAGGCGGTCTGCGTCTCGACACCCGAGTCGTCGTCGATCCGCTGGAGCGTTCCGCTGGGGGCGCCGGTGACGTAGTAGGGCGTCCAGGTCAGGACGGTGAGGCCGCGCGCGTCGTAGAAGGTGTCGGTCAGCAGCCGGCCGCCGTCTGGGCCCGGCTCCTGGGTCTGCCGCTGCCGCAGCAGGCCGTCGTAGAGCGCGAAGGACGACTGCTGGGTGCCGTTGTTGCGGAGCACCTTGGTCTCCACCGAGACGATGGTGTCGTCGGCGATGGTGTAGACGTACTCGTACGAGGGGGTCGGCGAAGAGGCCTTGGGGCGGTTGGGCAGCCAGACCTTGACCAGGCGCCCGAGCGCGTCGTACATCAGGTCGGTGCGCTTGCCGTTGGCGTCCACCGTCGCGGATGTCGCGCCGCGCAGGGTGTCGTAGTAGGTGGTCGTGGTCTGCGCGGTCGAGGCAGCGGTGGTCGCAGCCGGCGGCGTGGTGACAGTGATCCTGGTCGGCCTGCCGGTAGCCGGGGTGTAGGCGGTGGTCGTCTTACGGGCGTCCGAGGCGGCCGTGGTGCTGGGCGCGTCGGCGCCGGTGTCGTCGTAGACCGTGCTGCTGTAGATGTCCCAGGACTCGGTCGGCCTCCCGTAGTCGTCGAAGGCCGTCCTGGCGTTCTGGTAGGTGCCGTACCGACCGTCGTGCGACACCAGGGTCTGCGCCATGGTGGCGTCGCCCTTGACGGGCGCGGCGCCCCAGCTCTGGTTGTCGTAGCCGGTGCGGATGTCGGACAGCACCTGGGAGCCGGTCCCGTCCGCCTGGGTCCGGCGGACGGGCCGGGCCGAGCAGTCCACCGTGACCGTCTCGGTGCGGGAGGGGAAGGCGAGCAGCCAGTCCGTCGTGTTGTCGATGTAGCTGGTGGTGGTGCAGCGGTCGTCCGCGATGGTGGACAGGTCGCCCAGGTCCTCCACCTGCACCGCCCGGCCGGCGGTGTTCTCGTAGCTGGTGGTGCGCTGGGTGCGCCGCCAGGAGGCACCGGCACCGTTGTCCAGCGAGGTGTACGTGCGGACCGTCCCGATGCCGGTCAGGTTGGCGGTCGTAGTGCCCCAGGAGCGCTCCCGCTTGGCCGTCTCATGGTGCCACGGGGACGCCACGGACTTGACCAGCACCACCCCGCCGGGCGCCGAGTAGGTCTCGGTGCGGTACTCGAAGCCGGCCAGCGCGTCATGGTCGGTGAGCGAGGTGCCCTCGCCGTCGTTTACCGTGACGCTGCGGGTGGCACCGGAGGCGTTCTTCCGGTCTCCGTCCATACCGCGCAGGAAGTAGTGGTCCGTCTGGGTGCTCATGGCGGAGACGCCGCCGGTCCGCTGCCGTACGTGGCTGAACCCGCGCCACTGCGACCAGGTCTTGAGCTTCTCCTTGGTCAGGCCGTCGTCGTCGTCGAAGTGCCAGGCCCCGCCGCCGAGGTAGTCGTACGTGGTCTTCATGTCCGGCGCGCCGCCGGTGCGGTCGGTCTGGATGACGGCTTCGACGACGTACTTGTTGAACCACTCCAGTTTGGGGTCGACCTTGCTGCTCGGCTGGTAGTACTGCGGGAAGCAGCGGGTGGTGTTGGCCTCCGGCGTCGGTAGGTCGGACCAGGAGCAGTCGGGGGCCTTGTAGTTGATGTCGATCTGGCCGCCGGACTCGTCGTCCACGGTGCCCAGCCGCTGCTTGATGAAGGGCGCGCGGCCGTCGCCGACCTTGTCGAGCCGGTTGGCCAGCTGGTCGTAGCCGAAGGTCACCTTGGGCAGTGTGACGCTGCCGTCGGCCTTGCCGGTGTGCTGCACGCTGTCCAGCAGCAGCTGGTAGTCGGTGTCGGCGGTGCCCCAGTGGTGTGTCAGCGACCAGATGTCGACCGGCTGGTAGCCGCCGTCCGCCTGGAGCGTCTGGGTGGTCACCGAGGTGAGCCGGTTTCGGGTCCAGAAGGTCGGGGAGAGCCTGCCCTGGTCGCAGTCGGTGCCCGCCTTGCAGTTGAGGTCCCACGGGGTGTCGTACCAGTAGAACTTCTGACTGTCGATGGCGGACTCGGCACAGCTGACGCCGGTCTGCGGGAGGCAGCGCTCGGAGTTGCCGAAGACCACCTGGGCGGCCGGCTTGACGCTGGCGGAGTAGATGTCGGCCTTGCGCTGGCCGTAGTCGATGCGGGACAGGTAGCCGCCCCGCACGTAGGGGGTGTCGTCCGCGGCCTTGAGGTTGCGTCCGTAGGAGTTGGTCTCCTGGGTGTACCAGTAGGTGATGTCGTCACCGTGCGGGTCGAGGACGAGGTCCAGGTTCCAGCGCCAGGCCTGCTGGCACCAGGAGGCGGCGAAGGTCGAGGCGTGGCAGGGCTCCCCGGTGTCGTCGCCGTAGACCGGCACGGTCCAGGTGGACTTGGTCTCGGGCTTGCCGGTGGTCCAGTTGGGCAGGCGGTTGTAGCCGAAGAAGTACTGCACGCCGGCGGTGGTGGTGACCTTCCAGTACTCGCCGTCGTTGTCGCCGTTGCCCCGGTCGGTGTCCTTGATCCGCTGGATGCGGGTGCCGTCGTCGTTCTTCATCCGCCAGGTGTCGGCGGTACCGGTGGGGATCAGCTCCCCCGCCCTGCCGTTGAAGCTGATCGTGGCGTTGTCGTACGCCCAGCAGAGGTCTCCCGGCTCATTGCCGTCCGTAGCCCAGGTAGAAGCCCGCGTGGTACGTGCCGTCCTGCGCCAGCGCCGTGTAGTTGCGCCCTGTCCTGTCCAGCCTGACCCAGCCGGCGACGGTGTAGCTGCGAGTGGTGTCCAGGACCGCGCCACTGCTTTCGAGGTAGGCGTCGCTGCCGTTGAGTCCGGCGGCGGTGCCCTGCTGTCCGGGCTCCCCCAGTACAGCGCCGCCGCCGAGCGCGGCCGGGTATGATCCGCCGCTCCCGGTGACGGCGGTCGCGCCCGCCGCCTCGTCCAGGTCCCAGGAGCCCCGCTCCGGCTGGCCGCGCCGGACGGCGAAGTAGTAGGTCTCCGGCTGGGAGGCGTTGCCGTGGCTGTCGATGGCCGTCACCGACAGGAAGTGCACACCCTCGGTCTGCGGCAGCAGGGTGACGGTCTTCGCCGCGCCGCCGCTGGTGGTCAGCTGGTGTGCCGAGGACGCCGAGGCGTCGAGGCCCCACTGGTACATGGTGACGTCGCTGGCCGTGGAGCGGATGCTGAACGTGCCGTACCGGCCGACTCCGTCGATCCAGGGCAGGTCGGCGGTCGGGTCCATGGACCCGGGATAGTCCGCCGAGGTCACGGTCGGGCCCGGAGGGCGGGTCGTGTCGTAGTTGAAGTAGCAGTTGGTCTGCGGGTCACCTGCGGAGCTCCAGCTGCCCCACTCGGCCCCGTCCCAGGCGCGGACCTCCCACCCGATGCTCTTGTTCTGCGGGATCGAGGTGGGCAGCGTGACCGAGAAGGTGGATCCCGACGCCTTGAACGTGCTGCTGGCCGGCGCCGTACCCTCCGCCCCGGTGGACCACCACCGCCGCTTGTGACCCTGGCCGTCGCCGATGTCCCAGCCGGCGGCGAACTGCGCGCCGACCTTGTCGCCGTCCGGGTCGGACAGCTTCGCGGTCAGTGAGGGAATGCGGTTGAGCAACGCCGGCGAGGTCTGGCAGACACCGGGCGACATGGTCAGGTCGAGCGTCGAGCCGTCCCTCGCCATCCGGGCCTGCTTGGGCGGGAGGTTGTACTGCACCCGCAGGTAGGCGCTGTTCGACCAGCGCTTCCAGGCGTAGTTGTCGGTCTCGTCGGTGGCCCGCAGGCCGAAGGTCATGGTCCGGGCGGAGCTGTTGGCCGCCTTCTGCACGGCGTCCTTGACCGCGCCGGACGTGCCACCCCACTCGACATCGGCCGCCGGGCAGGAACTGCCCCAGCCGTGGGCGAAGGACGAGGTGGCCAGCTTGGTGGTCCAGAAGCCCGAAGCCTTCTGGGCCGTCCAGTCGGTACCGGAGCTGATCGCCTTGGTCTGCCACAGCTCCACGGACCGCGCCGTGCAGGAGTAGGAGTGCGTCTCGTGCGCCACGAACTCGGCGGACAGGATGTGCTTGCCGGCGAACTTGGTGGTCGGCACCTGGTACAGCACCCGCTTGACGTCGGAGGGCGCGCAGGCGGGGTCCGCGCCGCAGAAGCCCATGCCGAAGTCCGACTTGTTGGAGAAATGCCAGTACGGCTGGTTGGGATAGGCCCGGGAGACCCCCACCCAGTCCGTCGCCTTGGGCGAGTCCCAGGTCGGGTCGATGTAGACCGGGTACCGGGTGTCCGGGTCGTCGAGCAGCGCCCGGTCCGGGGTGAGCAGCAGCGCGTCCTGCTCGTCGGCCACATCCACCTGGATCGGCGCCGTATGCGTGGCCTGCTCGATCCCGGACGGTACGGGGCCACCGGCGGTCTCGGCCGCGTCCGGCAGCGGGGCGCTGCGGGCTCCGGCGGGGCCGGCCGCGGCATGGCGTGCCGGTTCATCGGACGCCGGGGCGGCCGGGGAGTCCCACATGACGGGCAGCGGGGCCCGGAAGACGACGCCACCGGCGCCGCTGTCGACCGCCTCCAGGCCGCCCTGCGCGTTCTCGCGTACCTTGAGCCCGTTTGAAGCCAACTGGAGGGTCAGCTGCCGCAGTGCCGGGTTGTGCGCGGCCTCGCGGGTCTTGACCACGAAGATCTGGCTCACCCCGGAGACGTCGGCCGTCAGTCGGAGGTCGACATCGGGCAGCACGGACGGATAGGTGGCGGTATCTCGGTCCAGGATGGGTTCCGGCAGTGGCTGCGGCCAGGAGAGCCGCAGGTCACGTCCGGATTCCCGCAACCGGATCAGCGGCTGGTCGCCTCCTCCGGAGAACGCCACGTCCAGCGGCGTGGCCGCCGGCGCCACCGAGCCGTCGGCGGCGCGGTGCAGCGTGGCGTCGATCGCCACCCAGCGGCCATTACGCAGGGTACGCACCGGGCTGACGTGCTCCACCAGTTCGAAGGTGCCGTCCGGCTTCGCGAACAGCTCGCTCGATTCGCCGCGCCGCGCGGTGACCTCGATTTCCGTTCCGGCGCGCTCCGCCTCGGCGCGCGCCTGATCCTCGCTCAGCACCGGTGCGGTGTCGGCCTCGGCGGAAGGCTCCCCCGCCACCGGCACAGTCCTCGGTGCTGCCTCGGCCGACCCGGTGCCCGGACTGCCAACCGTCAACGTCAGCACCAGCGCCGCACTCATCAGCCCGACGATGGCATGCCTACCCGCGAGCGCTCCCCGCCTCATCCGTCCCCCGCAGATCTGGATTTCGTTCATCGATCTGCCAAGGGAAGGTATAGAGCAGGCAATCTTCCTGTCCACCTCCACAGAACGGGGCGCATCACAGGGAAAGCGGCGAACTCCTGACGCCCTCGACATGACGTGGATCACTGGTTCCGCAGGCATTGAACGGCCCGTAATGGGAAGGGGACAGCAGTCAGTGACGGCGCGTAACCTTCCTGGACGACAGCCAGCAGGACGCCCGCGCCCGAAGGCGGCACCCGGGCGGTCAGCCGGCGGGCCGGGGGGAGGGGGTCGGGGTGGTGAGCTCGGCGGCCAGCTGGGAGCGCCAGTCGGCGGTGAAGGCGGCGAGGCCGGTGCCGAGGACCTTGCGCAGGGCGCGGTCGACGGTGGTGGTGCGGTCGGCGTCGGCGGAGCCGGTGGCGGCGATGGTGCGGTAGAGGGTAGTGAGGGCGCGGGGGCCGTGGCGGCGGGCGATCAGCGTGCAGGCGAACCACGCCTGCTCGTACGCCTGGGCGAGGCCGGTCGCGGTGGTGCCGAAGGCCGCGTCGGCGGGCAGCGCCCGGGGCAGCCGGCCGGCCGTGACGTCGGCGGCCAGCTCCGGGGCGATCTGCTGGGCGGTACGGCCGGTGTGCAGATAGGCCGTCCAGTCGGCGGCGCCCTCGGAGAGCCAGAGCGGCGTCCACGGCCGGGTGGCGGCGCGGGTGGCGACATGGACGGCCTCATGGGTGGTGACCACCTGGCGGCCCAGGTCGCTCAGCCCCCGGTACGCCTCGGGGTTGACCAGGATGCGGTCGGCGGGCGCGGTGTCGGACGGCCCGGTGGAGGCGGTGGTGACGGCGGCGATGCCCTGGTAGTCGGCGGCGCCGGCGTCCAGCAGCCGGGCGAGCTGGTCCAGCGAGCCGGGGGCGTACAGCAGCAGCCGCCCGGCCCAGCCGGTGCCCCAGACCGCGCTGACGGCCGGGACGGCGCGGTCGGCGGCGCGGGCCAGCAGTTCGGCCTCGGCGGCGGTGCCCAGGCCCAGCACCAGGCAGTGCCGACCGGTCACCGCCCGTACGGTGCCCAGATCCCACAGCAGGGCGCCGCCGACCGGCCGGTCGGCGGCGAGCAGCCAGCGCCCGCCGGAGCGTTCCAGGGTGAGCCGCCGGGTGGCGGTCGCCGGATGGCGGTCGTAGCCGGTGATGCGGTGGTCGAGCCGGACGTCGGCGGTCAGCCGGTCGCCGCCGCCGTCCAGCCCGGTCACCCGGTAGCTCCAGGCGGCGAGCGGCACCCGCGCGGTACGCCGCTCCAGCTCGGCCTGGGCCGCGCGGTGGGCGGGCGCGGCCGTGGCGGCCAGCTCGGCGGCGTCCCGGTGCAGCACCGCGCGGGCGCGGCGGGCGAGCAGCGCCTCCACCTCGGGGCGGGCGGCGGCGGACGGCTCGGGGCTGGGCGGCGCGGGGGCGAGCGCCCGGTCCGCGACGCCGATCCGCAGCGCCTTCACGGCCGGGGCGGGGGCGCGGCGCGGTACGGAGAGCTGCACCAGGCCCCCGGCGGCGAGCAGCAGCGCTCCCCGCCGGGTGAGCCGCCCCCGGCCCGGTATGCCGGGCGTGGGCGTGGTCCCGCTCAGACCCGCACCACCGCCGCGATGGGCATCGTCCGGGCGCTCTCGTAGCGGACCCTGGCTCCGGGGTAGGGCGCGTGGATGATGGTGCCGCCTCCGACGTACATGCCGACATGGTGCATGTCACCGTAGTAGATCACCAGGTCCCCCGGCCGGGCTTCGGAGAGCGGAATCCGCCGCCCCGCGCCCGCCTGGGCCTGCGAGGTGCGGGGCAGGGTGACCCCGGCCTGCCGCCAGGCCCAGTACATCAGGCCCGAGCAGTCGAACGAGTACGGGCCCGCCGCGCCGTAGAAGTACGGCGAGCCGAGCGCGCCGGTGGCCGCCGCGACGGCGGTGGCGGCCCGAGCGTCGGGGGCCGGCAGCGAGGAGAGGCCCACTCCGCCGGTGGCCGCGTTGACCCGCTGCCGGGCGGCGCGGGCGTCCTCGGCGGTCAGCCGGGCGCGCTGCCCGCCGGTGAGGGTGTCCAGCAGTGCCCGAGCGCGGCCGAGCCGCCGCTGCACGTCCTGCTTGTCGCGGACCAGGTCGTGGCGGGCGGTCTCCAGGTCGGCCAGCCGGGCGGCGGCCTCGGCGCGGCGCTGGTCCAGGGCGCGCTGCTTGGTGGCGACCTCGTGCAGGACGTCGGCCTGCTGGGCGGCCAGCCGGTCCAGCGCGGTGGCGCGGTCCAGGTAGCCGTCCGGGTCGGAGGAGAGCATCAGCTGCATCGTGGGGGCGATGCCGCCGGAGCGGTACTGGGCCCCGGCGATCTCCGACAGGTCCTCCAGCATGCGGTTGAGCGCGTCGCGTCCGCGCGCCACCTGGTCCTGGAGGGAGGCGGCCTCGACGCGCAGCTGCCGCACCCGCTCCCGGGTGCCGTCATAGCGCTCGGTGGCGGTCTCCGCCTGGGCGTACAACTCGTCGACCTGCTGCTTGACCTCCTGCTCGGAGGGGTGCGAGGCGACGGCGGGGTCGGCGGGCGACGCCTGGGCGGCGGCGGCCGCGCCGAGGGCGACGGCGGTGGCGGCGGCCGCGGTGAGCGTGGCGCGTGCCAGGCGCGGTTGTCTGGGGCGGCGATGGGTGGCCAACGCGCGCGGGCTCCCTTCATCCTGGCCGCCGCCGGGAGGCGGAGGTCCGAGCGCAGACGTTAGCGAACCGGGAGCACTGAGACCAAACTTCCGTTAATAGCAATTTTTCTTCCGTATCGGACACACCGGACGAGCAGTCAGCACCCTGGCGGCTCAGCGGCCGGCTGGTCCGGCCCGGACGTGCAGGCGCTCGCCCTGCGGCCCGAACAGGGAGAGCAGTTCGACCGGCTCCGGACCGGCGCTGACGAATCCGTGCGGCACCCGGGTGTCGAACTCGGCCGCCTCCCCCGTCGTGAGGACGAGGTCGTGCTCGCCCAGGACCAGCCGCAGCCGCCCCGCCAGCACATAGAGCCACTCGTACCCCTCGTGGACCCGCTGCTCCAGCTCCTCGCGGCCCGACCGGACCGGCGGGAGGATCAGCTTGTACGCCTGGAGCCCGCCCAGGTGGCGGGTCAGCGGCACAAAGGTCCTGCCGTACCGGACGAACGGACGCGCATGGATGCGCGGGTCGCCGGTCGCGGGCGCGCCGACCAGCTCGTCCAGCTGCACGCCGTACGCCTTGGCCAGCGGCAGCAGCAGTTCCAGCGTCGGCTTGCGCTGCCCGGACTCCAGCCGGGAGAGGGTGCTGACCGAGATCCCGGTCGTGCCGCTGAGCGCGGCCAGCGTGGTGCCGCGCTCCCGGCGCAGCGCCCGCAGCCGGGGGCCCACGGCGGTCAGTACGGTGGCGAAGTCGTCGTCTGCCATGGCTCCATTTGCCGACCCGGCAAGGAATTTTGTCAAACGCCGGGGCGCGGACCGACCCTCGGCAGGGTCCGACCCCCACGCCATGGAGGAAAGCACCGATGACCGATGACCGGAGCAGCATGTCGACGGCGGGGTTCTGGGACGCCCGCTACGCCCGGAGTGACCGGATCTGGAGCGGCGAGCCCAACACCACGCTGATCCGCGAGACGGCCGACCTGACGCCGGGCACCGCGCTCGACCTGGGCTGCGGCGAGGGCGCCGACGCGGTCTGGCTCGCCGGGCGGGGCTGGCGGGTCACCGCGACCGACGTCTCCCGGGTCGCCCTGGACCGCGCGGCCGGGCACGCGGCGGCGGCGGGCGTCGCCGACCGGATCGACTGGCAGCGACACGACCTGGCGGAGTCCTTCCCGGCCGGCGCCTTCGACCTGGTCTCCGCGCACTTCCTGCACTCCCCCGGCATACCCCGGGAACAGATCCTGCGGACCGCCGCCGCAGCCGTCGCCCCGGGCGGCGTCCTGCTGGTGGTCGGGCACGCCGGGCCGCCGCCCTGGGAGCACGGGCCCGAGCAGGAGGTGGACCTCCCCACCCCGCTGGAGCTGCTGGCCGCGCTGGACCTGCCGCGCGACCGGTGGGAGGTCCTGGTCAGCGAGGAGCACGAACGCATCCAGCAGGGCCCCGACGGGAAGCCGGCCACCCGCGTCGACAACACCCTGGGGCTCCGCCGCCTGCCCGGCTGAGCAGCCGGCCCCGGAGACGCGTGTTCCCGGGGTGTCGCCGTCGGCGGCGCCCCGGGAACACGCGTCAGCGCTGGGTCAGCGGTGCGTCAGATCCGGACGATCCGGGCGATCGGCATCACCGTGGCGGACTCGTAGCGGACCACCGCGCCGGTGTGCGGGGCGTGGATGATCTGCCCGTTGCCGACGTACATGCCGACGTGGCTCATCCCGCTGTAGTAGATGATCAGGTCGCCGGGCTTGGCGTTGGCGATGTTGGTGCCGATGTTCGTACCGGCGCTGGCCTGCGCCTGCGAGGTGCGCGGCAGCGAGACGTTCGCCTGGCCGTAGGCCCACAGCATCAGGCCGGAGCAGTCGAAGGTGGACGGGCCGACGTGGCCGTAGACGTACGGCGAACCGAGCCTGGACTCGGCGGCGGCGATCGCGGCGGCGGCATAGCTGGAGGCGGCGCCCGCCGTGCTGGTGGTGCCACCGGTGGCGCCGGAGGTCGTCAGCGGGCCGCGGGCGGCGGCGCGCGAGGCGCGCTCGGCGTCGGCCTCGGCCTGCTGGAGTGCGGCGCGCTCCTGGGCGGTGAGGGTGTTGAGCAGCTCCTGCGCCTTGGCGAGCTTCTGCTGCACCTCGGCCTTGGACGCCTTGAGTTCCTTGGTGGTGCTGTCCAGCTCGGCGAGCTTGTCCTGCGCCTCGGCCTTGTCCTGGTCGAGCTTGCGCTGCCGCTGCTGGAGCTCCTTGAGGACGTCCGTCTGCTGGCTGCTCGCCTGGTCGAGCGAGGACGCCTTGTCCAGGAACTGGCTCGGGTCCGAGGAGAGCATCAGCTGCACGGTCGGGTCGATACCGCCGCTGCGGTACTGCTGGGCGGCGACCTGGCCGAGCGTGCTCTGCATCGAGGAGACCTCGGACTGCCGCCGGGCCACCTGGTCCTGGAGGTGGTTGACCTGCTTCTGGAGCTGCTGCTGCTTCTCCTTGGCGCCGTCGTACTTCTCCGTCGCGACCTCGGCCTGCTCATTGAGCTTGTCGACCTGGGCCTTGACCTGGTCCTTGGTCGGCTTGGGGGCCGCGTGGGCGGCTCCGGCCTGGGCGGAGATGGCGACGGCGGTGGCTGCTGCGGCGGTCAGGACGGATATGCGCGCGCGGCTGGGCTGCTTGGGACGGCGGTGGGACGCCACGAAGGCGGACTCCTTCTTCCTACGTCCGCCTACCGGGTGAGCTGACGGGTTCGGGCTGGAAGCATGCCCTACGACGCCTCAGCCGGTGTTGGCCGGCCCTGACGCCGATTCACCCCGAGGAAGTTGGTTCCCCGGCTCCGATCGACGGCATCCCCTGGAGGACAGCACCCTGTCCTGCCGCGTCTCGAACTCGGCGGGAGCCACCGCCGTCACCCACGTCGGCTGATCACTTCACGGTGGCTCGTCGCCAGACACTAGTAACTGAACTGTGATCCGTTCAAATCCTTGTAGGTAAAAAGTCCCGGTGGCGACAAGATTTCTTCGGAATTACCACAAAGGGTAGTCGACATCTGACCCTGAGCTGATCGTTCGGCGCTGTGAAGCGCTTCGGCGGCCGATCACCGTGGCCGACCTCACTCGCCGCCGCAGCAGCCGACAGGCCCGGCTTGTCCGAAAAGCCGGGCCTGGCATGGTTGCTGAAGGGTACTGAGCACGACCGTACGGCGGTGGCCGCTCGCGGCAGCGCCGCCGTCAGACCCGGCGGATCTTGGAGATCGGCATCGAGCTGGCCGAGACCACCTCCACCGACTTGCCGGGGCGCGGCGCGTGGACGACCAGACCGTTGCCGACGTACATCCCGACGTGGCTGCCGCCGTAGTAGATGATCAGGTCGCCCGGCTGCGCGGCGGCGAGCGACGGCACCGCGACCCCCACCATGCCCTGGTCGCTGGCGATCCGGGGCAGCGTGACGCCCGCCTGCGCGTACGCCCACTTCATCAGCCCGGAGCAGTCGAAGACACTCGGGCCCATCCCGCCGCTGACATAGGCCGACCCCTGCTTGCCGAGGGCCGCCTGCAACGCCACCGCCGCATAGCCGTGCGCGGCCGGCAGCGAGCTGAGGTCCACCCGCTCCATGCCGCCGCGCGAGGCGCGGGCGTCCGCCGCCTCCAGCGCGATCCGCTCCTGCGCGGTGAGGGTGTTGAGCACCGTCTGCGCCTCGTGCAGCCGGGCCTGCATCCGCGCCTTGCCCTGCTTCAGCTGCGTGGTGGTGCGGTCCAGCTCGGCCAGCGTCGCCGCCGCCTCCGCCTTCTGCTGGTCCAGCGAGCGCTGCTGCTCCTGGAGCCGGCGCAGCGTGTCCGCCTGCTGGGCGCTCACCTGGTCCGAGGAGGACGCCTTGGCGAGGAAGTCGTCCGGGTCGGAGGAGAGCACCAGCTGCACGGTGGGGTCGATGCCACCCGAGCGGTACTGCGCCGCCGCCACCGCCCCGAGGCCGCTCTCCAGCTCGGTCACCTCGGCCTGCTGGCGGGCCACCCGGTCCTGGAGCTGAGCCGCCTGCTTGCGCAGCTGCTGCTGCTTCTCCTTGGCGCCGTCGTACTGCTCGGTGGCCTCCTCGGCCTCCTCGTACAGCTTGTCGACCTTCGCCTTCACCTGGTCCTTGGTCGGCTTGGGGTCCGCGTGCGCGGCACCGGCCTGGGCGGAGATGGCGACGGCGGTCGCGGCCGCAGCGGTCAGGACCGAGACCCGGGCACGGCTCGGCTGCTTGGGACGGCGGTGGGACGCCAAGGGAGGTGCTCCTTAGTCCTGCAAACACCACTCGCGCGAGTGACGGTCGGGATGGGGGTTTGACGACAGACCATAGTGAAGATCCGTTGTCCGGCCAAGCCCGGCGGACGCCGCACCGCCCCGCAGAGTGCGGTCATGACCGTAAGTCAGGACAAGTCCGGCCTCAGGTCCGCACCAGCCGCTTCAGCAGCAGCGCCGAGGAGACCGGCCGCGCCCCCGCCCGGCGCACCCCGTCGGCCACCTCCCGGTCGGAGGAGACCACCACCACCGGCCGGCCGACCGGCTCGGCCCGCACCAGCTGCCGGATCAGCTCGTCCGCCGTCTGACCGGTGCGGCTGAACCGCACCCGTACCCCGCGCGGCGGAGCCATGATCACCGGCGTGTCCAGGTCCTGCCCGTCGAAGACGCAGGTCACCTCGGCGCCGCTCTGCGCCGCCAGCATCGACAGGCCGCCCAGCAGCCGGATGCGCTGCTGCTCCAGCGGCAGCATGGGGTAGCCGGTCTTGGTGACGTTGTAGCCGTCCACCAGCAGATGCACCTGCGGCAGCGCCAGCAGCTGGTCCAGCAGCGCCGGGTCGTCCTCGGCCAGCGCCCGCCGGGCCACGTCGTGCGGCGAGGCCGCCCCGGGGGCGACCGCCTCCACCAGGTCGGCGGGCCGGATGCGGGCCACCGGCAGCGCCAGCTCGCGTTGCAGGCCCTGGGCCGCGTTCAGCACCGTGTCCAGCAGCAGCCGCAGCCGCATGTCCTCCACGCTGCGGCCCTCGCGGGCGTTGCGGCGGCTCGCCTCCAACGCCGACTCCACCTCGGTGACCCGGTGCCGCAGCCGCCGGGTCTCCGCCTCGGCGCTGCCGCGCTCCGCCTGCGCGGTGGCCCGCGCCGCCTCCAGCTCGGCCGTCACCTTGCGGGTCGCCGCCTCGGCGCGGCGGGTGTCGCTCTCCAGGCTGCGCAGCTTCTTGCGCAGCGCCTCGGACTCCCGCCGGGCGGCGTCCACCTCGCCGCGCAGCCGGTCGGCGTCGGCCCGAGCGGAGGCGCGCAGCGCGAGCAGCTCGCCCTGGAGCTTCTCCGCCAGCCGTACCGCCTCGGCGGCCGCGCCCTCGGCGTCGGCCCGCTCGACCTCCTCGCCGGCCTCCGCGACCAGCCGGCTCCAGCCGGCCGAGCGCACCAGGTAGGCCGCGGCGGCCACATCCATCGGGTCGGCGGCGGGAGGCACGGTGCCGCCCTCCAGCGCCCGTACCAGATCGGGCTGGCCGAGCCGCAGCCGCTCCGCGATCCGCAGCCGGAACAGCGGCTCCGCCTCCAGCGCGGCGGCCAGCGCGGTCGCCGCGTACCGGGCCCGGCGGGCGGGGGTGAACCTGGCGTACGGGCGCAGCCCGGCGGGGAGTTCGCCCAGGGGCAGGGTGCCCAGGGCGTCAGCGGCTATGCCGACCACCCGGCGGCGTACGCCCTCGGGGAGCGGCCGGTCCAGCCGCTCACCGTCGCCGCCACCGGCTTCCGCACCAGCCTCCGCAGTGCCGCCGGCTCCCGCAGTGCCGTCCGCTCCCGCAGTGCCCTCGGCTCCCGCTCTGCCCTCGGCTTCCGCACTGGCTGCCGGATCGGTCGCGGCCGAGCCGGGGGCGCCGTCGGTGCCGGGGACGGCGGCGCCGGTCGCGCCCGCCCCGGTCCCGGCGTCATCGGCCGCTCCCCGCGCAGCGGGCTGCTGCCCCTGCGACCCGGCCGCCGCTCCAGCTCTGTCCACCACGTCCACGACTCCGATCCTTCTCGTCCGGCGCCTCCCCGCACACCGTCACTTCGATTCTCGCGCGTACCTTGCCCCGCCCGGCAGTCCGCCACACGAACGGCGGACCCACCGGGCGGGCACGGGCGGCCTTGCCTCAGGCCCCGTCCTGCGGCGCGTCGCCGCCGGGACGGGCGACCAGCTCCACCTGGTCCACCGCGTTGCACCAGCGGCAGCGCACCGACTCCACGGTCTCGCTGAGCACCTCGCTCTCCTCGACCCGGGGGTCGCCGGCCAGGTCGAGGTGGACGAAGTCGACCACGCGCGAGGCACGGGTGACGTCGAAGCGGGTCAGATTGCCGCACAGGGTGCAGCGCCAGCGGGTCCCGGCGTCGGGCACGGGGACGGGCATGGGGGGTCCTCTCGGGTCGTCCCGGTCTCGGGGTGCTGCGGGCGCGACCAGCCGTCGCTCCCGCACATCGCGCAACGAGAACCCTATGGCCTGCGGAGGCGCCGGTGGATACCGAGTTCGCACCTCGGGACGGACCACCCGCCCGGTACGACTCGCCCGTCCGCAGCACCGCGCGGTGTCGGAGCGGCCCGGCGGAGGAATGCTCCGACCATGGTGATCCCGGTCCGCGAGGACCTTCCGCTCCGGCGGCCGCCGCTGGTGACCGGCGCGCTGCTCGCGGTGAACGTCCTGGTCTTCGCGGTCGGCCCGGCCTCCGGGCTGGCCCCGCCGCACGGCTCGGCGCAGCAGCGCGACTGCGCACAGCAGCGCTACGCGGAGCGCTGGGGGGCTGTCCCGGCGGAACTGCTGGGCAACCGCCCGCTGCCGCCCGCCGCGCTCCCGGCGCCCGTACCGGGCAGCCCCCGGTGCCCGGACGTCGCGGCGCCCGGCAAGGTCCCGGCACTCTCCGCGCTCAGCTCGCTCTTCGTGCACGGCGGCTGGCTGCACCTGCTCGGCAACCTGCTGTTCCTGGCCGTCTTCGGCGGCGGCGTGGAGGAGCGCCTGGGCCGGCTGCGCTTCCTGGCGCTGTACCTGGGCGTCGGCTGCCTGGCCACGTACGGCTACGCACTGGCCGAGGCGCACACCGCCGAGGCCGTCCGGCCGCTGATCGGCGCCTCGGGGGCCATCGCCGGGGTGCTCGGCGGCTGCCTGCGGCTCTTCCCCCGGGCCCGGGTCACCGCTCTGGTGCCGCTGCTGCTCTTCCTGCCGCTGCGCTTCCCCGCCTGGCTGGTGCTGGGGTTCTGGTTCGGTACGCAGGGGTGGCTGGCCCGGTCCGCCGGGCAGGCGGGGCCGGGGGTGGCGTACCTGGTGCATGTGGTCGGCTTCGCGCTGGGCTTCCTGGCCGCCTGGGCGCTGTACGGGCGGCGGCGCGGTGCGGGCCCGCCGGTACGGGCGGCCGGGGCGCGCCGGGAGTCCGACCCCGACCCGGTCTGACCGCCCGCTGTCGCCAGGGCGCGACCTGCCTCAGTACGCTGGCCCGGCAGCCCTTCGACCGCTCAGGAGACCCGTGTGATCAGCGCGATCGTGCTCATCAAGACCACCGTCGACCGGATTCCGGAGATCGCCGAGTCGATCGCCGCACTGGAGGGCGTCACCGAGGTCTACTCGGTCACCGGCACCTACGACCTGGTGGCGATGGTCCGGGTGCGCCGGCACGAGGACCTCGCCGACGTGATCCCGGGCCGCCTCAACAAGGTCCCCGGGGTGCGGCAGACCGAGACCCACATCGCCTTCCGCACCTACTCCCGGCACGACCTGGAGGCGGCCTTCGCCCTGGGCCTCGACGAGTAGCCACCCCGACCAGCGGCCACCCCGACCAGCAACCGCAGGGCCGCCGCTCAGCGGCGCCCGTCCGGCACGCAGCGGCCGCCCTCGGTCCGGTACGACCAGCGGGCGCCGTCGCTGACCAGCTCCCGCACCGCCGTCAGGAAGCGCTCCACGTGCTCGTCGGGCGTGCCCGCGCCGAAGCTCACCCGGATGGCGTTCAGGCTGCGCTCGCCGGGCAGCGACGGCTCGGGCGCGCCGCACGCGGACGGCGCCTCCTCGGTGCCGCCCCAGCCCGACTCGGCCAGCAGGGTGCGCACCAGCGGATGGGCGCAGAACAGCCCGTCGCGCACCCCGATGCCGTACTCGGCGGAGAGCGCGGCGGCGAAGTGCGAGCTGTTCCAGCCGCCGACCACGAAGGAGAGCACCCCGACCCGGGGCTGGTCCTCGCCGAACAGGCCCAGCACCCGCACCTCGGGGATCTCGGCCAGGCCCGCCCGCAGCCGGGCCAGCAGCCGCTGCTCGCGGTCGCGCAGCGCCTCGAAGCCCGCCTCGGTCAGCGCCCGGCAGGCGGACGCCACCGCGTAGGCGCCGATCACATTGGGCGAACCCGCCTCGTGCCGGGCCGGGCCCCGGTGCCACTCCACGGCCACCGCGCCGTCGGCCTCCCGGGCCACCGTGCGGCTGGCCCCGCCGCCGGCCAGGTACGGCTCGGCGGCGTCCAGCCAGTCGGCGCGGCCGGCCAGCACCCCGGCGCCGAACGGCGCGTACAGCTTGTGCCCGGAGAAGGCCACCCAGTCCACGTCCAGCTCGCGCACCGACACCGGGTGGTGCGGGGCGAGCTGCGCGGCGTCCAGCACCACCCGGCAGCCGTGGCGGTGGGCGACGGCGGCCAGCTCCGCGACCGGCCAGATCTCGCCGGTGACATTGGAGGCGCCGGTGACGCAGAGCAGCTTGGGACCCTCGGGGGCCGCCGTCAGCGCCTCCTCCAGCGCCGCCACGGCCTGCTGCGGGGTGCGGGGGGCGGGCAGGTACGACACGGTGACGCCCTCGCGGCGCCAGGGCAGCAGCGAGGCGTGGTGCTCGGTCTCGAAGGCCAGCACCCGGGTCCCGGCCGGGAGGGCGGCGGCCAGCAGGTTGAGCGAGTCGGTGGTGGCGCGGGTGAAGACGACCTGGTCGTCCGCGCGCAGGTCCAGGAAGTCGGCCACGGTGCGGCGGCTCTGCTCGTACAGGTCGGTGGAGAGCTGCGACAGGTAGCCGGCGCCCCGGTGCACGCTGCCGTAGTACGGGGCGTACGCGGCGACGTCGTCCCAGACCCGCTGGAGCGCGGGGGCGCTGGCGGCGTAGTCGAGGGCGGCGTACGCCACCTTCTCGCCGCTGACCAGCGGCACCTGCACCTCGCGGCCGAGGACGGGCAGCGGGCCGCAGGCGGGGGCGGCGTCGGAGTCGGCGGTCGCGGCGGCGGTACGGGTGGCGGCGGTACGGGCGGCGGCGATGGGCTGAGCGGTCATGGCGGGGCTCCTGGAGTGCGGCGGCGGGAGGTGCGCGGGCAGGGGCGACCACGGCGCGGCGGTGCCGCACCGGTACGGCAGCCCGACGGGCTGCACAGGCTTGCGGGGTCGCCCCGACGGCCGGACGGGGGCACGCGGCGACGGGGCGCGGCGTGGTCCGGCGGCGGGGGTGGAGGCGCGCGGCCTCTAGCGCATTCGCTTCTTCACTGCGTGTCTCCTCGGGACCAGGACCCCTGGAGTATCGCGAGGGGTCCGCGCTTGCCGTAGGCACCTATGCCACACGACCTGGTCTTCACCCGGGGCACCCCGCCACGGACGGAGGGTTGCCGGACAGCAAGCCGGGGCTTGTGATGCTGTCACTCATGACCTGCCGAGGAGTATGGCAGAGACCGCCGGGCCGCCCAACCGCTGTCCGCGATGCGGACATGCGAAGGGGGGCCGGTCCGCGCACGCGGTTCCGGCCCCCCTCGACTGGCTGCGGTCAGCTCCGGGCGGAGGCGGCCACCCAGCGCTCCAGGGTGCGCTCCGCCGCCCCGGTGTCGATGGCGTCCGCCGCCCGCCGCATCCCGGCCGCCAACTGCTCGGCCAGCGGTGCTTCGGTGAGGTCCAGCGCGGTCAGCGCGGCGGCGGTGTTCAGCAGCACCGCGTCCCGGACCGGACCGCGCTCGCCGGCCAGCAGCCGACGGGCCACCTCGGCGTTGTACGAGGCGTCGGCGCCGCGCAGCGCCTCGATGCCGACCAACGGGATGTCCAGCTCGCGCGGGTCGAAGGAGGTCTCGGTGACGGCGCCGTCCCGGACCACCCAGACCCGGGAGGTCGCGGTGACGGTCAGCTCGTCCAGCCCGTCGTCGCCCCGGAAGACCAGCCCGGTGGAGCCGCGCGCGGCGAGCACCCCGGCCATGATCCCGGCCATCCTGGTGTCGTAGCAGCCGATGGCGGAGGCGCTGATCCGGGCCGGATTGATCAGCGGGCCCAGGAAGTTGAAGGCGGTCGGGATGCCCAACTGCGCCCGCGCCGGGGCGGCGTGACGCATCGCCGGGTGGAACTTCGCCGCGAAGCAGAAGGTGATGCCGGCCTCCTCGGCCACCTCCGCGACCCGCTGGGCGGAGAGGTCCAGGCTGATGCCGAGCTTCTCCAGCACATCGGACGAGCCGCTGGCGGAGGAGGCGGCCCGGTTGCCGTGCTTGACGACCTTGGCGCCCGCGCCGGCCGCCACAATCGCCGACATGGTGGAGATGTTGACCGTCTTGGCCCGGTCGCCGCCGGTGCCGACGATGTCCACCGCCGGGCCGGGGATCTCCAGCGGCTCGGCGTAGCGGTACAGCGCCTCGACCAGGCCGCTGACCTCGTCGACCGTCTCACCCTTGGCGCGCAGGGCCACCATGAACCCGGCCACCTGGACCGGGGTCGCCTCGCCGCTCATGATCTCGGCCATCGCCCAGGCGGCGTCGGCCGCGCCGAGGTCCTGGCGCCGCAGCAGGGCCGTGAGGATCTCCGGCCAGGAGCGTGCCTGCACGGGGTCGTCGCCACCGCTCGCAGGGGACACGTTCACCATGACCAACTCCAGCCTTCGCCCGGGTGTGAACAGGAGAAGGCCACCCTATCCAGCCACGCACCCGGGGCGCCGGTACCCGGCGCCCCTTCTCTCCTGCTGAGACGGACCGGCCCTGCGAGCGGGACCGGCTCAGCAGGCGGCGGGCGTCCGGCCGCCGGTACGGGCCCGCAGCAGCTCGGCGGCGGCGTCGGCCAGCGCCACCGGGTCCACCGGGTGCGCCACGGCGGCGTCGGCGCGGCTCCAGGCGGCCAGCCAGGAGTCCTGCGGCCTGCCGATCAGCACCAGCACCGGCGGGCAGCGGTAGATCTCGTCCTTGAGCTGCCGGCACAGGCCCATGCCGCCGGCCGGGACCGCCTCGCCGTCGAGCACGCAGAGGTCCACCCCGCCCCGGTCGAGGGCCCGGACCACCGCCGCCGAGGTGGCGCACTCCAGGTACTCCACCACCGGCAGGTCGGCCGCGGGCCGCCGGCCGAGGGCCAGCCGCACCTGCTCGCGGGTGTTGCGGTCGTCGCTGTAGACGAGGACGGTGACGGTCGCGTCCGTCGTGTGCGCCATGGACGATGCCCCCGGGGTTCTCGGCGGGATGTGATCGGGACCACTTCGACTGCAAGCGGATGCTACTCCCGATCACGCCGCACGGCACCCCGTGTGAGCCGACGGAGGGTACGCGCAACCCGGACACACCGAGGAAGACCCCCCGGAGTGAAGGCGGAATAAGGGACCGACATAATGTCGGACGTGGCGACAGCAACAGCAGTAGAAACCGGGCACGCGCACGGTTCGGTCAACCGGCCGAACATGGTCAGCGTCGGAACCATCGTCTGGCTGAGTTCCGAGCTGATGTTCTTCGCGGCCCTCTTCGCGATGTACTTCACGCTCCGGTCCGTGACCGGACCGGCGTTCTGGGTCGAGAAGGCGCACGCGCTCAACGTGCCCTTCTCCGCGACCAACACCACGATCCTGGTGCTCTCCTCGTTCACCTGCCAGATGGGTGTCTTCGCCGCCGAGCGCGGCGACGTGAAGAAGCTCCGCTCGTGGTTCGTGGTCACCTTCCTGATGGGCGCGATCTTCATCGGCGGTCAGATCTACGAGTACACGAGCCTGGTCAAGGAGGAGGGCCTCTCGCTCTCCTCCGACCCGTACGGCTCGGTGTTCTACCTGACCACCGGCTTCCACGGCCTGCACGTGACGGGTGGTCTGATCGCCTTCCTGCTGGTCCTCGGGCGTACGTACGCGGCCAGGCGGTTCACTCACGAGCAGGCCACGGCCGCGATCGTGGTGTCCTACTACTGGCACTTCGTCGACGTCGTCTGGATCGGCCTCTTCGCGACCATCTACCTGATCAAGTAGCGGACACCGGCCGACCCGCCCGCCGACCAGACTTCCAGACGACCAAGATCCTCACACCGGGGTTATCCGTGAAAAAGCTCTCCGCACGACGGCGCCACCCGCTGGCGGCGCTTGTCGTCCTACTCTTCGCGCTCGCGGCCACCGGGGGGCTGTACGCCGCTTTCGCGCCCGCTGAGAAGGCGCAGGCCGACTCCTCCTCGCAGTCGATCCAGATCGAGGAGGGCAAGAAGCTGTACGCCGTGGGCTGCTCCTCCTGCCACGGCCTCAACGGCCAGGGCAGCAGCGACGCGCCCACCCTGGTGGGCGTGGGCTCGGCCGCGGTCGACTTCCAGGTCGGCACCGGCCGGATGCCCGCCCAGCAGCCCGGTGCGCAGGTGCCCGCCAAGAAGGTCATCTACAGCCAGACGCAGATCGACCAGCTCGCGGCGTACGTCGCCTCCCTGGGCCCCGGCCCGGTGATCCCGACGGAGAAGCAGTACGGCTCGTCGAGCGCGGCGGATGTCGCGGCAGGCGGAGAGCTCTTCCGCACCAACTGCTCGCAGTGCCACAACTTCGCCGGCAAGGGCGGTGCCCTCACCAACGGCAAGTACGCGCCCGCGCTGGACACCACGTCGCCCAAGCACATCTACGAGGCCATGCAGACCGGCCCGCAGAGCATGCCGGCGTTCCCCGACTCGATCATGCCGGAGAAGCAGAAGCAGGAGATCGTGGCCTTCGTGCGGCACACCGCCGAGGCCCCGACCCCCGGTGGCATGGACCTCGGCAGCCTCGGTCCGGTGACCGAGGGCCTGTTCGGCTGGATCTTCGGGCTGGGCGCGCTGATCGCCATCGCCATCTGGATCGCCGCCCACACCACCAAGGCCAAGAAGTCATGAGCCAGGACATGTCAGAAGAGAACCTGCCGGAGCGCCGAAGCTCCGAAGGCCACGAGGTCGCGGTACACGCCGACCCGTTCGCCGATCCGGGGCTGCCCCCCCACGAGGTGCGCCGCACCGACATCGACGAGCGCGCCGCCAAGCGCGCCGAGCGTCAGGTCGCGCTGCTGTTCACGGTCTCGATGCTGGCCACCGCCGCCTTCATCGCGTCGTATGTGAGCTTCAGCCCGCACAAGATCGTGTTCGTCTGGCCGTTCGGCCATGTCAGCATCCTCAACTTCGCCCTGGGCATCACCCTCGGCGTCGCACTGTTCTGCATCGGCGCCGGCGCCGTCCACTGGGCGCGCACGCTGATGTCGGACGTCGAGGTCGCTGACGAGCGTCACCCGATCGAGTCGTCCGACGAGGTCCGCAACAAGGTCATCGCCGACTTCAAGCAGGGCGCCGCCGAGAGCGGCTTCGGCCGCCGCAAGCTGCTGCGCAACACCTTGATCGGCTCGATGGCGCTGGTGCCGCTCTCCGGTGTGGTGCTGCTGCGCGACCTCGGGCCGCTGCCCGAGAAGAAGCTGCTGCACACCAACTGGAACGACGCCACTGCCGCCCAGCCGATCAAGCTGGTCAGCATGAACACCGACCTGCCGCTGAAGGCCGAGGACATCACCGTCGGCTCGCTGGTCTTCGCCAAGCCCGAGGGCCTCTCGGAGGACGCGGAGAACTTCCAGGAGGCCATCGCCAAGGACGCGGTCATGCTGGTGCGCATCGCGCCGCAGGACATCAAGGACCGCGCCTCGCGCGACCTGGGCTTCGAGGGCATCCTCGCCTTCTCGAAGATCTGCACGCACGTCGGCTGCCCGATCAGCCTGTACGAGCAGCAGACCCACCACGTGCTGTGCCCGTGCCACCAGTCCACCTTCGACCTCTCCGACGGCGCGCGGGTGATCTTCGGCCCGGCCGGCCACCCGCTGCCGCAGCTGGCCATCAAGACGGACACGCAGGGCAACCTGATCGCCACGGGTGACTTCAACGCTCCCGTCGGCCCGAGCTACTGGGAGCGCGCATGAGTGCCGCGAGCAGCGCCGCCTCCGGCGGCGAGAAGCCGAGCAGCAGCCGGGCCAAGCCGGCCAACAAGGCCGAGGCCGCTGCCGACTGGGCCGACGGCCGGCTGGGCATCTACGGCCTGGCCAAGTCGAACCTGCGGAAGATCTTCCCGGACCACTGGTCCTTCATGCTCGGTGAGATCTGCCTCTACACGTTCATCATCATCATCCTCACCGGTGTCTACCTCACCCTGTTCTTCAAGCCCAGCATGGGCGAGGTCGTCTACCACGGCACGTACCAGCCGCTGAACGGCATCCGGATGTCCGAGGCGTACGCCTCGACGCTGGACATCAGCTTCGACGTGCGCGGCGGTCTGCTGATCCGCCAGATCCACCACTGGGCCGCGATCCTGTTCGTGGCGGCCATGCTGGTCCACATGATGCGCGTCTTCTTCACCGGCGCGTTCCGCAAGCCCCGTGAGATCAACTGGGTGTTCGGCGCCCTGCTGCTGATCCTCGGCATGTTCGACGGCTTCATGGGCTACTCGCTCCCCGACGACCTGCTGTCGGGCACCGGCATCCGGTTCATGGAGGGCGCCGTGCTCGCGGTGCCACTGGTCGGCACCTACATCCAGATGTTCCTGTTCGGCGGGGAGTTCCCCGGCGACGACATCATCCCGAGGCTGTTCACCGTCCACGTGCTGCTCATCCCGGGCATCATGCTGGGTCTGCTGGTGGCGCACCTGGTGCTGGTCTTCTACCACAAGCACACCCAGTTCGCCGGGCCCGGCCGCACCGAGAAGAACGTCGTCGGCATGCCGCTGATGCCGGTCTACATCGCCAAGGCCGGTGGCTTCTTCTTCCTGGTGTTCGGCGTGACCGCGATCATCTCGGCCATCGCCACGGTCAACCCGATCTGGTCGTACGGCCCCTACCGGCCGGACCAGGTGTCCACCGACGCCCAGCCCGACTGGTACATGGGCTTCTCGGAGGGCCTCATCCGGCTGATGCCGGGCTGGGAGATCCGGGCCTGGGGCCACACCCTCAACCTGGGTGTCTTCATCCCGCTGATGATCTTCCCGCTGGTGCTGGTGGCCATCTGGGCCTACCCGTTCATCGAGGCCTGGGTCACCGGTGACAAGCGCGAGCACCACATCGCGGACCGCCCGCGCAACGCCCCGGTGCGCACCGGCTTCGGCGCGGCCTGGATCAGCCTCTACCTGGTGCTGCTGGTGGCGGGTGGCAACGACCTGTTCGCCACGCACTTCCACCTGTCGATCAACGCGATCACCTGGACGATGCGGATCGGGTTCTTCGTGATCCCGGTGCTCACCTTCATCATCACCAAGCGGATCTGCCTGGGACTCCAGCGCCGGGACCGCGACAAGGTGCTGCACGGCCGGGAGAGCGGCATCATCAAGCGGCTGCCGCACGGTGAGTTCATCGAGGTGCACGAGCCGCTGTCGCCCGCTCAGCGGTACAAGCTCACCGCTCACGACCAGCACCGGCCGGCCGAGCTGCCCGCCGAGGTCGACGAGAACGGTGTCGCTGCGAAGATCACCCGCACCCAGAAGCTCCGGGCGAAGCTGTCCCGTGGCTACTACGGCGACGACGGCCAGATCCCCAAGCCGACCGCCGAGGAGTACCAGGAGATCACCAGCGGCCACGGCCACCACTGAGGCCCGCTCCCGCTCCGCCACCCGCAGGGCCCGCCCCCGGCACATCGCCGGGGGCGGGCCCTCGGCCTTTGCCGCCGCTGTTACCGCCACAATGGACCCACCCACCCCGCAGCTGAGCCGAGCCGAGCCCGAGGGACCGTACCGTGCAGATCACCGTCGACCCGTCCTCCCCCGTCCCGCCGTACGAGCAGGTGCGCACCCGGATCGCGGAGCTGGCCCGCTCCGGCGAGCTGCCCACCGGCCACCGGCTGCCCTCCGTCCGGGGCCTGGCCGCCGAACTCGGGCTGGCCGCCAACACAGTGGCGCGGGCCTACCGTGAGCTGGAGGCCGACGGTGTGGTGGAGACGCGCGGGCGGCACGGCACCCTGATCGCCGCGGCCGGGGACGCCGCCCACCGCCACGCCGCCACCGCCGCCACCGCCTACGCCGACCGGGCCCATCACCTCGGGCTCAGCCACGCCGAGGCGCTTGGTGCCGTCACCACGGCGCTCCGGGCGGCTTACGCCGCCGAGGAGTGACCCCCTCCGGGGGGGCTGCGGACAACCCACCAGCAACCGGCGCCACTCGGGGCGGGGGCCGGTTGTTCGGCGGCCTACGGGGGTGGGGGGTGCTCGCGCCCCTGACGGGGGCGGAGCGTTGGCCAGGGGTAGGCCACTCGGGGTGGGGGGAGCTGGTCGTTCGGCGCTCTACGGGGGTGGGGGGTTGTTCGCGCAGTTCCTCGCGCCCCTGGCGGGGGCGGAGCGTTGGCCCGGGGTACGCCACTCGGGGCGGGGGGAGCTGGTCGTTCGGCGCTCTACGGGGGTGGGGGGTTGTTCGCGCAGTTCCTCGCGCCCCTGACGGGGAGCGGAGCGTTGGCCCGGGGTACGCCACTCGGGGTGGGGGGTTGTTCGCGCAGTTCCTCGCGCCCCTGGCGGGGGCGCGGCGGCGGCGCTGTTCCGCGCTCCATGGGAGTGCGAGGTTGCTCGTGCCCCTGGTCGGTGGTCCTAGGGGGTCGGGGTTGGGTGGGGGGAGGGGGTGGTGAGGGGGCAGAGGGAGCGTTGGAAGGTGGTGAGGGGGGCGCCTCGGGCGGCGCGGGCGCGGACGCCGCGGCAGAAGGAGCCGTCGGGGTCGGGGCCGCCGCCGGGGCCGAAGTGTTCGTGCTGGCGGCAGTGGAAGGCCAGGTCGCGGTCGAGGGCCGGGTCGCCCTGGGCGGCGCGGCGTTCGACGGCGGCACAGATGGTGCTGGAGCCGGCGGCCGGCCGCTCACCCCGGGCCAGGGCCTGCCGCCGCATGGCGTCCAGCGCGGTGGCCTCCTGCCGTTCGCAGGCGATGGCCCGGCCGGTGTCGACCGTCCGCCCGGCGGTGAGCGCTGCGGTGAGCGCGGCGCAGTCGGCGGACTGGCCGGCCGCGACCACCCCCGCCGTGACCGTGCCCGCCGTGTGGCCGCCCGCCGAAGCGTCGGGCCGCAGCGCGAGCCAGGTCCCCGTACCGGCGGTCAGCAGCCCGGCGACCAGCAGCCCGCCGACGACCGGAACCCTTCTGCGGCGTGCGGGAGGGCGAGTCCGCTCGGCCATGGCCACCACCTCCTTCCAGATGCCCGGATGCCCCCACGTACCCCCAGTTACCCAGTCGCCCCGGCGGCCCGGCGGCGGCCGGATCAGATCTGCGGTACCAGGGCGCCGACCGGTTCGGCCCGGCCGTCAGGGGTGACGCCGACGTCACCGGTCGGCCCGCCGGCGGTGGAGACGGCCGAGCCGCCCGCCGAGCCGGCCAGCCAGTCGTTCCAGGAGAGGTTCCAGTCCCCGAAGCCGTTGTCGAACGGCTCCATGCCGTGCCCGTTGCTGCCCACCACCTGGACGACGTCACCGACCCGCACGTGGTCGTAGAACCAGCGGGCGTCGGCGGTGCTCAGACCGGTGCAGCCGTGGCTGACGTTGGCGTGGCCCTGGGAGGCCACCGACCAGGGCGCGGCGTGCACGTACTCGCCGCTCCAGGTGACCCGGGTCGCCCACTGCACGTCCAGGCTGTAGGCGTCCGCGCTGCCGGTCGGGATGCCGACGGTCTCGCCGTCCATCCGTACCTGCGCCTCCTTGCCCAGCACCACCTTGATGCCGTTGCGGGTCTCGAAGCCGGGCTTGCCGGTGGTCACCGGGATGGTCCTGACCACCTCGCCGTTGCGGCGGAAGGTCAGGTAGTCGGTGCGGGCGTCGACCAGGGCCACCACCCGGTCGCCGGTGCGGAAGGCGATCCGGCTGGGCGTGCCGCCGTACAGGTCGTCGCTGATGTGCCGGCCCTCGGCGTCGAAGGCGACCCGGACGGTGGCGTGCGCGGGCCAGTACTCCTCGGGGCGGAAGTGCAGGGTGCGGTCGTCGACCCAGTGCCAGGCCCCGCTGACGGCGGGTTCGGAGGTGACCCGCAACCCGTGCTCCACGGCCTGCCGGGCGGCGGGGTCGTGCACCGGCCGGGAGAGCTGTACGGTGACCGGCTGGCCGACGCCGTAGACCGGGCTGCCGTCGTCCTGGTCCTCGGTGGGGCCCAGCAGCGCGGTGAGCAGTTGGTTGCCGGGCTTGGTGGTGACCCCGGTGGTGGTCTCGCCGCGTCCGCCCCGGCCGTCGTCGGCACCGATCCGCACGGTGTAGCGGGCACCGGCGGCCAGGGGTTCGGTGGTGCGCCAGCTGCGGGCGTCGGCCGCGAGGCGGCCCGCGACCTGGCGGCCGTCGTCGGTGGTCATCGTGACATCGGTGAGGCGGCCGCGGACGGCCGTCACGGTGAGCGGTCGGGCGGGGTCGACCGGGGCGCCCCCGGCGGGCGTCAGCCGGACCATCGGGGCCACGTCGACCGTCTGCGGGGGTCGGGCGTCCGTACTGGGTCTGGCCGCGGTGCAGCCGCCCGCCAGCAGGGCCAGTGCGCAGAGGCCCGGCAGTAGGGCGGGTCCCGTACGGCGCCGGAGGGAGTGCCCCGTCCGGGAGGGCCGAGCCCGAACCCCGGGGTCCGTGCGAACCGCAGTGTCCATCGCTTGCCTCCGTCTCACCGACGATCGCTCATATCGTAGGAAGAACGGAGCAGCGGGGCATATCGGGACGGTGCGGCCAGGGCCGTCCGGGTGAACCGGTCCGTCGGACGGGCGCGCCGACGGCCGGGGCCGGACACCTGTGGAAGGTGCCCGGCCCCGGCCGTCGAAAGGTGCGGAACTACTGGTTCTGGTTCTCGCCCCGGTAGTACTCGAAGACCCAGCCCCAGAGGCCGATCAGCGTGATCGGCAGCGACCAGTAGAGCAGCCACCAGCCGAAGACCACACCGAGGAAGGCGAGCGCTCCACCGATGCCGAGCGCCAGCGGCTGCCAGCTGTGCGGGCTGAAGAAGCCCTGCTCACCGGCGTCGTCGGAGACCTCGGCCTCCGGGTTGTCACCGGCTCCGGTGTCCACCCGCCGGGCGGTGAAGCCCAGGTAGAAGGCGATGAAGATGCACAGGCCGAAGGCGAGGAAGAGCGCCGTGGTACCGGCGGGCTCCTTCGACCACAGACCGTAGGAGATGGCGATGGCCAGAATGAAGACGGCCAGGCCGGCGAAGATCTTGCCCTGGACCTTCATCAGACGTCACCCTCCTTCTTCGCGCCCGCGCCCGCGCCCACGGCCTGGGGCTCGGCCGGAGTGCCGTAGTTCTCCAGGTAGTCCTGGGCGGCGATCTCCGGGTGGTGCAGGTCGAACGCCGGGGATTCCGAGCGGATGCGCGGCAGCGTGACGAAGTTGTGCCGCGGCGGCGGGCAGGCGGTGGCCCACTCCAGCGAGCGGCCGTAGCCCCACGGGTCGTCCACGGTGAGCTTCTCGCCGTATTTGGCGGTCTTCCAGACGTTGTAGAGGAACGGCAGGATCGACAGGCCGAGCAGGAAGGAGCCGATGGTGGAGACGGTGTTGAGCGTGGTGAAGCCGTCGGACGCCAGGTAGTCGGCGTACCGGCGGGGCATGCCCTCGGCACCCAGCCAGTGCTGCACCAGGAAGGTGGTGTGGAAGCCGATGAACAGCGTCCAGAAGGTGATCTTGCCGAGCCGCTCGTCCAGCATCTTGCCGGTCATCTTCGGCCACCAGAAGTGGAAGCCCGCGAACATCGCGAAGACCACGGTGCCGAACACCACGTAGTGGAAGTGCGCCACCACGAAGTACGAGTCCGAGACGTGGAAGTCGATCGGCGGCGAGGCCAGCAGCACACCGGTCAGACCACCGAAGACGAAGGTGATCAGGAAGCCGATGGTCCAGAGCATCGGGGTCTCGAAGCTCAGTGACCCCTTCCACATGGTGCCGATCCAGTTGAAGACCTTCACACCGGTCGGAACCGCGATCAGGAAGGTCATGAACGAGAAGAACGGCAGCAGCACCTGACCGGTGACGTACATGTGGTGCGCCCACACCGTCACGGACAGACCGGCAATGGCGATGGTGGCCGCGATCAGGTTGGTGTAGCCGTACATCGGCTTGCGGCTGAAGACCGGGATGATCTCCGAGACGATGCCGAAGAACGGCAGCGCGATGATGTACACCTCCGGATGGCCGAAGAACCAGAAGAGGTGCTGCCAGAGCAGCGCTCCGCCGTTCGTCGGGTCGAAGACGTGTGCGCCGAATTTCCGATCCGCCTCCAGCGCCAGCAGCGCGGCGGCGAGCACGGGGAAGGCGAGCAGCACCAGCACACCGGTGAGCAGCACGTTCCAGGTGAAGATCGGCATCCGGAACATCGTCATGCCGGGGGCGCGCATGCAGATGATCGTGGTGATGAAGTTGACCGAGCCGAGGATGGTGCCGAAGCCGGAGAAGGCCAGGCCCATGATCCACATGTCGGCGCCGACGCCGGGGCTGCGGATCGCGTCCGAGAGCGGCGAGTAGGCGAACCAGCCGAAGTCGGCGGCACCCTGCGGGGTGAGGAAGCCGGCCACCGCGATCAGCGAGCCGAACAGGTACAGCCAGTAGGCGAACATGTTCAGTCGCGGGAACGCCACATCGGGGGCGCCGATCTGTAGCGGCATGATCCAGTTGGCGAAGCCGGAGAACAGCGGCGTCGCGAACATCAGCAGCATGATGGTGCCGTGCATGGTGAACGCCTGGTTGAACTGCTCGTTGGAGAGCAGCTGGGTACCCGGGCGGGCCAGCTCGGCACGCATGACCAGGGCGAGGACGCCACCGATCAGGAAGAAGGCGAAGGACGTCGCCAGGTACAGCGTGCCGATCGTCTTGTGGTCGGTGGTGGTCAGCCACTTCACCGCGCTGGAGCCCTTACGGGTTCGCGGTTCGCCCCCGACGACCGCGGCCGCGGTTACTCCTCCGGCCGCCCCTTGGGGCTCGTTGAGGATGGTCACTTCTCACTTCCCGTGGTTCCGGTGGTGATGACGCCGGAGGGCACCGCACCCGTCTTGCCCTCGGCCCGAAGCTCCTGGAGGTGCTTCTGGTAGTCGGCCGGGGAGACGACCTTGACGTTGAAGAGCATCCGCGAGTGGTCCACGCCGCACAGCTCCGCGCACTTGCCGCGGAAGGTGCCGTAGGCGGTCGGGGTCACCTGGAACTCGTTCACCAGACCGGGGACAACGTCCTGCTTCATCAGGAAGTTGATCGTCCAGAAGTCGTGGATGACGTCCCGCGAGGTCAGCTTGAACAGCACGCTCTCGCCCTTGGGCAGGTAGAGCGTGGGCGGCTCTGCCGGAGAGCCCACGTCGTAGGCGCCCTGCGCGTTCTTGCCGTGCTCGTCGTTCTCGTAGTTGAACGCCCAGCTCCACTGGAACCCGACCACGTTGACGACGTGGTCCGGGTGCTTGGAGG
Source organism: Streptomyces sp. NPDC092296 (assembly GCF_044755465.1). NCBI lineage: Bacteria > Bacillati > Actinomycetota > Actinomycetes > Kitasatosporales > Streptomycetaceae > Streptomyces > Streptomyces sp. NPDC092296. Next base: position 142,320 of record NZ_JBIVRB010000003.1, on the reverse strand, counting down.
TCTCCAGCAGCCGCGACTCATTGCGCGCGGTGAAGAAGAAGAGCACCGAGACGATGATGATGGGGACCGCGGTGTAGAGCGCCTCGATCGGCACGTTGTACCTGGTCTGCGGAGGAACCTCCACCTTGGTGCGGCTGCGCCGGTGGAAGATCACACTCCACATGATCAGGCCCCAGACCAGCACGCCGATCACCAGTGCAGCAATCCAGGAACCCTGCCACATCTGGAGGACCAACGGTCCTTCCTTCGTGACAGGAGTGGGCAGGCCGAGCCTGGGGAGGTCCTGGGACGAGCAGCCGGTGGCGGTCGCGATGACGAGGCCCAGTGCCAGCGCCTGAGGCAGCTTCCGCCGCATCGTGCGCCGCGGCGAGCGGTCGGAGCCGTTGGGACTCACGTAGCGCCTTCCCGAAGTCTCGCCCGCGATCGCGCCCTCGGGGCGAAGGGTCTGTCGCCTTCAACCCGGTGGGGCCCGGCCACGGGCAGGGTTTGGATGTTTATGCGCGCCAAACCCTACTCCAGGCTTATCCACGTCTCACGGGCAGGTCCCGGTAACGCGCCGTCCGGGTACCCGATCAGCCCCCGAAGGGGTGGAGTTGCAGGTCAAGCGGCTCGTACAGCCGATCGGAGGACGCTCGGAAAGGTGCCCCGCAGCAGGCATGACGAGGCCCTTCGAAGGGTATCCGCACCAAGCGGCTGACGGGCGGTAAGTGCCGCCGCCCAGGGCCGCCCCGGGGCGGCTACCGTGGCACCCGTGCCCTACTTCGACGCCGCCTCCACCGCCCCCCTGCACCCGGTCGCCCGGCAGGCCCTGACCGCCGCGCTGGACGAGGGCTGGGCCGACCCCGCCCGGCTCTACCGGGACGGCCGGCGGGCCCGGATGCTGCTGGACGCCGCCCGGGAGACGGTGGCCGAGGTGCTGGGCGCCCGGCCCGACGAGGTCTCCTTCACCGCCTCCGGGACGCAGGCGGTCCAGCTGGGTGTGCTCGGCGCCCTGGCCGGCCACCGGCGGACGGGACGTCACCTGGTGCACTCGGCGGTGGAGCACTCCAGCCTGCTGCACGCCGCCGAGGTGCACGCCGCGGCGGGCGGCGAGCTGACCGAGGTGCCGGTGGACCGGCTGGGCCGGGTGGACCCCGCCGCCTTCGGCGCCGCGCTGCGGCCCGGCACGGCGTTGGCCTGCCTCCAGTCGGCCAACCACGAGGTCGGCACGGTCCAGCCGGTGGCCGAGGCCGCCGAGCTGTGCGCGGCGGCCGGGGTGCCGCTGCTGGTGGACGCCGCGCAGAGCGCCGGCCGGGTCGCGGTGCCCGGCGGCTGGTCGCTGCTGGCCGCCAGCGCCCACAAGTGGGGCGGACCGGCCGGGGTGGGCGTGCTCGCGGTGCGCAAGGGCGTCCGGTACGCCTCCCCGCTGCCCGCCGACGAGCGGGAGCGCGGCCGGGTGCCGGGCTTCGTCAACGTACCGGCGATCGTGGCGGCGGCGGCCTCGCTGCGCGCGGTCCGGCAGGAGGCGGCGGCCGAGAACGCCCGGCTGCACGCCCTGGTGGAGCGCATCCGGGCGCGGGTGCCGCAGTCGGTGCCGGACGTGGAGGTGGTGGGCGACCCGGTGCACCGGCTCCCCCACGTGGTGACCTTCTCCTGCCTGTACGTGGACGGCGAGGTGCTCCTCACCGAGCTGGACCGGGCCGGGTTCGCGGTCTCCTCCGGCTCGTCGTGCACCTCCAGCACGCTGACCCCGAGCCATGTGCTCAAGGCGATGGGGGTGCTGACCGAGGGCAATGTGCGGGTCTCGCTGCCGTACGGCGCGGCGGAGGCCGACGTGGAGCGGTTCCTGGCCGAGCTGCCGGGGCTGGTGGGCTCGGTACGGGCCACCCTGGGCGCCTCGCCGGGGGCGGTCGGGGCGGAACCGGGCGGGACGGAGCCGGTCGGGGCGGAACCGGGCGGGACGGAGCCGGGTCCGGGGGCCGCGCCGGTGCTGGTGGTGGACGCGCTGGGGCGGCGCTGCCCGATCCCGGTGATCGAGCTGGCCAAGCGGATCGGCGGGGTGCCGACCGGCGGCACGGTCGCGGTGCTCTCCGACGACGAGGCGGCCCGGCTGGACATCCCGGCCTGGTGCGGGATGCGCGGCGAGGAGTACGCGGGCGAGGCCCCGGCCGCCGACTACGGCGGCGACCGGGGCACGGCCTACCTGGTGGTGCGGCGCAGCGCCTGACGGGCCGCCGCCGCCCGGCTCAGCCCAGGTGTCGGCGGACCTCGTCGGCGGCGGTGTCGCCGTACGCCTTGGCGAAGCGCTCCAGGAAGTGGCCGCGGCGCAGCTCGTACTCCTGGGTGCCCAGCGTCTCGATGACCAGGGTGGCCAGCATGCAGCCGACCTGGGCGGAGCGCTCCAGGCCCAGCTCCCAGGAGAGGCCCGCCACGAAGCCGGCCCGGAAGGCGTCGCCGACGCCGGTCGGGTCGACCTTGGCCTCCTCCTCCGGGCAGCCGACCTCGATGGGCGGCTCGCCGGACCGCTCGATCCGCACGCCGCGCGCGCCGAGGGTGGTGACCCGGGTGCCGACCCGGTCCAGGATCTCGGCGGCGGACCAGCCGGTCTTGGTCTGGATCAGGGCGGCCTCGTACTCGTTGGTGAAGAGGTACTGCGCGCCGTCGACCAGCTCCCGGATGTCGTCGCCCTCCATCCGGGCCAGCTGCTGGGAGGGGTCGGCCGCGAAGGCGTAGCCCCGGGCTCGGCACTCCTGGGTGTGGCGGACCATCGCCTCCGGGTCGTCCGCGCCGATCAGCACCAGGTCCAGGCCGCCGGCCCGGTCCGCGATCGGCCGCAGCTCGATGTTGCGGGCCTCGGACATGGCGCCGGTGTAGAAGGACGCGATCTGGTTGTGGTCGGCGTCGGTGGTACAGACGAAGCGGGCGGTGTGGCGCAGCTCGGAGATCAGCACCGAGCCGGTGTCCACGCCGTGGCGGTCCAGCCAGGAGCGGTACTCGGCGAAGTCGGGGCCGGCGGCGCCGACCAGCAGCGGGCGCAGGCCGAGCAGACCCATGCCGTAGCAGATGTTGGGGCCCACGCCGCCGCGGCGTACGTCGAGGGCGTCGACGAGGAAGGAGAGCGAGACCGTGTGCAGTTGGTCCGCGACCAGCTGGTCCGCGAAGCGGCCGGGGAAGGTCATCAGGTGGTCGGTGGCGATCGAGCCGGTGACGGCGATGCGCACGGCGGGTTCTCCTCGGTCAGGCGGCGGTGGGGGCGGGCACGGGGGGTGAGCAGGGGCTGAACAGGGGTTGAACCCTCACACGGTACCCGGGCGGTCTGCGAGGTGCCGCCCTATGCGGTGATTGCGGGCGTGGTACGGGCGGTTCGGCCGGGGCGTCTGCCGCTGCGGGGAGGGTGGCCGGGGCGCTGGTGTCGGCCTAGGGTCGCGGGGCGGGGTGCCTGGCGCCCCGGCCGGGCTTGCGGGGTGCCCGCGGGCGGTTGTCGAGCGATCCGGAGCAGTGCATGACCCTCGAACACGACTCACGCCAGGTGTCCGCCGCGCTCCGGGGTGACGCGGAGCCCGAGACGCTGGCCGGGCTGGTGGACTCCTCCCGCCGGATGCGCCTGTTCTGGCCGGTCCTGGCGGCTTCGCCCGAGCCGCTGCCGCCGGGGGCGGGCGGGCGGCGGCGGCCGGGGTTGGCGGTGTCGGCGGGGGCGGTCTCGGTGGTGGCGGGGATGGCGGAGTACGGGGACTGAGGGTGGGTGGGGGTGGGTGGGGGAACCGGGGTGGGGGTGGGTGCGTCGGATTGGTGGTTCCGGGTGGCCGGGGCCGCATGGGACAGGGCGTCAGGAGGACGAACGTGGACGCGGAGCAGGAAGCGGAGCCGCAGGTGACCAAGGCCGGGGTGCGCCGGGTGTGGCCGGTGTCGCTGGCGGTGGCGGCCGTGCTGGTGGTGGGCGGCGGTGCCGCGTGGCTGGCGCAGGGCTCCCCGGCGTCCGACCGGGCGCAGCGGCCGGCGGCCGGGCCCACGGCGACCACCAGCCCGGCGGCGGGGCCCACGCCCACGGCCGGCGGCAGCCCGGTGGCGGGGCCGACGGCGCATTCGTACACGGTGAAGGGCGCTCGGCTGTCCGTGTGGTTCTGGGCGGGCGTCTGCGAGAAGTACGCGCTGCGCGTCGACGAGTCCGCCGCCGACCGGGTGACGGTACGGGTGGTGACCAGCGGTCGGGCGCCGGACGGCCAGGTCTGCCCGATGATCGCGAAGTATCAGCCGGTGAGCGCCGAACTGTCCCGCCCGCTGGGCGACCGTACGGTGGTCGACGCGGCGGACGGCCGTGCGCTGAAGCCGGGCGGCACTCCCCCGCTGGTGCCCCGGCCGGGCGGCGCCGGGGTGAAGGGGGCCAAGGGCGTGGGGCCGGGTCAGCCGCAGTAGGTCGCGGCATGCGGAAGGCGGCGGCTCCGGGAGGTGGTCCCGGGGCCGCCGCCTTCGGCGGTGCCGCTCAGCTGAAGGAGTCGCCGCAGGCGCAGGAGCCGGTGGCGTTGGGGTTGTCGATGGTGAAGCCCTGCTTCTCGATGGTGTCGACGAAGTCGACGGTGGCGCCGCCCAGGTAGGGGGCGCTCATCCGGTCGGTGACGACCTTGACGCCGCCGAAGTCCTTGACGACGTCGCCGTCCAGCGAGCGCTCGTCGAAGAAGAGCTGGTAGCGCAGGCCGGAGCAGCCGCCCGGCTGGACCGCGACGCGCAGCGCGAGGTCCTCACGGCCCTCCTGCTCAAGCAGGCCCTTGACCTTGGCCGCGGCGGCATCGGTGAGGAGGATGCCACTCTCGACGGTGGTCTCGTCCTGGACGGTCATCTGCATACTCCCGGTCTTGACGACAGACTGCCGCCAGCAGCAACCGGCGGCCTCCCGGATGTATTCCGGAGGGTGGTCCCGGAGTGTCGGCCGCCGTGCGGCGGGCGCGCTGCCCCGGTCGCTCCATGCTCGCACACCGAGCGGATACGGTCACGGCCGTGGCAGACCGCCGCACGGCTCGGACCTGCGGGCGAACAGTTCACGCCGACTACCGGCCGTCCCCTTTCGGGCGCCGGTCGGCCGTGCCAGCGTGGAGCCCATGATCCTTCGACCGGTACGGGACACGGCGGCCGACGCGGAGGCGGTCCGGGAGGTCGCCGAGGCGGCGTTCGCCGCGCTGGCGGTGTCCCTGGGCGAGCCGAGCGCGCCGCGACCGCCGGAGGCACGGGTGCGGGCGCTGGCGGGCATCCGGCACCGGGCGCGGCACGACCCGGAGGGCGGCTGGCTGGCGGAGGAGGACGGCCGGGCGGTCGGGGTGGCGCAGGCGGCCCGCCGGGAGGGCACCTGGGTGCTCGGCCTCCTCGCGGTGCGGCCGGAGGCGCAGGGCAAGGGCGTTGGGCTGATGCTGCTGGAGCGGGCGCTCCAGTACGGCCAGGGCTGTCTGCGCGGGATGCTCTGCTCCTCCCCCGACCCCCAGGCGGCCCGCCGCTACCGGCGGGCCGGGTTCACGCTGCATCCCGCGATGCGGCTGCGCGGCCGGGTGGACCGCACCGGGCTGCGCGACCCGGGGGAGATCCCGGTGCATCCGGGCGGTGTGGCGCAGCGGCATCTGCTGGAGTCGGTGGACCGGCTGCTGCGCGGCTCCTCGCACGGTGTGGACCATGACTTCCTGACGCTGCACACCGATGAGCTGCTGGTGGCGGACACGCTGACCGGCACCGGTTACTGCTACCGGACCGGTGGCCGGGTGGTGCTGCTGGCCGCCACCTCGCGGCGGCTGGCGGTCCGGCTGCTGCGGGAGGCGCTGGCCCGGGTGCCGGACGGCGAGGAGGCGTCGGTGAGCATGCTGACCGCCGAGCAGGAGTGGGCGGTGGACGTGGGCCTGGAGGCCGGTCTGCGACTGTCCACCTACGGCTATGTGACGCTGCGCGGCATGCGGCCGCCGGCGCCGTACCTGCCGCACGAGGGCTTCCTGTGAGCCGTCGGCCGGGCGGCGGTCAGGCCATGGTGTCGAGGATCTCCCGCACCATCTCCATGGTGGTGCCCGGGTGCAGGAAGGCGAAGCGGGCCACGGTCTCGCCCTCCCAGCCGGTCGGGGTGACGAAGCCGACCTGCCCGGCCAGCAGCCGCTGCGACCAGTCGTAGTAGTCCTGCGCCCCCCAGCCCCGGCGGCGGAAGACCACGGCGGACAGCTCCGGGTCGCGGACCAGCTCCAGGTGGTCGGCCTCCCGGATCAGCTGCGCGGTGTCGCGGGCGAGCCGGAGGCCGGCCTCGATGGCGTCGCTGTACGCCTCGGTGCCGTGCACCGCCAGCGAGAACCAGAGCGGCAGGCCGCGGGCGCGCCGGGTGAGGTGGTAGGCGTAGTCGGTGGGGTTCCACTCCTCGCCCTCGGTGTGCAGGCAGTCCAGGTACGAGGCGTCCTGGGTGTGCACGCCCTTGGCCAGCCACGGCTTGCGGTAGATCAGCGCGGCGCAGTCGAACGGGGCGAACAGCCACTTGTGCGGGTCGACCACGAAGGAGTCGGCGCGCTCGATGCCCCGGTAGCGGTCCCGTACGGAGGGGGCGAACAGGCCCGCGCCACCGTAGGCGCCGTCCACGTGGAACCAGAGGTCGTAGTGGCCCGCCACGTCCGCGACCCCGGCCAGGTCGTCGATGATGCCCGCGTTGGTGGTGCCGGCGGTGGCGACCACGCCGATGATGCTGCTGCGGTCGTCGTCGGCCTCGATGGCGGCGCGCAGTGCCTCGCCGGTGAGGCGGTGGCCCTCGGTGGGGACGACCAGGGCCTCGACGCCGATGATGTTGAGGGTGTTGGTGATGGAGGAGTGGGCCTGGTCGCTGACCGCGATCCGCAGCCGGGCGCGGGCGCCCTGCGACGAGGCGGTGACGCCGTGCTTGCGGCGGGCGGTGTCGCGGGCGACGACCAGGGCGGAGAGGTTGCCGGCCGAGCCGCCGGAGACGAAGCAGCCGCCGGCGGTGGCGGGCAGGCCGGCCCGGTCCGCGATCAGGCGCAGCACCTGGTTCTCGGCGGCGATGGCGCCGGCCGCCTCCAGCCAGGAGATGCCCTGGAGGGAGGCGCAGGAGACCACCATGTCGAAGAGGAGCGCGGCCTTGGTGGGGGCGCAGGGGATGAAGGACAGGTAGCGGGGGCTGTCGGCGGAGATCACGGCCCGGCTGAGGTGCTGGTCGTACAGCCTGATCACGTCGGCGGGGGCGTTGCCGTGCTCGTTGAGTACGCCGTCCAGGTGGGCGCGGAGCTTGTCGCCGTCGCCGGGGTGGTCCAGGGGGACGGGGTCGTACTGGAGACGGGCCCGCATGTAGTCGAAGACCAGGTCGACCAGGTGGGCGTCGTACTGGTGCATGCGGTGCGGCGCGGCGGGCACGGGCATCCCTCTCGGTGGCGGCTTGGGCGCGGCCCAGGGGCTCTGCGGGGAGGTGGCCGGGCGCTGCCGGGCCGGGATCAGCCTAGGCAGGGGTCGGGCCGGGGCGCGCGTCGATCCATTGCCCCGGGCGCAGCATTCCGGCGTCTTCCGGGGCGGGGGCGCACGATTCCTGCGCGGGGTTGGGGCTGATGCGGGGGCTGCTGCACGGGGCGGGGGTGTCTCGCGTGGTTCCTCGCGTCCCCGGGGGCGTGCGGGGTCAGCCGATGAGGCGGGAGAGGACCACGGCGCTGCGGCTGCGCTGGATGCCGGGTTCGCGGCGGATGCGTTCGATGACGGCTTCCAGGTGGCGCATGTCGGCGGCGCGGAGGTGGACCAGGGCGTCGGGGTCGCCGGTGACGGTCCAGGCGGCGACGACCTCGGGGAACTGGCGGAGGCTGGCCAGGATCTCCTCCGGCGGGGTGCGCTCGCGGCAGTACACCTCCACGAACGCCTCGGTGCCCCAGCCGAGCAGCCCCGGGTCGAGGACGACCGTGAAGCCGCGCACCACGCCACGGGCGCGCAGCCGGTCGATGCGGCGCTTGACGGCGGTGGCGGAGAGGTTGACCTCGGCGCCGAGCCGGGCGTACGAGGCGCGGCCGTCCTCGCCGAGGCGGCGCAGCAGGCGGCGGTCGATGTCGTCGAGGTCGGCGTCGGGGGCGGCGCCCAGCGGCGGGAGCGGGCCGTTTCCGAAGGGACGGCTCAGGCTCATGGGGTGCGGCTCCCGCGGTTGTGAAGGCAGGGCGATACGCTCTGGGCGCCTTGGGAATCAACGCCCTCCTCAGGCTAATGCCTGGGAATCGCTGCCGGGCTCGGGACGGTCATCCATGTCACATCGGACCGGGAGCCATCGTCAATCTGACGCGAAGGAGTTATGATAGATAACGTCAGATAGACGAAAAGCCGTTGGCGATCGAAGAAGGGCATCGGCCCGTGACCACCACCCCCGCCGCAGAGCCTCTGCTGGATGTTCAGCCCACTCCCCTTGCGCTGCTCCTGCTCGGCCGCGACGCCGACCCGGACAGCGAGCGCGGCGTGGAGTGCCCCGGCGACCTCCCCGCCGCCTCCGACCCGGACCTGGTGGAGCGTGCCCGCGCGGCCAAGGCGCGCCTGGGTGACCGGGTCTTCATCCTCGGCCACCACTACCAGCGCGACGAGGTCATCGAGTTCGCCGACGTCACCGGCGACTCCTTCAAGCTGGCCCGCGACGCCGCCGCCCGCCCGGAGGCCGAGTACATCGTCTTCTGCGGCGTGCACTTCATGGCCGAGTCGGCCGACATCCTGACCTCGGAGCAGCAGCAGGTCGTCCTGCCCGACCTGGCCGCCGGCTGCTCGATGGCGGACATGGCCACCGCCGACCAGGTCGCGGAGTGCTGGGACGTGCTCACCGACGCGGGGATAGCGGAGACCACCGTCCCCGTCTCGTACATGAACTCCTCCGCCGACATCAAGTCGTTCACCGGCCGGCACGGCGGCACCATCTGCACCTCCTCCAACGCCCGGCGGGCCCTGGAGTGGGCCTTCGAGCAGGGCGAGAAGGTGCTGTTCCTGCCCGACCAGCACCTGGGCCGCAACACCGCCGTCCGCGAGCTGGGCCTGTCGCTGGACGACTGCGTCGTCTACAACCCGCACAAGCCCGGCGGCGGCCTCACCGCCGAGCAGCTGCGCGCCGCGAAGATGATCCTCTGGCGCGGCCACTGCTCGGTGCACGGCCGCTTCTCGCTGGAGTCGGTGAACGACGTCCGGGCGCGGGTGCCCGGGGTCACCGTGCTGGTGCACCCGGAGTGCAAGCACGAGGTGGTGGCGGCGGCCGACCAGGTCGGTTCGACGGAGTACATCATCAAGGCGCTGGACGCGGCCCCGGCCGGTTCCAAGTGGGCCATCGGCACCGAACTCAACCTGGTGCGGCGGCTGGCCAAGGCCCACCCGGACAAGGAGATCGTCTTCCTGGACCGGACGGTCTGCTTCTGCTCCACCATGAACCGCATCGACCTGCCGCACCTGGTGTGGGCGCTGGAGTCGCTGGCCGACGGCCGGGTGGTCAACCGCATCCAGGTCGACCCGGACACCGAGAAGTACGCCAAGGCCGCGCTGGACCGGATGCTGGCGCTGCCGTAGGACCGCGGCACGCACAGGCGCATACGGGAGGGCCCCGGCGGCACACCGCCGGGGCCCTCCCGTATGTCCGGCCCGCAGGTCAGCCGGGGATCAGGCCGTCGTCGCGCAGCAACCGCCTGACCTCCTCCACCGTGGCGTCCTCGTTCGGCAGGATCAGATCGGAGGGCTCCAGGGCGTCCTCCGGCCGGGGCGAACCCGCCTCGCGCACCGCCGCGAGCAGTGCGCCCAGGGTGGTGCGGAAGTTGCCCTGGTCGCCCTCGTCCAGCGCCTTGAGCAGTTCGTCGTCGAGTTGGTTCAGCCGGTCGAGGTGGCTCTCGGCCACATCCAGCTGACCCTCCCCCATGATCCGGACGATCATGACGCCGCCCTCACTTCTCGTAACGGGGAGTGTCCTGCGGGGACTGCGGCTGCTGCTGCGCCCCGCCGCCCTGCTCCAGCGCCTGCTGCGTGGAGCCGCCGGACAGCTCGGCCTTCATCCGGGCCAGCTCCAGCTCGACATCCGAACCGGTGCCGATCCGCTCCAGCTCGGCCTCGATGTCGTCCTTGCGCCCCATGCCGCTGGAGTCGTCCAGCGCACCGGAGGCGAGCAGCTCGTCGATCGCGCCGGCTCGGGCCTGCAACTGCGCGGTCTTGTCCTCGGCCCGCTGGATCGCCAGGCCGACGTCGCCCATCTCCTCGGAGATGCCGGAGAACGACTCCGCGATCCTGGTCTGCGCCTGGGCCGCGGTGTAGGTCGCCTTGATGGTCTCCTTCTTGGTACGGAAGGCGTCCACCTTGGACTGCAGCCGCTGCGAGGCGAGGGTGAGCTTCTCCTCCTCCCCCTGCAGCTGCTGGTACTGCGCCTCCAGATCACTGATCTGCTGCGCCAGCGCCCCCTTGCGGGTCAGCGCTTCACGCGCGAGATCCTCGCGGCCCAGGGAGAGCGCCTTGCGCCCCTGGTCCTCGTACTTCGCCGACTGCTGCTGAAGCTGCTGGAGCTGGAGCTCCAGGCGCTTGCGCGAAGTGGCCACGTCGGCCACCCCCCGCCGCACCTTCTGCAGCAGTTCGAGCTGCTTCTGGTACGAGTAGTCGAGCGTCTCGCGCGGGTCTTCCATCCGGTCCAGGGCCTTGTTCGCCTTGGAGCGGAAGACCATCCCCATCCGCTTCATGATTCCGTCGCTCATGGGCCTCGGGCGCCCCCTTCTCAGGCCAGCTGTGTCTCTCGTACCAACACTACGGGCAGTGGGGCGCCTGCCGCAGCGCACCTGCCTGCATCAAGACTGCTACAGCCCGGTCCGCCCGACATCGTCCGCACGGCGGATTCGGCCCCGACGGGGATGATCCCCAGGGCTGAGGGAGGTCCCGTACGGGTCGTCCGGACCCGGGCCGGCGGTCGCCGGGCGGACGGCAGTGTGGGTCGGCGGCCGTCAGCACGTACTCTTCTCTACGTGTTCCGACGCCGTTCCCAGGATGCCCCCGCCACCCCCACCGCGCTCGTGGAGCCGGACCAGAACCGGTCCCGCGACCCGCAAGCGCCCAAGGGCAGGCCCACCCCCAAGCGCAGCGAGGCCCAGGCGGGCCGCCGCACCCGCGTCAACGTGCCCAAGGACCGCAAGGAGGCCGCCCGCGAGGGCCGCGCCCGGCTGCGGACCGAGCGCGAGAAGCAGCGCCTGGCGCTGCTCAACGGCGACGAGCGCGCGCTCCCGGCCCGGGACAAGGGCCCGGTACGCCGCTTCGCGCGGGACTACGTCGACTCCCGCTTCACCGTCGCCGAATGGTTCCTGCCGTTCGCCGTGGTGATCCTGATCCTCAGCGTGCTGCACAACAGCGCTCTGCAGTTCGTCTCGCTGATGCTCTGGGTGCTGATCATCGTCGGCATCCTGCTCGACTCGCTGCGCCACGCCTTCGGCCTGCGCAAGCAGCTGCGGGAGCGCTTCCCGAACGAGAGCCACAAGGGCGCCACCGCGTACGCGCTGATGCGCACCCTCCAGATGCGCCGGCTGCGGCTGCCCAAGCCGCAGGTGCAGCGGGGGGCCAAGCTCTGAGTACGGCGCCCGTCCCCTCCTGGCCCGGCGGCCTGCCGGAGCAGGGGCCGCGCCACGGCCAGCGGCACGCGCTGCGGCCGGGGCCCCGGCACGGCGGCGGCCATGACCACCTGCCCGCGCCGGCCTCCGGCTTCACGCCGGGCGCCGGGGCGTGGCTGTCCCACCTGGGCGGGCTGCGCAACGCGGTCCGCCAGGAGCTGGTGGCGCGGCAGCTCGCCGAGCAGCTGGCCGAGCACTTCGGCGCCCGCCAGGACCACCCGCTGCGGGTGCTGGACGCGGGCTGCGGGCAGGCCACCCAGTCGCTGCGGCTGGCCCGCGCCGGGCACCTGGTGACCGGGCTGGACGCCGATCCGGTCACGCTGGGTGCCGGGCAGGCGGCGCTGGAGGCCGAGCCCCCGGAGGTACGGGCCCGGGTGCGGCTGCTCAGCGGGGACGGCCGCGAGTGCGGCCGCTGGTTCGGACCGGGCAGCTTCGACGTGGTGCTCTGCCACGGGGTGCTGATGTACCTGCCCGAGCCGGGTCCGCTGCTGGCCTCGCTGGCCCGGGTGCTGGCCCCCGGCGGGCTGCTGTCGCTGGTCGCCCGGAACGGCGCGGCGCTGGCGATGCGGGCCGGGCTGACCGGTGACTGGCGCGGTGCGCTCCAGGCGTTCGACAGCCGCCCGCACTACACCGACCGGCTGGGCCTGGCGACCCGCGCCGACCGGCTGGAGGCGCTGTCCACCACGCTGGCCGGGATGGACGTGCCCGTCCGGCACTGGTACGGCGTGGGGGTCTTCACCGACGCGGCGCCGGACGACGCCCCGCTGCCCGCCGACGGGCGGCAGCTGGCGCAGCTGCTGGACGCGGAGGAACGAGCCGGGCGGACCGACCCATATCGCCAGGTCGCGGCGTTGCTGCACGTGGTGGGAGCCAAGCGCCCGGTGGGATGAATGATCACCGGCCGGGTAAGGTCGCCGCATGGAGTTCCGTCACCTTGGCCGCAGCGGCCTTGTCATCAGTGAGATCGCCTACGGCAACTGGATCACCCACGGCTCCCAGGTCGAGGAGGAGGCCGCGCTCTCCTGTGTGCGCGCCGCCCTGGACGCCGGGATCACCACCTACGACACCGCGGACGTCTACGCGGAGACCCGCGCCGAGTCCGTGCTCGGCCGCGCGCTGAAGGGCGAGCGCCGCGAGGGCCTGGAGATCTTCACCAAGGTCTTCTGGCCGACCGGTCCCGGCCGCAACGACCGGGGCCTGGGCCGCAAGCACATCATGGAGTCGATCGACGGCTCGCTGCGCCGCTTGCAGACCGACTACGTCGACCTCTACCAGGCGCACCGCTACGACCACTCCACTCCGCTGGAGGAGACCATGGAGGCCTTCGCCGACGTGGTCCGGTCCGGCAAGGCGCTCTACATCGGCGTCTCGGAGTGGTCGGCGCAGCAGATCCGCGAGGCCCACCAGCTGGCCCGTGAGCTGCATGTGCCGCTGGTCTCCAGCCAGCCGCAGTACTCGATGCTGTGGCGGGTGATCGAGGCCGAGGTGGTGCCGACCTGCGAGGAGCTGGGGCTCGGCCAGATCGTCTGGTCGCCGGTCGCCCAGGGTGTGCTCACCGGCAAGTACGCGCCCGGCGCCCCGCTGCCGGCCGGCAGCCGCGCGACCGACAGCAAGGGCGGCTCCAACTTCGTCGCCAGCTGGCTGCGCGACGACGTGCTGGAGCGGGTGCAGCAGCTGCGGCCGCTGGCCGACCAGGCGGGCCTGTCGCTCGCCCAGCTGGCGGTGGCCTGGGTGCTCCAGAACCCCAATGTCTCCGCCGCGATCATCGGCGCCTCCCGGCCGGAGCAGGTCGGCGAGAACGTCAAGGCCGCCGGGGTCAAGCTGGACGCGGAGCTGCTGAGCGCGATCGACGAGATCCTCGACCCGGTCGTCGAGCGCGACCCGGGGCTCACCGAGAAGACCTCCCCCCAGGGCCGCCCGTAGGGCCATGGGCACCTGGCGGGGGCGCGGCCGGTCGGCCGCGCCCCCGCTGTCGTGTGCTACCGCCTCGTGCGGGCTCAGGCCCTGCGCGGGCTCAGCCCCTGCGCGGGCTCATGCCTCGTGCAGGCTCATGGTGTAGATGGTGCTGCCGTCGTCCAGCAGGGTGGCCTGGTCGGCGCCCTCCTCCACGAGCTGCTTCCAGTTCTCCCCGATCCAGGACTCGGCATCGCCCTGGGTGGGGAAGTCCTCCTGGCCCACGGTCGGGTTCACCGCGGAGCCGTCGGCCTTCTCGTACCGCCATGTCCACGCCATGCCCGGCTCCTCCCGGTCGTCCCCGCGCGGCCGTCCGCCGCGCCGTTCTGCGCACAGTAGCCGAGCGGTGGCCTTCGATCACCACCCCAGCGGCCCGCCGTCACCCCGGCGAGGGCCCCGGCGGCCCGCCGTCACCCCGGCGAGGGGAGGATGGCCGCATGCTTCCTCCGCGCACCCTGATCCTCGGCGGCGCCCGCTCCGGCAAGTCCACCCGCGCCGAGCAGCTGCTCGCCGACCGCGCCGACGTGCTCTACGCGGCCACCGGCGGCACCCGGGACGACGACGCCGACTGGGCCCGCCGGGTCGCCCTGCACCGCGAGCGGCGGCCGGCCGGCTGGCGTACGGCGGAGACCTGCGACCTGGAACGGCTGCTGCGCGACACCGCCGACCCCGCGCCGCTGCTGATCGACTGCCTGGGGCTCTGGCTCACCCGGGTGATGGACGACTGCGGCGCCTGGGACGACGCCCTGTGGGCCGACAGCGGTGAGCGGGCCGTGCAGGCGCGGGCCGCATCGCTGGCGGCGGCCTGGCGGGAGACCGGCCGGACCGTGGTGGCGGTCAGCAACGAGGTGGGGATGGGCGTGGTCCCGGCCACGGCGGCCGGCCGCCGCTTCCGCGACGAGCTGGGGCGGCTCAACATGGCCGTGGCGGAGGCTTCGCAGAGCGTGCTGCTGGTGGTGGCCGGACAGGTGTTGCCGATCAAGCAGGGGTGACGGGTAACCTCCCGTCTGATGGACAGCACTGTGGATCTGGATGCGTTCTCCACCCTGGTGGGGCGGCCCGACGAGACCGGCCTGCGCGCGGCCGAGGAGCGATGGGCCGCGCTCGACCTGCCGCGCGGCGGCCTGGGACAGCTCCAGGAGCTGGGCAACTGGCTGGCCGGGGTGCAGGGCCGCAGCCCGGTACGGGCGGTCGAGCGGCCCCGGGTGGTGATCTTCGCGGGTGACCACGGCATCGCCTCGCTGGGCGTCTCCGCGCTCCCCGTCGGCGCCACCGCCGCCCGGGTGCGGGCCGTGCTGGACGGCGCGGCGCCGGTCAACGCGCTGGCCCGGCGGTTCGGCGCGAGCGTACGGGTCGTGGACATGGCCGTGGACGCCGAGCCCGACGCCTTCCCGGCGGAGGTGGTACGGCACCGGGTGCGGCGCGGCTCCGGCCGGATCGACGTCGAGGACGCGCTCACCGTCGCCCAGGCCGAGCAGGCGTTCCGCGCCGGGATGGCCGTCGCCGACGAGGAGGCCGACGCCGGGACCGACCTGGTGGTGCTGGGCGACCTCGGCGTGGGCTCGACCACGGTGGCGGCGGTGCTGGTCGGCGCGCTCTGCGGGACCGACGCGGCGGCCGTGACCGGGCGCGGCTCCGGCATCGACGACCGGGTGTGGATGGTCAAGTGCGCCGCTATCCGGGACTCGCTGCGGCGGGCCCGGCCGGTGCTGGGCGACCAGATCGCGCTGCTGGCGGCGACCGGCGGCGCGGACTTCGCCGCGATCACCGGCTTCCTGTTGCAGAGCGCGGTGCGGCGCACCCCGGTGCTGCTGGACGGCGTGGTGTCGGCGGCCTGCGGGCTGGTGGCGCAGCGGATCGCCTTCCGGTCGCCGGAGTGGTGGCGGGCCGGGCAGGCCACCGGCGAACCCGCGCTGGTCAAGGCGTACGACCGGCTGACGCTCGACCCGCTCCAGGACCAGGGCATCGCCATGGGCGAGGGCACCGGAGCGCTGATGGCGCTGCCGCTGCTCCAGGCGGCTGCGGCGGCGTTGGCGGAGCTGGTGCCGGTCACGGAGTCGGGCTCG
Organism: Streptomyces sp. NPDC092296; assembly: GCF_044755465.1. Lineage (NCBI taxonomy): Bacteria > Bacillati > Actinomycetota > Actinomycetes > Kitasatosporales > Streptomycetaceae > Streptomyces > Streptomyces sp. NPDC092296. The sequence continues at coordinate 126,731 of NZ_JBIVRB010000003.1, read as the reverse complement.
GGTGACTCGGGCTCGGATGCGGGCTCGGGCTCGGATGCGGGCTCGGGCTCGGATGCGGGCTCGGGCTCGGATGCGGGCTCGGTCGAGGGGGCCGGGCCGGCGGCGTGAGCGGGCGGCTGCCGGCGTTGCACGGGCTGCGGTTCGCCGTCGGCACGCTGTCGGTGATCCGGGTCCGGGTGGACCGGTGGGACCGGCCCACCGCCGGGGCGGCGATGCTCTGGGCGCCGCTGGTGGGGCTGCTGCTGGGCGCCGCCGGTGCGGCGTGCGGGGCGGCCGTGGCGCTGCTCGGCGGCGGTGGGCTGCTGGCGGCGGTGGCCGCGATCGGCGTCCTGGCCGCGCTGACCCGGGGATTGCACCTGGACGGGCTGGCGGACGTGGCCGACGGGCTGGGCAGCGGCAAGCCCGCCGAGGACGCGCTGCGCATCATGAAACAGTCGGACATCGGTCCGTTCGGGGTGCTGGTGCTGGTACTGGTGCTGCTCGGTCAGATCGCCGCCGCCGCACGGGCGTACGACGGCGGCGCGTGGCGGGGCGCGGCGGCGGTGGTGACGGCGGCGGTGGCTGCGCGCTGCGCGCTCGGCTGGGGGTGCCTCCGCTCGGTCCCGGCGGCGCGGCCGGGCGGCCTCGGGGCGGCGGTGGCCGGCACGGTACGGCCGTGGGGGGCGGCGGCGGTGACGGGCGGTTCGGCGCTGGCGCTGGGTGCGGCGGCGGCTGCGGCGGTGGGCGGCCGCTGGGGCTACGGGTGCCCGGCGGCGCTCCTGGTCGGCGTGGGCTGCGGGTGGCTGCTGCTGCGGCGCTGCGTACGACGGCTGGGGGGCATCACCGGCGACGTCCTGGGGGCCCTCGCGGAGACGGCGGCCACCGGTGCGCTGCTGGGCCTGGCGCTGCTGGGAGGCGGCTGAACGGCGCTCCGCCACGCGGGTCTGCGGAAGTGGGTGGCCGCTCGCGCGGTTGCTTGTTGCGGGCAGGCTGTCCGGACCAGCGAGGCACGGGGATCTGCGGGCTCAGCGCCCTACGCGAGCGGGTGGCTGATCGCGCAGTTCCCCGCGCCCCCGGCGCGGCGCCACCCCACCGCCGTACAGCAACCGGGCACGGGCCTCAGGGGCGCGAGGAACTGCGCGAGAAACCCGGCACCTCCGTAGTACGCCGAGCCGACGACACCCCGCACCCCGGTGGACACCCGCCCCGCAACCCCCGCACCCCGGCCAAACCACCCGGCCCGCAATCCGCCGCGCCGCCGGGTGGAGCCGGGAGTGGCGGTCCGCCGCCGGTGGCGAGTACCCGCCTGGCGTGGAGGGCGGGAAGAGCTTTCCCACGGGGGCGGCCGTCGGGCACGCGGATTACGATGCGTGAGGCACCGAGAGCCCGGGAACCCCCTGACGAACCCCTCATGGTGAAGGGCGGGGCGAGCCGACGGCCGGTGCGGCCCGTCCGGCCGCGACCGGCCCTGAACCCAGAACAGGACCCAGATACGTGACTGCATTGTCTGTCAGCACCTCAGCAGCGGCCTCCCTGCGCGTGGACGCCGTCGTTGTCGGCGTGGCCAAGGGCGACAAGGGGCCCGTCCCGGCGTCCGGCGCCGAGACGGTGGCCGAGGCGTTCGACGGCCGGCTGGCCGAGATCCTCGGCGCCCTGGGCGCCACCGGGGCGGAGGGCGAGGCGGTCAAGGTCCCCGCCCCCGCCGGGATGAAGGCGAGCGTGGTGCTCGCGGTGGGCGTCGGTGAGGCGGCCGAGGACGGGACGTACGACCTGGAGGCGCTGCGCCGGGCCGCCGGGGTGGCCGCCCGTACGCTGGCGGGCAGCGGCAAGGCCGCGCTGGCGCTGCCGACCGGTACCCCGGAGGCCGTCGAGGCGGTGGCGCTGGGCGGTCTGCTCGGGGCGTACTCGTTCACCGAGTACCGCACCGGCGACAGCGGCAAGGCCCCGGTGGGCGAGCTGATCGTGGTGACCGGCCGCAAGGGCCAGAAGGGCGCCAAGGCCGCCGCCGAGCGGGCGACCGTGCTCGCCGAGGAGATGAACCGCACCCGCGACCTGGTCAACACCCCGCCCAACGACCTCACCCCGAAGGCGTTCGCCGCCATCGCGCAGGCCGCCGGCAAGGAGCACGGCCTCAAGGTCGAGGTGCTGGACGAGAAGGCGCTGGCCAAGGGGTCGTACGGCGGCATCCTGGGCGTCGGCCGGGGCTCGGCCAACCCGCCCCGGCTGGTGAAGGTGGCGTACACCCACCCCAAGGCGCGGGCCTCGCTGGCCTTCATCGGCAAGGGCATCACCTATGACTCGGGCGGCATCTCGCTCAAGCCGGCCGGTCACAACGAGACCATGAAGTGCGACATGTCGGGCGCCGCCGCGGTGCTGTCCGCCGTGGTCGCCGCCGCCCGGCTCGGCGTCGAGGTGAACGTCACCGGCTGGCTGGCGCTGGCCGAGAACATGCCGTCCGGCGGCGCCACCCGCCCCGGCGACGTGCTGCGGATGTACGGCGGCAAGACGGTCGAGGTGCTCAACACCGACGCCGAGGGCCGCCTGGTGCTGGCCGACGCGATCGTCCGCGCGGGCGAGGAGCAGCCGGACGCCATCGTGGACGTGGCCACCCTGACCGGCGCCATGGTGATGGCCCTGGGTACCCGCGTCTTCGGCATCATGGCGGGCGAGGACGGCTTCCGGGACCGGGTCTTCGACGCGGCCGGGCGGGCCGGCGAGCAGGCGTGGCCGATGCCGCTCCCCGCCGACCTGCGCAAGGGCCTGGACTCGTCCGTCGCCGACCTCGCCAACATGGGCGAGCGGATGGGCGGCGGCCTGGTGGCGGGCGTGTTCCTCAAGGAGTTCGTGGCCGAGGGCATCGCCTGGGCGCACCTGGACATCGCGGGCCCGGCCTTCCAGGAGGGCGCGCCGTACGGCTACACCCCCAAGGGCGGCACCGGTTCCGCCGTGCGCACCCTGGTGCAGCTGGCCGAGGATGCGGCGGCCGGCACCCTGCTGTAGTCGGCGCGGTCGTCCGCACCGGTGTACGCGGCCGGGGCCCGGCGGGAGATCCCGTCGGGCCCCGGCCGCGTTCCCGGCCGCCGCGCCACCCGGGCCGTACCGCTGTGAGCTGCGGCGATACCATCGCGCGGCGCGGCGGCCGCAGTCCGCGCACCCCGGCACGGGTGTCCACGGGGCGACCCCGGACATCGGCACCCGTGAACAAGTGCGAAGATGTATTTCCGGCACGACTGGGCTCCCCACAAGGGAGCACACCCATCCGGTCCAGCACCGGCCGGGCACAAGCACCGATGCATGGAGGACGTGACGTGGCGAACGACGCCAGCACCGTTTTCGACGTAGTCATTCTCGGAGGCGGAAGCGGCGGCTACGCCGCGGCGCTGCGCGCGGCCCAGTTGGGACTTCAGGTCGCGCTGATCGAGAAGGGCGAGCTGGGCGGCACCTGCCTGCACCGTGGTTGCATCCCCACCAAGGCGCTCCTGCACGCGGCGGAGGTGGCCGACGAAACCCGTGAGGCCGCCCAGTTCGGCGTGCGGGCGACCTTCGAGGGCATTGACCTCCCCGGTGTGCACAAGTACAAGGACGATGTGATCGCGGGGCTGTACAAGGGCCTCCAGGGCCTGGTGGCCTCCCGCAAAATCACCTATGTGACCGGCGAGGGGCGGCTCTCCTCCCCCACTTCGGTGGACGTCGCCGGTCAGCGCTACGAGGGCCGCCACATCGTGCTGGCGACCGGCTCCGTGCCGAAGTCGCTGCCGGGCCTGACGATCGACGGCAACCGGGTCATCTCCTCGGACCACGCGCTGAAGCTCGACTACCTCCCGAAGTCCGCGGTGATCCTGGGCGGCGGCGTCATCGGCGTCGAGTTCGCCTCGGTGTGGAAGTCCTTCGGCGTGGACGTGACCATCGTGGAGGCGCTGCCGCACCTGGTCCCGCTGGAGGACGAGGGCAGCTCCAAGCTGCTGGAGCGCGCCTTCCGCAAGCGCGGCATCAAGTTCGAGCTGAAGTCCCGCTTCTCCGGCGTCGAGTACACCGAGTCCGGGGTGCGCGTCTCCACCGAGAACGGCAAGCAGATCGACGCCGACGTGCTGCTGGTCGCCATCGGCCGCGGCCCGGTCTCGCAGGGCCTGGGCTACGAGGAGGCCGGCGTCGCGATGGACCGCGGCTACGTCCTGGTGGACGAGTACCTGCGGACCAACGTCGAGACGATCTCCGCCGTGGGCGACCTGGTGCCGACCCTCCAGCTGGCGCACGTCGGCTTCGCGGAGGGCATCCTGGTGGCCGAGCGGCTGGCCGGGCAGCGGGTCGTCCCGATCGACTACGACGGCGTGCCCCGGGTGACCTACTGCAACCCCGAGGTCGCCTCCGTCGGCATCACCGAGGCCAAGGCCAAGGAGATCTACGGCGCCGAGAAGATCAAGGTCGCCAAGTTCAACCTGGCCGGCAACGGCAAGAGCAAGATCCTCAAGACCGCCGGCGAGATCAAGCTCGTCCAGGTCGAGGACGGCGCCGTCGTCGGTATCCACATGGTGGGCGCCCGCATGGGCGAGCAGGTCGGCGAGGCTCAGCTGATCTACAACTGGGAGGCACTGCCGGCCGAGGTCGCGCAGCTCATCCACGCCCACCCCACCCAGTCCGAGGCCCTCGGCGAGGCACACCTGGCGCTGGCCGGCAAGCCGCTCCACAACCACGACTGAGCCCGGGACACGCGTACCACATCCGCACCGCACGACTGAAGGAGTTCCTGGAACCATGGCGGTCTCAGTAACGCTGCCCGCGCTCGGCGAGAGCGTGTCCGAGGGCACTGTCACCCGCTGGCTGAAGGCCGAGGGCGACCGGGTGGAGGCCGACGAGCCGCTGCTCGAGGTCTCCACCGACAAGGTCGACACCGAGATCCCGGCGCCCGCGTCCGGCATCCTGTCCTCCATCAAGGTCGCCGAGGACGAGACGGTGGAGGTCGGCGCCGAGCTGGCCGTCATCGACGACGGCTCCGGTGCCCCCGCCGCCGCCCCGGCCCCGGTGGCCGAGGCCGCTCCGGCCGCCGCCCCGGCGCCGGTCGAGGCTCCGGCCGCCCCCGCTGCTCCGGCCGCCCCGGCCGCCGCCCAGGAGGCCCCGGCCGCTCCCGCTGCTCCGGCCGCCCCGGCCCCGGCCGGCGATGCGCAGGGCACCCCGGTGCTGCTGCCGGCGCTCGGTGAGTCGGTCACCGAGGGCACCGTCACCCGCTGGCTGAAGGCCGAGGGCGACACCGTGGAGGCCGACGAGCCGCTGCTCGAGGTCTCCACCGACAAGGTCGACACCGAGATCCCGGCCCCGGCCGGCGGTGTGCTGCTGAAGATCCTGATCGGTGAGGACGAGACCGCCGAGGTCGGCGCCCAGCTGGCCGTCATCGGCGCCCCGGGTGCCGCTCCGGCCGCTGCCCCCGCCCCGGCCCCGGCCGCTCCGGCCGCGGCTGCTCGGGTGGCCGCTCCCGCCCCGGCGGCCCCGGCTCCGGCGGCTCCGGCTCCGGCTCCGGCCGCGCCCGCCGCCCCGGCTGCTCCGGCGCCCGCGCCGGTCCAGGCCGCTCCCGCGCCGGCCGCCCCGGCCCCGGCTCCCGCCCCGGCTGCTCCCGCCCCGGCCGCCCCGGTGGCCGCCGCTCCCGCCGCCCCGGCTCCGGCCGCCGGCGAGGGCGAGGGCCCGTACGTCACCCCGCTGGTCCGCAAGCTGGCGTCCGAGCAGGGCGTCGCCCTGACCGACGTCAAGGGCAGCGGCGTCGGCGGCCGCATCCGCAAGCAGGACGTCCTGGACGCGGCCGAGGCCGCCCGGGTCGCCGCCGCTCCGGTCACTGCCGCCCCGGCCGCCGCCAAGCAGGCCGCGCCGGTCGTACCGTCGCCGCTGCGCGGCCAGACGGTGCCGATGACCCGGGTCCGCAAGGCCATCGCCAAGCACATGGTGCAGTCGCTCCAGGTCTCGGCGCAGCTCACCACCGTGGTCGAGGTGGACGTCACCCGCGTCATGCAGCTGCGCGCCCGCGCCAAGAACGGCTTCCAGCAGCGCGAGGGCGTCAAGCTCTCCCCGCTGCCGTTCTTCGTCAAGGCCGCCATCGAGGCTCTCAAGGTGCACCCGGTCCTCAACGCCCGGGTGAACGAGGACGACACCATCACCTACCACGACGTCGAGAACATCGGCATCGCGGTGGACACCGAGAAGGGGCTGTTCGTCCCGGTTATCCACGACGCGGGCGACCTCAACATCGCCGGCATCGCCAAGAAGACCGCGGACCTGGCGGCCCGTACCCGCGACGGCGGCCTCAAGCCCGACGAGCTGGCCGGCGGCACCTTCACGGTGACCAACACCGGTTCGCGCGGCGCGCTGTTCGACACGCCGATCCTCAACCAGCCGCAGGTCGGCATGCTGGGCATCGGCGCGACCGTCAAGCGCCCGGTCGTGGTGGAGAGCCCGGAGTTCGGCACCACGATCGCGGTCCGCGACATGGTCTACCTGGCCCTGTCGTACGACCACCGGATCGTGGACGGCGCCGACGCCGCCCGCTTCCTGGGCACGGTCAAGGCCCGCCTGGAGGACGGCGCGTTCGAGGGCGACCTCGGGCTGTAGTCCCCAGCGCGCAAGCACGGTGCGCCCCCGGTCCGCGTTCGGCGGGCCGGGGGCGCATTCGTCTGCCGCCGCGCGCCCGATAAGGCGTGCGTATGCGCCCCCGGACGTGGATGCTGGTGGCGTGATGTACGAGACGGAGTTCTGGCAGCTGATCGACGACACCCGGCAGGCCGCCGACGGCGACCCGGTCGACCACGCCGACCTGCTGGTGGAACGGCTGGCCGACCTCACCCCCGACGATGTGGTCGACTTCGCGCGGCTCTTCGAGATGCGCTTCCGGCGGGCGTACCGGTGGGACCTGTGGGGCGCCGCCCACCTGCTGCTCGGCGGAGCCTCCGACGACTCCTTCGACTACTTCCGCTGCTGGCTGATCGGCCGGGGGCGGGAGGTCTTCGAGGGCGCGCTGCACGACCCGGACAACCTGGCCGAGCTGGTCCCGGACTTCGACGAGGAGGAGGACGGCGACGCCGAGGAGCTGGGCTACGCCGCCGACGAGGCGTACGAGCAGCTCACCGGGTCGCCGCTGCCCGACCTGGAGCTCTCCGACGAGCCGGACGAGCCGGAGGGCCGGGCGCTGGACTTCGAGGACCACGCGGCGATGGCGGACCGCTTCCCCCGGCTCTGGGACCGCTACGGCGACTGAGCGCGGCGGGGCGAGGCAGGGGCGGCTCAGCGGACCAGGGAGCGGCCCATCCAGATGTCGTCCACATAGCGGCCGTTCAGCCGGAACTCCTCCGGCAGCACGCCCTCCACCACGAAGCCGCAGCTCTCGTAGAGCGCCCGAGCGGGTGCGTTGTGCCCCAGCACCCGCAGGGTGAGCCGCCGCGCGCCCGCGCTCCTGGCCCGCTCGCAGGCCGCCTCCACCAGAGCCCTCCCCACCCCCCGGCCGCGCAGGTCCGGATCGACCCCCAGGCCCTGGATCTGCCGCACATGGGCGTTGCTGGCGAGCAGCGTCGGCCGCACCACCCGGACGTAGCCGGCGACCCGGCCCGCCACCACGGCCACCAGGTACTGGTCCGGCCCGTGCCGCTCGTCGAAGAACGGCACGTCCGCCGCGCGCAGCGGCCCCACCTCGCTCAGCCACGACCAGCAGCGCCGGTCCAACTCGGCGAGCGGTCGGCCGTCGCTCTCCTCGGCCGGGCGGATCATCAGATCGTCATCGGGCATGCGGGCCACTCTAGCCAGCGCCTCCCCCCGACCCACCCGACCACCCCGACCCGCCCGACCGCCCCGACCCGCCCGACCACCCCGACCCGCCCGACCACCCCCGCCGCACCCGACCACGCAGCCGAGCCCGTGTACACCCCGGCGGACGGCGCCCCGGCTGCCAGGATGGGCGCATGCGCTTCGCTGTCACCGGTTCGTCCGGACTCATCGGCACCGCCCTCATCCGCTCACTGCTGGCCGACGGCCACCAGGTGGTGCGGCTGGTCCGCCGCCCCCCGCAGGGCGACGGCCGCCGCGCCGACGGCAGCACCGAGGCCCACTGGGACCCGGCGCACGGGCAGGCCGACCCCACCGCGCTGGCCGGGGCGGAGGCCGTGGTGCACCTGGCCGGGGCCGGTGTCGGTGACCACCGCTGGACGGCGGCGTACAAGCGGGAGATCCGCGACAGCCGGGTGCTGGGCACCGCCGCGCTGGCCGAGGCCCTCGCCGAGCTGGACACCCCGCCCCGGGTGCTGGTCTCCGGCTCCGCCATCGGCTTCTACGGGCAGGCCGGCGACCGGGTGATCGACGAGACCGCCGCCCCCGGCGACGACTTCCTGGCCCGGGTCAGCCAGGAGTGGGAGGACGCGGCGCAGCCCGCCGCCGACGCCGGGATCAGGGTGGTGCATCCGCGTACCGGCCTGGTGGTGGCCGCCGGGGGCGGCGCCTGGGGTCGGCTGTTCCCGATCTTCCGGCTGGGGCTCGGCGGGCGGCTGGGCTCCGGGCGGCAGTACTGGAGCTTCATCTCGCTGCGGGACGAGGTGGCGGCGCTGCGCTTCCTGGTCGACCGGGAGGAGCTGAGCGGCCCGGTCAACCTCACCGCCCCGCACCCGGTCACCAACCGCGAGGTGACCGCGGCGATGGGCCGGGTGCTGCGCCGCCCCACGCCCTTCCCGGTGCCGGAGGCGGCGCTGCGGCTGGTGCTGGGAGAGTTCGCGGTCGAGGTGGTGGGCAGTCAGCGGGTGGTCCCCGCCCGGCTGCTGGAGGCGGGCTTCCGCTTTAGCGACCCCACCATCGAGGAGGCGGTGCGCGCCGCCCGGTAGCGCGGCCCGCGCGCCGGGTGGGGCGGGGTGTCGCTGCTGGTGACGGCGCGACAGCCGGGTGCGGACGGCGGTGGAATCCGACCGGGGGCGCCGGTCTGGCGACGCTGCCGACTGGGCATCAATCGGTCGGACCGCATCCGTGCCGCCCGGAGGACACCGGGCGGCACGGAGCAAGGAGGGAGCACCCCTTGCCCGCATATGACCCCACGCAGCGCAGTCGCCGCCCCGCCGATCCCGATGTGGTGATCGTGGGCGCCGGAATCGCCGGACTGGCCGCCGCCCGCCATCTCACCGCCGCCGGGCTGACGGTGTCGGTGCTGGAGGCCGCACAGCACATCGGCGGCCGGCTGGCCGCCGCCGAGCTCGACGGCTTCCGGCTGGACGGCGGCAGCCGGCTGCTGGACGCCTCCGACCCGGAGCTGCCCCGGCTGCTCGACCCGGACCGCCTGGAGCTGCGCCCGCTCGCCCCCGGCGTGCTGGTGTACGCCGACGGCCGCCGCTACCGGGTCGGTGACCCGCGCCGCACCGCCGCCCGGCGGGCCGCCGACCGGGCGCCGATCGGCAGCCCGCTGGACAAGGCCCGCCTGGGCGCCGCGCTGAGCCGCCTCGCCGCGACCCCCGCCGACCGGCTGCTCGCCAGACCGGAGCTGACCACCGCGCAGGCGCTGGCCGCCCGGGGCCTGTCCGCCAGGGTGGTGGACGGCTTCCTGCGGCCGCTGCTGGCCGCCCTGCTCTGCGATCCCGACCTGGGCACCAGCAGCCGCTGCTCCGACCTGGCGCTGCGGGCGTACGCGGGCGGGCGGCTCTGCCTGCCCGCCAGGGGCCTGGGCGCGGTGCCGGCGGAGCTGGCGGCGGGCCTGCCGCCGGGCACGGTACGGCTGGGCGTACAGGCCGTCGCGGTGTCGGCGGACGGCGTGGACACCCTGCGGCACGGCCGGGTGCGGGGCCGCTGCGTGGTGCTGGCCACCGACGCGGTGTCCGCCGCCGAGCTGCTGCCCGGCCTGCACCGGCCCGGCTTCCACCCGGTGACCACCTACTACCACGCCGCCGCGCGGCCGCCGCTGGCCGAACCGGTGCTGCTGCTGGACGCCGACCGGACCGGGCCCGTCTCGCACTCGCTGGTGCTCAGCCGGGTGCACCCCTCGTACGCCCCGGCCGGGCGGTCGCTGGTGGCGACCACGGTGCTCGGGCAGCGCACCTTCGGGCCGGGCGGCCCGGCGGCGCTGGAGCCGCTGGTGCGGCGGCGGCTGGCGGAGCTGTACGGGACGCCGACGGCCGACTGGGCGTTCCTCACGGCCCGCCACGAGCCGTACGCGGTCCCGGCGATGCCGCCGCCGTACCACTTCCGCCGACCGGTGCGGGTGATCGGCGGGCTGTACGTCTGCGGTGACCACCGGGAGACCGGCACCGTCCACGGCGCCCTGCACTCCGGCCGCCGCGCCGCCCGCCAGATCACGGCCGACCTGGGGCTGCCCAGCCCCGTACGGGAGGCCGCAGCGGCCTGACCGGGGTACCCGCCCACCCCGCCGCCCCCGCCCGCGCGGGGGCGGGCGAGGGGGCGGCGGCCCGGGTCAGGCGATGCCGGCGGTGCGGGCGGCCTCCTCGAAGGCCCGCACCACCGGGCTGCCCCGGTACGGGGAGAGTCTGCGGTGGAAGTCCCGCAGGAACTCCACCGCCCGCGCCGAGCGCATCTCGGCGGTGGCCCGCAGCGCCTCGGTGGCCACCGCGCAGGCCTCGTCCACGTCGCCCATGCCGAGCCGCGCGGTGGCCAGCACGCTGCGGGAGAAGACCCGGCTGCGGGCGTGGCCGGGCGACCGCAGCCGCAGCGACTTCTCCGCCTGCTGCGCGCAGAGCCGCCACTGCTGGAGGTCCCGGTAGCAGAGGGCGAACTCGGCGGCGAGCTGCGCCTCGTCGAACGACCTGGCCCAGCCGGGCAGCTCGTCGCCGGGCCGGACGGCCTGGAGGCACCGCTCGGCGCGCACCAGGGCGGCGGTGCAGGAGCGGCTGTCGCCGAGCACGCCGTGGCCGCGCGCCTCGGCGGCGTGCATCAGCGCCTGGACGGCGGTGGGGGCCGCCGCGCCGACGCCCTGCTGCGCCACCCGGGCCAGTTGCACGGCCTCCCGGCCGTGGCCGAGGTGAACCGCCTGGCGGCTCATGGTGACCAGGACGTAGCCGCCGTACACCCGGTCGTCGGCGGCCTGGGAGAGCCGCAGCGCCTGGACGAAGTAGCGCTGGGCCAGGCCGTGCGCGGCGATGTCGAAGGACGTCCAGCCGGCCAGCCGGGTGAGGTCCGCGACCGCGCCGAACAGCGCCCGCCCGATGGACTCCCCGTACCGGCCGCGCAGCATCGGCTCGGCCTCGCTCTCCAGGTACCGGACCAGCGCCTGCCGGGCGTGGCCGCCGCCGTAGGCCCGGTCCAGGGTGCGGAAGAGGTCCCCGACCGCGCGGACGGCGGCGATGTCGCCCCGGCCGACCCGCAGGCCGGGCCGGGGCTCGCGCTGCGGGTGCAGCGCGGGGTGCTCGGCGTCCGCCCGCAGGCCCAGCCGGGCGCCGGGGAGCGGCGGGCCGGGGCGGCGGCCCTGGAGCGGCACCCGGCCGCCGGGGCCCAGCGGCCGGGCGGGGGCGCGCAGGCCGGGGGCGGGCGGGCGGAGCCGCTGGTCGGCCGGGCCGGGCGGCTCCTCGCTGGCGACCCGGTCGTCGGTGCGGCCGATCAGCCAGTCCCGGCTGGGCACCACCAGGCCGGCCGGGGTGAAGGCGATCCGGCGCAGCTCGGAGTGCGGGCCGGTGTCCTTGCGCCACATGCTGCTGACGATGTCCACCGCTTCGGCGGGCGTCTCGGCGAACTCCAGACCGGCGTAGACCGGCGCGCAGGCGTCCAGCCCGAGGTCCTGGGCGCCCAGTCGGCGGCCCAGTCGTCGGGTGAAGACCTCGGCGATCAGCGCCGGGGTGGCCCCGCGCGGCTGCTGGCCGCGCAGCCAGCGGGTCACCGAGGTCTTGTCGTAGCGCAGGTCCAGGCCGTGCTCCAGGCCGAGCTGGTCCACTCTGCGGGCCAGCCCGGCGTGCGAGAACCCGGCCTCCTCGATGAGCGCCGCCAGGCGCTGGTTGTGGGAGCGGTCGGCCGAGCGCGGCGGGCCGGTGGTACCGGGCCGCTGTTCGGCTGCCGGCGGCCGATCGGCTCCCGGCGCGAGGGCCGGACGGTCGGTTGCGGGCCGTTGGGGCATGTTGCGTCAACACCTTCCGAGCGCTGCAACGGCACGCGATCGTCCCCCAGTGCTACGTGCGGCGCCCCCTGTCGGGAAACGGCGCGAATGTAGCGAGCATTCGGAAGCTGCGGCTGCTCTCGGCCGAGCAATCCTCCGAACGGGTGACAGGGAAGGACACGTTCTGAGGAAGGACGGCCCGCCGGGGTTTGCCGCTGGTACGCCTTCGGGGCGGGGTCCGCCGCTCGGCGGCGGGCCGGGTCCGGATGGTCGGCCAGGCGGCTCCTGACTGCTCGTGACTGCTCAGGGCCGGTGGGGGCCCGTTCGGACCCGCCGCTGGCTGTTCGGATGCCGTTCGGGTCCGCGCAGAGCTGTTCGAGGCCGGGCGTACAGTGACAGAACCGGCCGCCCGGCGGTCCGGCGGAGCAGCGGAGCGGGTGCACGCGGGGCGTGGCACCCCGGGTGAGGAGCGGCAGCGGTGAGCGAGGACGTCCGGTTCGTGCACTTGGGCATCGGCGAGGGCTCGGTGCCGTACCAGGAGGCGTGGGACGAGCAGCGCAGGCTGCACGCGCTCCGGGTGGCGGGCGAGATCCCGGACACCGTGCTGCTGCTGGAGCACCCGCCGGTCTACACGGCGGGCCGCCGCACCGACCCGGCCGACCGCCCGCTGGACGGCACTCCGGTGATCGACGTGGACCGGGGCGGCGAGATCACCTGGCACGGCCCCGGCCAGCTGATCGGCTACCCGATCATCAAGCTGCCGGAGCCGATGGACGTGGTCGCCTATGTGCGCCGGCTGGAGGAGGCGCTGATCCGCACCTGCACCGAGTTCGGCGTGGCGACCACCCGGATCGAGGGCCGCAGCGGGGTGTGGGTGCTGGGCGAGGAGATCCCGGGCGCGGTGGCCGACCCGGCGCAGCAGGTGGACATCGGCGGGCTGACCCTGCGGATGGGGCTGCGGATGGGCATCGACCCCCGGCTGGCCGGCCCGGAGTACGCGCCGTCCAACGCCGGGCAGCGCGGTGACGACCGCAAGCTGGCGGCGATCGGGGTGCGGGTGGCGCGCGGGGTGACGATGCACGGCTTCGCGCTCAACTGCGAGCCCGACATGACGTGGTTCGACCGGATCGTCCCCTGCGGCATCCGGGACGCCGGTGTGGCGTCGCTCACCGGCGAGCTGGGGCGGTCGCTGCCGGTGGCTCGGGCGCTGCCGGTGGTGGAGCGGCACCTGGCCGCGGTGCTGGCGGAGCTGCCGGCGGTCGCGCCGGTCGGCTGACCGGCGGGGACGGGCGGGAATCGGCGGTCGCGGGCCGCTGTTGCCCGGTACGGGCGGCCGGTCGCCGCCTGCGATTGCGGGCCACCCGGGCGGTGGGAGCCGCACAACCACAGGCGTACCCTGAGGGTGTCGCACAGAAGACGAGATAGGGAGCCGCACGTGTCCGCTGTCGCACCCGACGGCCGGAAGCTGCTTCGCCTGGAGGTCCGCAACAGCGAGACCCCCATCGAGCGCAAGCCCGAGTGGATCAAGACCCGGGCGAAGATGGGTCCCGAGTACACCGGATTGCAAGCGCTGGTGAAGCGTGAGGGCCTGCACACGGTCTGCCAGGAGGCCGGCTGTCCCAACATCTTCGAGTGCTGGGAGGACCGCGAGGCGACCTTCCTCATCGGCGGTGACCAGTGCACCCGCCGCTGCGACTTCTGCCAGATCGACACCGGCAAGCCCGCCGAGTTCGACCGCGACGAGCCGCGCCGGGTGGCCGAGTCCATCGTGACGATGGACCTCAACTACGCCACCATCACCGGTGTCGCCCGCGACGACCTGCCGGACGGCGGCTCCTGGCTGTACGCCGAGACGGTGCGGCAGGTGCACGCGCTGACGGCGGAGCGGCAGAGCGGCCGTACCGGTGTCGAGCTGCTGATCCCGGACTTCAACGCGGTGCCCGAGCAGCTGGCCGAGGTCTTCTCCTCCCGGCCGGAGGTGCTGGCGCACAACGTGGAGACGGTGCCGCGGATCTTCAAGCGGATTCGCCCCGGCTTCCGCTACGAGCGCTCCCTCGGGGTGATCACCAGTGCCCGCGAGGCCGGTCTGGTGACCAAGTCCAACCTGATCCTGGGCATGGGCGAGACCCGCGAGGAGGTCAGCCAGGCGCTGCGCGACCTGCATGACGCGGGCTGCGAGCTGATCACCATCACCCAGTACCTGCGTCCTTCGGTGCGGCACCACCCGGTCGAGCGCTGGGTGAAGCCGCACGAGTTCGTCGAGCTGCAGCAGGAGGCGGAGGAGATCGGCTACGCCGGGGTCATGTCCGGTCCGCTGGTCCGTTCGTCGTACCGGGCCGGCCGGCTCTACCGGCAGGCGCTCGACCACCGGGCGCGGGTCACCGCAGCGGGCTGAGCCGCCGCCTCGGGCGGCGGCGGGCGGGGCCCGGCAGGGGGCGCGAGCCGGGCATCCGCGACATTCATCGCGGTTTGACGCTCCGGTCACCGGCTGGTAACACGAGGTGGTGACCCTGGACGGGTGGCCGCGGCGCTGAGGCGCTCGCGATGCGCGGGCGCGGCAGCCGGACAGCGGCGAAGGCTCGGCACTGACGAGGGGAGTTGCTCACCATGCAGGTCGGCACCGTCGTACCTGGAGCGGTCGGAATCAACGGCTTGGTCAACGGCGGCCTGCGGTCGGTCGGCGGCGCGATCCGTATCGCGGAGTCGATGCTGCTGGCCGGCGGTCGGCAGGTGGCCCTGCAGAACGCCTGGGACGCCGTCTGCGAGAACCGCCGCCACGCGGCGGACCGGGCGGAGACCGCGACCCTGCTGGGGGCGCTGGAGACCCGTACGGACGCGGCACGGGGCACCACCGGCGGACACTGACGGACTGGACGCCGAAAGACTGCGGCCTGGGGTCGCCGCCGTACCGGATCGGAACGGCGGCCGGTCGGGCCCGTACCGGATCGGACCGGACCGGATCGGATCGGTTCGGTGCGGATTCGGGCCCGGAGGGGACCGGGCTTGGGCATCTCCCGCCCCCTCCCCGTACCATGACCCTCATGGCGAGGGAAACATCCGAGAACCCCGGACGGCTCAAGCAGATCCGTCAGGCTTACCAGATGACCAAGCGGGTCGACACCCGAATCGGTCTGATCATCGCCGGTGTCGGCATCATCACCTTCGGCGTGCTCCTCGCCATCGGGCTGCTGATCGACCACCCGGTCTACCTGGGCATCCTTGGCTTCGTGCTGGCCTTCCTGGCGATGGCGATCGTCTTCGGCCGACGTGCGGAGAAGGCGGCCTTCGGGCAGATGGAGGGGCAGCCGGGAGCCGCCGCCGCGGTGCTGAACAACATCAAGCGCGGCTGGAGCACCAGCGCGACGCCGGTGGCCGTCACCCGCAACCAGGACGCGGTGTACCGCGCGGTGGGCCGACCGGGCATCGCACTGATCGGCGAGGGCAACGTCAACCGGGTCCGCCCGCTGCTGGCCGCCGAGAAGAAGAAGATGGCGCGGGTGGTCGGCGACGTCCCGGTGCACGACATCATCGTCGGTGACGGCGAGGGCGAGGTGTCGCTGAAGAAGCTCCAGATGCACCTGATGCGGCTGCCCCGCGCGATCACCCCGGCGCAGGTCACCGAGATCAACGACCGGCTGCGCGCGCTGGGCGACCTGCTCTCCAAGGCACCGATCCCCAAGGGCCCGATGCCGAAGAACGCCCGGATGCCCAAGGGCGGCCGGATGCGCTGAGCCGCCCCCCTCATCGACCAGACGGCCCCGTCGCGCTCCCCCCTCAGGAGGAGCCCGCCGGGGCCGTCCCATGCGCGGCTGCGGTCTGCGGTACGGCTGCGGCCTGCCTCAGATGCGTACCTCGACCGTGCCCAGCGCCTTGTCGTGCAGCCCCCGGGAGTCGCGGTCCCAGACCAGCGCCGGGACCACCAGGACCAGCAGCAGACTGCGCCCGAGGACCTGGACCAGGGTGGCCCGGCCGCCGTCCAGCCGGACGACCCGCAGCCCGAAGAGCCGCTTGCCGAAGGTGCTGCCCACCGTGCCGATCAGCAGCACGCTCATCAGGAAGAACAGCGGCGTGGTCCAGAGGTTGGCATGCCCCGCCTCGCCGCGCGCCAGCAGCCCGTACGAGATCAGGGCGCAGATCCAGCCGTCGACGAACAGCGCGCCGATCCGGCGGCCCAGCGGCGCGATCGACCCCGGACCGTGCTCGGGCAGGCCGAGGCGCTCGCCCCGGTAGCCGAAGTCCGCGCCCATCTTCTCGGCGGCGGCCCTGGGGCCGTCGATCCACGAACCCAACGCATCTCTGTTGTCCACAGAGCCACAGTAGCCGGGCGGCGGGTGGTGCATACCGCCGGGTCCTTGACAGCCATGGACGTCGGACGATAAGCGGCTCCGGCCGCACACCCCGGGCTGCCGACACCCGGGAGGCCGGGGCCGCCGGGTCCGTCCGCAGCGCCGCAGCGCCGGTTAACATCCGCGAAACAGACGGGTCATGCCCGAGAAACGGCCTCTTCCTATGGTTGACACAACGTGGCCGACGGGACGAACGGTCCGTTCAGGCGAAACTCCTGGCGTTCCCGCCGGGCCGAGGAGGATGGATGTTCAACAACGCCGACGAGGTGTCCCGCTACATCTCGGACAACGACGTGAAGTTCGTCGATGTCAGGTTCTGCGACCTGCCGGGCGTCATGCAGCACTTCACCCTGCCCGCGGCGGCGTTCGACCCCTCCGAGCAGCAGATGTTCGACGGCTCGTCGATCCGTGGCTTCCAGGCCATCCACGAGTCCGACATGGCGCTGGTCCCGGACCTGGGCACCGCCAGGCTCGACCCGTTCCGCAAGGACGCCACGCTCAACATCAACTTCTTCATCCAGGACCCGATCACCGGCGAGGCGTACAGCCGCGACCCGCGCAACGTCGCCAAGAAGGCCGAGGCGTACCTCGCCTCCTCCGGCATCGCGGACACCGCGTACTTCGGTGCCGAGGCCGAGTTCTACGTCTTCGACAGCGTGCGCTTCGAGACCAGCGCCAACCAGTCCTTCTACTACATCGACTCCGAGGCGGGCGCCTGGAACACCGGTGCGGTGGAGAACAACCGGGGCTACAAGGTCCGCTACAAGGGCGGCTACTTCCCCGCCCCGCCGGTCGACCACTTCGCGGACCTGCGGGCCGAGATGTCGCTGGAGATGGCCGCCGCCGGCCTCCAGGTCGAGCGCCAGCACCACGAGGTGGGCACCGCCGGCCAGGCCGAGATCAACTACCGGTTCAACAGCCTGCTGGCCTCCGCCGACGACCTGATGCTGTTCAAGTACATCATCAAGAACGTCGCCTGGCGGAACGGCAAGACCGCGACCTTCATGCCGAAGCCGATCTTCGGCGACAACGGCTCGGGCATGCACGTCCACCAGTCGCTGTGGTCCGAGGGCAGCCCGCTCTTCTACGACGAGCAGGGCTACGCCGGCCTCTCCGACACCGCCCGCTACTACATCGGCGGCCTGCTCAAGCACGCCCCGTCGCTGCTGGCCTTCACCAACCCGACGGTGAACTCCTACCACCGCCTGGTGCCGGGCTTCGAGGCGCCGGTCAACCTGGTGTACTCGCAGCGCAACCGCTCCGCCGCGATCCGCATCCCGATCACCGGGTCGAACGCCAAGGCCAAGCGGATCGAGTTCCGCGCCCCGGACCCGTCCTCCAACCCGTACCTGGCCTTCTCGGCCATGCTGCTGGCCGGCCTGGACGGCATCAAGAACAAGATCGAGCCGCTGGAGCCGGTCGACAAGGACCTCTACGAGCTCGCCCCCGACGAGCACGCCTCCGTCCCCCAGGTCCCCGCCACCCTCCCGGCCGTCCTGGAGGCCCTGGAGGCCGACCACGAGTACCTGCTCGCCGGCGGCGTCTTCACCCCGGACCTGATCGAGACCTGGATCGACTTCAAGCGCACCCAGGAAGTCGCCCCCATCCAGCAGCGCCCCCACCCCCACGAGTTCGAGCTCTACTTCGACCTCTGATCGGCAGGCTCTCCGGTCCCTTGGCAACAGGGGGCCGGAGACACTAAAGGCCGTTTGACCTGTCGAAACATCCTTTCGAGGATCTTCGCACTTGGTCACTGGCTTTCACTCTCTTGCGCAATGCAAGTGCAAGATGACCTTGCAAGGCTGATGGGTAATCAGATATTAGCCCTCGTCGCTCACCGTCACTGAGAGCGACGGGGGCTCAGTCACGTCCAGGACCAGTCGGCAACCTGGCCTCGGGACTGACGAGCTCGCTTGTTGAGGCGTCGTGCATTGAGTCTCCGGCTTGGTCACCGCGATCGAGCGGTTCGGCATGTTCGTGGCGCTGGACTCCGGCCCTGACCACCCGATGTTTCCCGGCGTCGGCCTACCTCGGGACGCGTCGGCTCGGCGCAGTTCTCTCAGGATCTTCTCGTCCGCCGCGGTCGGCCAGCCACCGACGCGCCCGGTCTCAAGCTTCGTAAGCCCACGCTTGTCCGGTCTGGCGGTACTTCTCGACGGGCAGCGGGGCGACGCCGGCGCGCATGCGGGAGAGGTAGAGCAGCCCGTCGAGGTGGTCGATCTCGTGATGGATCAGGCGGGCGAGGCCGCGTTCGTAGACGGTGCTCACGGTGTTCCCGTCCAGGGTGGTGGTCTCGACGGTGATGGCCAGGGGGCGGGGGACGAGGCCGCGGACGTCGAAGAAGCTGAGGCAGCCCTCGTACTGCTCGTCGGTCTCGGCGGCGTGCTCGGTGATGCGGGGATTCAGGAGCACGATCGCCGGGGAGCCGGGCTCGGCGGGCTGAACGACGGCGGCGGCGCGGTCGATGCCGAGCTGGGGAGCCGCGATGCCCATGCCCTTCGCGAAGGAGTGGACGCGGCCGATGGGGTCCATGGAGGCGAGGAGCCGGTCGACCACCGCCTCGGCCTCGGCACGCTCGGCCGGCAGGTGGAAGGGGCGGGCTGGCCGAGTGAGGATCTCGTCGCCTTGCTGAACCACGCCGAGGTCGCGCATCTGCTGACTGGGCTGCACCTGGATCACCCGAACTCCCTTTGCTGTTCCTGCGGTTCGGGCCTGGCCCGGAACCTCCACTCCAGACGGTAGCGGGCGTGCGGTGCCGGGCCGGCCGTGGACCACGTGAACAGCCGCACCCCGTACTCCTCCGATCGCACCGGCGGGGTCCGCAGCGGCGATGCCTCCGCCGTCATCGACGTCTCGGTGCCCCACACCACGGGGTCCAGCGCGACGGGGAAGGCGAGCTGGACCTGGAGGTGCTCGGTCGGCAGCCGGACCGCGCGCTGGAACCAGTGACCCCACTTGGTGTCGGCAACGGTGTAGGCGTACTCGATCCAAACGCTCTCACCGGGGTAGAGCGGGAAGCGTCCGCGCGGGTTCTCGAACAGGAGCCACACCTCCTTGAAGGCATCGCGGTCGTGCTTCGCGCTCCAGACCATTTCCTCGCCCCGGCAGGTGGCCGTGAGCGCCAGTTCATCCCAGGTCAGCGGGTTGGCCCGGTAGTGGGCGTTGGAGCGTTCCGGGTCGCCGGGGTAGCGGTCGACGCTGATGCGGATCAGGTAGCGGGTGATCGGCTCGCTGCCGGTGTTGCGCAGGCGGCGGCGCATGGTGGCCCGGTAGTTGGCCCCGTCGTAGTCGAGGCGGGCCTGGTCGTGCTCGACGACCAGCGCGGCCCCGGTCGCGTACGGCATCTCATGCCGCTGCGGCGGTACCGCCTGCTGCCCGCCGCTGCCGCTGACGCGGCGGGCGGACTCGTACGTGAGGAACCGCTGCCAGATGGCCTTGCCCGCCTGTAGGTGCTCGTCAGCGAGGCGAGCGAACTCCTCGGTGGGCTTGTGCCGGCCGGACTCGATGTGGCTGACGTACGAGGGGTCGAAGCCCATCTTCTGGGCCAGCCGCCGCTTGGAGTGGCCCCGCACCTCACGCCAGTAGGCGACTTCGGCCGCGAACTCCTCGATCGCCTGCTCGACGGTGATCTCACCCGTCTCCGGCTGTTGCTGGTCCACCTGCCTGCCCCCGTGCGCCCGCGATGACGATGAATGAACCGTGAGTGAGTCCAGTTCATCACTCCGTCACGACCCCTGCCCCGGCTTTCCTTCCCTCAGCGGCCCCGTTCCACCCCCGGACTTGTCGGGCCGCCGACACGAGGGAGACCACCGTGCCCCGCATCCTGTACCTGCTGAACATCTCCAACCCGGACAAGCTCTCCTCGGACTCCGGTTGGATCTTCGCGGACCTGCTGGCCCCGGCGCTGATCGACCAGGGCGCCGACCTGATCGTCGCCGCGCCGGCCAGGGTCACCGACGAGCGTGCCCACTTCCAGCGCATGCCAGTCCCCGCCACGAAGTACCGTGCCCGGTTCGATCCCGGCGTGGACCAGCTCGCCGGGCTGATCCGCCGGACGCAGCCGGACGTCGTGGTGGCGAACCAGGTCGAGGCGGCTCCCGCGATCCGGGCCGCGCTCCTGGAGGCCCGCTCGCCCGCACTGCTGGCCGGCTACTGCCACTACCTGCCCTTCTCGTTCACGGACCGGGGCGTGCTGAAGGTCGACCCGTCCATGGACGACCTCGGGCTCGGGCTGCCGGTGTGGCTGGCCTTCGCCGCCGGGCTGGCCGCGTGCGACCGGGTGCTCGTGCACTCGGGCACCGCCGCCTCCTGGGTCAGCACCGCCGCGACCCGGGCCGGGCTGGATCTCAGCGAACGGCTGCGGGTCGTGCCTGCTCCCAGGGACGAGCGCCTGGTCCGTGACACGGACGAGCTGACGGCGCCGAAGCCCGGCGAGCCGATCACCGGCATCTACAACCACCGCCTGTACGCCCACTACGGCACACCCCGATTCGTCCGCCTCGCCGACCGCCTCACCCACGAGGCCGAAGTGCAGGTCCGCCTCCGGGTGATGGACTTGTTCGGGGCCCGTAGCCCCGAGCGCATCGCACTCGACGACAGCCCCGAACGCCTCCGCGCCCAGCTCGCCGCGATGCCTGGCGTCGACGTCCTGACCGACGGCGGCGACCGGACCGTCTACCGGCGCCTGCTGGCTGGTGCGAACTTCGGGCTGGCGCCGTTCCGGCCCGGCTGCCCCTGGGCGATGTCGGTGATCGACTGCCAGGGCATGGGCCTGCCGGTGATCGCCCCGCGTGCGGGCTGGTTCGCTGAGCACATCGACGACGAGCTGCTGTTCTCCACCACCGGCCAGGCGTTGACCCTGGTGGAGCGGCTGGCCACCGACCCGGACTTCTACCTCGAACACGCCAAGCGGGCGCTCGCCTCCACCGCCGACTTCCACCCCGCCCTGGTCGCCGCCCGCTACCTGGAGGCCGTCTCGTGATCACCCCCGACGCAGTGATGCTCTCCTACGACGAGCCCCTCGCAGACAAGCTCCACGCCCGCCTACAGCGCGTCCTGGGCATCCGCGCCAAGCGCCTCCATGGGGTGCGCGGCATGCGGCGCGCCTACCGGCTCGCGGCGGAACTGGTCGACTGCGAGCTGTTCTTCCTCGCCGACGGTGATTTCGTCATCGCCACAGAGTTCGACATCACCACTGTCGAGCCATTGGCCGACGACGTCTCCATGCGGGTCTGGCGGGCGATCAACCCGCTCAACGGCCTCATCTACGGTTACGGCGGCCTCAAGCTGATCCGTCGCTCCGCCCTGCGCGACCTCGGCCACGCCGTCGACGTCCTGGCCGCACTGCCCGGCCGGGTCGAGTTCACTGCGGAGGTGGCCGGCACCACCCGCTGCAACCAGAGCCCGTTCCACGCCTGGAAGGCGGGCTTCCGCGAGTGCGCGATGCTCTCGCGCGGCAGCGAGTACGGCATGAGTGACCAGGGCTCCGCCGACCGCATCGCCGCCTGGCAGCACTGCGGTCAGGGCGAGTTCGCCCAGTACGCGGTCTCCGGCGCGCACGAGGGCGTCGCGTTCGCGGCCGACTTCGCCCGCCGGCCGCGCGAGTTCGACCGCCTCAACGACCCCGACTGGCTCCTCGCCCGCTTCACCGCCGTCCACGGCGAGCAGGCGGTGGTCGGGTGAACCGCCCCCTGGCGCTCGTCGAGCCCCGCGCCGGCCGCACCGACGGGCACTACAGCCGCACCCTGCTGGCGCTCGCCCGAGCACACGGCGACGCGTTGGTCGTCGTCCCGCAGCTCACCCCGCTCGCGCTCGCGGCGGAGCTGGGTACCGCAGGGGCAACCGTCGCCACCCGCCCGCGCGGCGCTCGGGCAGCGCTGCTCACCACCGCTGCGCACTGGACCGCCTTCTGCGCGTCGGCGCTCGGCACGGTGTGCTCTCCCAAGCGCCGACCTGCCCGCGTCCGGCGCATCCCGTACCAGCTCAGGCTCCTGGCCTCCGCCCTGGGCGAGGCCGCCGACGTTCGCACGGCCCGGCGGCTGCGGCCGGGAACGGCCGTGGTCGTGCTGACTGCGGCTCCGGGTCTCCACGCCCTGGTGGGCCTGCTTGGCGGCCCGCACCTGCGGTTCGTCCACGAGATCACCACCACTGAGGACCCGTCGTTGCGCCTCCTGGGCCGCCTGGCCGGCCGTGGCCGCCGCAAGGTCCTGGTCCTGGCGCCCACCCAGGCCACCCGCGACCGGTTCGTCACGCGCTTTCCCCGCCTGGCCGTGCAAGTGCGCCCGTACGGGCTCGCGGACCCAGAGGACCGCATCGGCGAGGAGGAACGAGCCAAGGCCCGTGCTGCCCGTGGCCTGTCCGAGCGCGACACCGCCATCGCCTTGGTCGGCGGCTGGTGGCCGGAGAAGGACCTGCTCACCGTCCACCGGGCGCTCGCTCAACTCGCCTGTCCGATCACGCTTCTCGTCACCGGCTATCCGCTCGACCACCAGCGGCTCGACGGCTGGGCGAAGCTCCCGAACGTCCGCGTCGTCCTGGAGCCCAGCCCAGCCAGCGACACGGCCGTGCGGGAACTGTATGCGGCGGCCGACGCCGTCTTGGTCTCCCGCCGCCGCGGAGTCGGGAAGGAGTCCGGACTCGTCGTTGACGCGGTCCGCTTCGCTCTGCCGCTGCTCTGCTCCGACCATCAGCCCGAGCTGAGCCGCGCACTGCGCGGCAAACCCTGGGTCCGGCTCTATCCCACCGGTGACTCGGTCCGACTTGCTGAGGCGTTGGACGCCCTCGCCGACCAGCCGCTCCCACGCCCCGGCGGGGACGCCGCCGCGCTCCTCGGCATCCCCACCGCCGCCGACCAGGTCGCCTTCCTCACCAACCGCCGCCCCGGAGAACCGCGATGACGTCCTCCCCGCCCATGGTCGCCGTGATCGGCCCCGTCGAACCCGAACTCCTCGACGCCTGGATCAGCCACTACCAGGGCCTCGGCGTCACCCGCTTCCACCTGGCGTTCCACTTCCCCGACCACGCCGGGGTCATCGCCCGCGAACGGGTGCTCGGCGTCTGCCGTCGCCACGGGATCGTGCCCGGCGAGATCAGCGTCGGCCCCTGGCACGAGGACACCAACACCGCCCTGCGGGACGCCCAGCGCGACATTGCGGGCCCCGGCTGGCATCTGATCGCTGACTCGGACGAATTCCATGCCTACCCGGCTCCGCTGCCCGAGCTCCTCGCTTCCGCGGAAAGCGCCGGCACCGGAACGATCGGCGGGCTGATGCTCGACCGCATCAGCGCCGACGGCTCGCTCACCGCCTGCGACTGGAGTCGCGGCCTGGACGCGAGCTACCCACTGGGCGGCTTCTTGACCCACCGCCTCCTGCGCGGCGACCCCCGCAAGATCGTCCTGGCCCACTCCAGCGTGACCGTCGACTCCGGCAACCATCGCGCCGAAGGCCACCGCCCCACGAACCGGCCGCCCGTGGTCGTCCACCACTTCAAGTGGCGGGCCGGGGTCAGCGACGACCTGGAGCGGCGCGTGCGCAACTTCACCGACGGAAGCTGGCAGGCTCGGGGTCCGGCTGTCGCCGCTGAGGCCAGCCGTCTGCTGAACCACCTCGACCGCCATGACGGCAGGATCTCCACCCAGCTGGCCACCGTGCCGTTCCGGCCGGTCACCCGGGACGCGGTGCCGTCCTGGTGGGCGGCGGAGGCCACGCGCATCGTGGCGACCTGGCGTCCGCCGAGGCGTCAGAACGAGCCCGGCTCGATGATCTCCTCGCCCTCACCGTGAGGGACCTCGAACCGGGCGAAGAAGTCGTCCAGTGCCTCCGGCGTCACGATCAGCGCGTTCGCGTCCTCGCGCCGGCTGCGCTCGTCCAGCCTGCGCAGCAACTCGTCGCGTCCGACCGGGAAGTAAAGCAGCCGCCACCGGCCGCCGGCCGACTTGACCAGCTCCTTCATCGCGTCGCGATCCTTGCGTGGCCACAGTCCGTGATCCCAGACGACGTCCCGGCCTGCCTGGACCAGCTCAGCCAGCCGCTCGTGTAGCTCGGCGACGACAGGGGCTTCCTTCTCGAAGTACGTGTTCTCCGGGTAGTCCACGCCGTACCGGCCATGCCGCTCGTGCACGACCTCGTCCACCGACAGCCTGACGGCCCCGTCCGGGACCAGACGCCGTTGCGCGTACGTGGTCTTCCCCGAACCGGTCAGCCCCACCAGCAGGTACACCACCGGACCAGCCGTCACCGTCAACTCGCTGCCCTCCGCTCCCAGTCCACCGACAAGCCTGCCATCCGACGGCCCGGAGAACCGCCATTTCGGCCGTCACGACCTCGAAGGAGCTCGCCCCTTGCCTGCCGAAGCCCTCGCCCGCGCTATGCGCGCCTACGTCCGCTACGCCCCCGGCACCGTGGGCAAGGCGTTCCTGGTCGGCCGCCTTCTCGACCACCGGCTGCACACCCATCCGGTCAGCGCCGTCGTACGCCTGCGCACCGGCGACCGAGTCGCGGTGTCGACCGGCGACGTCATCCAGCGGTACCAGTACCTCTTCGGCGAGTGGGAACCCCACCTCAGCGCGTTCCTCAGGGACCGGCTCCGCCCCGGCGACACCTTCGTCGACGTCGGAGCCCACCGGGGAGCCCTCACCCTGCTCGCCTCCCACGTCGTCGGACCCCACGGGCGCGTGGTCGCCGTCGAGCCTGCCCCGGACTACCACCGAGACCTCCTCGCCGCCCTGCACGCCAACCGCAGGACGAACGTGCGGGTGGTCCAGTCGGCTGTCTCCGACGCGACCGGCGAACTCACCCTCTACCTCGAAGACCCGGCCAACCTCGGGCACACCACCAGCGTCCGCCCCCGGCATGCGCACTCGTCGTTCCGGGTGCCCATGGCGCCGCTCGCGGAACTCGTCAGCGGCGTCGAACTCGCCTCCGCCCGCGTGATCAAGATCGACGTCGAAGGAGCCGAAGCCGCCGCCGTACGCGGCCTGCTGCCCGCGCTGTCGAAGCTGCGAGCGGACGCTGAGCTGGTCATCGAGGTGACACCTCGCCTCATGGCCAAGCAGGGCGAGACCGCCGAGACCCTGCTGGAGGCACTTCGCGAGCAGGGCTTCCACGCCTACCGGCTCACCAACGACTACGACCCCGCCACCTACCCTCAAGCCATGCGTCGGCCCCAGCCACCCCTCCGCTGTACGGAGGTGCCGAACGAGATGAGCGACCTGGTCTTCTCACGACGGGACACCGAGCGACTAGACCCGGCGATAGGCCTCACCTTCTCGTAGGGCCCGAGAACGAAACGAGCGGAAGGGCCGATAGTCATGCCGTCGCCCCTCCGGATTCCCGGCCTCAATACGGCCGGGCCACTCGCCTACTCGCTGCTCGGGAGTGTCAACTAACGGCTGATCCTGGTTGTTGTGGTTTTCAGTGGGTGGCAGGGGTGAGCCGGCCGTCGAAGGCGATCTGCAAGGCGTTCAGGGGCGCCTTCCAGCGCATGGTCCGGCGCTTGCGGCCCTTGCCGGTGGGGTCCAGGCTCATGAGCGCCATGCACATGCACTTCAGGGGGCGGGAACTCCAGGAACCGCTCCGCGGCGGCGCCTTCGGTCGGAGCGGTGCAGACGGGCTCGAGCACCTTCGCGGTCTTGTCCCAGTCCTGGCGGGCCGCGTACCGGAAGCCGTTCCGCAGCAGGTGAACCACACAGGTCTGAACGATTGTTCGAGGCCAGACCGTCTCCACTGCCCCGGGCAGCCCCTTGAGCCCGTCGTAGACCGGCATCACCACATCGTCCAGGCCGCGGTTCTTCAGCTCGGCGAACACGTGCAGCCAGTACTTGGCGCTCTCCCCGCCCTCGCCCGCCCAGATCCCGAGGATGTGGCGGTGGCCCTCCACGGTCACGGCCATCACGACGCGGACCGGCCGGTCCGCAGCCCGGTCATCCCTGATCTCGACGTTGATGGCGTCAACGAACAGGACCGGGTGGACACGGCCCAGGGGACGGCTCTGTCACTCGGCCATCCCGTCCATGACCTTGTCCGTGATGGCGGAGATCGTCTGCTCGGAGACCCCGGCGCCGTAGACCTCGGCCAGGCGGGCGACGATCACGCCGTGGGTGAGGCCCTCCGCCGACAGCGGCAGGACCATCTCGTCGACGCCGGTCAGGCGCCGCTGCCGCCTCTTCACGATCCGCGGCTCGAAGGTGCCAGCCGTATCGCGGGGAACGTCGACCTCGACCGGTCCGACGTCGGCCACCACGGTCTTGCCCGCGTCCCGTCGCGGCTGCTGCCACTGTCCTTGCCCGCCGTGTCGTGCTTCCCGCAGGCGAGGTGATCGGTGATCTCGCCTTCGAGGGCGGACTCGAGAACCCGTTCGGTCAGCCGCTGGAGCAGCCCGCCCTCACCGGGCAGCTGGAGTCCCCCGCTGCGGGCACGGTCCACCAGCATCGCTATGAGCTGATCGTCGGCGATCGCTGGCGTCTCCGCTCGCTTACCGCACTCGTACGTCTCCAACTCCACACTCTGCGCGGTCACGTGACATCTCTCCCTTGATCAGCAGATCCGCCATTAGCTTTACAGTCCCGTTGGGCCGCGACCACAGGATGCGACGGGTTGTCCCGGTCGTACGAGCGCTCGTCCGGGTACCCGATCACCCTCCCGCTCCACCGCGTGACGAACGGCACCGTCGGGCCGTGCAAGTGCGCCGGCCGTGCGACGGGGGGCAGTGGATCGCCGGCCGGGGGCTCAGCTGGTTGACGTCATGGTCATGGGGGCTCGCTCTCTCGCGAACGTGTTGGCCTGCTCGGACTCCCGGACCCCGGGTAGTGCGCCGGAGCCCGACAGGCAGAGCGCTCCAGGGCTTCCGGACGACCTGGGTTAGCCAGTGGGCCGGGTGTGTCAGCCTGGTGTCGTGTCCCAGAGGGTGACCAGGGTGCGGTCGGCGGCGCCGGGGGCGGCGGCGATGTCGTGCAGATAGCGGTGCAGGCCGGGGACTTCGGGGTGCCAGGCCGTGGCCAGGGCGCTTCCGGAGCCGGTGAAGAGGCGCAGCGTGGCGCCGGTGCCGAGGGCGAGGACGTCGCGGGGGCCGGTCTCCAGGATGCGCCAGCGCACTGCGGGCGCGTCCCCGGTCAGTGCGCCGGGCAGGGCGGTGGCGGCGGACCAGGCGGGGGCGGTGGGGCCGCCGTCGTCCTCCCAGGCCCCGCCGGCTCCGTCCCGCCGGATGCGCAGCCCGCCGGAGCCGACCGAGATCAGCAGGTGGCGGCGGTGCCGGAGGTCACCGAGCGGGGAGAGCAGCGCGGTGAGCTGTACCGCGACGTCCCCTGACCCGACCTGGTAGCGGGTGGCCAGCCGGTCCAGGTTCCCGGCGGCGCCGCGCAGGGCGGTGCGGACCAGGCTGCCGGTCAGCTCGGGGTCCGGGGCGGCGGCCGAGCCGTCGCCGACGGCCGCCGCCAGCGGGGCGGCCAGTGCGCCCAGGTGGGTGGCCAGTGAACGGCAGGCCAGCAGGGCGCCCTCCTGGGAGCGGGAGCCCACCGGGTTCCCGGCCGCGACCGCCGAGAGCAGTACCGGCTGGGGGAACTCCTTGAAGGTGTGCAGCAGGTAGGCGTCCCGGCGGTGCCGGTGGTCCGCCCGGTTGCGGGGGCCGCGCTGGGAGACGGCACGGACGCACAGCGACCCGAGGTCGGCGCCGTCGAGCACGGTGTCGGCGGCGGTGTCCCGGTCCACCGGCAGCCCGAGCGCGACCGCCTCGGCGGCGGGCGGGCGCACGGGGGCGGGCGCGGGGACGGGCTGGGGTACGACCACAGGCTCGGGCTCGGGGATGGGCTCAGGCTCAGGGACAGGCGCGGGCTCAGGGACAGGCGCGGGCTCAGGTACGAGTACGGGCTCAGGTACGGGCACGGGCTCAGGTACGGGCGCGGGCTCAGGTACGGGTTCGGGCACGGGCTCGGGCTCAGGTACGGGCTCCGGCTCCGGTACGAGTACGGGCCCCGCCGCAGGCGTCCGCTCCGGCTCCCGTACGGCCTCCGGCTCCGCAGCGGCCGAGAGCGGGACCGCCGTCGGCGCCGGCCCGCCGGTCACCGCCGGGCGTGGCCGTGCCTCCCGCAGCTGCCCGCGCAGTGCGGCGATGGCGCGGTCGGACCGGTACAGCAGGTAGCCGAGGGCCGCATTGCCGAGGCAGGAGACCCCGAGCAGCGCGGCCAGCGTCTCGTTCACAGAGTCTCCCGCTTGTGGTGGCTGTCGGATGGGGTGTCGACCAGGTCGAGCAGCGGCCCGCAGGTGGCCGAGATCAGCAGGTCCCGCAGTTCCTTGGCGTACCCGCGGCTGTGCGGCCCGCCGGTGCGGGGCGCCGCCCGCTCCTCCGCGTCGTCCGGCCAGCCGTAGCGCGGGCGCAGGTCGGCGACGGCCTGCCGGGCGGACCGCACCGCCGCCGTGTAGCGCTGGGCCGAGATCCGGGCCACGTCGGCCGGGGCGCTCGCCGTCCACGGGCCGACCAGGCGTTCCGCGAGGTCGGCCGCGCCGGAGGACCGCCACAGCGGCCCGTCGCCGGGGGCTTCGCCCGCCTCCCGCCAGGCCCGCGCCGCCGCCTCCGGCTGCACCGCCACCACCAGCGGCTCCCCGCCGGGGAACGGCCCGAAGACCCGGCGGACCGCGACGGCGGCCCAGCGGTCCAGGTTGCGGCGGCCCGCGAACCCGCGCCGGTCCGCCCCGGCGACGAGCACCGCGATCCGCTCCGGCGGCAGCAGCGAGGCGGCCAGCGCCAGCGCCCGGCCCGGCCGGACCAGCCCGGCGGGCGGCGGGCCGGGCTTCAGCCATGCCTCGAACAGCGGCCCGTAGCCGACGGTGACGATCACCGCATGGGCGTCCGGCAGCGCGCTCGGCTGCTCCGGCGCCTCCGCCAGCAGTACGTGCCGGACCGCTTCGCCACCGCCCGCGAAGAGACCGGTGAGCATGGCCGGCAGCACCGGGACGGCCGGGTGGTGCGGAAGCACGATCCGGTGCGTGACCGGGCCGCCTGCGGCCAGGACCCGCAGGTCGGCGGCGAGCGCGGGCCGGAATCCGGACCGCGCCCCCACCTCCGTACGGTGCAGCAGGGCGGCGACGGCCGCGCTCTCCCCCGGCTCGGCGGCGGCCGGTGCACCGCCCATGTCAGCTGCCGTCCTCGGTCCGGCACAGGACGCAGCGGCCCGGGAAGTTCCGCGCGCCGTCCTGCCAGCCCAGCCTGATCCACCAGAGCACCAGGGGGCCGCTGCGCCGCTCACTGGCGATGGACCCCTGCTTGCGCAGCGCGATCCGGTCGGTGTGGTTCACCGCGGACTTGGCGACCACCTCGCACTGTTGCCCGGCCAGCAGGTCGACCACCGTCCGCTTCCGCTGGTCGCGGTGGGTCCGCCACCAGCTGCCGCCGTCCGGGACCGGGTCGGGGACCATCTCGGCCAGCAACCCGTCCGCCTTGATCACCAGTGGTACGAACTCGTCGGTTCCAAGGGCTCGTTCGGCCTCGCCGAGCGCCTGCTCGGCCTCGCTGCGCCACCTGCCGACGGCCTCCCGGTCCACCGCGCGGCCGGACTCCGTGGGGAGGTGGCTCAGCCAGCGCAGCCCCGCCTCCACCTCGGCCGCCTCCGTGACCACCTCCACCAGCGCCGCCGCCTGCTGGCGGAGCACATCCAGCAGTTCCACGGCCGACATCCCCGCCGCCGGGACCGGCGCCGGGGCGCCCAGCGCGGGCAGCCCGCCGAGCGCGGGCAGTGCGGGCTCGCCGCCCCCGTCGCCCGGTGCGGTGGCCTCCGGGCCGCCCAACCCGCTCAGCAGCTGCTTCCGCTCGACGGGGACCAGCCGGAGCGCGTCCACCCGCAGCCCCCGGAGCAGCAGGTCGTCGCTGCTCCGCCTGGCGGCGAGGACATCCACCGCCAGGGGGCTGTGCAGGGGCAGCTCCCGCTGCTCGGCCCAGGCCCCCGAGCCGTTCCACTGCCTCTCGGTCCACTTGGCCAGGTCGGCCCGCCGCTGCTGCTCCGCCAGCGCCCGGCGCCGCTCCGCCTCCCGGGCCACCCGGTCGGCCTCGGCGGCCTCGTGTGCGCTGGCCTTCGCCTCGGCCGCCTCCCCGGCCCTGGCCGCTGCCTCGGCCGCTTCGGCCGCCTGCTGTTTCTTTTCCTCGGCGGCCCGCCGTGCCTGGGCGGCGGCTGCCGTCCGGCCACGGGTCTCCCGGTCCCGTACGGCAGCGTCGGTGGCCGCCCAGTACAGCGACTGCGTCTCCTGGAGCATCACCCGCCAGCCGGCCTCGTCGCCGCTCCGGCCGCCCGCGACGCTGGTGGACTGGGCCGAGTTGACCAGGTCGCTCAGCCAGTCCTCGATCCGCCGCCGGGTGTCCGGGGCCTCGGCGGCCAGCAGCGCGGCCAGGGCCTGGGCGAACCGCCCGCCCGCCGCCGCGACCCGCTGCTCCGGTCCCTGCCCGGTGGGCTCAGTGCCGGCCATGGAAGGGGTTCCAATCCGCGAAGGGGCTTTCGAGGCCCGGTTCCAGTGGGGCGGAGTACACCGTGCCCGGCTGCTCCTGGACGGTCGCGAGGTCCCGCGCCTGGAGGTACGGCAGCAGGGCCCGGTGCACCCTGATCCGCCCGTGCGCGTCCAGGGTCAGCACGTGCTGATCCCCCCTCCGGGGGTGCGAGGGCACGGCCAGCCTGCCCAGCTCCACCACGGAGCCGTCGGGGCGGGTCACGTCGACGATGTACTCGTCGGCGGGGCGGGGCGGGGTGAACGGCAGGATGATTCCGGGCAGCGGGGCGTCCGGCGCGTCCAGGTCCTGGGTCTCGCGGAAGAACTCCGGGAACCGCTCGCCGGTCCGCCAGGTCGCGGCGTCCAGCACGGTGACCGGGGCGGTCTCCCTGCCCTGCCTGGTGACGCCCCGGACGGAGAGGCCCAGCTCCGGGTCGACGAGCAGGCCGTCGGCGCCCGGCTCGGCGAGGCCCGCGTCCACCAGGTCGAGCGACGGGCCGGTCACCACCCGGTGCGCGCGGTCGCCCAGCCGGTAGTGGACGCGCGGGGCGAGCTGCTGGTCCACCTCGATCTGCATCCGCACCCGTGGGCGCACACCGTCGGCGAGCCGCCCCCACCACAGCTCCGGGTTGAGCTGCACGCCCTGCGCCTGGGCCGCCAGCTCCACGCCGTAGTGCCCCCAGTTGACCCGGACCTGCTTGTTGAGCGGGCGCAGCAGGCTGAGCATCCGGTCCGGCGGCCCCCAGCCGGTGCGTACCACCATCACGCCGTCCTGGAGCGACGCGTACGGTTCACCGACGCCCAGCACCTTGGCCGGCCGGTTGCCCGGCCCCAGCACCTCGAAGTCGCAGGGCAGGGTGGGCGAGATGTCGTCGGTGTGGATGTCCACCCGGGTGGTGGCGCTGGAGCCGCCGATGTCGTCCGCCCCGCCCTGCCGCAGTACCGTCCGGCTGTGCGACAGCGCCCAGGCGGCGCCGAGCGAGGTGGCCCGTTTGGCGTAGACCTGCTCGGCCTTGACCGAGCGGACGTTGGCGAAGAGCGGGCTGCCGTCCGGCAGGCGCTCGGCGGCCAGTTCCTGCGTCACCGCCTCCTCCGCGACCGGCATCATCGTGCTTCGGCCGGAGAGCAGCACCCGGTCCAGGACGAACTCCCGCCCGTCCTGCCGGTCGCGGTGGACCCGGCTCTGCACGATGTCCAGCGCCACGGCTGCGGCCTCCTTGAAGACCGGCTCCGCGATCCGGCGGAAGTCCGCCGGGCTCAGCCGCAGGAAGTCACCCGAGGTGTCGGCGGGGACGAGCCCCGTCAGGTACTTCTGGAGCCCCTTGACGTCCGTGGTGTCCACCGGCAGCTTGCCGAGCCAGGACCTGACCGTGGCGGCGGAGGCCGTCCAGGGCTTGGCGCCCTCGACGCCGAGTTGGAACTTGGCCTCCTCCGCCTGGGCCCACAGCTCGTAGAAGAGGCCGCTCCGGGAGGCGTCCTTGTCCCAGCTGGTGGGGAGCACGGTGGAGAGGACTTCCCGGATCTGCGGGTCGACCACCTGCCGGGGCAGGTCGCGGGCCGCCAGCCGGTCCAGCACTTCGGCGGCCAGGCTGCCGGGGCCGTCCGCCGTGGCGAACTCGTCGGGGAGTATGCCGAGCAGCACGTCGCCCGGGTCGTTGCCCGCCTCCGGGTCCTCGGTGGCCGGCTGCCCGGACTGCCGCCGGGCGTGCGCGAGGCGCAGCAGCGCGTCCGCCAGGGTGGCCTTCAGCAGGTAGTAGACGCGCAGGGTGAGGTAGT
The DNA here is from genome assembly GCF_044755465.1 of Streptomyces sp. NPDC092296. NCBI lineage: Bacteria > Bacillati > Actinomycetota > Actinomycetes > Kitasatosporales > Streptomycetaceae > Streptomyces > Streptomyces sp. NPDC092296. The sequence goes on along the minus strand of NZ_JBIVRB010000003.1, from coordinate 94,122 downwards.
CGCCGCCCAGGTCGGGGTGGCCGGTGGAGCCCAGCACCTCGGGCCGCAGCTCATAGGTGCGGCCGTCGACGCTGAACTGCTCGGCGGGGGGCTCGTCGGTCGGGCCGGGGGCGCCGGGGGCGCCCGGCTGCGGCGGCTCGGCGTGCTGTTGGGCGGGGGGTGCGGCGGTCGGGCCGGGGGCGCCCGGCTGCGGCTGCTCGCCTTGCTGCTCGGCGGGGGGTTCGTCGGTGAGGTCGGTGAGGTCGGTGAGGGTGAGTCCGATCAGGGCGATGTCGGTGGTGCCGCCGCCCACGTCGATGATCAGCAGGGTATACGTCCAGGTCGGCCGGGGTGCGTCCTTCACCGGGTGCGCGCGGGCCCGCAGCGTCTCCACCCCGGCGCCGACGTCCCCGGAGAAGTCCCGCATCAGGTGGAAGAGCCCGGCGGCCACGCCCTCGTCGTACGTGGTCACCACCTGCCGCAGATCGACCTGCTCGACCAGCAGCCGGGTCAGCCGGGCACGGGCGTCCGGCGGGGTGGTCGTCGGTGAGGTGACGACGAGCTGCGCCAGTCGGCGCGGCTCGTCGGTCTGCGGGTCGAGGATCTTCGGCTCGACCGCCTCCAGGTAGCGGACGAAGGCCAGCGCGATCAGGTCGTCCGAGGGGTACGCCACGCCCTCGCCCAGGTGCGGCACCGGGACCACCCGGGGGTTGCGCAGCATCCGCTTCAGGTTGCGTATCGCGCCCTCCGGCCGCTCGGCCGGGTAGAGCGCGCCGTCACGCACCGTCAGGGCGCTGCTGACCTCGTTGCTGTTCGCCACGCCCGGGAACAGGATCTGGCTCAGGCCGAGCCGGGTGAGCGGCGGGACCCGGAACGCCCGCCGGTAGGCGGCCTCCAGCCCGTGCACCGCCCAGGGGCGCCCCTTGTCCCGGGCGGACCGCTCCAACTCCTCGGCGGTGGCCGCGACCAGCCCGGAGTCCGGGTTCTGCCTGCGCAGCAGCGCGCACAGCCGACTGACGGCCTCCTGGCCGGAGGGGGCGGAGGGGCCGGAGGGGGCGGGCAGCCCGGAAGGGGCACCGTCGGCGGCCTTGGCGCTCTCGGCGGCGAGCACGGCGGTGGCGATCCGGGCCGCCTCGGCGGGCCGGCCGGCCTGGGTGCCGCCCGCCCCGGACGGGCCCGGAGCGGCGGCGTCCAGGATGTCGGCCAGGGCCCTCGCGAGTTCCCCCTCCTGCTCCGGGTCGATCGGCAGCACCTTCACCTCGTCGGCGTTGAAGAGGGTGACGGTGGTGCTGGTGCTGCCGAAGTCCACGGCGGCGAAGTCGCGGAAGATCAGGTCGTCGCCGATGTGCCGGGGCAGGCCCTTCAGCGCGGGCTTGGAGTGCTCCGGCTCCGTGGAGCCGAACGTCAGGGTGACGGTCGTGTAGTCCTGTGCGGTGTGGCCGTACTCGTCGGTGAATTCGAGCAGCCAGTGCACCCTGACCTGTACCGGAGTCAGCTGCCCGGACCCGTGCACCACATCGGCGGGTATCCACTGCTCGGGCACGGCGGTCGTCCGGCCGTGCACCGGCTGTCCCGGCGGGAACGGGCCGGGCGGCGCCCATGAGGTCTGGAGCCACTCCCGCAGGGCCGGCGGCCCGTCGGTGGTGCCGGTCACGGCCAGTGTCTTGGGGAAGGCCCTGGGCTGCCCCTCCCTGGTGAGCAGCACCACGGTGGGCAGCGGGTACGCGCCGTCCTGCGCCACGCAGCCGAAGGTCTGGTGCCCGCCGTTCAGTCCGGGCAGGCCGGGCTCGAAGCCGATCCGCAGGTCGAGATGGTCCATCAGGATGCCTCCTTCCAGCGGCGCAGCACACCGCGCAGGGTCGCGAGTCCGTCCTCGGCGGCGTCGGCCGCCGCCTGGTCGCCGGCCGCGCGGGCGGCCTGGGCGATCATGGTGGAGATCTGGATGCTGTCCGGGACGAGCGGTGCGGACTGCTCCACCGTCCGGGCCAGTTCGGTCGCGGCTCCGGTCAGCATCCGGGTGAACAGCGCCTCGACCTCGTCGCGGAGCGCGTCCACGATGTCGTACCGCAGGCGGGCCAGCGTGTACTGGCTGTTCTCCATGGCGCGCACCGCGCCGGAGGCGTCGTCCGGATAGTCGCTGTGCCACGGGAGCGCCTGGCCGGTGCGGCGGGGGAAGCCGGGCGCGTCCGCGGCCTTCTCAGCGCTCGGGCCGGCGCCCGCCTTCCGCCTGGCCTTGCCGACGGCGGCTTCGAGCAACTTGTCGCGCCTGGTGGGGATCTGGACGTGGATCAGCCGGGCGGCCGGGGGCGTTCCCTCGATATACCCGAACAGGCCGGTCAGCCGGGCCTTGGTACCCGGGTCGTGCAGCCAGTCGTGCAGTTCGGTGAAGAGGTCCTCGTAGCCGCCTGCCCACTTCGTCCACCAGGTGGTGAGTTCGTCGGCGGCCCTGGTCCGCAGGGTCTCGTACGTCTTGGTGTACTGGGTGTAGAAGTCCGCCGTGGTGTCGGCACCGCCTTGTCGGCCGCGGAGGGCGGCGAGGTAGTCCCGCTGCTCCTCCGGGGAGAGGATCTTGAGGATCTCCAGTTCCTCGGCGCTGATCGGGGTCCGCTTGGCGATCTGCCCGTTCTCGACCGAGTTCAGCAGCGTGCTCCACTCCGGCCAGCGGTACACCTGTTCGGTCGCCTCGGACGCCAGGCGCTCCAGGACGGCCCCGCCCTCGCCGTCGCGGACGCGGACCGGGTTCTGCCGGCGGTGCAGGTCGGCCTGCAACCGGTCGATCGCGCCGCGCAGCGCCTCGAAGCGCTGGGCGAGCTGCCTGGCCTCCTCGCTGTGCTCACCGATGGCATGCGTCATGGCCAGGGCCAGCAGCAGGTCTCCGGCGTGCCGGGCACGCTCCGACTGGGCCGCGACGGTGTCCCGCTTCTGCCGGGCGCCGTGGGTGTCGATGTGCTCCGCGAGCAGCCGGCGCAGCTGGGCCAGCCCGCCGTCCACGCCGTATCCGGTGAGGTCCCGCGCCCAGTGGTGCTCGGGGTCGGTCGCCTTGATCCGGGCGGCGAGCGCGGCCCAGCGCCGGCGCTTGCGGATCAGCTCGGCGTCGGCCCCGGTGTGCTGCTCCGGCTCCGGTACGGCGGCGGCCGTGCGGACCGACAGCAGCTGAAGCCCGTTCAGCTGCTCGCCCAGCAGCATCCCGGCGGCGGTCGCGGCGGCTGACAGGCTGTCGGAGAGGTCCTGTACGGCGGCGCCGTGGGCGGCCTGGTCGGCCGGAAGGTCCGGTACGGGCACCGTGTCCCACTTGTTGATGGCGACCAGGATCGCGTTGGCCAGCTTCTCCTCGCTGTGGTTCTGCGCCCGCATCAGCCCGTAGAAGCGGCTCATCTCCTGGGAGCCCAGCTGGTCCCCCCGGCCGACGACCAGGATGGTCTCCACGTTCCGCAGCTGGGAGCCGCAGAGGAAGGCGTCACGGCTCCGCTCCGCGCCGAGGCCGGGGAAGTCCAGCAGCAGCACTCCCGCGTCGGCCGGTCCCCAGATGCCGGGCGGCACCGTGACGGCGTAGTCCACCCGGCGGATCAGCGGGGCGACCGCCGCCATCCCGTCCGGCCGGACGTGCGCCTCCAGATCGTGCCGGGAGAACGGCTCGTCGTAGGACCGGTGGACCGGGTAGCGCTCGCCGGGCAGCGTGGCGCGACCGTGGCAGGTGACGTCCAGCGCGTCGTCGGTGCTCAGCGCGGCGGTGTCACCGAACAGCGCCGGGGCCAGCTGGAACAGGGCGTCGCTGAACTCGCGGATCTCCATCGCCAGCAGGCGCAGCAGCCGGTTCTCGGCCGTCCACAGCGTGCTCCGGGCCCAGTCGTCGTAGTCCTGCCAGACCGCCGGGTCCAGCCAGGCCGGACCGCTGTCCGCCGCGCCGCCGGTCAGCGTGGTCCGGATCGCCTCCAGCCGGGCCAGGTCGCGGCCCGGTTCGGCGTGGGCGATCTCCTCGGCCAGTCGGCGGATCAGGTAGTCCAGGCAGTCGGCCACCTCCTGGTGGTCGAAGAACTCCACCACCGCCCGGTCACCGAGCCGGGTCGGCTGCCCCGGCTCGCCGACGCTCAGCGACAGTGCGCTGACCTGCGCGGTGGCCGGGCGGTTGTGGACCGGCAGCAGCTCCGGGTCACCGAGCAGCGCACCGATCACCGAGGTCTTCCCGGCGTTGAACTCACCGACCACCCCGAAGGTCACCGGGGTGCCGGCCACCCGGCGCAGCTCGACCAGCTCCCGGCGGCTGTCGCGGTACGCCTTGGCGGCTGCGGCCGGAAAGGGCGGCGCCGCCTTCAGCGCCTGCCGGAACTCTTCTTCGAACCGCAGGGCGAGCAGCGGATCAATGGCCATCGGACGCCTCCCAGTGCGGGGATCGGTCATGCGGGCCCCGGCCGGGACGTGGCGAGCCGGTCGGGGTGCTGGAGTCAGTCGGGCTGCGGTTGTTCAGTCGGAGTAGTACACAAAGAGCTCCAGCCGCAGATCGCCCGGGTGCCCGCCGAGGTCGTGATAGGCGCGGTAGAAGGTCTTCGAGGTCGGCATCCCGGGCAGCCGGGCCTCCCGGAGGAAGCTCTCGACCACCGTGGCGTACGCGGTGGACTCGGCGTCCCGCGGGGTGCAGGTCGCGCAGCCGCCGTAGCTGCCCCAGACGAAGACCATGGCCACCCGGTCGGAGATGTCGTCCCGCAGCCCGGCCCGCACCCGGGCCAGCACCCGGCTGCGGGCTGCGGCCGCGTCCCCGCCGCCGCCGGTCAGCGCGGCGGCGGCCCGCACATCCCCCAGTCCCGTCAGCTCGACGCTCTTCGGCTTCATCCCGGTGTGCCGGCTCACCGCTCCGGGCGGTGCGCTGCGGCTCGGTGCGGCGGAGGCGGTCGGGCTCGGCACCGGGGCGGCGGCCGGGGTGTCGGCGGGGGCGGTCAGCTGGCCGCCGAGCACCACCAGCACCATCACCAGCAGCAGATCCGCGAAGAGCCAGCCCGCCAGTTGGGTCGCCTGCGGGCCCTTCACAGCTGCTCCCCGGCCGGCTCCGCCCCGTCGGCCGCGCTCCGGTCGTGGGGCGCGTCCACCGGCGTCCACCCCGCCTCCTGGCCGGGGTCACCGGCCTCGGCCGGGCCCGCCGCCGACCGCTCCAGCGCGGCGGCGGCCGCCCGCAGCTCCGCGGCCCCGGCGGCCAGCCCGTCCAGCGCGGCCGACCGGCGGTCGGCCTCGGCCAGCAGCAGCGCGTCGAACCGGTCCACCACCTGGCTGATCCGCTCGATGCGCTCCGACTGGGCCCGGCCGGTCTCCTCGACCGCCACCGCGAGGTCCACGGCCGCCGCGCTGATCGCCAGCTGGAACGCCCGAGCCATCCGCGCCACCCCCTGGTCGGTGGTCTCCCGTACCCACCCGCCCAGGCTCTCCCCGGCCGCGCCCAGGTCCCGGCCGGAGCTGTGCAGGGCGCTGACGGCCGAGTGCAGCCCGGCCTGCACCCCCTCCAGCGTGGCCGCCGAGCGGCTCCCCACCTCGGACAGGGCCGCCTCATTGGCCGCGCCGGCGGACCGCACCAGCGCCGCGACCGCGTCCCCCGCCTGCTCCAGCCGCCGGGCGGCCACCGCCGCGACCTGCGCGTTCTGCCGCTCGGCGCGCTCCAGCGAGCTCTGGGCCGCAGAGACCAGCTTCTCCAGTGCGGCGCGCTGCTGCTCCCCGGCCGCCGCCGTGGCCGCCACACCCTCCCGCTGCGCCGTCCGCAGCGCGTCGATGGCCTTCCGTACGTCCGCCGCGCTGTCGGCCAGCGCCGGAGTGGCCCGGCCGACCCGGGTGACCAGCTCCTGGACGCTCCGCAGGGTGGCGGCGGTGCCGGCGAGCGCGGTGTCGGCCGCCTCCTGGCTGCTGCGGGTGGAGCGGAGCAGGTCACCCAGGGTGGCGGCGCCCCGGCCCAGCTCCCCGGCCAGCCGGGCCGGGCTCTCCCAGCGCAGGGTGTTGATCCGTAACTGGGCCTCGGTGAGCAGCGGGGTCAGCAGGGCGGCGGCGTGGCGGACCGCCAGCTCGTTGCGCTGTTCGGTGTGCCGGCGGACCCAGCCCGTGGCCAGCACCAGCAGGGCGATCACGATCAGCATGCTGAGCGTCCACCAGGCCATCGAGCCGAACGCCAGCCAGTGCAGCCGCCCCTGGAAGCCGTCCTGCCACAGCTCCAGGAAGGACTGCCGGTCGGCCAGCTTCCGGCCCTCCGGGGTGGACCGCAACTGCTGGTACGCCCCGGTGGCCCGGGACAGGCCCAGCCAGGTGATCCCCAGCGGTACGAACACCAGCACCGGCGGCGCCAGCTCCGCCCAGCGCACCCCCCGGGCCCATCTGGGCTCCGGCAGCCGGGCGAAGGTCTCGGGGCGGCCGTGCGCCCGGAGCAGGTCCAGCTGCGCCCAGGACTCCGCAGGTGCCCGCAGCGCGTCCTGGCGCTCCGGGCCGTCCCGCTCGTCCGGGCTGTCCTGCTCGTCCGGGCCGTCCCGCTCGTCCGGGCCGTCCTGCTCGTCCAGGCCCTCCTGCTCGTCCAGCACCAGGGCCAGGCCCAGCAGCGCCGGCCGGTGCGGGGCCAGCACCGGCAGCTTGGCGGCGGCGCGCAGCCGCCCGCCGAGGGTGGCCGCCCGGTGCTGCTGCGGGGGCTCCCGGCGAAGCTGTAACGTCTCGGAGGAGCCTTCGGGCCGGTCCGGAATTCCTCGCGATGGCATGGCGTCCCCCCGATTCGGCGCCCTCGCCATCCCACCGGCCAGGACGTGTCACCCCCACCGAACCGGCCACGGCGCAGGCGCCGGCCGACCGCTGCCGACCGCTCCACAGTGGCTTTGGTGCGATCATTGTGAACCCGGCCTACGGATCGATCCAGGGATTTACGGAAATTGACGGGCCGCCGGTTCCGGGGGCCGCTCCGCAGGGCACGGAACGGCTCGCGGGCCGGGCCGTCCGAGGTGGACGACCCGGCCCGCGAGGGGTGGGATCAGTGGGCGAGGGCCGGTTCGGGGTCGAGCAGGTCGGCGTCGGTGGCGGCGCGGATCTGCTCCACGGTGACGCCCGGGGCGGTCTCGACCAGGCGCAGGCCCTGCGGGGTGACGTCGATGACGCCGAGGTCGGTGATGATCCGGTCGACCACCGCGCGGCCGGTGGCGGGCAGTGTGCACTCCCGCAGGATCTTGGGGCTGCCGTCCTTGGCGGTGTGCTCCATCAGCACGATCACCCGGCGGGCGCCGTGCACCAGGTCCATCGCGCCGCCCATGCCCTTGACCATCTTGCCGGGGATCATCCAGTTGGCCAGGTCGCCGCCGACCGAGACCTGCATGGCGCCCAGCACCGAGACGTCGATCCGGCCGGAGCGGATCATGCCGAAGGAGAACGCCGAGTCGAAGTAGGCGGCACCGGGCTGCACGGTGACGGTCTCCTTGCCCGCGTTGATCAGGTCGGGGTGCTCCTCGCCGTCGTACGGGTAGGGGCCGACGCCCAGGATGCCGTTCTCCGAGTGCAGCACCACCTCGACGCCGTCCGGCAGGTGGTTGGGGATCAGGGTGGGCAGGCCGATGCCCAGGTTGACGTACTGGCCGTCGCGGAGTTCCAGGGCGGCGCGGGCGGCGAGCTGGTCGCGGGTGAGGGCCATGTCAGTTCTCCGGGGCGGAAAGGGCGGCGGGGCGGACGGTACGGCGCTCGATGCGCTTGTCGGCCGGGTCGGCGGCGATCACCCGGTCCACATAGACGCCGGGCAGGTGCACCGCGTCCGGCGGGATCTCGCCGGGCTCCACGATCCGCTCGGCCTCGACCAGGGTGATCCGGCCCGCCATGGCGCACAGCGGGTTGAAGTTGCGGGCGGCGGAGTGGAAGACCAGGTTGCCGTGGCGGTCGGCCACCTCGGCGCGGACCAGGGCGAAGTCGGCGGTGATGGCCTCCTCCAGCAGGTAGCGCCGGCCGCCGAACTCCCGGACCTCCTTGGGCGGCGAGGCCACCGTGACACTGCCGCCGCCGGGCGCGTACCGCCAGGGCAGGCCGCCCTCCTCGATCTGGGTGCCGACCCCCGCCGGGGTGAAGAACGCCGGTATCCCGGAGCCGCCCGCGCGCAGCCGCTCGGCCAGGGTGCCCTGCGGGGTCAGCTCGACCTCCAGCTCACCGGAGAGGTACTGCCGGGCGAACTCCTTGTTCTCCCCGACGTACGAGGACGTCATCCGGGCGATCCGGCCGGCCCGCAGCAGCAGGCCGAGCCCCCAGTCGTCCACGCCGCAGTTGTTGGACACCACCCGCAGGCCGGACGCGCCGGACTCCACCAGGGCGCCGATCAGCGTGGACGGGATGCCGCAGAGGCCGAAGCCGCCGACGGCGAGGGTCGCACCGTCCGGAATGTCCTCGACGGCGTGTGCGGCCGAGTCCACCACCTTGTCCATTGCGTTGCCTTCCACGTGGGTTCGCTGAGCCGTCGCCGCTGCCTGGCGTCCGGGCATGCCCACCTTCCCGGCATCGCCCGGCCGTGACCATGTCGGCCGGGCACATGGGGGGTGGGCGCCGGGCGGTTGCCTGCCACACACTGGTCGGGCACCCACCGGCCCGGCACCCACCGGCCCGACACCCACCGACCCGACACCCACCGACCCGGGCAAGCCCGCACCCCGCCTGCGGCCGGAGCCGGGGCGGGGTGCGGGGTGTGCGAGGACGGAACGGTCAGGACGGGCAGCCCGAGTCGGCGATCACGAAGTAGCCGGGCGAGGTCTCCGCCAGGATGTGGCTGTAGAAGACGTTGTACAGGCCCATGTTCTGGTTGGAGCCGTTGGCGTAGGTGTAGCCGCCGCTCTGGTAGGCGCGACCGGCCGCCACATGGGCGTAGTTGGTCGCGTTGAAGCACTGCGTCGGCGCGGTGGCGGTGGTGGTGCCGGTGACCGCCGAGGACATGGTGCCGACCGTGCCCGAGGAGTCCACCGCAGCCACCGTGTAGCCGTACGACACCCCCGCCGACAGCCCCGAATCCGTGAACGAACCCGACGCCACCGAACCCACCTTGGCGCCGCCCCGGTACACGTTGTACGACGCCGCACCACTCACCGCCGACCACGACAGCGACACCGACGACGCCGTCACCCCGGTCACCTTCAGCCCCGCCGGAGCCGGCAGCGCCGTGCTACCCCCACCGCTGGTGGTGGTGCCGGTGACCGCCGAGGACGCGGTGCCGACCGTGCCCGAGGAGTCCACCGCAGCCACCGTGTAGCCGTACGACACCCCCGCCGACAGCCCCGAATCCGTGAACGAACCCGACGCCACCGAACCCACCTTGGCGCCATCCCGGTACACGTTGTACGACGCCGCACCACTCACCGCCGACCACGACAGCGACACCGACGACGCCGTCACCCCGGTCACCTTCAGCCCCGCCGGAGCCGGCAGCGCCGTGCTACCGCCGCCGTTGCCGGTGCCGTCCAGGCCCCAGAACTTCGCGGTGTGGTAGCTGGAGCAGATGGAGTTCAGGAAGTACGCGCCGGTGGAGCCGCACTGGTCGGCGCCGGAGCCGGGGCTGACGGCCAGGCCGTGGCCCATGCCGGAGATCGTGAACAGCTCGACGGCGGGCCTGCCCGACGCGTCGTTGTAGATGCTCTGGGTGGTGTTGCCGGGCAGGCTGACCGTGCTGGACGCGGTCTGGCTGATGCCCCAGACGTTGGTCCACTGGTCGCGCAGCTCGGTGGAGTTGACCGGCTGGACGGTGTAGTCGGAGCTGCCCTGCCAGATCGCGACCCGGGGCCAGGGGCCGGTGTAGCCGGGGTAGGCGTTGCGGACCTTGTCGCCCCACTGGGCGGGGGTCAGGTTCATGCTGCCGTACTGGCAGCTGGAGGCGGCCGTCTGGCTGGTGGCGCACTGGGCGGGCAGCCCGGAGTCGATGGAGCCGCCGGCGAACACGTCGGGGTAGGCGGCCAGCAGGTCGGCGGCCATGCCGCCGCCCGCCGACAGGCCGGTGACATAGACCCGGCTGGGGTCGGAGCCGTGCGCCGCGACGGCCTTGTTCACCATCGAGACGACCGAGGCGGCCTCGCCCTTGCCCCGGGCGTCCTTGCTGGGGTCGAACCAGGCGAAGCAGGACAGCGCGTTGTTGGCCGAGCTGGTCTGCGGATAGATGACGTCGAAGCCCCACAGGTCGGCGTACTTCTGCCAGCCCGAGTTGTTGTGGTAGTCGCTCGCCGTCTGGGTGCAGCCGTGCATGGCCACCACGATCGGCGCGCCCTGCGGGAGGTTGGCCGGGGTGTACTCGTACATGGCGAGGTTGCCCGGGTTCGAGCCGAAGCCGGAGACCTGCTGGAGGCCGCCCGCCGCGGCGGCGGGCGTGCCGGCGGCGACGCCGAGGGAGGCGGCCAGCACGCCGAGCACGGCGGACATGGTGACACGTCGGAAGAGACTTCGCCTGGTCCACGGACGCATGGGTGACTCCTGGGTGGGGTGGGGAGGTGGGGGCGCACCGACCGGCCCGGCGGGCGGCGCCGGAACGATCGGTCGGCTGTTGGCGCTGGACGCTACGACCGGCGGGTGACGCCGGACACGTGCCGGACCGATACGACCTCGGCGGCGGGAGTGGTGGCGCGGCCCGTGGCGACGGCGCGGCGGCTGTGGCAATCGGACGCGGTCGATCGGTACCCGGCGGCGGACCCGGTACGGCACCGGCCTCGGCCCCACCCGGGCATGGCGGTGCACACCACCATCGGGCCGGTGATTATGGCCGCTCACCATGTGTGCCGCCCCCGGCATCGTTCCTAGCGTGGCCACCATGGAGAGCACCCAGAACACCGCCGGGGCGAGCGAGACCGGCAGCGGCACCACCCCGGAGCAGCCGGCCGGCCCCGGCTTCCTGCACGGGCGGACGGCGCTGGTCACCGGCGCCGCCAGCGGGATCGGGCGGGCCTGCGCGGAGGCCCTGGCCGCAGCCGGGGCGCGGGTGTACGTGGTCGACCGCGCCGCCGAGGCGGCCCGGGAGGTGGCACGGGCGATCGGCGGCACCGCGTACGTGGTGGACCTCTCCGACCCCGACGCGGTGGACACCCTGCCGGACGACGCCGACATCGTGGTCAACAACGCCGGGCTCCAGCACGTGGCCCCGGTGCACGAGTTCCCGACCGAGCGCTTCGCGCTGATCCAGCGGGTGATGCTGGAGGCGCCGTTCCGCATCCTGCGCCGCACCCTGCCGCACATGTACGGCAACGAGTGGGGCCGGATCGTCAACATCTCCTCGGTGCACGGGCTGCGGGCCAGCCCGTTCAAGGCCGCGTACGTCGCCGCCAAGCACGGCCTGGAGGGGCTGAGCAAGGTGGTGGCGCTGGAGGGGGCGCCGTACGGCGTGACCAGCAACTGCATCTGCCCCGGGTACGTCCGCACGCCGCTGGTCGAGGACCAGATCGCCGCCCAGGCGCTGGCGCACGGCATTCCGGCGGCGGATGTGGTGGAGACGGTGATGCTGGAGCGGACCGCGATCAAGCGGCTGGTCGAGCCGTCGGAGGTGGCGGAGGCGATGCTGTGGCTCTGCGCTGAGCAGTCGCGGTCGGTGACCGGTGCGTCGCTGCCGCTGGACGGCGGCTGGACGGCTCGCTGAGGGGCGCTGCGGGGCGCTGCGGGGCGCTGCGCGCGGCTTCGGGGGGCTTTTCGGGGAGGGGCTGCCCTACGTAGGCGGGGGTTGTTCGCGCAGTTCCCCGCGCCCCCGAGGCGGTGCCTGGCAGGCGACGGACGGTTGCGCACGCCCCGGGAGCAGTCGTTCGCGCAGTTCCCCGCGCCCCTGGGCACCCGGCTGACGACCCGGTCGGTGCTCTCTGGCACGATGGCTCGCCATGCCCCCACAGCTCCCCTCCGCCGCCCCCTACCTGCGCCGACTGCTGGAGCTCCTCGCCCAGGACGCCCCGGTCGAGGACTTCGGCGCGCTGGCCGCCGAGGCCCGCGCGGCCGGTGCCGCCCCGCCCGAGCTCGCGGAGATCGAGCGGGCCACCGGGGCGGCACTGCGCGTCCACCGCAACCTGGTGCGGCACCGGCGCCGGGAGATGGAGCTGACCGCCCTCTTCGACACGGCGGGCGACCTGGCCGCGCTGCGCGACCTGGACGCGGTGCTCCAGTCGATCGTCCGCCGGGCCAGGATGCTGCTCGGCACCGACACCGCGTATCTGACGCTCCCCGACGAGGAGGCCGGGGACACCTACATGCGGGTCACCGACGGTTCGGTGTCGTCCATCTTCCAGACGCTGCGGCTGCAACTCGGTGAGGGGCTCGGCGGCCTGGTCGCCCAGACCGCCCGGCCGTACGCCACCCCCGACTACCGCACCGACGAGCGGTTCCGGCACACCGGCAGCATCAACGCCGGCGTGCTGGACGAGGGCCTGGTCGCCATCCTCGGGGTGCCGCTGCTGCTGGGGTCGAGCCGGGGTTCGGGCGGCAAGGTCATCGGGGTGCTGTTCGCCGCCGACCGCCGGCCGCGCTCCTTCTCCCCGGACGAGGTCGCCCTGCTCTGCTCGCTGGCCGCGCACGCCGCCATCGCCATCGACACCGCCAAGTCGCTGGCCGACACCCGGGCCGCGCTGGCGGACCTGGCCGAGGCCAACGCGATGATCAAGGAGCACTCGACCGCCATGCAGCGGGCCGCCGAGGCCCACGACCGGCTCACCGATCTGGTGCTGCGCGGCGGCGACGTGGCCGATGTGGCGGTCGCTGTGGCCCGGCTGCTCGGCGGCGGCATCGCGGTGCACGGCCCGGACGGCAGGGTGCTGGCGTCGGTCGGGCCCGACGGCAGCGCCTTCGCGGCGGACGGCGGCGACACCGCCCGGCTGGCGGCGGCGGTGGACGACTCCCGGGCGACGGCCCGCGCCGTCTTCCGCGACGACCGCTGGGTCTGCGCCGTACTGGCCGGGAAGGGCCTGCTGGGCAGCCTCGCGCTGCACGGCCGTACGCAGCTGGACGACCCCGACCGGCGGCTGTTCGAGCGGGCCGGGGTGGTCACCGCGCTGCTCCTGCTGCTGCGCCGGTCGGTGGCCGAGACCGAGAACCGCATCCGGGGCGAGCTGATCGCGGACCTGCTCAGCGCGCCCGACCGCGACCCGGCGGGGCTGGCCGAGCGCGGCCGCCGGCTCGGCATCGACCTGGAGCGGCCGCAGCTGCTGCTGCTCGCGGAGACCGCCGCCGAGTCGCGGGAGCGGCTGACCGGCGCCGCCGTGCAGTACCTCTTCGGCACCGGCGGCATCAGCGCCGAGCACGCCGGGGCGGTGGTGCTGCTGCTCCCGTACGAGGGCGGCGCGCCCGGCGAGGCGGGCGGCGCGGCGGCCGCCCAGCTGACCCATCTGACCGGCGCGCCGGTGACGGTCGCCGCCGCCGGTCCCGCCACCGGGCCCGGGGAGCTGGCCACCGCGTACGCCGAGGCGGTGCGCTGTCTGCGGGCGCTGCATGTGCTGGGCCGTACCGGCGATGGCGCCTGCGCGGCCGACCTGGGCTTCCTGGGCGTGGTGCTGGGCGACGGCCATGACGTGGAGGGGTTCGTGGCCGCGACCCTGGGCCCGCTGCTGGACTACGACGCCCGGCGCGGTACGGAGCTGGTGCGCACCCTGGGCGCGTACTTCGGGTGCGGCGGCAGCCTGACCCGGGCCAAGGACGAGCTGCACATCCACGTCAACACGGTCGTGCAGCGCCTGGATCGCATCCAGGCGCTGCTCGGCCCCGACTGGAACACCCCCGAGCGCGCGTTGGAACTGCAACTCGCGCTGCGGCTGGTGCTGCTGGCCAAGGGCTACCCGTCGACCTCCGGCAGCCCGGCCGCCGCCAGGAGGTGACGGGCCGTCACCTCGGCGCCGTCCTCCCCGACCAGCAGGGTGTAGTGGTTGGTGTCCGCGACCAGCTCCGGGCGGACCCGGGTCCGGTCCAGCCCGGCGGCGTCCAACCGGCCCTCGTCGTAGAGGCCCTGCGCCTCGTCCAGCAGCCCGCGCTCGGCCCACAGCAGGGTGGTCGGCCAGGGCAGTTGGTGCACGGCGGCCAGCACCTCGGGGCCGAACAGCCCCACGCCGTCGGCCCGGACCGCCTCGATCCGGCAGGAGGAGTGCAGTTCCGGCTCCTCCCCCACCAGGTCGCGCTGGATGTAGGCGTCCACCCAGGGCGCCCAGGCGGCGCCGAAGGCGGGGTGCGCTTGCCAGAAGGAGCGGTAGGCGTCACGGTCGGCGAAGGTCATCGTCAGCCGCCGCATCGCCGGGCCGATCACGGCGGTGATCAGCTCGTCGGGCGTCAGGTCGGTCGGCGCGGGGAAGCCCACCGCGCCGTCCACCAGCAGCAGCGACCCGAACCGCTCGGGGTGCCGGACGGCGGTCAGCGCCGCCACGAAGGCGCCCATCGAGTGCCCGGTGAGCACGGCGTCGCGCAGGCCGAGCGCTTCGGCCAGCGCGGCGACGTCCGCCGCGTGCGCGTCGATGCCGTACGGGCCGGGCAGCGCGCTGCTGCCCGCCCGGCCGCGCAGGTCGGGCGCCACCAGGGTGACCCGGCCGCGGAGGTGGTCCGCGACCCGGGCCCAGGACAGGGCGTTGGCGGTGATGCCGTGCAGGGCCAGCACCACCGGGGCACCGGGCTCGGTCGCGGGCCAGCGCAGTACGGCCAGCTCGCCGCCGGCCACGGGGACCGTGGACTCCTCGTAAGGGGCGGACGCGGGTGGGTTGGGGCTCACGGGGTGACCTCCTGGGAGTCGTCGCGGGAGTCGTCGGCCTGCCGGTCGGCGGCGCCGCGCCGGGCGGCCCGGACCCGCGCCGGGAGCCGCATGACGCCGCCGGGCAGCAGGTAGACCACCGCGACGAACAGCGTGCCCAGCAGGAAGAGCGGCTCGGACAGCGGCACCCGCAGCACGGCGGGCAGCCCGGCGATCGTGTCGGACCCCGCCAGGTCCCCGAGCCGGTGGTCGGCCCAGGTGTAGAGGATGCCGCCGACCATCGGCCCCCAGCGGGTCCCGGAGCCGCCCAGCACCACCATCACCAGCAGCGAGAGCGTGAAGTCCGAGGTGGTCGCCTGCGGGGTGGCACCGCCGGTCAGCAGCAGGTAGACGATACCGCCGAGCGCGGCCAGCGTCCCGGCCAGCACGAAGGCGACCAGCTTGAAGCCGTACGGCCGCAGGCCCAGCACCTCGACCCGGCGCTCGTTCTCCTTGATGCCCTCCCAGACCCGGCCGGTGGGCGAGCGGACCGCCCAGTGCACGGCGGCCAGGGTGAGGACCAGGTACGCCAGCGCGATCCAGTACAGGTTGACGGTGTTCTCGATGCCGACGAACGCGGCGGGCAGCCGGTCCGCCGGTACCGCCCGGCCCTCCTCGCCGCCGGTGATGCCGCCCGGGTCCCGCGAGACCAGGATCGACCCCGCCTGGGCGAAGGCCAGCGTCACCATGGAGAACCCGATGCCGCTGACCCGCAGGCTGACCGAGCCCAGCAGGGCGGCCAGCGCCACCCCGAACAGCAGTCCGAGCAGCGCCGAGACGCCGAACGGCAGGCCCGCCTCCAGCATGATCGTGTTGGTGGCGTAGGTGCCGGCCGCGAAGTACAGCGCATGGCCGAAGGAGAGCAGCCCGGTGCGGCCGAGCAGCAGGTCGTAGCCGGTGGCCAGCGCGCCGAACAGCAGGCAGAGCGCCAGCAGTTGCAGGCTGCCGGGGCTGCCGAGCGGCCCGTCCAGCAGGCCGGGCAGCGGCAGGGTGCTGTACGGCGCCACCACCAGCACCAGCAGCACGGCGGCGGGCCACCAACGGGCGGCCCGCCGCAGCGGTCCGGCGCCGCCGGGGGCGGCGGGGGTGGTCGCGCGGGTCTCGTCACGCGTCGGGGTGGCGGTGGTCACGCGAGCCTCCCGGTCAGTCCGCGCGGGCGCAGCAGCAGCAGCGCGGCGAGCAGTACGACGACCGAGAGGTCGCCCAGCCCGGCGGTGGTGTAGTAGTTGGCGAACTGCTGGACGAGACCGACGCCGACCGAGGCCAGCGCGGCTCCGCTGACCGAGCCCATGCCGCCCATCACGACGACCACGAAGGCGAAGATCAGCAGCGAGGTGCCCTGCCGGGGGTCGACCGAGCCGAAGTAGAGGCCGCCCAGGGCGCCGCCGAGGGCGGCTGCCGCACCGCCGATCGCGAAGACCAGGGTGAACGCCTTGCGGACGTCGATGCCCAGCGCGGTGACCATGGCCCGGTCCTCCACCCCGGCCCGGACCACCAGGCCGTGCCTGGTGCGGCCGAGGAAGAGTTTGAGGACGACGAGCACCACGGCGGCGGCGCCGATCAGCACCAGCCGGTTGACCGGGATCTGGGCGCCCAGCAGCCCGAAGGTGCCGGAGAGCGCGGCCGGCCCGGGGAACGGCCGGGCGTCGGCGCCCCAGATGGCGGAGAGCAGCGCGGGGATGGCGAGCCCCACGCCGACGGTGGCGAGGATCTGCTCCCGGGGGCGGGTGTAGAGCGGCCGGACGACGGCGTACTCCAGCAGTACGGCGGCCAGGGTGCCCACGGCGGTGCCGAAGGCGACGGCGAGCACGAAGCCGAGGCCGCCGGGGCCGGCGCCGGGCAGGTGGCCGGAGGCGGCCCACCAGGTGCCGTACGCGCCGATGGAGAGCAGCGCGCCGTGCGCGAAGTTGAGCACGTCCATCAGGCCGAAGATCAGCGAGAGGCCGGAGGCAACCAGGAAGTACAGGGCGCCCAGGCCGAGTCCGGTGAGGGCGAGCAGCACGAAGGTGGACATCAGTGACCCGCCCTTCCGGTGGGGCTCTGGGCGGCGGCGGCCTCGCGGCGGCCGACGCCCAGCAGGGCGTGGGTGGCCTGGGGGTCCGCCAGCAGGTCGGCGGCGGGCCCCTGGTGGGCGGTGCGGCCGTCGGCGAGGACGGCGCAGTGCCGGGCGAGGCGGCGGACCACGGCGAGGTTCTGTTCGACCAGCAGCACGGGGACCGCTTCCGCGACCCGCTCCAGCACCTGGGCGACCTCGGTGACGACCCGGGGGGCGAGGCCCTTGGTGGGCTCGTCCGCGATGATCAGGCGGTTGCCGTTGAGCAGGGTGCGGGCGATGGCGACCATCTGCTGCTGTCCGCCGGAGAGGGTGCCGGCGGCCTGCCGGGCGCGCTCCCTGAGCTCGGGGAACAGCTCGTACACCAGCGCGTAGGCGGGTTCGCCGCCGCCGGGGCGCTCGGCCAGCCGCAGGTTCTCCGCGACGGTGAGCCCGGCGAAGACGCCCCGGTCCTCGGGGGCGTAGCCGATGCCGCGCCGGACCAGGGTGTGGGTGGCCAGCCTGACGGTCTCCTCGCCGTCCAGCAGTACGCTGCCGGTGCGCGGGACCAGGCCGAGGACGGCCCGTACGGTGGTGGTCTTGCCCGCGCCGTTGCGGCCCAGCAGGGCGGTGACGCCGGCCGGGGCGACCGCGAGGTCGACGCCGTGCAGGATGTGCCTGCCGCCGATGACGACCCGCAGGTCGCGGACGGCCAGCAGGGGGGCGTCCGGTGTGGTCACAGGTCCTCCCCGAGGTAGGCCTGCTGCACGGTGGCGTCGGCCATCACGTCCTGCGGGGTGCCCAGCGCCAGCAGCGTGCCGTGGTGCATCACGGCGAGCCGGTCGGCCAGGCCCAGCAGGACGTCCATGTGGTGTTCGACCATGAGGACGGTGCGGCCCTCGTCGCGGTGCAGGGAGCGGATCAGGTCGGTCAGCGCGGGCACCTCCTCGGCGCTCACCCCGGCCATCGGCTCGTCCAGCAGCATCAGCCGGGGCTCCCCGACCAGCAGCACGGCCAGCTCCAGCTTGCGCTTCTCGCCGTGCGACAGGTCGCCGGCCGGGGCGTCGGCGCGGTGGCCGAGGCCGGTGCGCTCCAGCACCTCGGCGACCTGGCTGCGGTAGGCGGCGGCGCGCCGCCAGATGCGGTACGAGCCGCCGGTGGCGGCCTGGGCCGCCAGCCGTACGTGGTCCGCGACGGTCATCGCGGGCCAGAGGCTGGAGGTCTGGAAGGTGCGGCCCAGGCCGCGCCGGGCGCGGGCGTGGGCGGGCTGGGCGGTGATGTCGGCGCCGTCGAGTTCGATGGCGCCCCGGGAGGCGGGGTTGAGTCCGCTGATCAGGTTGAACAGGGAGGTCTTGCCGGCGCCGTTGGGGCCGATGAAGGCGAGGAACTCGCCCTCGCGGACGTCCAGCGAGACGTCCTCCACGATGGTGGCGCCGCCGACGGTCCAGCCCAGGTCGCGCAGCCGGAGTACGGGGACCGCGGCGGCCGCCGCCGCCGCGGTCTCCGCGCCCCCGGCACGTGGTGCTGTGCTCGGGGAGGTCACAGGTCAGCCCGCAATCGTCTTCGTGGGCGGGGCGACCTTGTCCTTGGGGACGGTGGTGAGCAGCTCGGGCGCGATGTCCGCACCGGTGCCGGTCAGCTTGGCGGTGAACATCGGCTGGAGCAGCGCGTGGTCCTCGGCGCGGATCTCCTCGCGGCCCTTGACGCCGTCGAAGTACCAGCCCTCCAGCGACTTGGCCATCAGGGTGGCGTCGGTGGCGGAGCCCGCCTCGATGGCGTGCACGATCAGCTGGGCGGCGGTGAAGCCGTCCGGGCTGAACAGGTCGGGGGTGCCGCCGGCCTTCTTGATGCCGTCGAGCATCGCGGTCTCCACCGCGTTGCGGCCGCCGGCCTCGGGGAAGTAGTGGGCCAGGAAGGACACCTTGGAGCCGGCCGCGCCGAAGATCGGGTACGAGGCGGTGCCGGCCAGGCCGGTGACCACCTTGCCCACGTCCAGTACGCCCTGCTGGTTGAGCGCGGTCCACAGCGCGGGGGCGGTGGCGCCGGCCCAGGCGACGAAGACCAGGTCGGGCTTGCCGGCCTTGACCTGCTGGGCGAAGGGGGTGAGGTCGGTGGCGCTGGGCGGGGCGAGCACCGAGCCGACCTTGGCGCCCTGGGCGCCGAGCACGTCCTTGACGGCGGCCACGTTGGCCTGGCCGAAGGCCGAGTTCTGCGAGAGGACGGTGACCTTCTTGCCCTTGGCGTCACCGAGCAGCGAGCCGGCGGTGAGGATGTCCTGGAAGGTCTGCCGGCCGGAGCGGAAGGTGTACTTGTTGATGCCGGTGACCGCGTCGGTGGCGGCCGGGCCGGAGACGTAGAGCACCTTGTTCTGCTCGGCCAGCGGCGCCAGCTGGAGCGCCACGCCGGAGTCGGTGGTCCCGGCGATGATCTTGACGCCCTTGCCGATCAGGTCCTTGGCCTCGGAGACGGCCTTGGCCGGGTCGCCCGCGTCGTCCTGCTCGGTGAGCTGGACGGGGTGGCCGCCGGCCTTGCCGGTGCCGTGGGTGGCGTAGTCGAGGCCGGCCATGAAGCCCGCCCGGTACTGCTTGCCGTAGTCGGCGAGCGGGCCGCTGCGGGAGTAGACCAGTCCCACCTTGACCGGGGCGGAGTCGGCGGCGCCGGTGGAGCTGTCCGCGTCGGCGGTGGCGGTGCCGGCGGTGCCGGCGGCGGCGCAGCCGGTCAGCAGGACGCCTGCGGTGAGCAGGGCGACCGCCTGGGCGGTTCTTCTTCGGGTGGCGGCCGTGGTGGTGGAAGGCATGGTGCCGGCTCCTGAGGGTCTGTCGCCGTCCGCCGCTGCCCGGCGCAAGGAAGGGCCTGGCGAACGCGGCCCGCAGGCCGCGCTCCGCAACGGTGACGGAACCGTGGTGGGTGGTGGGTCGAACAATAGGAGGACCGCACGGTAGCGGACATGTGATCGAAGCCCTCTGATTCCGGCGCCGCCATGTGACCGGCCCACATGGCGGCGTACGGACGGGGCATCACCCGGTCGGAGCAGCCCACTCGACCCAGCCCGATCGGTAGGAACCGGTCGGCCCGGCACCCGTCAGAGCAGTACGGCCGCGCCCTTGTCCAACGACTGCTCGGCGGCGGCCAGCACCTCGACCACCCGCAGCCCGAAGGCCGCGTCGCACGGGTGGGCGATGCCGGTGGCGGCGGCCTGCTGGAGCGCGTCCACCGCGCGGTGCAGGGCGGCGGCGGGGCCGTCGTTGCGCTCGGGCAGTACGGTCACGCCGGACGCGCCGCGCAGCTCCGCCGTGGAGCCGCTGGCCGCCGGCGGGGCGGTGAGGCTGAGCGTCGCCGTGCTGCTGGCGCCCGAGGCGTGGCCGCAGACCAGGTGCACGGTGTCCCCGGGGCCGCGTACGGCGGTCACCGAGGCGATCTCACCGAGCACCGGCAGCAGCACGGACAGCGCGTGCGGGCCGACGTCCCACAGCGCGCCCTTCTCCCGCCGCCAGGGCGTCGCGAAGGGGCTGTCGGAGGTGAACACCGCGCCCAGCCAGTCGGCCCGGCCGGTGAACCAGCCCCCGACGGCGGCCTGCTCGTCGATCCAGGCGCTCTGCTCCACGCCGAAGCGGGTGGTGAAGAAGACCACCGAGGCGACCCGGGCCGCCTCGGCCGCCTCCACGGCGGCGCGGGCGTCGGGGACGGTGATGGCGAGCGGCTTGTCCAGCAGCAGATGGCAGCCGGCCTCGGCCGCCCGCACCGCGAGCCGGGACTGCACGGCGGGCGGCAGCGCCACGGCCACCGCGTCCACCTCGGCCAGCAGCGCGTCCAGGTCCTCGTACGGCCGGGCGTCGAACCGCCCGGCCAGCTCGGCCGCCGCCTCCGGACGCCGCCCCCACACCCCGGCGAACTCGACACCCGGGTGGGCGTGCAGCACCGGAGCGTGAACCGCCGTGGCCCAAGGTCCCGTCCCCAGCAGTCCGAATCGCACGTACTTCCCCTTAACTCCACTGCCGCGCCCTGGTGAGGCGCCTGATCAACCGTGTCTTCCCCTGCCTTGCGCGGCCCCAACCATCCCATGGGCACCGCCGCCCCCGGCGGGCGCCCCGGGGCGCCCGGCACGGGCGGGCTCACCCGGTCGGCGGGGACCGGCCGCCGCGCGGGCCGCCCCCGGGGCGGGTTGAATGGGAACCACATCACCGACCACCGGGGGTGAGGCAGACGAGCACGCATTCCGAACCCCACACCGACGGCCCCGGGCCGGGCGGCTGCGCGGCGGTGCTGGTGCTCGACCGCCACGGGACCGTGCTCACCTGCGACGCCGCCCTGGAGTCCCTGGTCGGCCGCCCGGCCGGGGAACTGCGCGGCCACCCGGTGGCCGAGCTGCTGGCCCGGCCCGGCGACTGGCCCGGCCCGCTGCCGCCGTCGGGCACCGACACCGCGCTGCGCCACGCCGACGGCGGCGAGGTCGAGGTGCGCGTCGACGTGGTGGAGCTCCGCGAGGCCGGCGCCGCCCGCTACCTGGTGCTGGCCGTGCCGGCGGCGGTGGCCGCGCGGCGCCGGCAGGACGAGGCGCTGGTCAGGGCGCTGTTCGCCCAGGTCAGAATTGGTCTGGCCATCAGCGACGAGCAGCTGCGGGTCATCCGGGTCAACGCCACTCCGGCACTGCTCGGCGCCGATGCGGCGGCAACCCTGCTGCCGCAGGACGCGGCGGCCGTCGAAGCGCAGTTGCGCAAGGTGGCCGAGACGGGCGTGCCGGTGGTGGACTGGGTGCACCCGGCCCGCCGGCTGGACGCCCCCCAGGCGGAGCGGATCATCTCGCTGTCCGCGCTCCGGCTGGAGGACTCCGCCGGGCACTTCACCGGGGTCGCGGCGACCTTCACCGATGTCACCGAGCAGCAGCAGGCCCGGCGGCGGCTCGCCCTGGTGAGCGCGGCGTCCAAGCGGCTGGAGGGCCTGCTCGACGTGGCGGACTGCGCGCAGGCGCTGACCGACGTCCTGGTGCCGGACTTCGCGGATCTGGCGGCGGTGGACCTCACCGAGGCGGTGCTGGTGGGCGAGGAGCCGGGCCGTTTCGCCAACGGCGCGCCGCTGCGGCGGATGGCGGCGGCCTCGCGGGACGCCTGGCCGCCCGAGCTGGACACCGCCGGCGCCTCGCTGCGGGCCGGCGGGGTGGCGCCGCACTACATGCGGCGCGGCGCGGCGGTGCTGGTGACCGACATGGCGGTGGTACGGGAGGCGCTGGGCACCGACCCGGTCCTCTACCGCCAGGTCGTGCCGGAGGAGGCCACCTCGATGCTGGTGATACCGCTGAACGCCCGGGGGCTGGTGCTCGGCGGCCTGGCGCTGTGGCGTACCGGGGACAGGGTGCCCTTCGACCAGGAGGACGCGCTGCTGGCCGAGGAGATCGGCTCCCGGGCCGCGCTCGCGGTGGACAACGCGCGGCGCTACACCCGCGAGCACCGTACGGCGGAGGCGTTGCAGCGCAGCCTGCTGCCGCGCTCGGTGGTGGAGGTCAGCGCGGCCGAGACGGTCGGGCTGTACGTACCGGCGGCGACCACGGCGGGCATCGGCGGCAGCTGGTTCGACGTCATCCCGCTCTCCTCGGCCCGGGTCGCGCTGGTGGTCGGCGACGTGGTGGGGCACGGGCTGGAGGCGACGGCCGCCACCGGGCGGCTGCGGACGGCGGTGCAGACGCTGTCCGACCTGGACATGACCCCGGAGGAGCTGCTGTCGCACCTGGACGACCTGGTGACACGGCTCGCCGCGGCGGACGAGCTGGGCCGCAACCGGGGCGGCGGCGCAGCGGGCGACGGCGGCCGGGGCGACGGGGTGTACGGCTCGACGTGCCTGTACGCGGTGTACGACCCGGTGAACGGGCACTGCTCGATGGCCAGCGCGGGCCATCCGCCGCCGGTGATCGCCGCCCCCGGCACCACCGCCGCCGTCCTGGGGCTCAAGCCCGGCCCGGCGCTCGGCCTGGGCGGGGAGCCGTTCGAGCAGCTGGAGGTGGACCTGGCGCCGGGCAGCGTACTGGCGCTCTTCACCGACAAGCTGCTGTCCGACCCGGCGGAGAGCCCGCAGGAGCGGCTGGACCGGCTCCGCGAGCAGGTGGAGGCGGCCGTCCTGCCGCAGGCGTCCCCGGCCGAGGTGGGGCGGGACGTACTGGACGACCTGCTGCCCGAGCCGCCGGCTCACGATCTGGCGCTGCTGGTCAGCCGGGTCCGCGCGCTGCCGGAGCGGTCCATCGCCTCCTGGGAGTTCCCGGCCGACCCGGAGGCCGTCGCACGGGCCCGGGACCTGGTGACCGAGCAGCTGGGCCGCTGGCGGCTGGAGGAGCTGGCCTTCACCACCGAGCTGATCGCCAGCGAGCTGGTGACCAACGCCATCCGGTACGCCGGTGCCCCGGTCGGCCTGCGGCTGATCCGGGACAAGGTGCTGGTCTGCGAGGTGTCCGACCCGAGCCAGACCCAGCCCCGGCTGCGGCGCGCCCGGCTGACCGACGAGGGCGGGCGCGGGCTGTTCCTGATCGCGCAGCTCGCCCACCGCTGGGGCAGCCGGTACACCCGGTTCGGGAAGACCATCTGGACGGAGCAGCTGCTCAAACCGCCGGGCTGACGCCGGGTCAGCGGGTGGGCGGCTGGTCCTGCCACAGCTCGCGGCTGATCCGGGTGTAGGTGTCCCGCCAGTGCGGCCAGTGGCGGACGACCGAGTCGTCGCACTGGTCGAGCAGCTCGTCGGCGAGCGGCTGCGGGACGCTGTCCAGCAGCCACGCCAAAAGGTCGGGAGTGCTCGGCGGCAGGGCGCGGCCGGTGCCGCGCAGCAGGTCCGGCAGGCTGCCGATCTCGGTGTCCGCGAGGGCCCCGCGCAGCAGCGGCAGCACCTGGGTCTCCTCGATCCGCAGATGGCCGTGGAGCTGGATGGCGAAGCCCTCGACGGCGTGCGCGGCGCTCCACGCGCCGACCCGGCTGGCGGTCACCTCCAGTACGGCGGTGGTGGTCGCGGCGGCGGACTGCTCCAGGTCGTGGTGGTCCGCCTCCAGCCAGTTGACCAGCAGCCGCAGCTCCGGAGCGCGGCGGCGCAGCGCGGGCCACAGCTTGGCGTCCTGGTACTCGTGGTAGTCGACCAGCCGGTCCACCAGCAGCTGCCAGTGACGCGCCACCGCCTCCGCCTTGGCGTCGTCGCGCGGGCCGAGGGCGCGGATGGCGGCGGGCAGGCGCAGCAGGTCGCGGCGGAGGGCGGTGTGCACCAGCAGCAGGCCCGCGAACCGGACGGTCCCGGCCGTGTCGGTGTTCTGGTCCGTCTCGGCGTGCTGGGCAGGGCGTCGCTTCGGAGTGGCGGCGTCGGGGGCGACGACATACGGGACGGGCATGGTGCTCTCTTCCGGATCGCCTGGTGGGTCGCGGCGGCTGCGGCGGCCACGGCCAGGCTGCCGGGCGCGGATAAGCGTCCGATGTGCGTCGGATCAACGCCCATGTGAGAGCACCCCCCACCCCCAGGGGCGCGAACAACCACCCCCCACCCCAACCAACCCCACCCAACAGCACCCCCCACCCCCAGTGGTGGCACCCAACACCGCTCCCCACCCCAAACACCCCCCACCCCCAGCGGCAGCAGCTACCCCCGTTCCGCCGCAGCCAGATCCGCCGCCAGCGCATCCAAGTGCGCCGTGAGCCGGGCGAGCAGCCCGCCGCCGAAGGTGATCCGGGCGACGCCGAGGGCGGTGAGCCGGTCCAGGCCGGCCGGGGTGGGCTCGGTGCACAGGGCGTTGACCGGCCCCGGGACCCGCTCGACCAGCGCCGCCAACGCCGCCTCGGGAGCCAGGATCGGGTACACGCAGTCCGCGCCCGCCGCCAGATACCGCTGGGCCCGGTCCACCGCGTCGTCCACCGCCGCCTCCGCCCCGCCCGCGAAGCGGCCCGGCAGGAAGGCGTCCAACCGGGCGTTGATCACCAGCTCCGGCCCGGCCGCCGCCCGCAGCTCGGCCAGTCGCGCGGCGTGCCGCTCCGGGTCGACCAGGGCACGGCTGTGCGGGTCGGAGTCCTCCAGGTTGCAGCCGGCCACCCCGGCCGCGAGCAGCCGCTCGGCCAGCTCGGCGCCCGGCAGGCCGTACCCCGCCTCGATGTCGGCGGTGACCGGCACCACGACCGACCGGGCGATCCGGCCGACCGCGTCCAGCATCACCGCCACCGGCGTCCGCTCGCCGTCGGCGTACCCGAGGCAGGCCGCGACGGCGGTGGACGCGGTGGCCAGTGCCGGGAAGCCGGCGGCCTCGAACGAGCGGGCGCTGACCGCGTCCCAGACGTTGGGCAGCACCAGCGGGCGGCCGGGCCGGTGGTGCAGGTCGCGCAGGGTCTGGGCGGGTGAGGCCATGGTCGGGGCACCTTCCGGAGGCGGTGGGCGGGAGGTGCCCAGCCTAGGGAGCGGACCGCCCCCGGTCACGGGCCGCCGGGTCGGGCGTGGCGTGGGCCAATTCCGTACCGGCGGGCTGCCACCGCAGCGCCGGAGGTGCCAGGGTCCACCACTGCCCGCCCGCCCTACCGGGTTGCTGACGGCGCTCAGACCGCCGCGACCTCGCAGGGGGTGAACGGCGCCGGGAGCGGCCGGTCGGCGCAGCGACAGCGGCAGGTGGAGCGGCAGGCGCCGGCGCAACAGTCGCATCCGGTCCGCACCACGCCGTTCCAGACCTCCTCGACGGCCCGGTGGCGCAGTTCCGGTTCGCAGCCCAGGCCGGGCCCCTCGGGCAGGGTGAGGCGGCCGCCGTCGAGCTGCTCGCCGCCGGGCAGCAGGTCGGCGCGCCACTCCGGACCGCCGAAGGCATGGCCCAGGGCGGCGGCGGCGTCGGCGTGCAGTGCGGTGAGGTGGGCGCTGTGCAGGGTGGCGACCGGGCCGGCCGGATTGTAGAAGGAGACTCGGGCATGGAAGGAGCCCCGGGCGTGGAAGGAGCCCCGGGCGCCGCTCGCGGCGGCGGCCAGCGCGAGCGCGGGGTGCGGGCCGCCCGCGTGGCGGACGTCGGGCAGTACGACGTCCAGCAGCCCGGCGACGGCGTACAGCTGCGCCGGGTCGTAGCCGTACTGCCCGCCGGCCAGCGGGATGTCGGTACGGGTGCGCAGCCGGGCCAGGTCGGCGGGGCGGCCGATGCCGACGCCGTCCTTGAGCCAGCCGACGCCGAGGGCGGCGAGCGGGTCGAGCAGCCGGGAGAGGTCGCGCAGCGGCAGGCGTTCGCCGCAGTCGACCAGGATGCGTACCGAGTCCCCGACGGCCTCGCGGACCGCGCGGACCCGCTTGAGGGCGATCTCGGCCAGCGGGCCGCCGTGGTGCTCGAAGGGGGCCAGCGCCACCGTGCGGTAGCCGGCCCGGACGGCGGCCGTGGCGGCGGCGGCCGCGTCGGCGGGCAGCCGGACGCCGGGGGTGCGGCCGAGGTCGGCGAAGAGTTCCACCGGTTCCGGGCGGGTGGTGGCGCCGTACCACTGCCAGAGCGGTATCCCGGCGCGGCGGGCGGCCTGGTCGGCGAGGGCCTGGGCGAGCGCGCCGCGTACGGTGCGGGCGGTGAAGCCGGCCACGGTGGGCCGGTCGGCCGTCCAGGACGCCAGGACGCCCAGCACATCGGCCGGGCGGCCGGCGTCGGAGCATTCGCCCCAGCCGGTGGTGCCGTCGGCGGCGGTGACCCGGAGCAGCAGCCACTCGCGGCCCTCCCCCGCGTCGCAGCGGAACAAGGTGGCGCAGTGCGCCCCTCCGGCGGTGTCTCCTGTGGTGTCCATGCCCGGCTCCTCCCACCCGACCGCGCCGGGCGGATACCCCCGGCGATAAGTCGAACTTGGACAGTCTCAAGAACCGTCTTACACCATCGATAGCGGATTGAAACCCGCCCCGCATCCGGGAGCGGACGCGGGGCGGGCATCGGCCGATCGGGTCAGTTGCGCCAGGTGTCGTTCAGCGTCACCTTGCCGCTGCCGGGGACGGTGGCGCTGTGGTTGCCGCCGCTCTCCCAGGTGACGCTGCCGTTGGCCTCCTTGCGGACGTACTTGTACTCGAAGGAGGTCCCGGCGGCCATCTTCACGTCGAGCTTCCAGACGGGGTAGCTCGCGGAGGAGAGCAGCAGGGCCTGGTTGGGGTCCCAGTTGCCGAGGGTGGCGTTGTTGCCGACCACGTAGATGTTCTGGCCGTACACCGTGGTGGCGTTGACCGCGAAGGACGCTCCGGTGTCGGCGCTGGGCGTGGTCGGCGGGGTGGCGGTGGGGGGCGTGGTGGTGGTGCCGGTGGCTCCGGTGTACAGGGCGAGCGAGTCGCCGCCGCCGACGGTGGCGGTGAACCGGCCGTCCGAACCGACGCTGTACGTGGGGCCGGTGCAGCCGCCGCCCGCCGTGGGGTCGCCGTGCTCGATGTCGCAGTAGGTGCCGGCGGGCAGCGAGGTCTGGAAGGTCTGGCTGATCGGGCCGCCCTCGTGGTTGATCACCACATAGCCCTTGCCGCCACGGCCGAAGGCGATGGCGTTGCTGCCGTTGGACCACCAGTTGGTCACGGCGGTCCCGGCGACGGCGTTGCGGAAGCCGACCATGTTGGCGATCGGCTGCCAGGCGTGCTGGCACTTCCAGCCGTCGCTGTAGCAGGAGTTGACCCGGCCGTTGTTCGGCGGCCCGGCGTCGTTGTCGGAGAACTCGTAGCCGGAGTAGACGTTGGGCGAGCCGTACGGCCAGGCCAGCAGGTAGACATTGGCCAGGGTGTAGGTGTTGCCGTTCTTGTAGGTGAGCGTGGAGCCGTTGCGCTCGGTGTCCCAGTTGTCGACGAAGGTGCGGGCCTTGTCGCTCGCCAGGTAGCCGGCGCCCCAGGAGGCGCCCCAGTTGCCCAGGTTGGCGATCCGGTCGCCGGTGAACATCCGCTTGAGGTCATTGGCGCCCTGGAACTCGTCCACGTCGCCGGTCGGGGTGTACTCGCCGGGCTGGACGGCCTCGCCCGCGCCGTAGATGACCTCCTGCGCCCAGTACGCGCCGGGGTTGGTCAACTTGGCCTTGATGGCGGCCAGGTCGGATTCGGCCATGTGCTTGGCCGCGTCGATCCGGAAGCCGTCCACGCCCATCGAGAGCAGGTTGTTGAGGTAGGCGGCGATGGTGCTGCGGACGTAGTCGCTGCCGGTGTCCAGGTCGGCCAGGCCGACCAGCTCGCAGTTCTGCACATTGCTGCGGTCGCCGTAGTTGCTGCCGATGTCGTGGCGGCAGGTGTGGAAGTCCCGGTCGGAGTAGTAGCCCGGGTAGTTGTACTTGGAGTACTGGGTGCCGGCCGTGCCGGTGCCGGAGCCGGCCGACATGTGGTTGATCACCGCGTCCGCGACCACCTTCACCCCGGCGGCGTGGCAGGTGTTCACCATGGCGCGGAAGGAGGTGGCGTCACCGAGCCGGTTGGAGATCTTGTAGCTGACCGGCTGGTAGGACGTCCACCACTGGGAGCCCTGGATGTTCTCGGTGGCCGGGGAGACCTCGACATAGCCGTAGCCCTTGGGCCCGAGGGTGTTGGTGCACTCCCTGGCAACCGAGTCGTACTGCCACTGGAACAGCGTCGCGGTGACGTCCTTGTTCCCGGGCGGCGTGGCGCCGGCGGCGGGGGCGAGGGTGAGGCCGGCGCCCAGGGAGAGGCTGAGTACGGCGGCTGCGGCCAGGGCGGCTCCGGTGCGGGAGCGGCGTCCGGCGCGTGGGGGTTGCACGATGGTTCTGTCGACCATGGTGTCTCCTGGAGGGCTGCGGCATGGGCAGCCGTTGACGCGCACGCCCCCGCCGGAGCGGCGAGGAGCCGGCGGTGCGGGACGGGGTGCGTACGCGGATCGGGGTGGGAAGGTGGACGGGCGGTGAGGGCACCCGTCCGGGGCCTGCGGCGGAGACACTCCACCGCAAAGCGATTCACCGGCTTTCCGCAAGCTGACTGCAACTTGCTGGAAACTTTCTGTTCGCAGAACTTAGGGGCGCCGTACCGGACCGTCAAGACATCGCGCGGCGGCAAAAGGACGGACCCCGCGCATCCGCCCCGCGCCTGACGCCGGGTCGGGCGACACAGCACTCCGAGCCCGCCGGCGCGAGGTGCGCCGGCGGGCTCGGGTCGACGCCGGATCAGCGGAACAGCGGAACAGCGGATCAACGCCGGGTCAGTGCCCGATCAGTGCTGGACGAAGACCGCGACCGTCCTGGCCGGCACGGTGAAGGTGCCCCCGGCCGCGTCGAAGGTCGACGTCCTGACCACCGGATCGCTGCCGCCGGCCTGCACCGGGTGCAGCGCCTGCCGGGTGCCCTTCAGCGCGGCGACGGTCTGCCGCCGGGTGTCCGGGGTGGCGTTGAAGACCACGGTGATGCCCTTCTCGGCGCCGCGCAGCCCGGTGCCGTCCAGGTGCAGCGTGATCACACCCGGCAACTCACCGGCGGTACCGGAGAGCGGGAAGGACAGCCGCTGCTGGACCTGGGCGGCGGTGTCCAGCGAGAACAGCGGCGAACCCTGCTTGATCTCCAGGAACTGCCGGTACTGGCTGCTCGCACCCTCGATCGCCGCGCAGCCGGGCCGCAGCGCCGGATCGGCCAGCAGCGCCTTGGCTACCGGCCACATCGCCTGGTTGTCGGCGGCCATCGGCAGGCCGCGCCCGAAGCCGTTGCCGTCGCGGCAGTCCCAGGCGATGCCGTTGAACCAGTCACCGGCGTCATAGGAGTTGACGTCCAGCGACTTGGAGCGCATCAGGTCGCTGCCCGCCTGGGCGAAGCCGGGGCCCTGCGCCAGCGCGGTGGTGGCCAGGGCCAGCGCCTGCATCCTGGCCCGGTCGGCCTGCGAGGTGCCGGTCGGCAGCTTGAAGGCCAGCGCGTCGAAGAGGTCGGCGTTGTCGTGGGCGTCCACGTACTCCACCGCCTCACCGGGGGCGGCGGCGTAGCCGGTCGGGGCGCCGTTGTAGTCGACGCCCGCACCGGTGGTCCTGGCGCCGGAGCTGTCGGTGAAGGAGTAGCCGGCCAGGTTGCCGGTCAGGCCGACCTTCACCTGGTCCATCTGGTGCAGCAGCCGGGCCCGCTGCTCGGCGGCGGTGCCGTTGGTGGTGCTGCCGTTGGGGTCGGTGAACAGGCCGGAGGCGAAGCCCTGCTGCTGGGCGGAGGACAGCTCGTAGTTGCCGCCGCGCGCGGCGTCGCGCAGGCGGTCGTTGAAGGTGGCGATGCCGGTGCCGGCCATGTTGACCTGGGTGGCCTGGACGAACCGGGCGTCATTGGCGACCACGCCCATGTTCCAGCCCTCGCCGTAGAGGAAGACGTGCTTGCCGTCCACCCCGTCACGGGCCGGAGTCAGCCGGGCCAGCGCGGACTTGACGTCCAGCATGGTCTGCTTGGGGTCCAGGCCCATCAGGTCGAAGCGGAAGCCGTCGATCTTGTACTGCTTGGCCCAGGTGACGACCGAGTCCACCACCAGCTTGTTCATCATGGTGTGCTCGGGCGCGGTGTCGCCGCAGCCGCCGCAGCTGTCGGCGGTCACCGCGCCGCTGTCGGAGAGCCGCTGGTAGTAGCCGGGGACGACCTGGTCGAGCACCGAGTGCGCCGACTGCCCGGCGGCGGCGGTGTGGTTGTAGACCACGTCCAGCACGACCCGCAGCCCGGCCAGGTGCAGCGCCTGCACCATCTGCCGGAACTGCACGGTGCGGGCGGTGCCGTCGGTGACGGTGGCGTACGAGCCCTCCGGCACCGTGTAGTGCAGCGGGTCGTAGCCCCAGTTGTAGGCGTCGTCGGCCCGCACGGCGGCCACGCACTCCTGCTGCCGGTCGCTGTCGGCGGCGAGCGCCTTCAGGTCGCAGGCGGGCAGCTTCTGCTTGGCGCGGTTCTCCTCGATGGTGGCGATGTCGAAGGTCGGCAGCAGGTGCACGGTGGTGACGCCCGCCTTGGCGAGGGCCTTGAGGTGCCGCATGCCCGCCGACTGGGAGCGGGTGAACGCCAGGTAGGTGCCGCGCTCGGCGGCGGGCACGGTGGAGTCGGCCACCGAGAAGTCCCGGACGTGCAGCTCCTGGATCTCCTGCTGGGTGGGCTTGACCGCCTTGGGGGCCTTGCTGCTGTCCCACCCGGCGGGCTTCAGGGCCCGGTCGGAGAGGTCCGCGATCAGGCTGCGGGTCGAGTCGGTGGACAGCGCCACCGAGTACGGGTCGGTGACCGTGTTGTCGACCACCCGCTGGACGCTGGGCGCCCACACCTTGACCTGGTACAGGTAGTACCGGCCCTTCCAGGACGCGGGGCCGGTCACCGACCAGACGCCGGTGGCGTCGTCCCGCCGCAGCGCGACCGTCCGCGCGGTGCCGCCGGCGGCCCGGTCGTACAGCTTGACGCTGACGGACTGCGCGGTGGGCGCCCAGAGCGACAGCTTCACCTTGCCGTGCTCCGGCACCGGGCCGAGCTGGGCCTTGGCGGCGCCGGGGTAGCGGGCGTCCAGCACGCCCGCGATCTGCACCCCGGTGGCGGCGACCAGGGCGCCGGCCGCGTTGCGCTGGGTGGCGATCAGCTGGCCGCGCAGCGCCTTGGTTACCCGGGCGGCGTCGCGCGGGTCGACCGTGAAGGCGCTGTAGCCCGCCAGGTGCGGGTACTTGGCGAGCTGGGCCGCGGTGAGGCCGCCGGCCTTGGGCAGCAGCCGAATCCAGTAGCCGTCCTTGCTGAGCGTGCCGTCCTGGACGGTGAGGCCGCCGGCCGGGTCGTACACCAGCTCGGCGCTGGCGCCCGCCGGGAGGTCGGACTTCCAGGCGACGGTCGAGGCGTCGATCCACTGCGCCTTGGCCGCGGTGAGGTCCAGGTCGGCGCTCCGGCCGCCGACCTGCGGCAGCAGGTAGCCCTCCTCGCCGCCGTTGATCCACACCTCGTGGCCGACGCCCGCCAGGTCCAGCGACTGGTCGGTGGGCAGGTCCTTGCTGTCGCCCTTGTGGACGATGTAGCTGAGCGAGGTGGCGCCGTCCGCCAGCGGGACCTCGAAGACCTCGCCGAAGGCGTCCTTGCGGACCGGCTCCAGCGGGCTGCCCCAGTCGGTGCCGGTGGCCGCGCCGGTCCACACGTGCAGACCCCAGCCGTCGTAGTCGCCGTCGGCCCGGTGGTAGTGGATGACCGCCTTGGCCGGGTCGGGCGCGGCGGGGCTCGGGTCGGCGGTGGCGACATCGCCGCTGCCCTGGCCGACCCACACCTCGGCGCCCTTGCCCAGGTCGATGGTGCGGTCGCCGTCGTAGTCCTTGGTGCCGTCCTTCTCCACCACGAAGCCCACCGTGGCGGCGCCGGGCGCCAGCTTGACGTACGCGAAGGCGCCGTAGGCGTCGCGGCCGACGAAGGGGTGGCCGTCGGGCCAGGTGGTGCCCTGGCCGTCCGCGATGTCGCCCCAGGTGTAGAGGTTCCAGCCGTCGTAGTCGCCGTCCTCGCGCTTGTAGTGCACGATCGCGTACGTGTAGCCGGCGGCGGCGCTGCTGCCGGGCTCGGCGGCCGGGGCGCCGGTGGTGAAGCTGCCGGTGGCGGAGCGCAGCCGGCCGGCCGGGTCCTGGACGACGGCCTTGTAGCGGACGGTGGTGCCGGGCGCGACCGGGGCGAGGTCCTGGGTGACCCGGTAGTCGCCGTTGTCGGCGGTGCCGAGGGTCTG
Organism: Streptomyces sp. NPDC092296; assembly: GCF_044755465.1. Lineage (NCBI taxonomy): Bacteria > Bacillati > Actinomycetota > Actinomycetes > Kitasatosporales > Streptomycetaceae > Streptomyces > Streptomyces sp. NPDC092296. The sequence goes on along the minus strand of NZ_JBIVRB010000003.1, from coordinate 61,828 downwards.
CCAGCCGCCGTTGCCGACCTGGGCGGCGAAGGTGACCCGGTCGAAGCCGCCGCCGGAGACGTCGGCGCCGATGGTGACGGTGCCGGTGGAGCCGTCGGCGGGGGTCTTGAGGGTGAGCTGCGGGGCGGCGGCGGGTGCGGTGACCTTGGCCGCCGCCTGGTAGACCACGGCGGCGCCGGCCGGCACGGTGACGGTGAGCTTGCGGTCGGTGCCGGTGGTGACGGCGGCGCCGGTCGCCGGGTAGCGACGGTCGAAGCGCATCCGGGCGGAGAAGGTGTCCAGGGTGACGGTCTGCGCGGTGTCGGCGTTGTTCACCGCGACGACGTACTCGACCTGCTGCTTGGCGTCGATCCGGGAGAAGGCGTAGACGCCCTTGCCGTCGGCGGCGTAGCGCTCGATCTGGGCGCCGTCGGCCAGCGCGGGGTTGGCCTTGCGCAGCTGGGAGAGCCGGGCGACGGTGCGGTACAGCTCGCCGTCGGTGCCGTAGCGGTTCCCGGCGCCCTTGCTGCCGCCGATCACCGGGTCGCTGTTGTAGGAGTCGACCTTGGAGGCGAACATGTCCTGGCGGGCGTCCTTGTCGCCGCCGGCGCCGGTGAAGCCCTGCTCGTCGCCGTAGTAGACCACCGGCTGGCCCCGGGTGAGGAACTGCAACTCGTTGGCCAGCTCGTCCTTGCGCAGCAGCTCGGCGGCGGAGGCGCCGCTGTTGTCGCTCTCCAGGAAGGAGCCGAAGCGGCCCATGTCGTGGTTGCCGAGGAAGGTCGGCAGCTCATAGGCGTCGGTCGCGGCGGTGGTGTACCGGTAGTCCTGCGCGTACAGCCGGGAGAGCGCCTGCGCCGAGCCGCCCTGTGAGACATAGCTGCGGGCCGCGCTCTGGAACGGGAAGTCCAGGGTGGCCTGGAGCTTGCCCTGGGTGACGTACGGGGCGGTGACGGCCGGGTCGGAGTCGTAGACCTCGCCGAACATGAAGAACTTCTGGTTGCCCTGGCGGGCCGCGTACTGCTTGAGCGCGGTCGCCCACTGCGTCCAGAAGGCCATGTTGACGTTCTTGACGGTGTCGATCCGGAAGCCGTCGACGCCGGCCTCCTTCACCCAGTACTGGTAGATCTCCTCCATGCCCTTGACCACCCGGGGGTTCTGGGTGTCCAGGTCGTCCAGGCCGGAGAAGTCGCCCTCGGTGCCGGACTCGCCGGCGAAGGTGGAGTCGCCCCGGTTGTGGTAGAGCGTGGTGTCGTTCAGCCAGGACGGCGTCTTGGCCTTGGCGTCGGCGGGCGAGCCGTACACCGGGGTGTACGCGAAGGAGTCCTTGGTGATCTTGGGCCACGTGCTGGTGCCGTGTGCGGCGTTGGCGTCCGCGAGCTCGGTCTCGTGCACCGGCGCGCCATCGGTGTCCAGCGTGGGGTAGGCGCCGCTGGAGCGGTAGCCGTAACTCTTCTCCGCGTAGTCGATGACATCGGCCGTGTGGTTGGTGATCACATCGAAAAAGACCTTGAGGCCCCGGGCGTGCGCCTGGCGGATCAGCTCCTTCAGCTGCGCGTTGGTGCCGAAGTGCGGGTCGACCTGGGTGAAGTCGGTGATCCAGTAGCCGTGGTAGCCGGCCGAGGCGTCGGCGCCGGTGCCCTGCACCGGCCGGTTCTTGAAGATCGGCGCCATCCAGATCGCGGTGGTGCCCAGCCCCTGGATGTAGTCGAGCCTGTCGAGGACGCCCTTGAGGTCGCCACCGTGGTAGAAGCCCTTGTCGGACGGGTCGAAGCCGTTGTCCAGCCGGCCGCCGGTGATGCCGCCCTTGTCGTTGGCGGTGCTGCCGTTGGCGAAGCGGTCCGGCAGCACGAAGTAGAACTGCTCCCGGCTGAGGTCGTGCCGCCCGGCGGTGGCGGCCAGCGCGGCGTCGGACGGCGGGGCGGCCGGGCGGGCGGCGGTCGCGGCGGCGACCGGTATCGAGCCCAGGGTGGAGGCGATGAGCGAGGCCGCGACCAGCATGGCCGCGCGGCCGGGCCTTCTCACTGCGGTGGATCTGCTCGCTGCGGTGGCTCTGCTCACTTCGGTGGATCTGCTCGCTGCGGTGGCTCTGGGCGACACGGGCGATGCCACGGGTGGACTCCCTCGACGGCGGTAGGTGGCGAGGACGGTAGCGGCTTGCAAATGGTTTCAGCAAGATGCAGGAATCAACGCAAGCGGAATCGTGACGCTGCCTCCACCGGCCTCCGGAGCGTCCGGTACGGGGTGCGCCGTAGGTCACATCGGCGGTGTCGGACCCGTACGTCGGGGTGAGCGCCGGCGGCCCCGGGGTCAGAATGGAGCGCATGTCCGAGCACCCCCACCCCCTACCTGAGGCAGTGGTCCTCCCCGCCCCCAGAGGGGTACGCGAGGCGAACAATCCCCGACCACGGGATGATCGGCCGCCCGCAGAGGGTCTGGCAGACTACTCCCCCATGGGGGAACCGACCGAGAACAACGCAGCCGACGCCGAGTGCGCCGACGCGGTGCGGCCCGCCGGTTCCGTCGCTGGTCAGCAGGGCAGTGACGGAATCCGCCGCACCGGTACGACGCACACCCTCCGGTCCTGGCTGAGCGAGCGGCGGCACTTCCCCGGTCGGCCCCGGATCTGGTTCGAACTGCTGCTGATCGCGGTCAGCTACTGGGTGTACTCACTGATCCGCAACGCGGTGCCCGAGCAGGAGCGCTCCGCGCAGCAGCACGCCAGCTGGATCTGGAGCGCGGAGCACCACCTCGGCATCGCGGTGGAGAGGAGCGTCAACCACGCGGTGAACTCGGTGACCTGGCTGATCACCGGCATGAACTACTACTACGCCACCCTGCACTTCATCATCACCATCGGCGTGCTGGTCTGGGTCTTCCGCCGCCACCCCGGCCGGTACGCGGCCGTCCGCAGCGCACTCTTCGTGACCACCGGCATCGCGCTGGTCGGCTACTACTTCTATCCGCTGGCGCCGCCCAGGCTGATGACCGGCGGCGGCTTCGTGGACACCGTCGCGGTGCACCACACCTGGGGTTCGATGGCCTCCGGCGACATGGCACACGTCTCCAACCAGTACGCGGCGATGCCGTCGATGCACATCGGCTGGTCGCTCTGGTGCGGGCTGACCATCGCCTTCCTGGCCCGGCGGTCCTGGGTCCGGGTGCTGGGGCTGCTCTACCCGCTGGCCACCCTGACGGTGATCGTCGCCACCGGCAACCACTTCCTGATGGACGCGCTGGGCGGCATCGCCTGCCTGGCGGTCGGCTTCTCGACCTCCCGGCTGATGTACCACCGCTGGGCGTTCCGCCTGCCCCGGCTGCCGCACCAGCGGTCGGCCACCGGCACCGCGACGCTGCCCCGGCCCGCCACCGAGCAGGCCGGACCGGCCACCGGGCAGACCGGCCCGGACCAGTCCAAGGTCCCCGCGACCAGCCGCTGAGCCCCCGGCACCCACCGCCGCCAGCTGGCCATCAGCCGTAGAAGATCCGCTCCACCACCGCTCGGGCCCGCCGAGTGGTCCGCCGGTAGTCGTCGACCATCTCCCCGGCGTGCCGGTCGCCGTACCCCAGGTACCGGGCCACCCCGCCCAGCTCCCGCACATCCCCGGGGAAGCTGTCCCCCGGCCGCCCGCGCACCAGCATCACCGCGTTGCGCACCCGGGTGGCCAGCACCCAGGCGGCGTCCAGCACCTCCGCGTCCTCCGGCTCGATCAGCCCGGTGTCCCGGGCCACCGCCAGCGCCGCCCGGGTGCGGGTGGTGCGCAGGTCCGCGACCCGGTGCCCGTACTGGAGCTGGAGCAGCTGCACCGTCCACTCCACGTCGGCCAGCCCGCCCCGGCCGATCTTGGCGTGGGTGGTGGGGTCGGCGCCGCGCGGCAGCCGCTCGGCCTCGACCCGGGCCTTGATCCGGCGGATCTCCCGCAGGTCGGTGTCGTCCACGCCCAGCTCCGGGTAGCGCAGCGGGTCGATCAGCTCCCGGAACCGCTCCCCCAGCTCGGCGTCCCCGGCGATCGGCTCGGCGCGCAGCAGCGCCTGGAACTCCCAGGGGTGCGACCAGCGCCGGTAGTAGGCGGCGTACGACGCCAGGGTCCGTACCAGCGGGCCCTGCCGCCCCTCCGGCCGCAGGTCGGCGTCGACCAGCAGCGGCGGCTCGGTGGAGGGGGCGGCCAGCTGGGTGCGCAGCTCGTTGCAGACGGTCCGGGCGGCCCGCGCGGCGGCGGCCTCGTCGGCGCCCGCCAGCGGCTCATGGACGAAGAGGACGTCGGCGTCGGAGCCGTAGCCCAGCTCATGGCCGCCGAACCGGCCCATCGCGATCACCGCGATCCTGGTCGGCAGCGGCTCGCCGGTCTGGGCCTGGAACCCGTCGCAGGCCGCCCGCAGCGCGCCTTCCAGGGTGGCCGCGTTGAGGTCGGTGAGGGCTTCGCCCGCGACGTCCACCGCCGCCGCCGGGTCGTCCGCGAGCCGGCCGAGCACATCGGCGGCGGCGGTGCGGAACAGCTCGCGGCGGCGCACCGAGCGGGCCGCCGCGACGCCGCCCGTCACACTGCCGGCCCGGCCGGCGGCGGCCAGCACCTCCGCCTGGAGGGCGGCGCGGCCGCGCGGCAGCAGGCCGTCGGCGTCACCGAGCATGGCGACCGCCTCGGGTGCGCGCAGCAGCAGGTCGGGGGCGAGCCGCCCGGCGGAGAGCACCCGGGCCAGGTGCTCGGCGGTGGCGCCCTCGTCGCGCAGCAGCCGCAGGTACCAGGGGGTGGCGCCGAGCGCGTCGGAGACCCGGCGGAAGTTGAGCAGCCCGGCGTCGGGGTCGGCGGAGTCCGCGAACCAGCCGAGCATCACCGGCAGCAGGGTGCGCTGGATCGCCGCCTTGCGGCTCACTCCGGAGGCCAGCGCGGTCAGGTGGCGCAGCGCGGCGGCCGGGTCGGCGTAGCCGAGGGCCTCCAGCCGGGCGCGGGCCGCCTGCGGGCTGAGGCCGGCCTCGCCGGGGGCGAGCCGGGCGACGGCGTCCAGCAGCGGGCGGTAGAACAGCTTCTCGTGCAGCCGGCGGACCTCCATGGCGTGCCGCCGCCAGGACCGGTCCAGCTCGGCCACCGGGTCGGTCCTGCTGTCCCAGCCGTGCCGCTCGGCCAGCGACCGGCCGAGCCGCCGCAGGTCGGCGTGGTCGCGCGGCAGCAGATGGGTGCGGCGCAGCCGGTACAGCTGGATGCGGTGCTCCAGGGTGCGCAGGAAGCGGTACGCGTCGTCCAGCGAGGCGGCGTCGGTGCGGCCGACGTAGCCGCCGGCCGACAGGTCCGCGAGTGCCTGGAGGGTGTTGCCGCTGCGCAGGGTGGCGTCGGTGCGGCCGTGTACGAGTTGCAGCAGTTGTACGGAGAACTCGACGTCCCGCAGGCCGCCGGGGCCGAGCTTGAGCTCGCGGTCGACCTCGCCGCTGGGGATGGCGTCGATCACCCGGCGGCGCATCTGCTGGACGTCCGCGACGAAGTTCTCCCGCTCGGCGGCCTTCCAGACCAGCGGGGTGACGGCGTCCAGGTAGTCCTGGCCGAGCTGGGCGTCTCCGGCCACCGGGCGGGCCTTGAGCAGCGCCTGGAACTCCCAGGTCTTGGCCCACCGCTGGTAGTACGCGAGGTGGCTGGCCAGGGTGCGGACCAGCGGCCCGTTGCGGCCCTCGGGGCGCAGATTGGCGTCGACCGGCCAGATGGTGCCCTCGCGGGTGGTGTCCGAGCAGAGCCGCATCATCCGGGAGGCCAGCCGGGTGGCGGCCTTCAGCGCGTCGCCCTCCTCGGCTTCGCCGGCCGGCTCCGCGACGAAGATGACGTCCACGTCGGAGACGTAGTTGAGCTCCCGGCCGCCGCACTTGCCCATGCCGATCACGGCGAGTCGGCAGGCGCGGGCGGCGGCCGGGTCCTCGTCGGCGGCGATCTCCAGGGCGGCGCGCAGGGTGGCGCCGGCCAGGTCGGCCAGTTCGGCGGCGGTCTGCGGCAGGTCGGTGCTGCCGGTGACGTCGCGGGCGGCGATGGCGAGCAGGCAGCGCCGGTAGCCGAGCCGCAGCGCGTCCGCCGGGTCGGCGGTGCCCCGGGCCCGGATGCCGTCCCGCAGGGCGCGCAGGAAGTCCTCCGGGCCGGGGTGCATGTCGCGGACCTCGAAGGTGACCAGGGCGTGCCACTCGCCGGGGTGGCGGGCGAGGTGGTCACCGAGCGCCTCGGAGGTGCCGAGGACGCCGAGCAGCCGGTCGCGCAGCGGCTTGGCGGTGGTGAGGGTGTCCAGCAGGCGGCGGCGCTCCTCGGGGCCGAGGGCTTCGGCGAGCCGGGAGAGGCCGAGCAGCGCCAGATCGGGGTCGGCGGTGGCGGCCAGCGCGTCCAGCAGCACCGAGTCGGCGGCCAGCCCGGCCAGCGGTGGGCCGCCGAGCAGCCGCAGCGCGGTGACCGGGTCGGTGAACCCCCGGCGGGCGAGCCGGGTCTCCGGCCTGCTGATCCGGCCCTCGTGGCGTGCTGCCGACATCTCCACGACGCTGGCCCCTCTTCGTACCGCCCCCGGTCACCGGGCTGCCGGGGCACCGGGTCCGAGCCTAGCCAGCCGCCGGGCTCCGCGCTGCGGAGGCGCCGGAAGCGCTTCGGGTTCCCCGGGTGGGCTGAGCGGCGCCCCCGCGCGCGGAGGCGCCGCGTCGGGTTCGGGGCGGCTCGCTCAGCGGCAGACGGTTGTCAGCGGTGGACGGTGTCAGCGGTAGACGCTGAAGGAGCCGACCCGGAAGTGCAGCACCGCGTCGCGCCGCGGCTTGGGCAGGTACCGGCCGTCGTCCACCGAGAGGTTGATCACCGGGTGGGCCCGGAACTTGCCGCCGACGCCCTTGCCGTCCGACCAGATGGCCCGCATCGCCTTCTGGCTGGCACCGGCGTACCAGGTGACATTGCCTGCGCCGAGGTGGACCCCGATCCACAGCCAGCCGTGCGGCCGGACCAGGGAGGAGGTCCAGTAGTGGCCGGCGTCGGCCACATGGTTGACCAGCTCCAGCCGGTGGGGGTGCGCGGCGTGCCACTCGAAGAGGTCGAGTTCGTTCTTGCCGTCCCGCCAGGACCAGATGCCGGGCCAGCCGCCCTCGGGCCCCGGCAACTGGACGTGGGCCACCACCACGTCGCCGGTGCGCTCGGTGAAGCCGTTGCCGCCGCTGCCGCAGGAGTCGCCGGTGGTGAGCAGCCCGGTCTCCCACATGCCGTCGGCGGCGCGGCGGGCGGTGATGTCCAGTACGCCGTCGTCGACCGAGAGGGCGTCTGGGGTGAGCCGGTCCAGCTTGTGGTTGCCCCGGTTGGTGTCGCAGCCGGAGTACGCGCCGCTCTGCCAGCCCCAGGTGCCGTCGTCGCCCAGGTCCAGTTGCTCGAACTCGTCCCGCAGGGCCTGTTGCTTGCCCTTGACCGGCAGCGCGGCGCCCCGCCGGGCGGCGGTGGCGGTGCCGGCGGACCAGGCGGTGCTGACCGCGAGGGCCAGCAGCGGGCAGAGCAGCAGTCCGGTCGCCCGTGTCAGGCGGTATCGCTTCCCCATACGCACCATCATGGCGACGGACCGTCACCGCGCATCTCCGCAGCGCCATCCGGCGTAGCCGAGGCAGCGTCAGTCACCGCCCCGGCCCGGCGCCGTGGCGGGTCGGGGCGGCCGGGCCGGGTCCGGCGCCGCCGCGTCAGCCGCCGCCCAGCGGCTGCGGGGTCCGCTCCTCGTCGGCGGCCCGCTCGTCGTGCCGGGGGCAGCGACAGGGCGGGTAGCGCAGCCCGGAGTGGATGTCCGGGCAGACGACCGGCTCGACGGAGGCGGTCGGGCGGAGTCGTACGGTCCGGCCGTCGGCGGTGCGCAGGTACACGCCGAGCGTCATGCCGCTCACGAGTGGACCCGCCCCGGGGCGGCCGGCTCACGCACGGCGGCGGTTGCTTCCGGAGGACTGCCGGTTCCAGCTTCGCGTTTCCGCATGGGCGCTGCTCCTTCCTCGACCGCCAATCACTCAGAGTGACGGCGTATCACTGTCCGCTTCCTTACCATCGGCATTCGGTGCCGCCGTCATCAGCGGTCGGCTCCGTACCAGCCGTACGAGTCGGAAACCGGCCACTCCGACGACGGGCACCGCCCCCCTCGACCGAGCGGGGAGCCGCCCCGGCCCGTCAACCCGGCAACCCGTCAACCCGGCAACCCGGCAACCCGTCAGCCCGGCAACCGGTCAGCCCGGCAGCCCCTGCCCCGGCAGCGATCCCGGCGCCAGGCCGTGCGCCAGCGCCTCCAGCACCGGCAGCGCGGCGACCAGCCGCTCCAGGTCGGCGGCCGGCAGCGCGTCGACCCGGTCGGTGAGCCGGGCCAGGCTCTCCCGCCGGACGGCGGCCAGCACGGCCTGGCCGGCCGGGCTGAGCACCAGCAGCGCGGCCCGCTGGTCGGCCGGGTCGGCGGTGCGGGTGACGAACCCCGCGTCGGCCAGCACGTCCAGCAGCCGGGAGACGCTGGGCGCGCTGGTACCCAGCCGCCGCCCCAGGTCCCCGGCCCGCAGCGGACCGTGCGCGGCCAGCGCGACCAGCGCCGTCAGCCGGGTGGGGGTCAGCCCGTGCTCAGCGGCGGGCGCGCGCAGCCCGTACGCCAGCCGCAGCGCCGACGCCCGCAGCCGGACGGCCGGCTCGGCCGTCCCGGCCGGCTCGGCGGCCTCGCCGGGGCCGCTCATGGCGCTTCGTGCTCCAGCGTGAGCCGCAGCGGCGCACCCGCCGCAGCGGTGGCAGCGGGGCCGTCGGAGGCGGGCCCCGGCGTGGTCGTCCAGCGGTCCCCGTGGGTCAGGCCCGGCAGCCGGAAGCTGCCGTCGGGCCCGATCGCGGCGCGGGCGGCGACGGTGCCGTCCGATCCGATGACCAGCACCTCGGCCCCGGGCAGCGGACTGCCGCCGTCGCCCGGCCCCCGGACCGTCCCGGCGAGCTGCCCGTCGGCCGCCGCCCGCCGGACGGCGGCACCACCGCCGGGGTCGGGTCCGCCGCCGGGGTCGGGTCCGCCGCCGGGGTCGGGTCCGCCGCTGATGACGACGCCGAGCGTGGCCGGGCGGAAGCCGGGCGCGGTGGCAACCACCGTGTACGCGCGCTCGGCGGCGGCCTGCTCGATGTGGACGTACTTGCCGCCGCGCAGCCAGGAGGCGACGGCGGCGACCAGGCAGGCCGCGATGGCGAAGACGAACGCGGTGTCCAGGCCGCTGCCGAACGGCCCCGAGATCAGCGACGGGAAGAAGCTGCGGCCGGTCAGATAGGCCGCGTGCCCGGGTGGCAGCTGGCCGAGCGCGGCCGGGCCCAGCAGCGACCGGATCGGGTTGTAGCCCAGCAGCGAGGCGAACAGCACCGACACCGGCGGCAGGCTCGCCAGCCGGGCCGCGTCGGCGGCCGGCACGCCCTGGGCGGCCAGCCCGGTGGAGAGCGCGTGCGGCAGCGAACCGGCCAGGCCGAGGATCATCAGGGTGAAGAACACCCCGATCGAGAGCACCAGGGCGGAGTTCTGGAAGGTGGTGCTCATCCCGCCGCCGACCCCGCGCTGGTCGGCGGGCAGGCTGTTCATGATCCCGGCCCGGTTCGGGGAGGCGAACAGGCCCATCCCGATCCCGTTGAGCAGCAGGATCGCGGCGAAGAGCAGATAGCCGAAGTTCACCGGCAGCAGCGCCAGCAGGACGAAGCTGGCCGCCGCCACCACCATGCCGCCGGTGGCGAACGGCCGCGCCCCGAACCGGTCGGACAGCCAGCCGGAGACCGGCCCGGCGATCAGGAACCCGGCGGTCAGCGGCAGCATGTAGATGCCCGCCCACAGCGGGGTGGAGGCGAAGCTGTAGCCGTGCTGGGGCAGCCAGATGCCCTGCAACCAGATGATCAGGATGAACATCAGCCCGCCGCGCCCCATGCCGGACAGCAGGCTGGCGATGTTCCCGGCGGTGAACGCCCGGATGCGGAACAGGCTCATCCGGAACATCGGCTCGGCCACCCGGTTCTCCACCAGGCCGAACACCACCAGCGTGAGCGCGCCGCCGAGCAGCGCGGTCAGCACCATCGGGTTGGTCCAGCCCATGGTGTGCCCGTGGTACGGCTGGATGCCGTACGTGATCCCGACCAGCACCGAGATCAGGCCCACCGCGAAGGTCACATTGCCCCACCAGTCCAGCCGGGCGGGCCGCCGGATGCCGGTGTCATGCAGCTTCCAGTACGCCCAGAAGGTGCCGAACACGCCGAACGGCACCGACACCAGGAAGACCAGGTGCCACTCCACCGGCGCCAGCAGCCCGCCGAGCACCAGCCCGATGAACGAGCCGGCGATCCCGGCGACCTGGTTGAGGCCGAGCGCCAGGCCGCGCTGGTCCACCGGGAAGGCGTCGGTGATGATCGCATTGGAGTTGGCCATCAGCATCGCGCCGCCGACGCCCTGGGCCACCCGCATCAGGATCAGCCAGAGCGCCCCCGCCGTACCGTGCTGCCAGGTGACCGACAGCAGCACCGAGAAGACCGTGAAGACGGCGAAGCCCGCGTTGTACATCCGGACTCTGCCGTAGATGTCGCCCAGCCGGCCGAAGCTGACCACCAGCACCGCCGTGACCACCAGATAGCCCATGATCAGCCAGAGCAGCAGGCTGGTGTTGCCCGGCTGGAGCGGGTTGATCCGCAGGCCCCGGAAGATGTCCGGCAGCGCGATCAGCAGAATCGATCCGTTGATCGTGGCCATCAGCATGCCCAGCGTGGTGTTGGACAGCACGATCCACTTGTAGTGCGGCCTCGCGATGTCGGCGGCGGCTCTGGCCTGCCGCTTCGCCGCGCGGGACAGGGAAGGCGCCGCAGCCATGGGCACCACTTCCGCTTCCTCGGGCGAGGGGTGGGTTGGTTACTTGTCCCAAACTAACCGCAACCCGGGCAAATCGTCCACACTTTCGCCCACTCGCACAGCTGCCCCCTCCGGCCGGGCAGCGGTCCGGCCGAAGGGGGCAGCAGGCGTGACCTGCGACTACAGCACCGGCAGGATCTTCCGCAGCTCGTACGGCGTCACCTCCGAGCGGTACTCCTCCCACTCATGCCGCTTGTTGCGCAGGAAGAAGTCGAAGACGTGCTCACCCAGCGTCTCCGCGACCAGCTCGCTGCGCTCCATCAGGTCGATCGCCTCGCCCAGGTTCTGCGGCAGCGGCTCGATCCCCAGCGCGCGGCGCTCGGCGTCGGAGAGCGCCCAGACGTCGTCGTCGGCCCCGGGCGGCAGCTCGTACCCCTCCTGGATGCCCTTGAGCCCGGCGGCCAGTATCACCGCGTAGGCCAGGTACGGGTTGCAGCCGGTGTCCAGCGAGCGGACCTCGACCCGGGTGGAGCCCTGCTTGCCGGGCTTGTACATCGGCACCCGGATCAACGCCGAGCGGTTGTTGTGGCCCCAGCAGATGTACGACGGCGCCTCGCCGCCCGCGCCCGCGGTGCGCTGCGAGCCGCCCCAGATGCGCTTGTAGGAGTTGACCCACTGGTTGGTGACCGCCGACGTCTCGGCGGCGTGCCGCAGCAGACCCGCGATGAAGGACCGGCCGACCTTGGACAGCTGGTACTCCGCGCCGGTCTCGTGGAAGGCGTTGCGGTCCCCCTCGAACAGCGACACATGGGTGTGCATCCCGGAGCCGGGGAACCCGGAGAACGGCTTGGGCATGAAGGTCGCGTGCACGCCCTGCTCCAGCGCCACCTCCTTCATCACCAGCCGGAAGGTCATGATGTTGTCGGCGGTGGAGAGCGCGTCCGCGTACCGCAGGTCGATCTCCTGCTGGCCGGGCGCGCCCTCGTGGTGCGAGAACTCCACCGAGATGCCCATCGACTCCAGCATGGTGATCGCCTGCCGGCGGAAGTCGTGGCCCACCCCGCGCGGGGTGTGGTCGAAGTAGCCGGAGTGGTCGGCCGGGATGGGCACCGTACCGTCGCTCGGCTGGTTCTTCAGCAGGAAGAATTCGATCTCGGGGTGGGTGTAGAAGGTGAAGCCCAGATTGGACGCCTTCTCCAGCGTCCGCTTGAGCACATAGCGCGGGTCGGCGTAGGACGGCGAGCCGTCCGGCATCAGGATGTCGCAGAACATCCGCGCGGTGCCGGGCGACTCGGAGCGCCACGGCAGTATCTGGAACGTCGTCGGGTCCGGCTTGGCGATCATGTCGGACTCGTAGACCCGGGCAAAGCCCTCGATCGCGGAGCCGTCGAACCCGATGCCCTCGTCGAAGGCCTGCTCAAGCTCGGCGGGCGCCACCGCCACCGACTTCAGGAACCCGAGCACATCGGTGAACCACAGCCGGACGAATCGGATGTCACGCTCTTCGAGCGTCCGGAGCACGAACTCCTGCTGCTTACCCATGAGGACAGTCTCACCTCTGCTCATTACGTACGCGTCACGCAAGGGAGGACCCCGGGTGATCGGCCGGAAGCTCCATTCCCATCATGGCGGATGCGGGCCCGTTGTCCGAACACTCGGCCCGTCGCGGCGGAGTCGGCTCGGGCGACCGCCCGGCGGCCCGGCCCCACCCCCCATAGCGTCGAAGAGACGATTAGGCTGGGGGGGTGCCTCATCTACGTCTCGCCCTGAGCCAGATCGATCCCTATGTCGGCGACATCGCCCGCAACAGCGACGAGGTCGTGCGGTGGACCCGGCACGCCGCCGAGCGGGGGGCCCAGCTGGTGGCCTTCCCCGAGATGGCGCTGACCGGGTATCCGGTGGAGGATCTCGCCCTGCGCCAGTCCTTCGTGGCGGGCTCCCGCGCCGCCCTGGTCGGGCTGGCCGAGCGGCTGGCCGCCGAGGGGCTGGGCCACGTCCCGGTCGTCGTCGGCTACCTGGGCCGCTCCGAGCACGACGCGCCGCAGCTGGGCCGCCCGGCCGGCTCGCCGCAGAACTGCGCGGCGGTGCTGCACGGCGGCCGGGTCGCCACCCGGTTCGCCAAGCACCACCTGCCCAACTACGGCGTCTTCGACGAGTACCGCTACTTCGTCCCCGGTGACCAGCTCTCGGTGGTCCGGCTGCACGGCGTGGACGTCGCCCTCGCCATCTGCGAGGACATCTGGCAGGACGGCGGCCGGGTCACCGCCGCCCGGCAGGCCGGCGCCGGACTGCTGCTGGTGGTCAACGGCTCGCCGTACGAGCGGGAGAAGGACGACGCCCGACTGGAGCTGGTCCGCCGCCGCGCCGCCGAGGCGGGCTGCACCCTGGCGTACGTCAACATGGTCGGCGCCCAGGACGAGCTGGTCTTCGACGGCGACTCGATCGTGGTGGACCCGGCCGGCCGGGTGCTCGCCCGCGCCCCGCAGTTCGAGGAGGGCTGCGTCCTGGTCGACCTGGAGCTCCCCGCCGCCCACGCCGACGCCGGGGAGCCGGGCGAGCTGCTGGCCGACGGGCTGCGGGTGGAGCGCACCGTCCTCGGTACCGAGCCGCTGCCCGCCCCCGAGCAGCCGGTGACGGCCGGGATCGCCCCCCGGCTGGGCGACGAGGAGGAGATCTACACCGCGCTGGTCGCCGGCACCCGCGCCTACGTCCGCAAGAACGGCTTCCGCTCGGTGCTGATCGGCCTCTCCGGCGGCATCGACTCGGCACTGGTGGCCGCCATCGCGGTGGACGCGATCGGCGCGGAGAACGTGTACGGCGTCTCGATGCCCAGCGCGTACTCCTCCCAGCACTCCCGGGACGACGCCGCCGAGCTGGCCAAGCGCACCGGGCTCAACCTGCGCACCATCTCCATCGCCCCGATGTTCGAGGCGTACCTGGGTTCGCTGGGCCTCACCGGCCTGGCCGAGGAGAACCTCCAGTCACGGCTGCGCGGCACCCTGCTGATGGCCGTCTCCAACCAGGAGGGCCACATCGTGCTGGCCCCGGGCAACAAGAGCGAGCTGGCGGTCGGCTACTCCACCCTGTACGGCGACTCGGTCGGCGCCTATGGGCCGATCAAGGACGTCTACAAGACGTGGATCTTCCGGCTGGCGCGGTGGCGCAACAAGGCCGCTGCGGAGCGCGGGCAGACCCCGCCGATCCCGGAGAACTCCATCGCCAAGCCGCCCAGCGCCGAGCTGCGCCCCGGCCAGGTGGACACCGACTCGCTGCCCGACTACGACCTGCTGGACGCGGTCCTGGAGGCGTACGTCGAGAACGACCACGGCCGGGACGCCATCGTGGCCGCCGGCTTCGACCCGGCCCTGGTGGACCGGGTCGTCCGGCTGGTGGACACCGCCGAGTACAAGCGCCGCCAGTACCCGCCGGGCCCCAAGGTCTCCCTCAAGGCGTTCGGCCGCGACCGCCGCCTCCCCATCACCAACCGCTGGCGCCAGGGCTGACCCCCGCCCCCGCACACCCCCCCGGCCGGGGGGCCGCCGGGCGATCACGTCGAGTGGATGGCCTCGACCGTGCAGCCGATGAGTTCGCGGACGAGTTGGGTGGCGACGGTCCAGGGGAGGGCGCTGCGGTCGGTGTAGGGGACGGTGTCCATCTGCTGGGGCACGGCGACGCCGGGCCGGCTGCGGAAGTAGCGCTGGCCGAAGACGCCGATCACGGCTGAGTGTTTGACGCGCATCAGGGTGTGGCTGGTGCGCAGGTGGGGGCAGGCGTGGGCGGCGGTGTCGGCGCAGGGGCGGCAGATGGGTGGGTTGGTGGTGACTTCTTCGCCGGACTGGCTCGGTGGGGTGCCGGGGAGGAGCCAGAGCACGCCCGCTTCGGTGATGTCGGGGGGGCCGGCGCAGACCTGGCAGAGGAGGTGGGTCTGGGCGTGGCGTTGGCGGGGGGTGTGGATGGCGCCGAAGCGGGGGTGTCCGGTGCCGGGTCTGGTGTCCTGGCGGGCCCACAGGACGCCGTGGTCGTCGCGGTCCTGGGGTCGTTCGGGTGCGCCGTCGAAGTAGATGAGGCCGGTGCCGGTGGAGATGACGGGGGCGCTGGCGAGCCTGATCCTCTCGTGCTGCCAGGCGGCGATGTAGGGGACGGTGGGGGGTTTCATGGTGTCTTCCCGGGGCTGGGGGTCGGGGTCCAGGTCGGGCTGGCCTGGCGTTGGCGGTGGAGTCGGGCGAGGGCTCTGAGCTGCTGCCTGTCCCAGGCGGAGCCCTTGCGGAGCCTGCGGTAGTGGGTGGACCAGGTGTATCCGGTGGGGCGTCCGAGTTCGACGTGGGCGCCGTGGACGGCCCGGACGACACCGGGCCCGTCGAACTCCCGGTCGTAGACCACGGCCCCGGTGGGAACCTCCCTGGGAGTGGCGAAGCCATGGGCCCCGGCCGGGCCGGGAACGGGCTGCTCACGCGTACGCTGCACGGGCGGCGTCTCCTTACACGTACCGGCGTACTCGGCGGGGGCGCCGGTGCCGGGGACCGGCGGCCTTGGGCTGCGGTGCGGGGGCGGGGCGGGTACCCCGGGCGTTGTGCACGATCCGGTCGTGCAGCACGCTGATGCAGGGGCCGCACCAGTACATGTCCGCCGTGACGCGGCCGGCGGTCTGCGCGGGACCGACCCACAGCACCCGGACCCACGGCGACCCGCACCACCCCCAGCAGGGGCCCCACACCCAGGGATCGGCGTCTTCCACCAGCGCCCTACCCCCTCACCGGCCCGCACCCCGGCTCCAGGCGTTCAGCCGCGCCACCTCGGGAGCCAGCCGTTCACTCAACCTCTCCGCCCCCACCCGGGACACCCGCTGCTCAGCCTTGCGGGCCGAACCCGCCTGGCAGTCCACAGGCTTGATGTCCGCCGACCGGGTCGTCCACTCGATGCCGCCGCCCTCGGGCCGCAAGAAGACCGTGCTGCCCTCCGTGGCCATGTACACACCCCGCACATCGTGGTGGGCGGTGTCCATGACCAGTTCGCCGGGCTGCGGGACGTACAAGGGGGCCGCGTACTGGGGCGTACTGCGCTTCCGGGACACGGTTCGCTCCTCTCTGTAGTGATTCCACTACCGTTGGCGTTCAGCGTGGCCTACAGTTGAGCCGTCTTCAACTTGCTTGATCTGAGCGGAGGGTGGGGCAAATCCATGGTGCACCGCAAGGAACTCGACCCCGAGAAGTCGCCCAGCGCAGCGTTCGGACTGCGACTGCGCACGTTGCGGGACGAACGGGGCTGGACACAGGACGAACTGGCCGAACGCATCGGCTGCTCCGGGACGCACATTTCCGCCGTGGAAACTGGTCGTCGCCCGCCAACTCGCCAGTTCGCGGCCAGTGCTGACAAGGTGTTCAGAACAGGGGATCGACTCGAACGCCAGAGTCAGGCCGTACGGCACACGGCACTGCTCGAAGGTTTCCCGCAGCTCGTCGAGCATGAGGGCCGGGCGGCGGAAATCCGGCTGTACGAGGTCGGCGTGATCCCCGGTCTCCTACAAACGCCGGAGTACGCCACGGTGCTCGCGCAGAGCGCCGTGAAGCGCGGAGCGATCACGGAGGAACAGGCAGAGGAACGCATCACGCTCGTCGCGCAGCGGCAAGCCACGCTCCTCCGGCCGTCCCCGCCACTGGTGTTCGTGGTGCTGGACGAAGGCTGCATCCGCCGACCCATGGGCGAACCAGCCGTCATGGACACCCAGTTGGCGCGCTTGGCCGAGTTCGCCGAGCTGCCGAACACCGTGCTCCAGGTCGCCCCCTTCGCCATGGGAGAGCGCCGCCCATTCAACCTGCCCATCACCATCCTGACACTGGAGAACCGCTCCCTCCTCTCCTACGCCGAGTCCGCGCAACGAGGGCACCTCGAACGGGAGAACACGTTCGTGCTGCCCATACTGACGGCCTACCATCAGCTACAGACCGAAGCGCTCTCCCAGGCGGCTTCCGTGGCCATGATCAACCAGCTGCGAAAGGGCACCCCGTGACGACCGAATCCCCCCACTGGTTCAAGTCCTCGTACAGCGACAACGGCGGCCAGTGCATCCAGGTCGCCGCCAACCTCGCCACCACCCACGGCCTGGTCCCCATCCGTGACTCCAAGGACCCGAACGGCCCGGTCCTGAACTTCCCCACCCCCTCCTTCGCCGCCTTCATCACCAGCATCAAGGCCGGCGAATTCAACCCCCTCTAACCCCCCCACCTCCCCGCGCCTGCGGGGATGGTCCCCCCACTGCGGTGGGTGTTGCGGAGGGTGACCCGTGCTCCCCGCGCAAGCGGGGATGGTCCCTGCTCGCGGCGTGCTCGCTGACGGACACGAAGGCACTCCCCGCGCCTGCGGGGATGATCCCTGGAGGCCAGGGAGTCGCCGGTGACACTGGCGGTGCTCCCCGCGCCTGCGGGGAGCACTCCGGCATCTCGACCACGTCCGCCGAGCTGCGGAGACCACCCCCGCAGGCGCGGGGAGCACTACGCCACCGATCTACCGGACGCCATGCGGGCGGGACCATTCCCGCATGCGCGGGGAGCACTCCACGGGGCTGTCGGCGACCGGCTGCACCCAGGGACCATCCCCGCAGGCGCGGGGAGCACTCAGCGGTATAGATGACCGCCTCACCCCTGCCGGGACCATCCCCGCAGGCGCGGGGAGCTCGGCTTCTACGCCGACGATTTGGTGCCGGACCCGGGACCATCCCCGTATGCGCGGGGAGCTCGACTACCCGGCCCACGACCTGCCGCTGGAGCAGGGACCATCCCCGCATGCGCGGGGAGCACAGCACCCAGAAACCCACGTCGCTGATCTCGGTGGGACCATCCCCGCAGGCGCGGGGAGCACGACCTGTCGGGGTGCAGCGTGGGGGTGTATTCGGGACCATCCCCGCAGGCGCGGGGAGCACGCGGCCGCGGCCGCCTTGTCTTCGGTATGCGCGGGACCATCCCCGCAGGCGCGGGGAGCACTTCAGGGTGCTGCGTGAGGGCATCCGGGCGCGGGGACCATCCCCGCAGGCGCGGGGAGCACCAGGAGTCCTCCAGCAGGACGGGGGTGACCGTGGGACCATCCCCGCAGGCGCGGGGAGCACATCAAGTCCACCCAGGAACTCGCCGCCGGGAAGGGACCATCCCCGCAGGCGCGGGGAGCACAATCTGACCTGCACTGTAGGTGCTCACGAGCTGGGACCATCCCCGCAGGCGCGGGGAGCAGCAGCGGCTGCACATGCTGGCTCAGCTGGTCGAGGGACCATCCCCGCAGGCGCGGGGAGCACTACTCCAGCTTCATGTCCAGGTCGGAGGCCCGGGGACCATCCCCGCAGGCGCGGGGAGCACAGCGCGGACAGGTCCACCGAGACGGCCGGCGCGGGACCATCCCCGCAGGCGCGGGGAGCACCCCATGGCCGCCCGGAGCGAGCCGGAGAAAGCGGGACCATCCCCGCAGGCGCGGGGAGCACGCCCGTGGGGTGTGATCGGCGGCGCATGGGCTGGGACCATCCCCGCAGGCGCGGGGAGCACTGGATGACGGGGTGTGGGTACCGCGCTCCACCGGGACCATCCCCGCAGGCGCGGGGAGCACTCGTTGGTCTTCTCGTCGGGTCGGAGCACGTCGGGACCATCCCCGCAGGCGCGGGGAGCACGTGCTGGACCGGGGCGGGGTGGCGGTCGTTGGCGGGACCATCCCCGCAGGCGCGGGGAGCACCTGGTTGCCCCGCATAGCGAGCGGGGCGCGCGGGGACCATCCCCGCAGGCGCGGGGAGCACCCCAGCGCTGCCCGCACCGACCGAGTCGGGCCGGGACCATCCCCGCAGGCGCGGGGAGCACATCTGGGGGGGCGCCAGACGGTCGTGGCCGGGGGACCATCCCCGCAGGCGCGGGGAGCACAACGCGGCCTTCTCCGCCATGGTCTGGGCCTCGGGACCATCCCCGCAGGCGCGGGGAGCACCTACTGGGATGGACGTTCGACGGGGGAGTGAGGGGACCATCCCCGCAGGCGCGGGGAGCACCTGCGGAGACGATCTGTCAGCCGGCCGTTCGTGGGACCATCCCCGCAGGCGCGGGGAGCACACTTCTTGACCTGCGGCTTTCTCCGGGCCGGCATGCCCATTCATTCACTTGCGCTGAGTCAGACATACAACGCATACCACCCAGGGCCAAGCGAGTACGGCACCAGGCTACCGCCCCACCTCCCCCGTACCCGGATCGAAAGTTGACACCGACCCCACCCAGCCGAGCCCCCACCGCTACCCACCACAAATGCCAGCGCTCCCCCACGCGCCCCCCACAGACCACCCCCTTCACCCTGACCCAACCAGTGCCGCCCCCAGGGCGAACACCACCCGCTCAACCTGCCACCCGACTCACCGACACCACCTAACCGACCCGCAGTCACCCACAGCGATTCCCAAACCCAAGAGCCACCGAGAACAAGACAACGCACTCCCACCGCCCATACTCACGACCTACCATCAGCCACAGACCGAAACGCTCTCCAGGGCAGCCCCCATGACCCTGACCCGCCAATTGCGAAAGGGCACCCCATGACGACCGAATCCCCCCACTGGTTCACGTCCTCCTACAGCAACAACGGCGGCGCCTGCATTCAGGTCGCCACCAACCTCACCACCACGCACGACCTGGTCCCCATCCGCGACTCCAAAGACCCGAACGGCCCGACCCTGAACTTCCCCACCCACTCGTTCGCCTCCTTCGTGGCGAGCATCAAAGCCGGCGAACTCGGCACCCCCTGAACCCCACCCCAACCCATCCCCACAATCGCGGGGAACACAGCGCGTCCCACGTCGCCTTACCGGGCCACCCAGGACCATCCCCGCAGGCGCGGGGAGCACCGATCCGGGCTGATGATCACGGCTCTCGGCTCGGGACCATCCCCGCATGCGCGGGGAGCACCACATCCCGGTAGCCGCCCGGTAGACGCTCTTGGGACCATCCCCGCGTGCGCGGGGAGCACCGCTGGCCGAGGGCGCGCTGACCTCCGATGACGGGACCATCCCCGCGTGCGCGGGGAGCACATATGCATCCAGTCGGGCCGCCGAATTTCGTGAGGACCATCCCCGCGTGCGCGGGGAGCACCTGGTTCGGGTGGGCCCGAGGTAGACGGCCGCGGGACCATCCCCGCGTGCGCGGGGAGCACTCCTCCAGCAGGTGCTCCAGCATGGCGGTGACGGGACCATCCCCGCGTGCGCGGGGAGCACGGGGTGGGCCGGACCGCCCCCAGCGGCGGCCAGGGACCATCCCCGCGTGCGCGGGGAGCACACCACACCGGCCAGCGGGCCTATCACGCCGATAGGACCATCCCCGCGTGCGCGGGGAGCACTGGGCGTCGGACACCTCCGGGTGCCACCGCGAGGGACCATCCCCGCGTGCGCGGGGAGCACCGGTCAGTTGGCCTGGGCGTGTCTGCCGCGAGGGGACCATCCCCGCGTGCGCGGGGAGCACCGTCGCTGCTGGTCAGTGCGGCGAGCCGCGACGGGACCATCCCCGCGTGCGCGGGGAGCACCGCTGCCCATCGTACGAGCGCAGCGCGATGTTGGGACCATCCCCGCGTGCGCGGGGAGCACTCGACATCGACCTGCGGCTTTCTCCGGGCCGACATGCCCTTTCCTTCACTTGCGCCGAGTCGGACATACAACACATACCACCCAAGGCAAAGCAAGTACGCCGCCAGGCTACCCGCCCCACCTCCCTCCCGTACCCGGATCGAAAGTCGGCGCCGACCCCACCCAGCCGAGCCCCACCGCTACCCACCACAGATGGTGAGCACTCCCCCACGTGCTCCTACAAACAACCCCCTCACCCTGGCCGAACCGGTGCCACTCCCCAGGGCGAACACCACCTGCTCGACCCGCCACCCCGACTTGCCGACGCCGCTAACGACCCGTAGTCACCCACTGCAATTCCCAAACCCAAGGACCACCGAGAACAAGACAACGCACTCCCACCGCCCACACTGACGACCTACCATCAGCCACAGACCGAAGCACCCTCCATGGCAGCTTCCATGACCCCGACCCGCCAACCGCGAAAGGGCACCCCATGACGACCGATTCCCCCCACTGGTTCAAGTCCTCCTACAGCGACAACGGCGGCGCCTGTGTCGAGGTCGCCACCAACCTCACCACCACGCACGACCTGGTCTCCCTCCGCGACTCCAAAGACCCAAGCGGCCCAACCCTGAACTTCCCCACCCACTCGTTCACCTCCTTCATCACCAGCATCAAGGCCGGCGAATTCGGCACCCTCTAAACCCCACCCCACCCCCCAGACACGGGGAACACGGCTGTTCCCCGCGCTTCGACTCCGCCGCCGCCGGACCATCCCCGCAGGCGCGGGGAGCACCGCTCGCCGGCGTCCAGGGCCACGTACAGGCGGGGGCCATCCCCGCAGGCGCGGGGAGCACGCTCGGCACCGTCACCCTGACCCCGATCCCCGGGGGCCATCCCCGCAGGCGCGGGGAGCACTGCACACGGACACGAACCCGCACAACCTGCTCGGGGCCATCCCCGCAGGCTCGGGGAGCACCGGGCGTTGCCGCTGGAGCCGGTCTGATGGTGGGGGCCATCCCCGCAGGCGCGGGGAGCACCTCACCCCGGCACTGGGGCAGATCGCGGAGGCGGGGCCATCCCCGCAGGCGCGGGGAGCACCCGCCGGATCAGTGAGCGCAGAATCTCGTTGCGGGGCCATCCCTGCAGGCGCGGGGAGCACTCGTTGCATCGGAGCAGCATCGCATTGATGATGGGGCCATCCCCGCGGGCGCGGGGAGCACTGGAGCATGTGGCCGGGCACCACGATGACCGGCGGGCCATCCCCGCAGGCGCGGGGAGCACCATTCTCGGAGTCAGCCGGGCAAGCTTCCGCCGGGGCCATCCCCGCAGGCGCGGGGAGCACCCGCCGACGCGATGGCCGCGGCCGTCCTGAGGTGGGCCATCCCCGCAGGCGCGGGGAGCACACCGGCGCCGCGTGGCTGCCGTACGCGCCGGGCGGGCCATCCCCGCAGGCGCGGGGAGCACAGTCGCGGCACCCCGCACGCCGCCACCCCCTCGTGGGCCATCCCCGCAGGCGCGGGGAGCACGCGGCGGCGGCCCGCGCATGGGAGCCGGTCCAGGGACCATCCCCGGAGGCGCGGGGAGCACAGCCGCCTGCGGCAGCGGGACGGCGTGAACTGGGGACCATCCCCGGAGGCGCGGGGAGCACCTTGCCCCGCTATCCCGCCTTATGGGCGGGGTGGGACCATCCCCGGAGGCGCGGGGAGCACAAGGGCGAACTGGCCACCCCCCGCCAGGTCCAGGGACCATCCCCGGAGGCGCGGGGAGCACCAGCCGGTGCATAAGCAGTGGACTGAAGTGGCAGGACCATCCCCGGAGGCGCGGGGAGCACCTGCCTGAGCTCACGACCAGGAGGCCGTTGTAGGGACCATCCCCGGAGGCGCGGGGAGCACCCACGGCGACCGTGCGGCGGCCGGGACGTACACCGATGCCGCTGGGACCATCCCCGGAGGCGCGGGGAGCACCCCTCGACACCCGACCTGGCTGGCAGAAGGTCGGGACCATCCCCGGAGGCGCGGGGAGCACTGGGTTCCTCAGCGGTAGCAGGGGCCGTCACCGGGACCATCCCCGGAGGCGCGGGGAGCACTCGGGCGGGGGTGCTCCATCGGGTGAGGACGGGGGACCATCCCCGGAGGCGCGGGGAGCACTTGAGAGCCAGGGCGGACAGGCTCGCCTTGGCGGGACCATCCCCGGAGGCGCGGGGAGCACCCGCACCCGACACGCGGCGGGCTCCAGATCGTGGGACCATCCCCGGAGGCGCGGGGAGCACCCGACGACTGCTCGCCGCACCTGACCGAAGTAGGGACCATCCCCGGAGGCGCGGGGAGCACGCCCTGGTCCTCGGAGGCTTCCTGACCTCCATGGGACCATCCCCGGAGGCGCGGGGAGCACACTTCTTGACCTGCGGCTTTCTCCGGGTCGGCATAGCTTTTTCTTCACTTGCACCGAGTCGGACATATTACGCATATCTCCTGGAGCGGGGCAAGTAAGGCGCCAGGCTACCCGTCTCATACCCCTTCCGTACCAGGATCGGGAGTTGGCGCCAGCCCCACGCGGCCAAGCCCCGCGGCTGGTCAGCAACTGCGACCTGCCGGGAACGCCAACTTCCCTACGGAGCGGAGTTGTACGAGCGGCACAAGGTGGCGCAAGACAGCCCACCAAGGGGTACAGGTACTCCGGGAAGGCGGGTCCGCCGCCACCGAATGAGGGCGGGGCCCGTTCGTGAAGCAGTTCCAAAGTGTGCCCGCCGGCGAGCCTTTGCAGCAGTCCGGCGGGCAGCCGGCGCCCTGACGCGCGGAAGCCCCAGGCACCTTGGCGGGCAATCCGCCCAGGTGGCGGCCGGGGCTCGCGGTCGGGCGCGACGGACTGCGTTTGCCGGGCCCCGGCCACTCGGCGCCGCAGCGCCCGCACAGGTCGTCCACGGTCGGCATCGTTCCCGGCAGCGCAGCCGTTGCGGAGCGGAGCAGAAGCCGACCTGAACCACGCCCGCCGTACGGCCCGATCTCGCTCGAAGCCTGCGCCTGATGGGGAATCATCTACGCCATGGCAACTGACAGTTTTCTCCCCCCTTCCGGCACCCGTGACTTTCTTGCCGTGGAGTCCGGCACTCGCGAACAGGCGTTCGCCACAGTCCGCGAGGTATTCGGCCGGTACGGATTCCAGCCTCTCCAAACGCCCGCCTTCGAACGGTTGGAAGTACTGACGGGCAAGTACGGTGACGAGGGCGACAAGCTGGTATTCAAGATTCTTCGACGCGGGGAGCACGAGGCCAGCGGGGAGGCGGATCTAGCACTGCGGTACGACCACACCGTCCCTCTCGCCCGGGTGGTTGCGGCCTACGGCAGCCAGCTGCCGGTGCCGTACAAGCGGTATGCACTGGCGCCGGTGTGGCGGGCCGACCGGCCGGGCAAGGGCCGGTTCCGCGAGTTCGTCCAGTGCGACCTGGACGTGGTGGGAACAGTGTCCCCGCTCGCAGATGCCGAGGTGGTTTCTGCGTTGCACGAAGCACTGGAACGGCTCGGCGTCCCGGAGTTCCAGTTCCTGGTGAACAGCCGAAAGGCGCTTGCCGGGCTGCTGGAGGTGTACGGGGTTCCGGCCGGCCAGGGTAGCGGGGTGTTGATCACCTTGGACAAGCTCGACAAGCTCTCGCCGGACGAGGTGGTCCGGGAACTCGTGACCAGTCGTGGGGTGCCCGACACGACCGCCCGCGGACTTGTGGACGATCTCACCGCCCCGGATGCCACGGACCGGATTCGAAAAGAGCTGAAGGGCAGTGCGACCGGCCAGGAAGGGCTGGCCGAGGTGGACCGGCTGCTCTCCCTGCTCTCCGGGACCGTCCCACCCGAGCGCATCGTGTTCGCGCCCAACCTGGTGCGTGGGCTGGACTACTACACGGGTGTCATCTACGAGGTGACCGCTCCCGGCATGCCCGGCTCGATCGCCTCCGGTGGCCGGTACGACGGTCTTATCGGGCGGATGTCCGGCAGCGACACGCCCGCCTGCGGCGGCTCGCTGGGCATCGAACGGATTCTGCCGCTGCTGTCGTCCGCCGCTCAGCAGCCGGCACCCGCCCTGGACATCGCCGTGACCGTGCTCGGTGACGCCCTGGCCGACGACGCGTTCCGCATGGCTGCCGCGATCCGCAGTACCGGACAGCGCACGGGTGTCTACCTGGGGTCGAGCGGGAAACTGGCCCGACAGATGAAGTGGGCCGCAGACCAGGGCGCTCGGTTCTGCCTGATCTACGGCGAGCGGGAACGGGAAGCCGCAGAGGTGATCGTGCGGGACATGGCGTCGGGCGAGCAGACGACGCACCCCGTTGACCGGGTGGCCGAGCGCTTCGCCCAGTAGGCACATGCGACGGTGCCCCGCCCCGAACGATCCGGGCACGGGGGCACCGCGCGTACGGCGCCTACTCGTCCAGGTACAGGACAGCCGTGATGGTCTTCTTGCAGGTGTCGCAGTGCATCGGCGCTTCGATCGACGCCAGGTCGCATTCGATCGTGGTCAACCGGTCGATGACACCGGTCTCACGCTCTCCGTGCCAAGCGGTCTCCCAGCGCCCGGTGTTGGCGATCAGAGCAGCGACATACCCCGTCGTCATCTCGTAGAAGCCGCGCACACCGTGCGTCTTCATGTAGCGCCAGTTGAACTTCAGCGACTCGACCACGATGGGGTAGGGGTGGAGGGCCACGACCCGCGACCAGTTCTCCGCCACGTCCTCGATGTCCAGCCGTACGGCCTTCTCGTCCAGGCGCTCCCATTCGCCCGACGCGTCGTAGTCGGTGAGGACCTGCGACAGCAGCCGCGCCGAGTGCTTCAGGTTCGCCTTCTTCGCGGTGAACGCCGTGTCCACAGCGAACAGGTTGCCTTCCGTGTCCTCCTTACGCGCGGTCCCGATGGCGCGCTTGAGTTCGGTGGACAACGCCGACTCGTTGCACAGGCTGTCGCCGAAGCTCAGCCACGGGTCCCGGGAACCCACGCTCCGCCGTGACGGCGAAGATCCGGTCGCCTTGCTGACCCATAGGGGTACCTCCAGCTCTCGGTGTCACTGTTCCGGCCGCTGGTCGCCAGCCGGTTGTGCGCGGTGCGACCCGCTCCGAGGCGGTTCCCGATCACCTCGGAGCGGGGGTCTGTGGTGACGGCCTGTCAGCCAATGCTCGATCCCGGTTCAGGAGACGCCATGTAGCGGTGCTCCTCCCTGCTTCGTCCTCGCCTAGGCAGCGGAACCGGTGCCACGTCGGCGGCGCGTCCGGGGTGGTTTCGGGCGTTACGGCCTGGTCCACGAACCGGTAGCGGGCGCGGGGTCACCACGACCGCTCCCGGTCTTGCCGGCTCCGCTCGTTGGCCATGGCAGCGCCTGCCCGCAGCCGCTCCATCACTCCGGCAGGCCGCACATCACCGGGGTCCGCATACCACCAGGAACCGCCGCCGGGCGGGCGCAGCAGCCACCCACGGGCACCAGCACTCCGGTACTCACCTACCTTGTCAGCCCCGGTGTCCAGCACCAGGGCGCCTACCTCCGGGATCGGGTGGGCTGTGGTGTCGGCCGGGGCAGCAGCATGCGCCTGGTCGACACGGGGCAGGATGCGACGCAGGGTCCCGTCAGCTTCGCTGCAATTCATGATCGCTATCCTTTCCGCGCTGTACCGGAGGTCATTAGGGTGTCGGAAATACGAGGGACACGGCCAGGCTCGTGTTGGATGTCTCGGGACGTCTCCACTAGCATCAAAAATCCAAAAGCCGTCCCAAGACGTCCCACGGGAGTGACGTGGCGAACGAGCGTTTGCGTTCCGCACTGGTCAGCAACGGATTGACCGAGGGAGACTTGGCCGGTCACCTCGGCGTCGATCCCAAGACGGTGGAGCGCTGGATTGGACAAGATCGCTTGCCCTACCGCCGCTATCGCCAGGCCGCAGCAGCTTTACTGCGCCTGGATGAGCACTACATCTGGCCGGAAGCGATACCGGATGGCCAGCGCACGGATGCGGCGGCGGCCGAGATCGTCAAGGTTTATCCACATCGATCCTCGGTTCCCCCCGAGCTGTGGCTCAGCTTTGCAGAAAGGGCAACCAACGAGATCGGAGTTCTCGTACATGCCGGAGTTCACCTGGCCGAGAATCCCCGCTGGCATCGAATCCTCACCGAGCGGGCCAAATCCGGAGTTCGAGTCCGCATGCTATTGGGAGATCCGGAAAGTCCGGAAGTCGCCCGGAGGGGGCACGAAGAAGAACAGCTTCGAGAAGGTTTGGTCAACCGCTGCCCCTCTAGGAGAAGCAGAATGAGCCGTAAGGACTACTTCAACGCCCCCGACGCACCCACAGCACAGCGGATCGTTCCCGCAGTGACTGCCTTCATCCTCAGCAGCCATGGCGACCTTCTACTTGAAAGGCGCTCCGACAATGGCCTTTGGGGAATGCCGGGTGGGGTCGTGGAGATCGGTGAGAATATCGCAGGCGCTGTCACCAGGGAGGTACTGGAAGAGACTGGGATAGAGGTCGAGGTAACGGGCCTTGTCGGCGTCTACAGTGACCCTGCACACGTTATAGAATTTTCAGACGGAGAGGTGCGCCAGGAGTTTTCACTTTGCTGCCGGGCCAACCCTGTCGGCGGGATGCTGCGCGCCAGCTCCGAGTCCCTTGAGGTTCGATGGATTTCACCTGACGAACTAGGCTCCCTCAAAATATCCCCTACAACCCGACTTCGACTCGATCACGGATTCAAAGCCGACCCCGCAGCGCGCCTCTGCTGAGTTAATAGCGCTCGGCGCGCTACGGATAACCCGCTTGCCATGCAAGGAGGAACGCGTCCGCCCCATTCTGACGGTGTGACAGGTACGGGGTTCTGGGGTCGCCCAACCGTCAACGGCTACCCAAGCGGCCCGTCACACCTACGAGATCAGCAACCGTACGGCCACCACACAGCCACCCGACCAAATCCCATCACACATTCGTGGGGAACACAGCGCGTCCCACGTCGCCTTACCGGGTCAGCCGGGACCACCCCCGCAGCCGCCGCCGGAGCAGCGGCTGGCGTAAGACCCCCGTCCCCCATCCCCCAGACGCGTAGAGCAAGGACGCCCAACCGCCTGGCGCCTCCCACTACCGGGGACCATCCCCCGCATCACCGAAACGGGCCGCCGGCCCGGGGACCATCCCCGCAGGCGCGGGGAGCCCCGGTCCTGCTCGTTCGGGTCAAATAGCCGGGGTGTACCGACGGGCCGGGTCAGCCGTTCGGGTCGTGGCCCAGGGCCAACAGGCGGTGCGACTCCTGCATGCCGTCGGGCAAATCTTCGAGCGAGAACCACTGCGCCTCCAGGATCTCGAACGAGTCGATTTTCATCGTGCCGCCGACCAGCAGGGCTTCGTAGGCGACCTCGACGCGGAGTCGGTATCCACTCTTGAGGTGAACGAGGAGACCGGGCTTGACTTCAAGCCCGGTCTCCTCGCGCACCTCCCGGACCACGGTCGCGCCGAAGTCCTCGCCCTTGATGGCGTATCCGGTGGGCAGTCCCCATTGCTTCCCCTCGGGCCACATGCGGTGGCGCAGAAGCAGTACGCGCCCCTGATCATCGCGTACCACTCCGGTGACGCCGACCATGAATTTCGCGTGGGCCAGCCACAGGATTCGCCACTGCATGGGGCCGCGAATGACCTTCCACAGCCTTGCGATCAGCTTGTTCACGACGTCTCTCTTTCGAAGCGAACCACACCGCGCGGTGTCGTAGTCGCAACGATGACGTATCGTCAGCAACGGTTCAAACCGACCGATCTCGCTCGGTCGGCGTCCGATCGAGCGGGGTCCAGCCCGTCCGCGACGCGGTGGGCCTGCCCGTGAGCCGTGGTCACCCGCCGGGGACCCAGCCCGTGGCGGCGACCACCTCGCGGGCGATGTCCACGACGGCTCTGCCGTCGGTGGCCACGCGCACGGTGTCCGCCGGTGCCCGCTCCTGCAGCAGCCGGGCCTTGCGGAAGCTGTTCCGCACCTCCTGCTCCAACCCCGACCCGAGCTCACGGCCCGCCAGACGCTCTCTGGCGGTGGCATCGGAGGCGGTGAGCAGCACCCGGACGATCCGCAGGTCCGCCCCCATGGCGCGCTCGAACATGGCCGCCGCCTCGGGCAGCACACTCACGGTGTTCGTATAGACAAGGCGCCGGTAGCCGAGCCGGGTGTAGTTCGCCCACACCGCCGCGAGGTTGCGCTCGGTGATCTGCGAGCGATCCGGGTCCCCCTCCGGCGCCGGATGCACCTGTCCCATGAAGTCGCCCTCGATGATCGCGTGAGGGATCGCCGTGTCACACAGACGCGCCGAAACCTCCCAGGCCACCGTCGACTTACCGACACCGGAACGTCCCCCGATGAGCAACACCTCCGCACGGTCCACAGAAGCAGCGTGCCAGCTCGCAACCGCCCCGGGCGACCGATATTCACGCGAGATCACGATCTACCGCCGGAGTATCAAGCGCGTCGGCCGGACGCGCAGCAGCCTCGCCCTACTCGCCCCACCCGTCAACGGCTACCTGAAGCAGCCCGCCACACCCACGAGATCAACAACCGTACGGCCACCACACACAGCCACCCCACCGAAACCCATCCCTGCAGGCGCGGGGAGCATTCAATCGCGTCCGCCCGCAGGTCGCGGAGACGGGGGCCATCCCCGCAGGCGCGGGGAACATCCCGCCCTCGCTGTCCTGCGCAACCCCGCCCTGGGGCCATCCCCGGAGGCGCGGGGAACATCCCGCGCTTCGGTGGTGGCCGCACGGGCGGGGGCCATCCCCGGAGGCGCGGGGAGCATAGCGTCACCTCACGGACGAGGCCCCGGTAGTCGGGGCCATCCCCGGAGGTGCGGGGAGCATCCCCAGAGAGAGGCACCATGAAACACAGCCGCGGGGCCATCCCCGCAGGCGCGGGGAGCATGGCGGCTCGATTCGGTGGGTGGCGAGGATGGTGGGGCCATCCCCGCAGGCGCGGGGAGCATGGAGACCGCACCGCCGAGGGCCGCGCCGCGTGGGGGCCATCCCCGCAGGCGCGGGGAGCATGGCAGTGCCGGCACGTGGCACCGACTGGCCAGGGGGCCATCCCCGCAGGCGCGGGGAGCATTTCTCTGCCCAGCGCCGTATCGCGACGCACACGGGGCCATCCCCGCAGGCGCGGGGAGCATCTACGTCGGGTAGCGCGAGGGGAACGGCCGGGGGGCCATCCCCGCAGGCGCGGGGAGCATTGCTGGCGCCTCGGCGGTCATGGCTTCCTCGCGGGGCCATCCCCGCAGGCGCGGGGAGCATATCTGCTCCTGGGTGTACCCGGCCCCCAGCGCGGGGCCATCCCCGCAGGCGCGGGGAGCATGCTCCTTGACCTAAGGCTTTCTCTGGGGCAGCATGCCTTTTTCTTCACTTGCGCCGAGTCGGACATACGACGTATATCACCCGAGTCTGAGCAGGTACGGTGCCAGGCTATCGCCCTCGTATCTCGTCCGTACCGGAGTCGGGAGTTGGCACCGGCCCCGCACGCTGCTGGCCACTGTTCGTCAGCAACCATCGGGGCCAACCAGTTCAGCACTACCCGACACCACCCCAAACCCCGACCCGTACAGCCGCCCCGCCCGAACCCATGACCGCAGACACGCGTCTGACGTCGCCTTGCCAGGCCAGCCGGGACCATCTCCGCAGGCGCGAACGATCCTTTACTTACCGTTCTGAGTTTGCCCTGGTCAGCCCACTTAGGAGTCAAAGACCAGGCCCTGCCCGGCACTTGGCCGAGCGAGGCGTATTCGTCTGCGGGCCGATCAGTGGGGGTGTACGGCGGGTGGGCGGTCGGACCGTGGCCGTTCTGCACCGCGCAGTCGGGGCAAGCAACGCGGGAGTACGGCGGGCCACTCACCCGCTCGACGTAGCCGACGACCACGGGGCGGGCAGTCCTACGTCTGCTGCGGTTGCAGCAGACCCGAGCCGGGTCGCACAAGGGCTTCGGGAGGGCCGCGCGGCTTATGAGCCCACCGCCACGGCATCGAAGTGCGACCCTTCGTAGGCGGGTAGTCCCGCACCAGCGCTGCGGAACGCTGCCGCCCGACGGGCTCGGACTTGGGCATGGGCCGCCTTTCCTTCGGCTGGCCGGCAGGGCAGCGCCGCTCAGCGGCCCGCGCACCAACTTCAGTCAGTCAGGGTCCACTTGGGGCCCGTGGGGGCATCGAGCCACAGGGTGTGTGCCCCGTCCGGGTCGATGTTCAGGCCGAAGCGGCTGGGGCCGGGCCGGCCGTACTCGACCCAGGCGGCGAGGAGGGGTTCGCGTTCGGCCCACAGGTCGCGCGGTCCCTCGTGGTCCAGTTGGACGGTTCCGTCCGGGCGGGAGGTGAAGCGCGCCCATGACGCGGTGGGCTGGTGGACGAGGTAGCGGACGGGCCGGTCGTGGGGACCGGCGAGTGTGACCTCCTCGACATCGGGCTGTGCGAGGCAGGCGAGGAACAGGGGACCGTCGGCGGCGAGGCCCGCCGGCGGGCGGATGGTGCGGGTGCGGCCCGGAACGGAGGTGAGGGCGGCCGCGAACTGCCCGGCGGGCGTACGCAGCGCCCCCGGGGTCGGGCGGGAGGTCATGAACCAGGCAAGGTGAGGGAGGAACCCACCCGACGCACTGCGGTCGTCCCCCACGACCAGGCGGGCGACACCGCATCCCACCGTGGCGACGATGACCCCGCCGGGGCGGACCTGGTACCGCCACGGTCCGGGGACGCGTCCGACGCCGCAAGTGGCCAAGAGGCGGTCGTACGGCCCGTACTGGGGGCAGCCCCGCATGCCGTCACCGACGACCAGGGTCGGGGCGTATCCGGCCTGCCGCAGCCGGGAGCCGGCCACGCCGACGAGGCCCGGATCGACATCGATCGAGACGACGTGATCGCCGCCGAGCCGGTGGGTGAGGAGTGCCGCGTTGTAGCCCGTGCCCGTGCCCACCTCAAGGATGCTGCTGCCGTCGCGGACGCTGAGGGCTTCGAGCATCCGGGCCATCACGGACGGCGCGGTCGATGAGCTGGTGGCGATGCCCGTGGCGTCGAACTGCGTGAGCAGCGAGGTGTCCGTGTAGACGGCGTCCAGCCACGCGGGGTCGCTCTGGCCGTAGCTCTGCTTGCCCTCCGGGGTGCGCACCGTGAACTCGGGAACGAAGATCTCACGCGGCACCGCGGCGAACGCCGAGTACCACGCGGGGCCGAGGGCCCCCTCGGCCGCGAGTTGGTTCGCCAGGCGGCGGCGCAACCGCTCTGCGGATGCGGTCTCCGTGGTCACGTGGTGGTCCCTTCCAGCAGGTCGGCCAGGGCTTGGGTGATGGGTTCGCGCAGTTCGGGGATGAATGCCCACTGCCCGTTCGGGTTGACATCGAGCAGGTGCCAGCGCGCTTCCTGGTCAACGATGAAGTCGAGTGCGGCGTAATGGAGACCGAGGCCGTCCAGGAGTTTGCGGACCCCGGCGGCGATGGTGCCGGGGACGGGGCAGGTCCTGAAGGTCAGGCTGTCGTAGTCGGTACGGAAGTCGATGCGGGAGGCGTCCGAACCGGCGTGGATCTCAGCGGCGAACAGGCGGTATCCGAGAGCAGTGAGCTTTGTACGCGGCGACGCGTCCGGGCAGCGACCCGACGAACAAACAGGCCTGGCGGATTCGTTGGTTGGCGGCCATCCCCGCAGGGGCGGGGAGGGTGCTTCTTGGCCTGCGGCTTTCTTCGGGCCGGCAGGTCTTTTTCGTCACTTGCGCCGAGTCGGTGGCGCGTGCTGCCCGGGGCGGGGTAGGGACGGCGCAAGGCTGTCCGCTGCACATCTCTTTCGTACACGGCCGGCGCGCCCGCTGCTGCCGCGCCGCCGGTCAGCGACTGTGCGGGTTCCGCCGCTTCCACAGCCGTGAGCGCGCGACGGGGCACCGCCGGTCCGTGCGCCCCCGGGTACACGGACTCAGCAGCGCCAGAGGAAGGGCAGGGGCGGCTGGACCGCCTGGCCCGTCAGAAGGTGAAGGGGCCCGGGTTCTGGGCCGAGGTGGCCGTGCATTCCGCCCTGAACTGCAGATAGGTGATCGTGACGGACTTGGCCTTGAGGGCGTCGCCTGGGGCGACCGTGCCGACCAGCGGGCCGGAGTTCAGGCCGTCCCCGAGCTTCAGCGCCGGGTTGGACTTCCCGGTGAAGGTCACGTCCGCGCCGTTCGCGTTGGACAGCGTCAGGGACGTAGTCACCGAGTTCGCCGGGATGGCGAGGGGCGACCACACCACGGATGTGGAGAAGGTGATGGTCGCCGCCGTGCCGTTCTGCGTGGCTTCGAGGCGGATTTCACCGGAGCCGAAGTCGCCGCAGTTGGCCTGGACAGTGGCGGTGGTGGGGGTGACGGCCGAGGCGGTCGGGGCTATGAGCAGCGCGCCCACGGCGAGGGCCGCCGCGCCTGCCGTACCCGTTCCCAGGGTGCTGGGCTTCATGCGGATTGCCTTCCGGTGGTGGGGTGGCCTTCCCGCCTGCCGCGTCGTGTTCGGCCCGTCCCCGCATCGGTGCACAGCCGGGTCCCATCGCGTCCGATGGCGCGGCGCGCTGGAAGGTTGCTGTGATGGGTGCATCCGTATGCCGGGAACCGTCCGGGGACGGGCCTCCGTACCCTGCACGGGCTGCCACGCGGTCGAACGGGTCGTTGTGCCGGCAGTTGGACAGTCGATATGACGAGGCGTCATAACGATACCTACGGCACAGCAGAACACAAGACGGCGGGAACCAACCGACCCCGATGGACGGATCGGCTGCTCGCGGGCGGCCGGCGGGACGGCTACGCCATCGGCCACCGAGCCCCTGGCACACAGAAGGCCCGGTCCGGTGGGGCCGCTCGGGTGGTCAGCGGAAGTCGGTGCGGAGCTTGCGTACGGACACCTCCTCGACGGCCGCCCGGGTGGTCAGCCGCTCCAGGTCCCCCAGGAAGTCGGCGGAGCCGCGCGGAGCCAGGAAGCGCCGGTCGGCGCAGAGGGTGAGGACGGCCCGGTCCGTGAGGTCGTGCAGGAAGAGGAAGAAGTTGGCGCCCTTCGGCGTCTGGTTCCCTTCCAGCGGTCCGAGCCTGGTCTCGGGCAGTGCCTTCGCGATGCCCTCCGCCATCGCCACGGCGGCGCCCGGGTCGGGCGCGGCCGACTGCTCGCCGAGGGTGAACCGGGCGTCGTTGAAGAAGCAGTACCCGTCCGGGGTGATGCCGCGCTGCTCGGCGATCTCCGCGACCATCGACTCCAGCTTCCTGGGGTGGTACTCGCAGTACGAGTACGACTGGAACGCGGCGTTCGCCGCCCGCCGGAGGAACTGCCCGAAGGGCTCGTCCGCGATGTCGACCCGGAAGAGGGCGTTCTGGTTGAACGCGCCGACCAGCGTCCGGCTCTCGGGGCGGAACCGGGTCGAGACGATGGTGCGCAGGGCGGCCTCGTCCTCGTCCTTGTAGGCCGAGAGCAGCAGCCCCGCCGCCGCGAGCAGCACGACGGCGGGGGCCAGGCCGTTGCGGGCGGCGAGGGACCGCACCGCCAGCGCCAGGGCGGGGGACTCGATGCGGGCCCAGGTGAAGTCGGGGGCGTCCGTCCCGCGCACGCTTTCGAGCATGGAGGCGGGGATGTCGCGTACGCCGCGCGCCCAGTAGTCCAGGGCCTTGGCCTCGCGGTTCCGGCCGCGCTCGGAGGCCTCGTACGCTGCGCGCTCCAGCGGCTGCTGGCCGGGCGGTGGCAGGACCGTGTCCGCGCCCGCCGTGAGCAGGGCCTCCAGATCGTCCCGGACGATCCTGAAGCTCCACCCGTCGAGTGCCATGTGGCTGACCGCGAGCAGCACGGCGACCGGCTGCCCGGCGCAGCTGAGGACGGCGGCGCGCAGCGGCAGGTCCACCGCGCTGTCGAAGGGCCTGCTGCGCAGGGCCTCGCCGAGCTCCGCCGTCCGGACGTCCAGGGCGGCGCGGTCCTCGGCCTCGTACAGGCCGACCTCCAGCTCGCCCGAGGCCAGCACCCGCTGGACGGGGCGGCCGTCGGTCTCCCGGTAGAGCGTGCGCAGCGAGTCGTGCCGTTCGACCAGGACGCGCAGTGCCTCCCTGACCTGGTCGACGGTCCGGCCGGCCGGCACCGGGCAGCTGCCCAGCGCGTTGAGTGAGGAGTCGTCGGCGGGGAGCCACTGGAGTACGTCCCAGATGGCGATCTGGCCCCAGGTCAGCGGGCCGTTCTTCTCCTGGCCGGTCCGGAACGGCACCGGCACGTCTTGGCGGGGGTTCATCCGGGCTTCAGTCCTCTCGCGGTTTCGGGTGGGCCCCGGCCGGGGGCGGCCTCGCGGTCTCAGGTCCGCAGGGTGCGGTCCAGCCGTCCGACGGCGACCGTCAGGGCGAGGGTGCCGAGAACGGCCAGGTAGCAGGCGGGGACCAGCAGTTGCGGTCCCACGGTCCCCAGGAAGGGTTGGCGTACCAGTTCGATGCTCTGGTAGAGCGGAAGGCACTCGACGAGGAGTTGCAGCGGGCGCGGGTAGACGCCGAGCGGGTAGAACGTGGTCGCGAAGAGGAACATCGGGAGCATCACCAGCTGGATCAGCTGGAAGTCCTGCCAACTGCGCAGCCAGGTGACGACCAGCAGGCCGGCCGAGGCGAAGGCGAACCCGATGAGCAGGGCGCCGGGCAGCACCAGCAGCGCCCACGGCGTGTGCACCATACCGAACAGGGTGACCACGACCAGGAATCCGACCGTGACCAGGGTGCCGCGCAGCAGGGCCCAGGCGACCTCGCCGAGGGCGACGTCGCGGACGGTCATCGGCGTGGTGAGGATCGACTCGTAAGTGCGGTCGGTCTTCAACTTGCCGAACATGTTGAAGGTCGTCTCGTTCATCGAGCCGTTCATCGCGGCGGTCGCCAGCAGCGCGGGGGCGACGAACTCCGGGTACCGGACCGATCCGCTGCCCAGCCCCGGGACGTGGCCGACCAGGGTGCCGATCCCGACGCCGAAGGAGAGCAGGTAGAGCACGGGTTCGAGGATCTCGGCGAGCAGCAGCAGCCAGGTGTGCCGGTAGATCATCACATTGCGTTCGACCATGGTGCGGGCGCGCCCGCCGGCCCGGTCCCGCCGGTGGGCGGGCGCCAGGGTGTCCGGGCCGGATACGGCCGTCATGAGGGGGTCCTGCCTTTCCGGGGGTGCGGGGGTGCTGCCCTGTGCGGCGCTGCGGGTTCAGGGGTGGAGCTGCCGCCGGTAGCTGCGGCGGCCCAGCAGCAGCCCGGCGGCCACCATGGCCGCGAGGTAGCCGAGGTGGACCAGCGTGCCGGGCAGTGCGGCGGTGCCGAGCGCGAGCGTGCGGCAGAGCTGTACGCCGTGCCACAGCGGGGTGAACCGGGCCACCGACTGCAACCACCCAGGGAGCTGGGTGATCGGGAAGAAGGTCCCGGAGAACATGTACAGCGGCATGACGACGAAGCGGAAGACCGCGTTCAGGTGGGCGGGGCGGCTCACGGTGACCGCCCAGGCCGCGGCCGGGGCGGCGAAGGCGCAGCCGACCAGCACGGCGGCCGGGACCAGTGCCAGGGCCCGCAGCGGGCTCACCGCGCCGAACAGGGCGCCGATGAGGGTGAAGGCCACGGCGTTGAGGGCGAGCCGCACCACGATGAACAGCAGGTGGCCGTGCAGGATGTCGACGGGCCGCAGGGGGGTCGCCGCTGCGGCCCGGTAGTTGCCCCGGGTGCGGGTGGACTGGAGCACCGGCCCGGCCGCCTCGGTGTAGCCGGTCTGCATCGCGGCGGCGGCGAGCAGTCCGGGCATGATGAAGTCCAGGTAGGGCCGGCCGCTGAGGTAGGCGCTGCTGTTCTGGTCGACCAGCCGGCCGAGGCCCGCGCCGATGGCGGTCAGGAAGAGCAGCGGGTTGGCGATGCTGAGGACGACGGTGCCGCGCCAGGTGCGGCGGTAGCGGTGGAGCCAGTAGCCGAGCTCGCGGAGCGCGGGGGCCGGTGTGGACATCAGGCGGAGTCCTTCGTCGGGGGTCCGTGGCGGGCGTCAGTCGATCAGCGAGCGACCGGTGAGGGTGAGGAAGACGTCCTCCAGGCTGGACCGGCGCACCAGGGCGGTCAGCGGCCTGATCCCGCGTCCGTGCACGGCGGCCAGGGTCTCCTCGCCGTCGTCGGTGTAGAGCAGCAGCCGGTCGGCGAGTTCCTCGACCCGGTCGACCAGGCCGCGGGCCTTCTCGGTCAGGGTCTGCCGCTCGGCGGGGTCGAAGCGCAGCTCCAGCACCTCGCGGGTGACGTAGTGCCGGATCAGCCCGGCCGGGGTGCCCTCCGCGACGATCCGCCCGGCGTCCATCACCACCAGCCGGTCGCAGAGCTGCTCCGCCTCGTCCATGTAGTGGGTCGTCAGCAGCAGCGTCACCCCGTCCCGCTTCAGCTGGAAGAGGCGTTCCCACAGCAGGTGGCGCGCCTGGGGGTCCAGCCCGGTGGTGGGCTCGTCCAGCAGTACGATCTCGGGCTCGTTGATCAGCGACCGGGCGATGGTCAGGCGGCGGCGCATCCCGCCGGAGAGCGCGCCGACCGACTCGTCCGCCTTCTCGGTGAGCCGGGCGAACTCCAGCAGCCGGTCGCTGCGTTCGCGGATCTCCGCGCGCGGCAGCCCGAAGTAGCGGCCGTAGATGAGCAGGTTCTCCCGCACCGTCAGCTCGGTGTCGACGGTGTCGTCCTGCGGGACGACGCCCAGGCGGGCACGTATCCGTGAGCCGTCGCTCCCGGCGTCGCGCCCGAGAATCCGCAGGCTTCCCCCGCTGGACGGGGAGACGCAGGCGATCATCCGCATCGTCGACGACTTGCCCGCGCCGTTCGCGCCGAGCAGACCGAAGGACTCACCGCGGCGTACGTCGAAGTCGATCCCGTCCACTGCGGTGAAGCCGCTGCCGGACTTGCCGTAGACCTTCCGCAGCCCCCTGGCCTCGATGAGCACCTCGGTGCCGTCGACTGTCATACCGTCTGCCTCTCGATTCGTGCACCGGCTCGTGGACGGTGGCGGTGGGAGCACAAGGGAGTGCCGGGGGGTGCACCGCTCACCGCGGTGGTCGGGGCTGCCGGGAGGAGCCGTACAGCAGGTTGTCGTACTCCGGGCCGTAGCGGCGTTCCAGTTCGTCGAGTGACGCCTGGGTCCACTCGGTGGCCTGCGCGATCCGCGCCCGGGAGGGCACGGCGTCCGGCCGCCAGCTGTCGGGCTGCCAGAAGTGGGCGCGCAGGAAGGACTTGGAGCAGTGGAAGTAGATCTCCTCGGCCTCCACGACGAGCGCGAGCGCGGGGCGGTGCCCTCGGACCACCATCCGGTCGAAGAAGGGCGCCTCGCTGACCAGCCGGGCCGATCCGTTGACCCGCAGGGTGTCGCCGCGGCCCGGGATCACGAACAGCATCCCGACGTGGGGGTTGGCCAGCACATTGCGCCAGCTGTCGGCCCGGCGGTTGCCGGGGCGGTCCGGGATGGCGAGGGTGGAGTCGTCCAGGACGAGGGCGAAGCCGGGCGGGTCGCCCCTGGGCGTGACGTCGCACCCGCCGTCCGCTCCCGAGGTCGCGATCAGGCAGAAGGGGGAGTGCCGCAGCCAGCTGCGGTGCAGCTCACCGAAGGTGGCGGCCGACTTGTCGAACACGATCCGGCTCGGCACTCCGACCAGCCGCTCCAGCTCCTCGGCGGTCGTCACCTCGGTCCAGTCCGGGTGCGTGCCGTCCCTCCGCATACCTGTCCGGCTTCCGTTGCGGACCGCTCGCGGCGGTCGTCCGATGGTGGGGGCCGCGCCGGGGCGTGCCGGGCGCGGCGGGGTGCGGCTCAGCCGGCGGCGGCCGGCTGCTTGCTCGACCAGATGCGGTACATGCAGCGGTTGACGTCCTCGGGCCGGTCCACCGCGATGTCGATCTCACGCGGCTGGTGGCGGTCCACGAAGGCGGTCCTGGTGTGCAGAAAGCGGTCGTCGGCGGAGACCAGGGTCTGTCCCTGCCCGAGCAGGACCCGGTACTGCACCGAGGACTGGTCGTGGACCGCGTCGAAGAAGTCCAGGGCCCGCCGCTGCCGCTCGGTGAGCGGCTCCCCGAGCTTCTCGTGCGCGACCTCGATGTAGGTGCGGAAGTAGCGGACCAGCGGCTCCCCGTCGGCCGAGTACCTGATGACCGGCGAGCGGAAGAACTCGGGCTCCGCCGACCGCGACATGCCCCGTTTCTCGAACCAGAAGTCGCCGGTGAGGACCTCCAGGACGTCGGGGTGGCCGGTCAGGACGTCGTGCACCGTCTTGATGTCCACCAGGATGCTCTCGCCGCCGAGGTGGGCGGCCTGGCCGCAGGAGAGCAGCAGGTAGTCGATCGGGTCGACGTCGTTCACCGCGTCGTTGTGCATGTAGGAGCCCTGCTTGGTCTGGTGGTACCGGGCGCCCTCAGCGATGGTGCGGTGGTCGCCGCGGTCGTACACCTCGATCAGCCGCCAGCCGTCGGTGTTCTGGACCATCGGCCGACCCAGCGCGGCGCCCAGCAGCCAGGCGTACAGGGCCTGGTCGCGCAGGGAATCCAGACCGCTGATCCGGTCGTAGACGATGAAGTGCGCCGTCGAGTCGATGACGGCGCGGCTCGCTTCGACCTCCGCCGTGAAGGTCGGGCAGCCGGAAAGGTCGACGTCGAGACTGTCGACCCGCGCGGCCGGCGAGGAATTGCCGAGTTCCTTGACATAGGCGGCCACCTCGCCGCCCGCCTGGCTGGAGAACGTGTGAAACGCCTCGTCAGGAGCCAGCAGAGTACGCGGGCGCGAGAGTGCCGGAGCGATGCTCATTCTCTGGTCATTTCCTCTCCTGAGTGCTGGTCGAACCGTTGGACGGTATCGATGCTTGCATGATTCTGTCAACGAATTGACTGACTACTTGACATACTTGCCAGGCGCTTACTAGCTTCTTGCCGCAGGTCGCCGAGACCGGGGCTGCACAACGATCACCCCAGGGCGACGTATGTGAGGAGTTGGACGTGCAACGACTGAGTTATCCGTCTTTCCGCTCCGTCCTGGCCGAGAACGAGATCGTCCGCGTGGCGGGCGCCAACCACGCCCTCGGCGGGCTGCTGGCCGAGGAGGCCGGATTCCAGGCCGTGTGGTCGTCGAGCCTTGAGGTCTCCGCGTCACGCGGCCTCCCGGACGCCAGCATCCTGAGCATGACCGAGTACCTGGAGGCCGCCGCCAACATCCAGAAGGCGCTGCGCATCCCGGTGGTGGCCGACTGCGACACCGGGTACGGCGGCAAGCTCAACATCGCGCACATGGTCCACGAGTTCGAGGCGGCGGGCATCACCGCGATCTGCGTCGAGGACAAGCTGTTCCCCAAGATGAACAGCTTCGTCGCGGGCGCCCAGACCCTGCTCGGCGAGCAGGAGTTCGCCGCCCGGATCGCGGTCGCCAAGCAGGCGCAGTCCACCGGGGAGATGTACGTCATCGCCCGTACCGAGGCGCTGATCAGCGGCCTCACCGTCGACGTCGCCCTGGAGCGCTGCCGGATCTACGCGGACTCCGGCGCGGACGCGGTGCTCGTCCACTCCAAGGCCAAGAGCCGCGAACAGATCGCTTCCTTCCTTCAGGGCTGGGACTTCCGCGTCCCGGTGGTCATCGTGCCGACCACCTACCCGGACTGGCACATCGACGAGATCAAGCAGGCCGGCGTCTCCGTGGTGATCTACGCCAACCAGGGCCTGCGGGCGACCGTGCGGGCGCTGCGCGACACCTACCGCTCCGTCTACGAGAACGGCGACTCCATGGCGGTCGAGGACTCCATCGCGTCCGTCCAGGACGTCTTCCGCCTGCAGAGCCTGGAGACCTGGCAGAAGCTCGACGTCTGACGGGCGGCGGCGTCCCGGCGTCGGGCCGACGGGAGCGGAACGGACACGTGGCAATCATCTCTGCGGCCGACGAGGCTCTGGACAGCGATGTCTACATCGACCTCCGGCGGACGCTCGGCGTCAACCTCCATCTCAAGTGCGAGGGATTCAACTTCGCGGGCTCGGTGAAACTGCGGGCGGCGACGTCCATGGTGGTCTCCGGGATACGGCTGGGCCGCATCGGAGCCGACTCCACGCTCGTGGAGTCCTCCTCGGGCAACCTCGGCGTCGCCCTCAGCGTGGTCGCCGCCGCCAGATCGCTCCGCTTCGTCTGCGTGACCGACCCGAAGTGCAACCCCGCGACGGTCAGGCTGATGCGCCGGCTGGGCACCACCGTGGTCGTGGTGGACCGGCCGGACCCCAGCGGAAGCTACCTCGCCGCCCGCAAGGCCCGGGTCACCGAGCTGTGCGACCGCAACCCGGACCACGTCTGGCTCAACCAGTACGAGAACCCGGCGAACTGGCTGGCGCACTACGAGACCACCGCACCGCTGATCGCCAAGCAGTTCCCCGGACTCGACGTGCTGTTCGTGGGGGCCGGCACCGGCGGCACGCTCTCCGGCTGCGCCCGGTACTTCCGCGAGAACCACCTCGGGGTGCGGATCATCGCCGTGGACAGCGTCGGATCGGTCAACTTCGACATGCCGCCGGGACCGCGCCACATCCCCGGCCTGGGCGCGAGCGAGCCCATGCCGCTGATCGCCCCCGGCCTGGTGGACGGCGTGGTCCGGGTGGACGAGCGGGACGCGGTCCGCATGTGCCGAAAGCTGGCGCGGCACGGATTCCTGCTGGGCGGCTCCACCGGAACCGTCGTCAGCGGAGCGGCCGACTGGCTCGTCAGGCACGACCCGGAGCGGTCCCTGACCACTGCCGCCATCGCCCCCGACCTGGGAGAGCGCTACCTCGAAACGGTCTACGACGACGCGTGGGTGCTGGACAACTACGGCGACATCGAGAGGGAGCACGGAACCGACCATGGGTGAGCAACCAGCCGGACCCCCCGACTTCTCCGCCGTCCCGGGCGACGCCGTCCCCGTACCCGGGTCCTTCCGCGACCCGCACCGCCACCAGGGGGCGGCCGCCTCGTGAACCCCAGCACCGTGAACCCCAGCACCGTGAACCCCAGCACCGTGAACCCCAGCACCGAACTGTCGCCGCTGCCGCTGGCCGAGGGCGCGGTCGAACGCGCGCGGGCGCTCTCGCTCGGACACCGGCTGAGCACGGAGACCGGCCACGGCGTCCTGACCCGGGTCGAGCAGGCGGCGGCCCGCGCTCCGGAGCAGCCCGCCGTCGTGGACGGCGACACGGCGCTGACCTACCGGGACCTGCTGGCCAGGGTGGTGCGGATCGCCGCAGCGCTCGAAGCCGCCGGCTGCCGCAGCGGTGAGGTGGTCGCGGCGGTGGGCGACCGCTGCGCCGACAGCGTCGCCGTGTTCCTGGCGCTGGAGCGGCTGGGCGCCGTCTACCTGCCCGTCGACCCGGACTGGCCCACCGGGCGGGTCGCGGACGTGCTGCGCCGGGGCGGCGCCGGACGGCTCCTGCACTACGGGCCGGACCGGTCGCGCGGCTCGGAGCCGGTCCGCGCGGCCACGGAGGCCGGCCTCCCCACCCTCACCGCCCCGCCCGCCGACCCGCCCGCCGACCCGGCCGCCGCCCCGGACGGCACCCCGCCGACCGCCGCCGAACGGGACCGGTCGCTGGAGACGCGGTACTGCATCTTCACCTCCGGGACGACCGGCCGCCCCAAGGGCGCCGCCGTCGAGCACCGGGGAATGATGAACCACCTCTGGGCCAAGGTCCGCGACCTGTCGCTCACCGCCACCGACCGGCTGGCGTTCACCGCTCCCCTGGTGTTCGACATCTCGATCTGGCAGATGCTGGCCCCGCTGCTGGTCGGCGGCACCGTGGTGGTCGTCCGGCAGGACGAGCTGTCCTTCCCGCGCCGGCTCGTACGCTTCCTCGAACGGTCGGCCGTCACCGTCGTCGAAGCCGTCCCCACCGTCGTCGGCTGGTTCGCGGGCGAGGCCGAGCGCAGGAGCACCCCGGTCCTGCCCGGCCTGCGCTGGCTGATCTCCACCGGTGAGGAGCTGCACCCGGACCTCGCCGGCCGGATGCTGGACGCCGCCCCGCACGCCCGGCTGCTGAACGCCTACGGGCCGACGGAGTGCTCCGACGACGTCACCCACCACGAGGTGACCCGCGCCGACCTCGGCCTCGGCCGGCTTCCCGTCGGCGCCCCCATCGCCAACGCCGCCCTCTACCTGCTGGTCCGCACCGAGGACGGCGCCCGGTGGCGGGCCGCGGAGCCCGGCGAGGCCGGCGAGCTGTTCGTCGGCGGCCTGGTCGTGGGACGCGGATACGTCAACGACCCGGACAACAGCCGCGCCGCCTTCCACCCCGACGTGCTCGACCCGGACTCCCCGACCGGCCGCCTCTACCGCACCGGCGACCTCGCCCGCTTCGAGCGCGGCAGCGTCCACTACCTGGGCCGGGTCGACCGCCAGGTGAAGGTCGCCGGGACACGGATGGAGCTGGACGAGATCGAGGTCGTACTCGGCCGCCACCCCGCCGTCGACCAGTGCGCCGTCACCGTCCTCGACGTCGACGGGCGCCCCGAGCTGGCCGCGTACGTCACGCTGCGCCGCCCGGTCGACACCGACGAGCTGCGGGCCGCCCTGGCCGATGCGCTGCCCCGGGCCATGGTGCCGCAGCGGCTGGTCCGACTGGACGCGATGCCGCTGACCCGCAACGGAAAGATCGACCACAGGGCCCTGCGGGACACCACTCCCCCAGGGCGTGAGAGCCGGCCCGGCGACGGGCGCGCCACCCCAACAGCGGACACTCCCGGCAAGGGTTCGACTATGCCTTCACAGACCACGGCCGACACCTCGGCCATCGACGACCTGCCCCCGCACTTCCGCCTCCTGCTGGAACTGGCCCGCCCCCGCCTCTCCGCCCGGCGGACGGCGGAGGTGCGTCGGCTGGCGAGCCTGCCCGACCTGTCCTGGGGCGACCTGCTGGAGGCCGCCGCCCGGCACAAGGTGCTGCCGCTGATCGGCAGGCACGTGGACCGCTACCGGCTGGACCGCAAGCAGGGGGACACGGCCGGCTTCCCCTACCCCTGGGTGTTCGTCAGCGCGTACCTGGGCAACCGGGTACGCAACCAGGCCCTGTCCGACGAGTTCGGCCGGGTCTTCGACGAACTGCGCGCCGCCGGGCTGCGGTTCGCCGTGCGCAAGGGCTTCTCGCTGGGCGAGGGCGAGTACCACGACCCGGCGCTGCGCCGGATCGCCGACCTGGATGTGCTGCTCGCCCGCGCCGACGCGCCCGCCGCGCACGAGGTGCTCACCCGCCTGGGGTACGTGCAGGGCAGCCTCGCCGACGACGGCGAGCGCATCGAGCCGTACAGCCGCGAGACGCAGCTGTTCTGGCGGATGAACCTCAGCAACCAGCTCCCGTACCGCAGGGCCGCCGGCCGCCCCGACGTGACCGACTTCAACGTCGACATCTGCCATGACATCTTCCAGAAGAAGTCCGGGGTCTCGGCCGACGCCGCCGAACTGCTGGACCGCGTGGTCCCCACCGTGCTCTGCGGGACC
This sequence comes from Streptomyces sp. NPDC092296, assembly GCF_044755465.1. Lineage (NCBI taxonomy): Bacteria > Bacillati > Actinomycetota > Actinomycetes > Kitasatosporales > Streptomycetaceae > Streptomyces > Streptomyces sp. NPDC092296. The sequence continues at coordinate 18,035 of NZ_JBIVRB010000003.1, read as the reverse complement.
CGGGCCTGGGTCCCGGCGCCGGACGACCGGCTGCTCGACCTCTGCTCGCACCTGCACAAGGAGGCGACCAGCCTGCACTTCGTGGAGGACAAGCAGGACCTCCAGCTCAGCAAGTTCCTCGACCTGAGCCTGGTGGCCGCCGCCTTCGACGACGCCCAGTGGGAGCGGTTCCTGGGGCGCGTGCGGGAGTACGGCGCCGAGTCGATCGTCTACTACGCGCTGCACTTCACCACCCTGCTCTACCCCCGGTCGGTGCCCGCCCGGGTGCTCGACGCGGTCCGCCCGGCGGACACCGGCTACCTGGAGGAGTACGGCACCCTCGACGGGCAGACCGCCCGCTGGGAGGAGGGCTTCTTCCAGCGCCTGTTCGACTCCGGCCGCCATCGGGCGGGCACGGTCTCGAATGTGCCGCTGCGGTGACCACGGCCCCCACCGCCGCTGCGGCGCCCCGGCTCCTGGTGCTCAAGATCGGCGGCAGCCTGCTCTCCGACAAGAAGGTGACCGGGGAGACCGACTTCGCCGCCTTCGACGACTTCGCCGACCTGGTGGCGGACCTGGCCGGGCGCTTCCCCGGGCGGCTGGTCCTGGTCACCGGCGGCGGCGCGCTCTGCCACCCGGTCGGGCTCCGGATCAAGCGCGACCGGGACGACCCCTACGCGGCGGTGGCGCTGGCCGAGCCGGCGTTCACCATGCGCTGGGAGTGGACCGCCAGGCTGCGGGCCCGAGGCGTCCGGGCGGTGCCGCTCCAGGCCACCGCCATGATCAGCGAGCGTCCCGACGGCACCACGGCCGCCCAGGTCGAGGTGGTGCGCCGCCTGCTGGCGGCGCACGCGGTGCCGGTCCTGTCCAGCGACTGCGTGGTGACCCCGGCGGGGACCCTGCGCATCCTCAGCAGCGACGAGGCACCCGCCATCGCGCTGGCGGCCGGCCCGGCGCCGGTCCGCGTCGTCGCGCTGACCGACGTGCCGGGCATCCTCACCGGCGAGGACCCCACCGGTCCCGTACTGCGCCGGCTGGACCCGGACGACCTCGCCGCCGCCCGGCCGCTGTTCTGGGCCACGGACGCCTGGGACGCCACCGGCGCGATGGCGGGCAAGGTCGAGGCCCTGGCCGAGCACGCCCGCCACGGGGCGGAGTGCGTCATCACGCGGGGCGACCGCAAGGCGGCCGACCTGCGCCATCTCCTCGCCCCGCTGAGCCGGTGGCCCAAGGACGTCCCGTACACGCTGATAGCCCGCCAGGCCGCCCCACCGGTGCCCCCACCGGTGCCCACGGAGGACCCGACATGACCCGACCGACAGAGCGCACCGTCCTGTTGAACCCCGGACCGGTCAACGTCCACGACCAGGTACGCGCGGCCCTCGGCTCACCCGACGAGTGCCACCGCGAACCCGAGGCGATGGAACTGCTCGTCTCGGTCGCCCGGAAGGCGGCGCTGGTGTGCGGCGGCGGACCGTCCCATGAGACCGTCCTGCTGACCGGTTCGGGCACCGCCGCCCTCGAAGCGGTGATCAGCTCCGTGGTCCCCGACGACGGCAGGCTGCTCGTCCTGGACAACGGCCACTACGGCGAACGCCTGCTGCGGATCGCCCGCGTCCACGGCATCGGCACCGAGCGGCTGGAGTTCGGCTGGGCCAACCCGGTGGACCTCGACGCCGTGGCCGCCGCCCTCGCCGCCGACCCCGGCCTCACCCACGTGGGCGTCGTGCACCACGAGACCAGCACCGGCATGCTCAACCCGGTCGGGGACCTCGGCCGGCTGGTGGCGGACCACGGCAGGTCGCTGATCGTCGACGCGATCAGCAGCCTCGGCTCCGAGCGGCTCGACGTGGTCGCGGACCACGTCGACTGGTGCGTCGGCACGGCCAACAAGTGCCTCGAAGGGCTGCCCGGCATCAGCTTCGTCTGCGCGCCCGCCGACCGCTTCGAGGCACTGGACGGCGTGCGGAGCCGCACCTTCTACCTCGACCTGCTCGCCCACTACCGCGCACAGGTCCGGCACCACACCCCGCAGTTCACCCCCGCGCTACAGATCCTGCGGGCCCTGGACACCGCCCTGGACCTGACCCTGGCCGAAGGCGTCGCCGCCCGTGGCGAGCGCTACGCGGCGCGGGCGGCCCAGATCCGGGCCGGTCTGCGGGAGCGCGGCATCGACCTGCTGCTCCCCCCGGAGCACCGGGCGAACTCCATCACCAACGCCCACCTCGGCGGCGGCCTGACCTACGACCAGCTCCACGACGGCCTCAAGCAGCGGGGATACGTCATCTACGCCACCCAGGAGAAGTCCGCCGGGGTGTTCCGACTGGCCAACATGGGCCAGTTGACCTCCCACGACATCGACGGCCTGTTCACGGCCTTCGACGAGGTCGTCCGGGAGCACGCCGCCGGGAACCCCCCGCGGCTCGGCGCACCAGACACCCAGAGGTGAGGCGACGATGCCCGAGCACTCCGAGCAGCCGCACGCGATCCACCTGGCGATCGTCGGCGGCGGACCGACCTGCACCTACGTCCTCGAACGGCTGGCGGCGCTGGTCCGCGAGCAGGGCACCGAGAGCCCGCTGGACATCGTGGTCTACGACCTGTCGGGCGAGTTCGGGTCCGGCCAGGTCCACAGCCCGGGGCAGACCAGGACCAGCTACCTGAACCGCATCGTCGGCCAGGTCGCCTTCGCCGCGGACGAGAGCGTCGTCGACGCGGGTCCGCTGCTCGCCGCCGACGAGCGGCCGACCCTGCTGGAATGGTGCCGGGCCAGGTACGAGGCGACCGGCGACCGCACCTTCGACGTCGTCGCGGAGGACTGGCCGAAGCGCTATGTGCACGGCCTGGCGCTCCAGGACCAGTTCGCCCGCTACCGGGACATCCTGGCCGGGATCGACGAGGTCACCGTGACGCTGCGCACGGCCGAGGTGGTGGACATCGAGGAGCGGGGCGACCGGCTCGCGGTGCGCACCGCCGACGGCGCGGCGCCCTTCGAGGCCGACTACGTGCTCATGCTCACCGGCCACTCCGCCAACCGCCCGGAGCTCAACCCCCACCAGGTCGCCTGGGCCCGCTTCACCGAGCGGCACCCGGTCCGCCTGGTCCCCAACGCCTACCCGCTGGAGAAGTCGCTCCCGCCGGAGCAGACCGGCCCCGGCACCACCGTCGGCTGCCTGGGCATGGGCCTCACCGGCATCGACGTCATCCTCTATCTGACCGAGGGCCGTGGCGGCGTCTTCGAGCGGGACGGCGACGGGCGGATGTCCTACCGCCGCTGCGGTGCCGAACCGGACGCGATCGTGCCCTTCAGCCGGACCGGCCTGTTCACCTTCGCCCGCCCCTACAACGACAAGGAGCGGGACATCGCCGCCCTGGAGTACCGGGGGCCGTTCCTGACCGTCCAGGCGGTGCGGGAGCTGCGCCGCACGGTCGGCCGGCCGAACCTGATCAGCGGGGTGGAGCAGCGCCAGCTCGACTTCGAGGCGCATGTGCTGCCGCTGGTGCTGCTGGAGATGTCGCTCATCTACTACAGCACCCTGTTCGGCGCCGACTTCCGCGAGCTGGCGATCCGTGGCGCGCGCCCGGCGTACGAGAAGTTCCTCGCCGACGCGGACTCCTTCCCCGACTGGCAGAGCGCCCGCGACCTGCTGACCGCCCCGGTGGAGGGGCTGGCCCAGCGCGTGGCCGCCGAGGTGGACCGGGTCCTGGCGGGCGGGGGCGCCCAAGGGCCGGGCGGGTCGGGGGAGCCGCCCGTCGACTCCGCGGTCCGCTCCTTCCTCACCGTCGTGTACGGCGCCGACCGGGCCGGGGAGCTGCTCGCCACGGCGGGCGACCCGGCGCGGTTCGCGGCGGCGGTCGCGGCCGCCACCTCGCCGTGGCGCCATGCGCGCCGCGCGGCGGAGCACCGCTTCTCCTGGGAGCGGACGATCAATCCGCTGCCCCGCAGCGCGTACCGGACCGCCGCCGAGTACCAGGAGGCGTTCCTCGACTTCCTCGACGTCGACATCCGCTGGGCGGCCCAGGGGAACCTGCGCAACCCCGCCAAGGCCGCCGCCGACGCCGCCTGGCGCGACCTGCGCGGGGTGGTCATCGAGGCGGTCGACTTCGGCGGGCTGCGGGCCGGGTCGCACCGGACGTTCCTGGGGGTCTACACCCCCCACCACAACCGCCTCTGCCAGGGCGCCTCCCGCGAGGCGATGGAGAAGGTCACCGCGCTGATCAAGGCCGGTATCGTCGACATCTCGGTCGGGCCGGACGCCCGGGTGGACGGCGACGAGGAGCGCGGCCGGTTCCGGATCAGCGGGTCGCTCGGCACCGAGCGGCTGGTCGACGTGCTGGTCGACGCCCGGGTCCACTCCTTCGACGCCGAGCGCGACATGATGGCGGTCTACCCCAACCTGCTGCGGCGCGGGCTGGTACGCAAGTGGGCCAACCCGGGCCTCGGCGAACCGGACTTCGTCCCCGGGGGTCTGGACCTCACCCGGGACTTCCACCCGGTGCGCGCGGACGGCGCCGTCGAGCGCCGGATCACCGTCCTCGGCCCGCCCAGCGAAGGTGTGATGTACCACCAGATCGGGGCGCTGCGGCCGAACAAGGACCACCACGTGATCCGGGACATCCTGTGCTGGATACATGATTTCATACTTCGGGGCTCGTCCCCGTCCCCCCAATTCACCACCAGCGGAGGCATGTCGTATGAGTAGCGGCGACTCGGACGCCCAGCAGATCCAGGCGCGGCTGCGGGAGATCGGCGCGGCCCACCAGCGGCTCCGGACGGCCGTGGCGCAGATCACCGAGCAGCAGGCGCGTGAGCCGATCGAGCTGCCCGGGTGGACCCGGGGCCATGTGCTGATCCACCTCGCGGACCTCTCCCAGGCGTTCGCGCGGCAGGCGCGCTACGCCCTGGAGGGGCGGACCATCGAGGTCTACGACGGCGGTCGGCCCACCCGGGACAAGTCGATCGAGGCCAATCACGGCCGCCCGGTCGACTGGCTGCGGGCGCAGCTGGAAGCCGGTCTCACCGCGCTGGACAAGTCCTGGTCGGCGCTGTCGCCGCAGGACTGGGACCGCCCCTGCGCCTACCGCAACTCCACGTTGGAGGCCACCCAGCTGGCGTGGTGGCGGGAGTCGGCGCTGCACTCGGTCGACCTCGCCGTCGGCTACCGGTCCGAGGAGTGGAGCCCCGCGCTCTCCTCCCATGTGGTGGCCTTCCTCCAGCCGCGCCTGTCCGAGGAGACCGCCGTGACCCTGATCGCCGAGGACACCGGCGAGCAGTGGCAGCACGGCACCGGAGCGCCCGTCACCGTCCGGGGCGACCTGCGCTCGCTGGCCGCCTGGATCAGCGGGCGCCCGTACGCCGCCGCGCCGCGCGCCGACGGCGGAGCCGACCTTCCGGAGCTGAACGCCTGGCCGTAGGCCAGTCCCTGACACCCCTTCGAGCAGAGAGCGGGCCATGACAACGGGGCAGAGCACATCCGACCGGCGGACCGTCTCCGGCCCGCCCGACGCGGCGCCGGCGGAGCACGGGCCCACCACGGCCCAGCTTCTCGTCCGGGCCTTCGTCGACCTCGGGCACACGCACTTCACCGGAGTGCCCTGCTCACTGCTCAAGGGGGTCTTCAGGATTCTGGAGGACCCCGGGCCGGAGCTCGCCGGCAGCTTCGGCTATCTGCCCGCGCCCCGCGAGGACTCCGCGGTCGGAGTGGCCGCCGGCCTCGCGGCAGCGGGGGCCAGGCCGGTCGTCCTGATGCAGAACTCCGGCCTGGGGTACTGCCTGAACGTCATCACCTCACTCAACCTGATCTACGACATCCACGTCCCCCTGGTCGTCAGCTGGCGTGGCCACGACGGGAACGACGCGGTCGAGCACGACGTCATCGGACGGGAGCTGACCAACCTCCTCGACGTCTTCGGCCTGCGCCACACCGTCCTGGACCCGGCCGAGCCCCGCGCCTCGGTGGAGAAGGTGCTGGCCGACGCCGAGGGCGGCCGCTTCACCTCGGTGCTCATCGTGAAGGACGGAGTCTGACGGTGCTCGGAATCAGGGAAGCCATCGCTGAGACGGTCCGGAGGTTCCCGGACTCGCTCACCGTGTCGACCTGCGGCTTCATCACCCGCGACCTCTACAACACCGCGGACCGCCCGGAGAACTTCTACCTGGTCGGCTCCATGGGCATGGCCGCCCCGGTCGGCCTCGGCGTCGCCCTGGCGCGACCGGACCGGTATGTCGTGGTCCTGGACGGCGACGGGTCGTTCGCGATGAACCTGAGCGTGCTGCCGATGATCGCGGAGCACCGCCCCGCGCTCGTCCATGTGGTGCTGGACAACGGTGCGCACGAGAGCACCGGGGGCCAGCGGCCGGTGCACATCGGTGACCCGGCGGGGCTGGCGCTCGCCGCCGGGTACGCCGCCGCCCACTGCGTCGCCACGCTGGAGGAACTGCGCGCGGCCGAGTGCGCCCCGGACGGGCCGACGCTGCTGCATGTGCGGTGCGCCCGGCGGGGGGCGGGCGCGGGCAGGCGCGTGGAGCCGACCCCGCAGCAACTGGTGGCCCGGTTCCGCGCGGCGGCGACCGCATGACCGGCTCGGCAGCAGCGAAAGGAGCATCCGACATGGCCGACACCGCGCCGACCGTGGAGTCACGCGTCCTGGGGGTACTGCTCCCGGTCCTGGGAATCGCCCCGGGCGACCCGGGCATCGGACCCGACACGGATCTGTGGGCCTCCGGACTGGACTCGCTGCGGGGCGTCTCCCTGATGGTCGGGCTGGAGGACGAGTTCGCCATCGAGTTCCCCGACGAGATGCTGCGCCGGGACACCTTCACGACGGTGCGGAGCATCTCCGAGGCCGTCCTCGCCATCACCGGATAGCGGATCTCACAGCCGAGGGACTCGACCATGCCGCTCGATCTGCGCAGCCTCCCCGTGCGCTCCTCCAGGACAGTCGACCTCAACCTGGTGAAGGTCCTCATCACCAGCAACCGCGAGGAGTTCGACGCCTACGCGTACTTCTCGCGGGAGGCCCCGGACCGGGCGGCCGTGGACCACGAGATCCACTGTGTGGACCTGGACCGCGACAGCTTCGACACGGCGGAGCTGCGGGAGCGCTCCGACCGGACGCTGCGGGCGAAGCGGTTCAGGTCCGGCTACTACCTGAACCACATCTTCGGTGACCCCGCCTACCTCATCACCGAGGGCAACCGGTCGTACGTCTTCGGCCGCCGGCTGGAGCGCACCGTCTGGCCGTACTTCGTCAAGCGCATCCTGACCGACTTCGCGGTCGACTGCGGCTACCTGCATCTGAAGGCCGGCGGCTTCACCTCCGCCGACGGGTCGGCCACCCTGCTGGTCGGCCCCAACGGCGGCGGCAAGACGGTCTTCCTGACCCAGGCGTGCGCCCACGGGGCCCGGTTCCTCAGCAACACCCACCTGCTGGTGCGCGACGGGGTGGCGCACGGGGTCCCGTCGGCCGTACGGGTCCGGCGGGACCCGCTCTTCGACGGCCTGATCGAGCGCAACCACCTGGTCGCGCATCTGGAGGGCGGGGACTTCCTGGCCGGCCCCGAGCTGGTCTTCCCCGGTGCACCGGTCGACTCCGGGCCGGTACGCAACATCGTCATCACCGACTACCGGGCGGGCGGGCGGCACGGGTTCGAGGAGATACCGGCGGACCGGGCGGAGCTGTTCCTGGAGCAGTTCGCCTTCGCCGTCACCACCTACGGGCTGAAGGACGACCTGATGGCCCATGTCGGAGGTGACGTCGAGAAGTTCACCGGCGGGCTGCGGGCCATGAAGGAGCAGCTGTCAGCCCTGGTGTCCGGCGCGCGGTGCCTTCGGGCGAACGTCGACATGCTCGACCCGGCCGAACGGGAGCCGGTGCTGGCGGAGCTCGGCGTGGACGCGCGGGCGGACGCCCTCGGGCCGACCGGGTGACGCTGGTCGTCGCCCTGGTGGTGCTGCTCGCGGCCGTCACCCACGCGAGCTGGAACGCGCTCACCCACAGCATCAAGGACGAGCTCGCGGCACTGACGCTGGTCGGCACCGGCCGGGCGGCCTGCGGGCTGGTCCTGGTCCTGTTCGCCCCGCTGCCGCCGGTGGGTGCCTGGCCGTATCTGGGCGCGTCGGTCCTGGTGCACATCGGCTACCAGCTGGTGCTGATCCGGTCCTTCCGGCTCGGTGACTTCGGGAAGATGTATCCGATCGCGCGCGGCACCGGCCCCATCGTCGTCACCGTCTTCGCGATGCTCTTCCTGAACGAGCGGCTGCACGGCTGGAGCGCGCTCGGGGCCGCCCTGGCCGCCGCCGGCCTGGTGGGGCTGGCGCTGTGGGGCGTCCGGGGGGAGTCGGCCCGCCCCCACGGGTGGGCCGTCGCCGCGGCCGTCACCACCGGGCTCGCCATCGCGGCCTACACCGTCGTGGACGGCGTGGGCGTGCGCGCCTGCGGGCCGGGGGACGGATTCCTCGGGTACGTGGGCTGGCTGATGCTGCTGGACGGCGCTTCGATCCCCGGCTGGGCCCTGGTCATGAGACGCGGCGGGCTCGTCGGCCGGATCAGGCCGAGCCTGGCTCGCGGCTGGGCCGGCGGCTGCCTGTCCGTCGTCGCGTACGGCCTGGTGCTGTGGTCCCAGACCCGCGCGCAGCTCGCACCGGTGGCCCTGCTGCGCGAGTCGAGCATCCTGGTGGGCGCGATCATCGCAAAGGTGTTCTTCAAGGAGCCCTTCGGCGGTCCGCGCCTGGTCGCGGCCGGTCTGATGCTGGTCGGCATCATGCTGATGCTCGGGGTGCGGTGAGACCGGGCGCTGCCCCGCCCCGACCCGGAAGTCATCGATATCCCATGATCGATGACTAATCACACGTCATTACGCAAGTTTTTGTGTTGTTTCAGTCAGAGACAACCTGTGCTCCATTCGGTTTCTGCGATACCCTCCCCCGTAGTCGCCGTCGACCGCACCGGAGGCCCAGGGGCTGTGAGGGACCGTATGGCCGACCCGCCGCAGGCCGTGATGGGGGCCGTACCCCGCGCCCGCAGATCCGGCCCCGGCCCCTCCCCCACCCCCATCGGGCGGCCGCGCGCCGCGCGGGCCGCAGCGGTGCCCGTTCCGGAGCCGGGTCGGCCCGCGTCATACCGCGACCACGGCGCTGCGACACATCAGGAGGGCCGGCTCAGCGGCCGGACGCGGTTACCGGTCGGCCGCAGCGGCCCTCATGCCTACACACGGGGAATCAATCCACTCCATGAAGACGAAGCTCACCGGCATCGCCGTCCTCATACCGCTCGGACCGGCCTCCCACGGTCGGCCCGAGCCGACCGGCCGGGCCACCGCCGACAGGCGGGAGATCGACTGGCCCTGACCGCCCCGCCGACGCCCGACGCGCCACCGCTGCGGCGCTCGGTCCGGTGACAGCCCCCGGTCCGGCGGTCGGCGGCGCGTCGGCGGCGGGCCCGGGGGCTTCACCGGGCGAGCGCCTCGGCGAGACAGCGCCAGACCTCGGCCGCGAGGTCGACATTGCCGCTGTCCTGCGCCTGCTTGGCGAGTTCCTCCATGTCGCGGACTCCCGGGTCCCGGTGCCCGGCATGGATGCGCAGCTGGCAGTCCAGCACCTTCAGCCGGACCAGGTCGCGGAAGTTCAGCTCGTCCCGGGCGCCGTCGACCTGCTCGTAGAGGCTCTGCGCCTCGGCCGGATCGCGCTGGTGCAGGGCCAGTTGGGCCTTGAGGAGCAGAAACTCCTGCCGCTGCTGCGAGGTCCCGACCAGGCGGAGCGCGGGCTCGGCCTCGGCCAGGCACCCCTCCGCCTTCTCGCCCCGGCGGGGCACCATCTGGAGGTAGAGCGAGGCCGCGGCGAGGCGCAGCCGCATCCAGAGGACGACGTCCTGCTGGCTGTCCAGTCGGTCGAGCGCCCGTTCGAGCAACGACTGCGCGGCGACATGGTCCCCTTGCCGGACCCGTACCGTGGCCGCGGTCCACAGCGCCAGGACGGGCAGCTTGCCGGGGATGTCCTCGACCAGTACCTCCAGTTCGTCCGAGTGCGTGCGGGCGTCGGCGAGGACGCCGACCTCCGTCTCGGCCGCGACCAGCGCGAGCAGGGCGCGGACCCGGTCCCCGAGCGGGACCTTGTGCTCACTGGCCAGGGCGAACGCCTCGCTGGCGTTCGTCCGGGCGGAAGCGGCCTCGCCGCTCATGCGCTGACATCGGGACAGCGCCGTGAGCGTCCGGACCCGAAGGTCCGGGATGCCGATGTCGGCGCTCAGCTTCGCCAAGCCGGCCAGCGCGTCCGCCTCCTCCGCCCGCCGTCCGAGTTCGCGGCTGATACGCGCCAGCGTCCAGAGCGCCGACCAGCGGAGCAGGGGACTGCCCGAGGCCGCGTCGGTCCCCGCCGCGCCCAGCGGCCCGGCGGCCTCGGCCTGGTCCTCGGCCGAGACGGCCCGCGCCAGCGCCTCGTCCAGGGAGCCCGGCGCGGGCTCCTGGAAGGCCGCGACCGTCACATCCAATTTCTCGGCCAGGTACTCGACGGCCTTCACGGTGGGGGGACGCGTCCCGGACTCCAGGCGCGACAGATAGCTCGTGGACATCTGCGGGCCGCACAGGTCCGCTTGCGACAGACCACGTCCCAGCCGTAGTGCGCGAAGCCGCCAGCCGAACTGCGGTTGGTCAAGAATGGCAATCATCCCGAATGATTTCAAAGCCAGGGTGAATTAAGGGTGGAGCTGAGGTTTTTCCCGCCGGAAGCCGAGCGGACATGACAGCCGACAGCCGGGCCCCTTGCCCACGAAGGGACCTGCGGCCCAGCACCGCAGACCCGTTCGGGCAGGTCAGGAGGGTGTCCTGAGGCGAAGGAAAGTCCGGCGACTACCTTTGTCAAGTGGATCGCCCCTGGGCTCAATCGATCCAGCATAAGGTTGGCAATCCAGTCAAGCATGTTGTCTTGGATCTAGGCAAGCCAAGCGACCGGCGAGCGGGGCCGCCCCGGGCGGGCGGCGGCGGGCCTGCCGACTCCGGCCCGGAATTCTCTCTGCGGGTGATTGCCGGGTCACGCCGCGAGAGGATGCGGAACTTCGCCCTCACCTTCCGCGCCCCCAATTAAGCACCGGAACGCGGCCCACCGCCCGGGGCCCGGACAGCGGCCACCGAATCGCCCCCGCCCCCACACGCGGGAAGCACCCGTGCCCTGACAGATGACAAGGGGACCATCCCCGCAGGCGCGCGGCGGGGCGGTCAGAGTCGGATGCGGGCCGCGACGGGGAGGTGGTCGCTGGCGGTGGCGGGGAGGACCCAGGAGCGGGTGGGGGTGACGCCCTTGGTCATGATCTGGTCGATCCGGGCCATCGGGAAGGACGCCGGCCAGCTGAAGCCGATGCCGTCGCCCGCCGCGCCCTGGGCGGAGCGCAGCTGCGAGGTGATGTCGGCCAGGCTGCGGTCGTTCATGGTCCCGTTGAGGTCGCCCAGCAGCACCACCCGCCGCAGCGGCTCCGCCGCGATCGCGTCGCCCAGCGCCTGCGCGCTCTTGTCCCGCTGGTCCGCGGTGAAGCCAGCGTCGAACTTCACCCGTACGGATGGCAGGTGTGCCACGTACACGGCCAGTTCCCCGTGCGGGGTGTCCACCTCGGTGCGCAGCGCCCTGGTCCAGCCGATCTTGATGTCGACGGCCCGGGTGCCCTTGACCGGGTAGCGGGACCAGAGGGCGACGGTGCCCTTGACGGCGCGGTACGGGTAGGTGCCGGCCAGTGCCTTCTCGTACACCGGGAGCGCGCTGGAGGTCAGCTCCTCCAGGGCCACCACGTCCGCGCCGGAGGCGATCAGCGCCCGCGCGGTGCCCACCGGGTCGGTGTTCTCGGCGTTGACGTTGTGGCTGAGGACGGTGAGGTCGCCGCCGCCGGTGCTGCGGTCGAGCAGCAGGCCGCCGAAGAGGTGCCCCCAGAGCAGTACCGGCAGCAGCAGGGCGGCCAGGGCGGTGGCCGAGCGGCGCAGCAGGGCCCAGACCAGCAGGACGGGGACGGCGAGGCCGACCCAGGGCAGGAAGGTCTCCAGCAGGCTGCCGAGGTTGCCGATCCGGTTGGGTACGTCGGCGTGCAGCGCCATCAGCAGCGCGACCAGCAGGGCGAGCACCGCCGGCACCCAGCCGCGCCGCCAGCTGGAGCGGCCGCGGTCGTCCCGGCCCCAGCGGCGCAGTCCGGGCAGCCGTCGGGGCCGGGGGCGCGGGCCGTCCGGCCGTTCGCCGCCCGACCGTGCCCACGCCCTCGCCGCCTGTGCCATGTGCCGTGATCCCTCGTGCTGGATGCCTGTGCCCGTGCCGCTTCCCGGGTCAGCGTATGCCGGGACAGACGTGTGGCCGGCGGCAGAGGTTCCGGCGCACCGGTACCGGAATCCCGTCCTCAGCCTGCGGCGGGCGCCGCCACCCCCTGCATCGCGGTGTCCACCATCAGCTCGCTGAGCCGGGGGTCGTCCAGCGGCGCGTCCTGCCAGAGCACGCTGCGGACCAGCATCGGCGCCACCAGGATCTCGACCAGCAGGTCCAGGTCGACGTCCGAGCGGAACTCTCCGCTGGCCACCCCGCGCCGCACCACCTCGCGGGCCAGTTCCTGGCGGCGCCGCACCACCCGCTCCTGGTAGAGCGACTGGAGGGCGGGCAGCGAGCCCATCTGGCTCAGCGCCGCCTTGAGGATCCAGCGGGAGCGCTTGGCCAGCCCCCGGCGGCGCAGGAAGTCCAGCAGCGCCACCAGGTCGTCGCGGGCCGACTCCCCCGCGAGCTCCGGCTCGGGCTCCTCCAGCCGGCGTACGACGTCGATCAGCAGTGCCTCCTTGTTGGGCCACCGCCGGTAGACGGTGGCCTTGCCGACCCCGGCCGCCTGGGCGACCCCCTCCATGGAGAGCTCCGCCAGGCTGCTGCCGCCCGCCATCAGGCGCTCGACGGCGTCCATGATCGCCTGGTCGACGGCCTCGCTGCGCGGTCGGCCGCGCCGGGGAGTGCCGTACTCGGTGCCGTCGGGCCGCCCGTCCCGGGCCGGGGCCGTACTGCTGTCCATGACCGGATTCTCCCTGACTTCGGTCAGGGGCGCCCTGCCGGGGCCGCTGCGGGCTCCCGCGCGGCGGCGGGTCCGTCCGTGCCCGGGGCGGGCAGTCGGCCGGGCAGGAAGAGCAGGGCCACCAGCGCGCCGAGCAGGGTGACCCCGGCGGAGACGCCGGAGACGATGTGCATGGCGTGGACGAAGGACACCTTGGCCGGGTCGACCAGGCCGGCGCCGCGCGGCCCGAGCCGCTGGGCGACGCCGAGCGTGGCCTCGATGGACTCCCCGGCGGTGGTACGCAGGGCGGGGGGCAGCGTCGCCAGCTTGTCCGAGACGCCGTTGCGGTAGACGGCGGACAGCAGCGCGCCGAGGATCGCCACCCCGAGCGAGCCGCCCACCTGGCGGAAGGTGTTGTTGAGCGCGGAGCCGGACCCGGCCTTCTCACGCGGCAGCGCCGACATGATGGTGACGGTGACCGGCGGCATCACATGGGCCAGTCCGGTGCCCATCGCCAGCCCGACCACCTCCATCACCCAGATCGGGGTGTCGACGCCCAGCAGCAGGTAGCCGAGGAACGCCAGCCCCACCAGGGCCATGCCGCCGGTGCAGGTGGCGCGGACGCCGAACCGGTCCACCACCAGCCGGGCGCGCGGTGCGAAGGCCATCTGCGCGACGGCCAGCGGCAGCAGCAGGGCGCCCGCCTGGAGCGCGCTGTAGCCGCGCACGCTCTGCAGGTAGAAGGCGGAGAAGAAGGTGACGCCCATCAGGGCGAAGAAGACCAGCCCGATGACGATCACCGAGGCGGAGAAGCGCGGGTTGCGGAACCAGGTGACGTCGAGTGCCGGGTGCGCGGTACGCCGCTCGTACGCCACGAAGCCGGCCAGGACCGCCAGGCCGCCCGCGACCGGGCCCCAGGCGGCGGGATCGGTGAAGTCCGCGAGCTGGCCGCCCTTGATGATGCCGTAGATCAGCAGCACCAGGCCGATGACGGAGAGCAGCACGCCCACCGGGTCCAGCTTGCCGGGGTTGGGGTCGCGGGAGTCCGGCACCAGCCACACCATGCCGATCAGGGCGACCACCACGATGGGCAGGTTGACCAGGAAGACCGAGCCCCACCAGAAGTGCTGGAGCAGCAGGCCGCCGGTGATCGGGCCGATGGCGATGCCGAGGCCGACGGCGCCGGCCCAGATCCCTATCGCCTTGGGCTGCTCCCGGCGTTCGAAGACGTTCATGATGATCGCCAGGGTGGCGGGCATCACAAAGGCGCCGCCGAGGCCCATCACCGCGCGGAAGGCGATCAGCTGGCCGGGCGAGCCGGCCAGCGCGGAGAGCAGCGAGCCGGTGCCGAAGACCGCCATGCCGGCCAGCAGGGTCTTCTTGCGGCCGAGCCGGTCACCGAGGAGCCCGGCGGTGAACAGCAGTCCGGCGAAGACCAGGGTGTAGGAGTTGATCGCCCATTCCAGGTCGCTCTGACCGGCGCCGAGGCCGACCGGGGCCGGGCTGGCAATGGTCTTCATCGCCACGTTGAGGATCGAGTTGTCGAGGACGACGACCAGCAGGGCGAAGAGCAGCACCCCGAGGATCGCCCAGCGGCGGCGGTGGACCGTCTCGGGCACCCGGCGCGGCGCGGCGGCGGGCCCGGTTGAGGCTGTGGTGGACATGGTGATCCCGTCGATTGTCATGGGTCCGCACCGGACCCGTTCGACTCACCACGGTAGCCGACTTTCGATACGGAACAGTCTCGTATTGTAACGGCCTGGCAAAAATCGGTGTGACCGGTATCGCAGCGGCCCGTCGCACACCCGCCCCTTTGCGCGTCGCGGGCGCCGTGCGAGCATGGGAGCAGATCCGGGGACGCCCTCAGGGGCGCCACGAGACTTCCATTTCATAGGAGCCTGTTCGATGAACGCTTCTCCGCTTCAGCCTGCCCAGACGCCGTCCGAGGGCCAGACGCCCCCCGCCGGGCAGACGCCGTCCGACGGCCAGACGCCCCCTGACGGCCAGACGCCCCCTGACGGCCGGACGGCCTCCGGCGGCACGGCACCGGGGCAGACCCCCGCCACCGAGCGGCCGGCCGCCACCCTCTACGGGGGCACCCGCAGCCGCCGGGTGACGGTCCGGGACATCGCCGCCGCCAAGCAGCGCGGCGAGCGGTGGCCGATGCTCACCGCGTACGACGCCCTCACCGCCGGCGTGTTCGACGAGGCCGGCATCCCCGTCCTGCTGGTCGGGGACTCGTCCGGCAACTGCCACCTCGGCTACGACTCCACCGTGCCGGTCACCATGGACCAGATGGTCATGATGGCCGCCGCCGTGGTGCGCGGCACCCAGCACGCCATGATCGTCGCTGATCTGCCGTTCGGCGCCTTCCAGGAGTCACCCGCACAGGCGCTGCACAACGCCGTCCGGCTGCTCAAGGAGGCCGGGGTCGGGGCGGTGAAGCTGGAGGGCGGCGAGCGCAGCGCACCGGCCATCGAGCTGCTGGTGCAGGCCGGCATCCCGGTGGTGGCGCACATCGGCCTGACCCCGCAGTCGGTGCTGGCGCTGGGCGGCTACCCGGTGCAGGGCCGGGGCGAGGAGGCCGCCGACCGGATGCTGCGCGACGCCAAGGCGGTGCAGGCGGCCGGGGCGTTCGCGGTGGTGGTGGAGGCCGCTCCGGCCGAACTCGCCGCTCAGCTGACGGCCGCGCTGGCGATCCCGACGGTGGGCATCGGCGCGGGCGCGGGCTGCGACGCCCAGGTGCTGGTGTGGACGGACATGGCGGGGATGACCGCCGGGCGGGTGCCGAAGTTCGTCAAGCAGTACGCCGACCTGCGCGAGGTGCTCGGCAGCGCCGCCCGCGCCTTCGGCGCGGAGGTCGCCTCGGGCGCCTTCCCGGCGGCGGAGCACTCGTTCCACTGAAGGGTCGGCTCGTTCTCGGAGACCGGTTCGTCCCCCCAGGCGTCCGGTTCGTTCCGCTGAGGGTTTGACAGCAGGTCCCCCGGGGGCCGGCGGTGCTCCGCCGGCCCCCGGCGCATGTCCCGGGCCCGGCGGGCACGGGTGGGGTCGACGGCGGGCATCGGTGGCGGATTCCCGTTCTGTTGAAGGGATGATTGTGGGAGCGCTCCCAACCGCTTCAATGGTCAATCTCCACAACATGCCCTGTCAAGACTTCACACAGTGGTCCCCCTCCGAAGGGTGCTGAGCCCCCGTCAGCTCCGGAGTGCGTTCGACAAGTGAAGTCGCGCGGACCATTGACATGCTCCTAGCTGGATGGCTTCATGTCATCTGTCGCTGCGTCGACTCCCGCACTGCACGATGTGCCGGCGTGGATTCCACAGCCCACCACGCATCGTGGTGCTTGCACCCTCGACACCGTATGGCCGTGTCTGAGGCGGGCGCTTCCGTGGAAGCGCTCCCACAGTGGTCTCACGGTACTGCCAACCCGGCGGCATCTGCCGATGGCATCCCCACCCCTTCCCGGCCGGCTGCCGACCACCCCCGCAGCCGGTGTCCCGGCGCGCCACGCCGGGACAGACCGCCGGGTCGGTGCAGCGACTCTCGTCATCCCTCTCCCAAGGAGCCGATGTGACAACCTCCCCACCGCGCAGGGCGCACAGTTCGCGCCTTCGCCGCAGTCTCGCCGCGCTGGGCGCGCTGGCGCTCGCCACGGGTCTCACCGTGGCCGCAGGCGGCACTCAGGCTCAGGCCGCCGCCGCGCGGGTGGACAACCCGTACGCTGGCGCCAAGGTCTATGTGAACCCGGACTGGTCCGCGCTGGCCGCTGCCGACGGCGGCAGCGCCATCTCCAACCAGCCCACCTTCGTCTGGATGGACCGGATCGCCGCGATCCAGGGCTCCTCTGCGGCCCGCGGCCTCAAGGCCCACCTGGACACCGCTGTGGCCCAGGGCGCGACCCTGGTCCAGATCGTCATCTACGACCTGCCCGGCCGTGACTGCGCCGCGCTCGCCTCCAACGGTGAGCTCGGCCCGAACGACCTCGCCAAGTACGAGACGGACTACATCGACCCGATCGCGGCGATCATGGCCGACCCGGCCTACGCCAACCTGCGGATCGTCAACCTCATCGAGCCCGACTCGCTGCCGAACATCGTCACCAACGCTGGTGGCACCGATGGTTCGACGGACGCCTGCGCCACGATGAAGTCGAACGGCAACTACGAGAAGGGCGTCGGGTACGCGCTGCACAAGCTGGGCGCGCTCTCCAACGTCTACAACTACATCGACGCCGCGCACCACGGCTGGCTGGGCTGGGACACCAACATGGCCCCGTCCGCCCAGGAGTTCTACAAGGCCGCGACCAGCAGCGGTGCCACCGTCAACGACGTGGTCGGCTTCATCACCAACACGGCCAACTACAGCGCCCTGACCGAGCCCAACTTCAAGGTCACGGACAACGTCAACGGCACCAGCGTGCGCCAGTCCAAGTGGGTCGACTGGAACAACTACGTCGACGAGCTGTCGTTCGCCCAGGCCCTGCGCACCCAGCTGGTCTCGGCGGGCTTCAAGTCCGACATCGGCATGCTGATCGACACCTCGCGCAACGGCTGGGGCGGCCCGTCCCGTCCGGCCGGCCCTGGCCCGACCACTTCGGTCGACGCCTACATCGACGGTGGCCGCGTCGACCGGCGTATCCACGCCGGCAACTGGTGCAACCAGAGCGGTGCGGGTCTGGGTGAGCGGCCGACCGCTTCTCCCGCGACCGGTATCGACGCCTACGTGTGGGCGAAGCCCCCGGGCGAGTCCGACGGTTCCAGCTCTGCCATCTCGAACGACGAGGGCAAGGGCTTCGACCGGATGTGTGACCCGACCTACACGGGCAACGGCCGCAACGGCAACAGCATGTCCGGCGCGCTGGCAAACGCTCCTGTCGCCGGCCACTGGTTCTCCGCGCAGTTCAAGCAGCTGCTGGCCAACGCCTACCCGCCGGTCTCCGGTGGCGGCGGCGGCGGCACCACGGACACCACCGCTCCGACCGCTCCGACCAATGTGACGTCGCCGTCCAAGACCGCGAACAGCGTTTCGCTGTCCTGGACCGCCTCCACCGACAACGT